>JBHLRO010000001.1:0-515649 GCA_048882505.1 Candidatus Thorarchaeota archaeon
TACGCCCTCGCCATCTGAGGGGATAATAGCATAATGCCAAACTTCGCCTTTTATTACCCTGGTTCCTGATACAGTTAGAGTTCCGTTGAGGTTTCCTTGTATTATACCGTCCTTATACCACACTATCTCACTGATTGTTATTGTATCACTATCATTGTCAGTAAACGAAGCTATAACGTCTCCCAGTACTACTTGGATTCCATTCTTTTTGGAAGGATCGACTGGTAAAGGAAGTTTCGAATCATTATAGGGCAAACTATTCAGAATCTGGACGTGAACCGACTCAAAAACCATTGAAAAGTCTTCCCCGTCATATACTTGGATCTTAAACCACCAAACCTGATCCTTGCTGGTATTACCCCATTCTAGATAAGGTTTATTGAATAGATTTGTCTGATTTTCCCCATTTTTAAACCAGGAAATCCGTGTTGAGCTATCATTTCTGCTATCACCATCATTATCAGAGAAATCCCAACTTGGAATCAGGGCATCCGTTGTACTTGGATTTTGCGTTAAGGTTAGGTTTTCTGCTATCGGAAGGGAATTGAGAATTGTTATATTGAAACCAAGGGACACAGCTGTTGAGGAAATCGCTTCGTCAAAAGCTAAAACGGAAAATGTCCAATTCTGGCCTTTCGTTGTATTTCCAAATCCTAAATAACTTGAGGAGGTTGTATAATTCTTGCTGAGGAATTTCCCGCCATTAAGGTACCAAGTAACATTAAATGTTAGAACATCCAATATATCTGCATCATTGGCGGACCAGCTGATATAAATGTCATCATTGGCGTATGGAGCCGCTGTAATGGTCAAAGATCCTCCGTTTATTACGGGGGGTGAATTAACGATGATATATGTTGGTGATACGCTAATAGGCCCCCATGTAATTCCATCGTGAACTCTAATGGTGAAATTCCATTCGTCTCCCTCCGATGTTGCACTAATAGGCAGGTTCTGCATATTGTCATATTGATCCATCGAAATATTATTTCGGAACCATATGATTTCATGTAAAAACTCCGGATCATTGTCTGAATCGAAATAAGTGTAGTTTGCTGTTAGAACATCACTGGTTAAAGGAATAGATGGCGTCACATTTAAATACAACGCATTTGGAGCGGTATTTGATCGTGCTCCAATAATCATTAGTAGGGACGAATAATTTTGACTATAGGTCTCGCCATCAAACACCCTAAAGGTATAATACCAAACTTGGCCTGCAGTTGTGTTGGTAATGTATATGGTGGTTTTATTCTGGAAAGAGGCGTCATGTACATAATTAATAAACCAATATACAATGAGTGCATTGGTATCTTCCAGATCACCATCAGCATCAAAATATGCGTATGTAATGTTGAAATCCTTGTCGGGAGCCACTGGCGAGGTTTCGTTGAAACCATTACTGGAGATTAGAGGAACAGAGTTTTGAACCGTGATATTGTATCCCAAGCTCAAAGTAAGCGAATATGCTTCATTGTCATAAGCAGTGACGGCAAAAGTCCAGTTTTGATACTTAGAGGTATTGCCAGACTCGAGGATAACGTAATTTAGAGCCGTGGAATCAGTTGAATTCAAGATTCCATTTAGATACCAGCTAACGTTAAAGATTAATCCGTCGTTATCATTATCTGAAAAGTCCCAGCTGGCCTGTAAATTTTGAGTCGTGACAGGATCCGAAGTTAAGCTTAGGGCACTAACCTCTGGGGGTGTATTTAGGATGGTTACATTGTAACCAAGGCTTAGAATTTTGGAATAGTTTGTACCATCATATGCTTGCAAAGTGTACGTCCAATTATCAGCCTTCTTTGTAAAAATGTAAGCCATCGTGTCAGCATAGAGATTGGTAAGCGAGCTTCTATTCTTAATCCCGTTACGATACCAGGTTATATTGAATAACATTGTTGGAAGATCCCCACTATCGCTGTCATCAGCGGCCCAACTGGCCACAAGATCCTCAACGGTCGTGTTAAGATTTGAAGTCAAATCCATATTCGTAACAGAAGGAGGAGAATTCAGGATTTGCACGGGTGAAGGTAGAGCTGTCAGTACCGAGTAGTTCTCTCCATCAAAGATACGAATTTTAAAAGACCAAACCTCCCCTTTAGTGGTATTCCCTGGTTTTACATTTGTGGAATTAAACAGTGAAGTTTGATTTACCCCATACTTGAACCATGATATACTGTAAGAGACCTGGGGATCAGCATCCAGGTCGCTTATCGCCCAATTTGCTACAAGGGTTTCATTAGTATAGAGCGGATCTGGAGTAATGGCCAAATTTATGGCTTGTGGCACGCTGTTTTTTATAGTTACCATACCCGAAGTGGCCCAACTCGAATTATCACTACCATCAAAAGCCCTGATTCGGCAATACCAAGTTTCTCCCTTTGTTATATTTGCTGGTTGAAGTATGTTAAAATTATCGAAGGAGGAATTATACACGGAATTCCTATACCATTCAACAAAGTAATTTGCTATTATATCACCTTCATGATCAGCGGTGATATTTGTAATACTTATCGTCGAGGTCGTATATGCTAAAACAGGATTGAGGATGACTGATTGGACATTTGGAGGAGTGTTCACAACGGTAATAGTAGAAGAATTTACCATTTCACCGAACAAGCCTCCACTTTTTGGTCTGACCGTTACATACCATTGATCTCCCCGATACAACGCTGATGCTGGTACTGTTTTCGTGTCATTGAACGCTGGCTGAAGAACGCTATTATTGTACCATCGAATTTCCGTTCCGATTTCTGGTTCTCCAGCAGGGTCGTAAAAGTCATAGGTTAAAGTTAATGAAGTATTACTCCATAAAATGGAGGGAGTTAAGGCCAAATTACTGATTCCTGGCTTTCTCTGATGTTCGGAACCAACTAAAAGGAAGGACGCTGGATTTTGTTGATTATTATATTCTGCTTCAACCCAGGCAACGGATTTAGTTGTATTTAATATTCTAACCTCGTCAATTATTCCATCAAACTCATTAAACGTATTCCATGCTCCCACTTGAAAATCGTCGGTTATCGGGGAGATGGGAATGAAGTATGTGGTTCCTATTTTTACCCCATTGAGATAACACTTCAACATTTGTGAATTACTGTCATAAGTATATGTTATATGATACCAAGTCGACGAACTCATGGTGTAGGCGAACCACCTAGTTGGACCCGTATCATCAAACTGGGGTTCATCGTTATAAATCCCAAAATGATAGAAATCTGTTCCCGCCCGATCGATATTTACGATTGTATGCCATAATGTCCCTGAATCGTATTTGAACCATGCGGAAACAGTAAAATCTTGAAGACTAATTGACTGTGTGGTGTATAATTGATCATTAGATCCGTCCAAATCAATCGCATTGGATACCTGACCAGTTACAAGATCAGATGAATCCATTGATCCCGAAGGGGTAAGATGGAGAGCATTATCGTTACTATCCAGGATATTTCCTGGAGGGGTTTCCTCCATATGGTAAACAGCAAGATACTCCTTACTCCATGTCTCCTTTTTAGATTCTTGACTGGATAGGCTGGAATTCCCATAATACATCGTTAAGGCATTTAATGTTGGAGAAATCCATGGTACAGTAACCCAAGCTGTTAGATGCGCGAGTGAAGGACTATAGCTTTGATTAAAATCCACTATTTCGTGATGCAACTTTCTTCCAGTTTCGTCGTAAAAAACCATATCGCTGGCATCAGCTTGTACGTTTGATTTTAGGTCTGAGTCGTACATGTCAAGGAGTATAGGGAAATTCCTCATTGGTTTGATTCTGATATAACTCACAATTAAATACACTTGAGAGACTCTTAGTTCGTAGCTAGTTTGAGAACTATCCATTGTAATCCATCCCCGAACGCCAAATTCGATATTTTGGAGGTCTTCCCATTGCCAAGGTTCATTTGTACGTGGATTTATTAACCATTCATCCCCATATGAAGCATAACCACCGCCTACAGCGTAATCGTTTCTGGTAGTTAATGTATATCCAGTTGAACCAATAACTCGTATATAATTTCGGAGTCTTGCGTTTATTAATGGTCCAGTGCGTCTAGCAACGCTGAATAAAGAGAGTCTAGTGATGTTAATATCCTTTGGAAGATCCTGTATGCTTGGATCATAGTATAAATCGTATCCGTTTTGCCAAGTGGAGCTGTTATGGTTTAGATCTTGATAGATGTAATTATAATCCCCATCGCTTTCCTTATCAAGCACAACTTTGTAATTGGGAGCAGATGCCCCTCCTGTGGCATAGAAATCGCTATAAAGACCAGTAGCTTTCGGTTTGATGATGAAATTCTCTTCCTCACCAGTAATTGATGTACTATTAACAAACAAATCTTTTCTACGGCTAAAAGAATCGTTTTTCCACCAATTTGGATTGTCAACAGTTACGCTGACGGAGTAAAACGAGTTGGGATCCTTTTGATTTACATATTCCGTCTGAATCCAATCGGGAGATAGAGTTTTTGATATTAGACGAATTTCATCGATTTTACCATCGAAAAAGTTAGAATTATTTGCGTGAGCCCCTATTGTGAGATCTGCCAGATTATTGTCAGCGGAAAAAGTTTCAGGAGCCAAATCATCTGAGCCATAAAGAGAATAAACGGCACTATCATCTGCCCCATTAATGAACATGTTCCATTCGATAGGGTTTGAATTAATGCCAGTGTCGAAATTTATGGAAAAAGAGTACCACCCTGTCGGTAAAAGATTAAAATTGGAAGTAGATTTGTAATGCACCCCGTCATCGTCATCATCGGCTACGATGAAGTGGAGTGATCCGTCAGAATTATCAATCCACAATGAGTAGCCAGTATATTCCGGGGAATCTGGATAAAATTTATCTAGGATGACATCTAACGTGGTTGTTGTATCCCTGTAGAACCAGCCTGAAATCGTATAATATGTGTCTCCTGTAAGATCAAGACTGTCTGTATCTGCCACGTTGATAAAATCATTAGTTCCATCGAAATCCTGCGCAGCACCTATTTGGCCGCTCAATGTGAGATTATTACCGTTCTGATTGCCATCGTTATTATTAGGTGTGGAATCGATATGAACGCTCGAAGAAAAACTCCCATTAAGAACAGAATCGCTCAGATGCCACACCCCTAGGTATTCAGACCACACATATTCTGCCTTGTTCATTCCTGGATCAACTTGATTACCGTAATACATGCCAATCTGAGTGTTTTCGGTAGCTGAAAGAGTGTCTAGTTGAATCCAGGCAACTAAATGGGCATGAGTCGAATTATAATATTGGTCAAAAAACTCTACTTCATAGAATAACTTTCTTTTTGTTTTTAAATTAATGAAAACCAGGTTACTTGCGTTTGGCCACACATTCTCGCTATCATTAAGATCAACATCGTATAAATTCAAAAGAAAAGGATAATTGGTGAAATCACTGTTTCCAGAGACAAGAGATGAATTAATCGTAATAATTTTCTGATGTTTAAAAAAGAGATTAGCAAGGGCTTCCTGGTGGCCGATAGAATAGAAATGCGAAGAATTATAGAAATTCTGATATTCTGCGGAAATCCATTCTGCAGATCGTGCGCTTGTAGAGATTCTAACTTCGTCGTACGAGCCATCAAACAAGGAACTGGAAGAATCACTCCGAAAACCCAACCTAACTGGTAAATTTGGATCATACATTGATGAAGGGATATTTGTGGTGTTTTCGGCAACCATTTGACCATTAACATAAAAACGGAGATATGTTGATGGATTATATACTCCTACAACATGGTACCACTGACCAACAGTGATACGTTCGTAACCTACGCTTCTCATGTTCGATCCATCAGATGAAATTTGGAAGAACATCCATCCATCAGGAGCATTGGGAAAGTCATCGTCAAGGTTTATATCCCATCCACGGGAACCACCACCCCCCATTTTATTGATCAAATAATCATTTTGGACTTCATCAGCCAGAAAATTAACTTCAAGCGTAAAGGCCCCCGTAATTTGTAGCTCTGAGGGATTACCAAAATCAACAAAATCATTAGTTCCATCCAAATCAACTGAACCACATATTACGCCCTCCATCTGGTCACTTGAGGTCATAGCACCAGAAGTAGTTCCGTGGCTTGAAGGAGAAGTACTATCTATAATCTGAGGAGGGGCACCAGAGGGATCTTCATCCATATGCCATACTCCCACGTAATTGCTGTCCCAAACCCCAGATGGGTTTTCTTGGTTGGCAGCTGTAGAATTACCATAATACATTGATATAATCGTATTTGTAGTACTCGATAAGTTTGTTTTGACCCATGCAACAAAACTGGGTTCATTCTGATCAAACAATTCAATCTGGAAGTCAAGTTTTGTCCCAGAATCATCCGTAAACAGAATATCATTTCCATTTGTTTGTTTAACATTTAACAGATCCGTATCACCATCTAAATTGATCAAAACAGGAAAATTCGTTAGATCTGCACTTACCTTGGCAGCGTTAATGGTGAAATTTTTCCGATACTCATAACCTAAGCCCCCCCAGCTGGGCAGGGAATAACCTCCCATGATATTCATATTGGGAAATTTTCCATTTAATTGATCTCCGAGATCGGCTGAAGACGAGTTCCAGGAGGATTTCATCAAGCGTGGTATTAATCGAATATGTGACCCAGTAGACCCTTCGTACTTGGAATCTCCCATAATTTTAGCTGTTTTCCTTCCCATGACTTCTAAAGATATACTGTCATGAATGCCAGCAGCGCTGATGATATTTAGTATCAATAGACCGAAAATTATAAGTCGAATCAATTCGCCCCTTTTTATCAAGGTTAAAGCCTTCAGCCGCCTTTTTTCTATTTATTGGATAGAAATCCTTCAAATGCGTTAAGACTTGAAAGGTTTGATGACTTAACCCCAAGCATATACTCCGTGGAGGATCCTAGAACATAAAGCGCAGAAACTTTACACCAGATGGAAGTGTGAGCCTCGGGTCAAGGGCTGGCTTAGTACTTGTGGAAGTCATATTAAAAGGGAACTAGATAAAGCGTTCTCCTTTGTTTATCCAGATAGTTCAAATGAGAATCAAAATTGAATTAGAAACCATCAGATGGTACTATGTCTCTAAGACCGAAACTGGAATTAAGAGACTCTCGTATAAGTGTTCAAGTTAATCTATATTCACAAAAGTTCCTTTTCAATAGCATTATCTATTCTTAGAGGATCTGGCGAATATAACGGTTCTGCATAGTCCACTCCAATCATAGATCCCAAAGTTTCATTAACTTCCTTGTAGCGATTTAAGTACTCATAATTTCCTTGATTTTGGAATTGGGACTTATATGCAAGGATTGCATTCCATTTGACGTCCGCATACTCCGAGATATCAACTAAAAACGAGCCTGGGAAAAATTGAAATGAATCAACGGGAGTAAAGAATAATTTTTTGATCCTATGAACTGGTAGGTGGTCAAAATATTTATCCCACTTAGTTAATCTAGAATAGAAGATCGCAGCCTCCGTTATTGATTGGGCCTGATAGTGATCAGGGGATAACATCAGCGTGCGGCCAAAAATCGTCATTACAACCTTGGGGCGCCAACGGCGGAAAACGGTAGCCAACTTGCAGCGATTTTCGAAACTATCAGTTAGACGACGATTAGGTAAATCCAGCGTGATTCTTTCCACACCCAAAATTTTCGCTGCCTCTTGTGCTTCCTTCAAACGATGCTCTGCATAATCAAGATCATAATCATCTGGTGAGCGGTATTTATCGTTTAACGGGGTGGGTTCAGCGTTTGTTAGATCTACAATTCCTACTTTAATGCCCAATGACGAGAGTTTATGCATTAATCCTCCGAGAGTCAATTCTACATCGTCAGGATGCGCCCCTACTGCCACTACCTCAACTGGATCGTCGTCTAAAGCAGTCATTTGGCCATTATCCGCCCCGGAGATCCTTCTTAAACCATCTGTATAATTCTGATTCAAGGAAGTGGATTTGAAAAGACAGGAGCAACATTACCTTAGTGGGCACATCAGTATTAGATTCTAGGTAATAACTCAATTTTAAATCACCTGGAAGACCTGATCTCAAAAAAAATACAGTTTACGCTTTTCTTCGTCAAAAATAAATAGGATTATGTTTCGAAAGAGGGGAAGTTCTCATATCCAGTTATTCTTTGAAGAATTCCACAGTTTTTGGATGAATTCATCCAATTTATCCTTATCTCCCTCCATCGCGACATAAAAGGCTTCGGTTTCTACTTTAAAGAAATATTCTAAGTTATCCAAGTAAAATTTATTGATTAATGCCTTTATCGGGATCATAATAGACTGATTTTTTTCTGCCAAACCTTGACAGAATTTGAGTGTGGTTTCCTCAAGTTTATCCAAAGAACAAGTCTTAGTAACAAGCCCCAATTCCGTAGCATCCTCCAAGGTCATTCTTTCCGGAATTAATAGAATTCGTCTAGCCTTTCTGAGATCTGTGTTAAATAAAGCCATAGTTAAAGCCCCAGTAGCTGGAAACATGTTTAGATCTATTTCTGGGAGACCAAAAAACGTTTTCGGACTATCTCCTGCAATTACGAAGTCTGCGGCGAGACAAATAATGGTCCCCCAGGCGACAGCAGGTCCTTGTACCTGAACTACAATGGGTTTTTTTGATCGAATCATGGTTCGAACAAGATTATACCCATATTCAAGTAATTGGGGTACAGTTTCAAGCGTCAATTGCTGAACCATGTTTAAATCCAGACCCGCCGAGAAAGCACGATCCCCAGCCGATGAAATTCGAACAACGTGAACTAAATCATCAATGTTTGCTTCAGATATGTAGTGGATTAATTGATCGAATTCTATCATACGCAACGCATTGCGTTTTTCGGGTCTGTTAAGTGAAATAGTTGCAATTTGGTTTTGAACCATATATGTAACTGGATCGGTTTCAGGCTCCATATAATCACCTTCCAAAAGGAAAAAGGAAGAGAAATAATAAGAGATTCTCTAGGAGAGTCATTTGCGCAGAGATTACCGATATTTCTTTTAAAAATAAGGATAGAGGTCTCTATTTAGAATAAAAGTCTTTAGAATCTTTTTGAATCCACGAAGTAAGTTGATTCTCCGCCTTGATGACCCTATGTCAGGATTTCGCATACCTACTGAATTAAGAGAGCTCCGGTAATACTTCAGATTATTTGACAAACTCCTCTATCTGACAAACGGGAATCCGATGCTTGTATGTAGGGCTGTTTCAAGTCTTGATTTATCAAGAAACAAGATTGCGGAATTAGGTTTGTTGGGAATGACTCCTACGAGAAAAATCTTAACCTCTCCTAGGTTATTAACCTAGAGGTGAGAACTATTTTCTTGTTTGATTTCAATCTAAAAAGAGGCAATTGGGAGCATTGGCAATGGTTCTCATATTTCATATGCTGATGGGAGGAAAATTCACCTGTACCGATAACGCGGTGAAAGCACATAAAAACAATAAATCTGGAGGGATGATCAGTTCGTAATATTTGAGGAACTCATCCATGAATCAATACAGTTCGTTTTTAAAGCCATCGGATTTATCGTTGGTTGTCGGTAGGCAAGAACATCAAAGCCGCTTTGAAACACTTCTTACACGATTTATCGCTGGTGACCTAGAGCGGAATCTTATAATTATATCTGGTTCTCCGGGGATGGGTAAATCCACTCTGCTTGGCCTTTATCGTAAGATTGCAGGACAAAAGAAAATAGCCTATATCCAACCTACAATAAGAATGGGCGAAAAGAGCCAAGATTTATTCCGAGAGATATACAAGGCGCTATCGCCCAATCTAGAACCTGAAAAGAAGGCATTTTTAAAAAAAGCCAAAGAAATACAAATAGGCTTTGTCGTTTCCAACCAGACTTCTTCTGATATAACTTCAGGCTTTCTTAATAATTTGCAGGTGCGACCCCCCGCAAGGCCAATCATAATTGCCTTTGATCCAGTTGATCGGATTCTAGACACAAACAATTACATTTTTGAGGTTTTGAAAGATCTAATTAAATCCCTTCGGGGGAAATTTCCGCTCTTCTTCATTGTTGTCGTACAAAAGTACAATTCGTATCGTATTAAAGAATTCCTTCGAATGGGAGAACATATCACAGTAGATAGTCTTAACTTCGATGATTCCAAATTTTTGCTTTCCAAACTATCATATGGACCCCCACGAACTAGTGAACATCTAATTGAAGTTTTTTTAAAAAGATCTGATCGCTCTCCTTTTAATTTGGTTTTTATTTCTGAAGTAATAGCTTGGGTTAAAGAAAAAATCAAGATCGAAGGATTGGATGAAAAAGAGGCTCTGATTAATGAACTAGCCCAACCTTTCGTTAAAAACTTCGCCCTTCGTGCTTTCATCCAAGAAATCTTTGATATTTCCAAGGATGAAGACAAAGCTATTCAAATAATGCTGAACTCTCCTCAAAATGCAGTGAATAGGGAATCCCTAATCCCGATGATTTCTAAAAAAACCCTAGAAAAACTATTGAAGAAAGCGTTAGTGATAAGTCAAGGCGATTATTACCAATTTTCCAGTTATGCACTATATCATTTTCTGGGATTGGGAACCAGAGTAGTAAATCGTACTACTGAAATCGAACTCTTGCTTAAGGTCCTTGAGGACGATATAAGGCAGGAATTTGCTATCAACCCAACCGTACTCGAAAGACTTGAACAAATTGCTCTAACAACAGCTTATCTCGAGGACTCCTCTATTCCTGTCCGGGCTAAAACGTTGTATGATATTGCTATTGATCAAAAGAAGTACTATACGGCCTTCAGACTAGCTCTGTTGATAGGAAATCTATTTCGTATTGCAAAAGATGGATATGGAAGTGGTCATTTTCTAGAAGAGTGCGCCCAGAATTTATATTTTCTTGATAAGGTTCAGTACGCGACAATTTTATTTGACAGGGCATTGGAAGCTTATCGTTTTGCTGATCGAAAAAAGGAGTTCCTTGAAATTGCGCAAAAATCAGCCTCGGTTTACCTAAAGCAAGCGGAACAGTATAAAGACAAAAATCAAATTGGGCTTGCACGCGCATCGTTCTATCATTCCATTCAGCTTTTCAGACAAGCTAATGATTATGATTCTGCTAGAGAGGCAGGTAATAAGGTTATTCAAACATATGAAAAGTCTGTTCATCAAAAATACTTTAAAAAACTATTACCATCCATTAAACTATAGACCAGAATAAAATATGTGCTTAATAAATAAATAAAGGTGTATAAATTTGAAAGCGGAACCAAGAATAAAGTTGGGTCAAATTCAAGATCATAAAACGAAAATTGAATCGGACAGGTCACAACTTCAAAAACGGATTCAAAAGTTTCAAGAAGAAGGAAACAAAGCATCTGAAGCCTTTACCAGAACTTTAGATCATTCAAAGACGAAGATATTATCAGAGATTAGAACGTTAAAGGAAGTTATTGATCAATTAACTGATAGTCTCGAAGATTATAAAAAGAAGTCTCTAGAGTCTGATAAAACCGCTTTAAACGAACGATTGGATAATCTTGTTGGGGAAATAGCATCAGGAGTGGGAGAACTCAAGAACGAACTAAACGTATTATCCAAAGAGTATGAAGATGATATTTCAACGATATATTCAGAAATACCAAGTAAGTTCAACAATGGGCTAGTTGAGATCCAAGCTAATCAAAGAGATCGGATAAATCAATTTGAGGAAAACATGTTTTCCCATATAGAAGGAATGAAGAAGGAAATATTGAGTTTAGTCGATAAAGAGGACACTTGGCAAAGAGGTGTATCATCAAGTCTAATCTCTTCAACTCATGATGCCTTGGTTGAATTCCAGCAAAAAATTCGATCTCTTGCGGACTCTAAAATACATGAATTGAATGAGACATTTTCTGAAACAAACGCCGATTCAAGCAGAGGAATAGGTATAGCCAAAGAAGGTCTCAAAGCGGAATTAAACAGCGCCGCGAATAGGTTAAATCATACTATAGAGAATCAGAAAGCAAATAATATAGAGCTCCAGTCTACCTTTAGAGGTCATCTGGATGAATCAAGATCAAACTTGAGAAAAACTGTTGAGAAAATCCGCATTCAAACTATGGAGGATTGGAGTTCAAGGCGAACGGAACAATTGGAAAAGTTGAATGCGATTCAGGATTCCACCTTGAAACAATATGAAGAGGACCTTGCTGTAAATGAACAATTCCAAGACAAATTATTGTCAGAATTAGAACACCAAATGCGATCGGAACTTTACACAAGACTTGATAGTGTCTCGCTGACTTTCACACAATTTCAGGATTCGTTCGTTGAGAAAGTAAATGATCTAATTTCTCGTCTAGCAGCTTTTCGGGATGAGACCAAAGAGAATGTCGATGTTCTTTTGACAAGCAATCTCAAGGCAATTGGTGAAATCGGTAGGCAAACCGAAGAATACCTTCCAGAGGTATTTACAAGAGTATCAGAAGAATATGATATAAGTAGAAAAAAAACGCTAACAAGCTTAACCAAGACCGTGAAAGAACGTTACGGTGCTATTAATGATTATGTTGATCGATTTGAAACTATCATCGATGCAAGAATAGAAAAACTGGTCGCTGATCTTGATAATTATTTGGTGGAATTAAACAAAGTAACTGGACAATATTCAACTGATACAATTAACAAGAATGGCTTGGCCCTGGATCAGTTCAAAAAGGAAATGATGGAATCTTTCAACTCTATTGAAGCAGGTCAGAATAAGAATTTCCAAAAATCTGTTCAGGGTTTGCAGAATATACTTCAATTAAAACAAGAAGAACTGATAAATGAAATCAGTTCCCTAGTGTCTATGACCGAAGAATATACAGAAACTCAAAGTTCGGTTATCGACGAAAAGAGAGATGAAATTTCTCGCAGAAGTGATGTTAAACTTACTGATCTTAAGAAGGAAATAAAGACATTAGAAAATGATGAAAAGAATTTAATTAGGGACATCATAGAAAGATACCACCAAGAGCTCGATGAGAACGTGAAAGCAATCAGCGAAAACGTTAAAGTTCTAGTTGACAACCTAGGGGATGAACCCAAGAGTAGAGTGTTTGAATTCCGATCTAGGGCTAGTCAGGATTTTAATCATAGACAAAAAATGATTGACGATTATATGAATACCTTAAATGAACGATTTATTAAATTCTTTGATGATCAACTTTATACACTTGATCATTTCATTAGTGATAGCCGATCCAAAAGAAAAACGATTGATCTTATACGAGAGAGTCTTGATGAGAAGATAGAAGAGGTCAGCGGCCATATTGATTCAGCCACCGCGACGCTTCATGATAATTTCCTTATCAATTCCCAAACCATTGTTACTTCTGCAAACCAAGTAGTTACTTCGATAGAAGAACTAATCAAATCCTTAAGATGAAACTTTGGCCCACCGAAAATCACACCCCGAAAGGCCCGAATCAAGCTGGATTATTATGACATCGAATAGTGATCCATATTGTTCGATCTGGTTTCAACAAGTAATCCCACAAGTGCATCAAGTGAAACTCTTCCTTGCTGGTCCTTAGCTTTCCAGATCATTACCTAGGATTCCATCAAGTAAAGTGGTTTTTTGAAAACCTGTTATCTGTAAATTCTTCATATCTAGAAGACCCCTAGTGAGCTAAATCGAGGAGATCTATTTTATATAGGAATTAAATGGGAAATGTCTCGGTGATTCTTTGATTATGATCACCATTTCCTTTCTATGTTACATTTCAGTTTATGCCAGATGAGGTAAGCTAACATTCTCTGACGGTCGAAGTAGTTTCCGGGGTCGACATTTATCCTTCTTTCGCGAAAAAGTTACAAACTGCTTACATACAAAAACAGGGAAGAAAATGAAGGAGTGGCGAGAGGTTTCCTAAAATGAGGGGCTAGTTCATATAAAAGCGTATAACTTATCTAGTTTTCCTTTAAAACTCTGGCGGGCTCTAATATCATAATAGGTAGTTCTACATTGCGGCCATTCTTGAACAACCGACGATATTCATCTTCGAAACCTTGGATTTCCAACAGGAATAGCCGAATTAATGAGAGTAGGTGACCTTGAATCTCTAGTAACAAGTAGAATGCTCCCCCTCATCCACATTAGGGAAAAAAATGAAGAGTAAGGGAAGTTTCGAGATGTCTAAGTCTAAAAAGATCGTTTTGACTTTATTCTTCACCATTTATTTCCTGCATGTTCTCGCAGTAGTCATCCCCATTCAGGAAGAGGGCTTTCTCAATTCCAATGAATTTACAGCTGGATTTTTGAGGGGATTTGGACTATCAGGGGAAAAAAGGGGGGATCGCATCGTACCGCGTCTGTCCCGCTCTTCGAATGGCGAGGCTACAAGGGCGTCTTCAGGAGTTCATTTCAAACCCTCCTCGTATTTTATTCCAGGTTGGGCGGACACTCGCTTTGGTTCTAGGAAGAATATAACGATTAATGCTGCTAAGGTAAGTGCAGATCTAACGAATTTTCCTGTTTTGATCGACTTGTATGATCCAGATTTACAAAATAACGCCCAAGCTAGCGGAAATGATATCTTTTTCACTGATTCGACGGGCTACACCTTGTATCACGAGATCGAGCTTTACGACCGAGTCTACAATTCAACCCATGCTCATTTGGTTGCTTGGGTAAGAACAAACCTTACAGCTTCCCAGAACACTCTTATTTCTATGTATTACGATAATCCAACTGCAGTGAATCGAGTAAATCCAAAGAGTGTATGGGATGATCAATATGTTGGCGTCTGGCATCTCAAGGAAGATCCTTCAGCTTCATCACCACAGATAAAGGATAGTACCTCCTATGGAAATGATGGAGTCGCTCAAGGAGGACTAAATACCAGTGGTCAAATTTCAGCAAAGATGGATGGGGGAATGGATTTTTGGGGAAGTCAAAACATAAATCTTGGAAATGATCAAAGTTTGGATATAACACAGGAGCTAACTGTTGATCTATGGGTTAATCTCGATATTGATGCTAGTACAGGATCTTGGCCCCCCATCATAGGTAAGGGTGATGGGGACAGTTTTAATGGATGGATGCTTTTTCAACTTGAGCAGTCCCACACATTAAAATTTGTTTATAAAAACAGTACCAGTCCTAATTGGATTTTAAGTACGGGAGAACCATCTACGCTTCAATTGGATACTTGGCATCATATTGTCGTTACGTTCAGCGTTTCTCAGGGAGTAGCACGTCTATACATTGATGGTTCGGTTTTTGATACTTCATTTAATATTGCGGAAATCCTCAGCAGCAGTGATAGTCTGTTTTTTTCGAAAAACACGTTTAGCTTCGATGGGAGTCTTGATGAAGTACGTATCTCGAAAGTCGCGCGTTCGGCCGACTGGATTACGACTCAATATAATAATCAATATGACCCTTCGAGCTTTTATTCCTTAGGAATTGAGCAAAACAGGCCAACATTCAAATCCTGGCCTTTTCCATCAATGCGTTACAGGAAAAACGTGACAATTGATTCCGGAAGGATAAGTAGTGATCTTACAAACTTTCCATTTTTGTTGAACTTGTCTGATAGTGATCTACATGATAAACAGGAAGTTCAGATAGATGGAGGGGATATCCTATTTGCAGATAGTTCTGGTGTCCAATTAGACCATGAGATAGAGTTCTTTGACAAGAATTACAATACATCCCATGCCCAACTGGTGGTCTGGATACGCGTGCCATTTCTCTCAAGTTCTACTGATACCGTGATATCGATGTATTTTGGCAATCCTACAATTGAGAATCAAGAAAACCCTGCTGGAGTCTGGGATGCAAGTTATTTAAGCGTTTGGCATTTTGATGAGGAAGGCAATGGATCGCGATATGATTCAACCAGCAATAATAACGACGGAACACCTTTCAATTACGAAGGGGATGAAGCAGTTTTGGGCAAAATCGGAGGTTCTGATAAGCTCGACGGTATTGATGATTATATCGAAGTTAATAAAAGCGGCTCCATCAAAGGCCTATCACAAGTCACCTTTGAAGGGTGGATAAATATAGGTGATCTTAGCGGAAGTAGTCAGAACATCTATATAGAAACGATTCAAAATACCATTGATACTCGTTTTATTGTACATATTTCAACTTCTAACAGTCTTAGGTTTGCGGGACGTGCGCCTGATTCTGATTCGGTCACATTATGGGGTTTTGTGGCAACAATTTCTACAAGTACATGGTACCATATCGTTGCGATCTTTGACTCGCTTAATGACATTCAATACTTATATCTCAATGGGGTGGAATACAGTACTGCGCTGAGTGAACCTTCCATAGATAATGGGGATCCGTTGAAACCTCCGTCTATAGGAGGATTAGAGGGAGCTGATTTATTTAATGGAACGATTGATGAATTTAGAGTCTCTGCCACTGCAAGAAATCTTGATTGGATTACCACCGAATATGATAATCAGAACAATCCAACAACCTTTTACACTGTAGGCCCGTTAAAGACGCCCTCTCCAGTCGGAAATTGGGCATTTCCATGGTTATCTTACAAAAAAGACTTAACGATCAATTCGAATGCTATAAGTGGAACCTTGGACAATTTCCCTCTCCTGGTACGTTTGGATGATACTGATTTGGCCTCCTCGAGTATAGTTCAGGATGATGGAGATGATATTGCTTTTGCAGATGATCTGGGAAACAGATTGGATCATGAGATTGAATTTTTTGATAAAACCCATAATTCATCATACGCTAGATTAGTGGCTTGGGTCCGAATACCGTATTTATCGAACATAACTGAAACCACGATATCGATGTATTATGGAAGTTTACTCACGGGCCCTCAGGAGAATCCTGCAGGAGTTTGGGATTCCAATTTTAAAGGGATTTGGCACCTGAATGAAATCTCAAGCATAGGGCCTCCACAGATTCGGGATAGCACTGACTATTCGAATGATGGGTATACATACGGATCAATGAACGTAGGTAGCCAAATGGAGGGACAGATAGACGGAAGCTTAAAATTTGACGGCGTTAATGACTTTATAAATTGTACTAATTCGACCTCATTGAATATGGGATCCGGTGATTTCACTTTTGCCATGTGGTTTAAGAGCTCAACCTCAGGTGCCACGACTCGATTAGGGGGGAAAGGAGCAACTGCTTTTGGGGGCAAGCGTTATAGCTTGGAACTGAGGGATACAGGCAGCGTGAAAGGTGAAATTGATGATGACTTCACGAAAGTTGAAGTTACCAGTTCTGGCACAAATTATAACGATGGAAACTGGCATTATGTAGTTCTAGTAAGAGACGGAAACAATTTACGTTTATATTTAGACGGAACGGAGGATCCAAATTCTCCCGCTGATATTACAGGTATTGGTGGCTTGGACGATTCAAACGCGTTTTATATTGGTACCCAATACGATAATGTCATTCTAGATGTATTCCAATTCTTTAATGGTTCAATTGATGAAGTGTCTATATCAAATACGTCCCGCTCCGCAGACTGGATCCTTTCACGTTGGACCAATCACGTCAGTTCAGATAGTTTTTATATTGTAAGGAATCTAGAAAAGAATCCTTTCATAGATGATTGGGCCTATCCTTGGCTTCAATATCGGAAATATATTCAGGTCGATTCAACTAAAATCAGTGGCAGGATGTATGACTTTCCTCTCCTAATCAATATTTCTGATGTTGATCTCCATGACAGTAATAAGGTTCAAATTGACGGTAGTGATATTGCATTTGGGGATACGAACGGTATGAGAATCCCTCATGAAATTGAGTATTTTTCTCAAGCAGGTAACGGGACCCACGCCTATTTGGTTGCCTGGGCAAAGGTTCCTCTCCTCTCCATGAGTACCGCTAACTATATCCTGATGTATTACGGCAATACCGCCGTTTATAACCAGGAAAATGGTACAGGCGTTTGGAATTCAAATTATGCCGGAGTTTGGCATCTTGGCGATGACCCCTCTCCTTATTATATTGATAGCACGGCGAATAATAATCATGGCGTTGCTCTAAATTCTCCTCTCAACGATACTTCATCTAAGATTGATGGTGGAGTTTCATTTGATGATTCAAATGACCGTGGGATAAATATTTCTCACTCTTCTTCACTGGCGATTTCAACAAATATTATGGTTTCTACCTGGATTAAAACAACAGATTCAGATGCAGACGTTGGTGTTGTTGTAAACAAGTGGGGAAATCCAATTGGTGAGCGGAATTATTGGCTCGGTAAGTTGAACGCCCAAGTATTTGCCTTCTACGTAGATGATAACTATAGTGTACAATACGATCTCTCCAGATTTAATGATGGCGAATGGCACTATATCGTTTGCACCGCTGCAGATAACGGTATTCTAATAATGTATCTTGATGGGATTCCAGTGAACTCTACTTCATGGGATGGAATATCTACAACGGGCACAAATGATTTACACATTGGGAAACCTGTTGAAACCACGTTTCAAGAGTTTAATGGCGACGTTGATGAGGTACGGATATCTAAGATTGTACGATCCAGAGAATGGGTGAGAACTGAGTACATCAATCAACTGGACCCCAGCAGCTTTTATACTCTTGGAACTGAAGAGGAATCATTACAGTGGTGGGACGCATCATATTCAATGAGAATGGATATTGGAATAGACAATTCAAAAGTCTCTGGGAACCTTTTCGAATTCCCGCTACTTGTAAATATCACAGATAGCAATCTAAAATCGGGGAACATACAGGCTGATGCCAGTGACCTATTGTTCACCGAATGGAAAGGGAACAAGCTTAACCACGAAGTGGAATTCTTCAGTCAAGATAGTATCGAAGGGCATTTAATTGCATGGGTACAATTGCCAACATTGTCTAATTCCCAATACAACCTAATATCAATGTACTTCAACAATCCGGATCTTCCTGATCAAGCGAATCCCACAGGAGTGTGGGATACTTATTTCAAAGGAGTATGGCACCTTTCAGAGGATCCTTCGATATCACAAATGAAAGATAGCACGTTCTACAATAATGATGGAACTACTTCCAATTTGGCTTCTGATGATCAAGAAAGCGGCCAGATAGATGGCAGCCTTGATTTTGACAATGTTAATGATCAGGTCAATTTTGGCGACAAATCTTCTCTCAACATGGGTTCAGGTGATTTTTCACTGTCATTGTGGTTTAACTATGATGGAGTTGACAAAGGACCTCTAGCTGGAAAGGGATCTTATGGATCGAATGGTATACGATACTATATTGCGGTGGATACAACAGCGGGACTCATAAAAGGTGAAATTGACGATAATGGGGGTTCGGGAAAAAAGAATATAACTTCTACTTCAACTTATGCCGATAATTTATGGCATCATGCGGTTCTGGTTAGAGACGGAGCAAATCTACGATTTTACATCGACGGCTCAGAGATCTCAAGTTCTCCTGTAGATATTACGGGTTATGGTAGTCTTGATCTGGCATTACCGTTTTACATGAATACGTTAGCGAGTGATACTGGCGGAACTCTCAGTGATTGGTCTAGTTCCAAACTCGATGAAGTTCGCGTATCCAACCTCGCACGTTCGGGGAATTGGATCTCAGCATCTTATTCAAATCAGCGAAACGCGTCAAGTTTCTACGTTATCAGTTCAGTTCTATCTTATGACTTAAGCCCTCCCGTAATAAATGATTTTGGAGTAGACGATCTAGGTATAGGAACGGGGATATTCTGGGCCGATGTTAGTGATGAAGGTTCAAACATCGTGACAGTAGATGTTAGGATCAATGGCAGCGACTTTTCAATGAGTTTCAACGGTACCCATTGGATCTATCAGCAGCTAGTTATCCTTGGCGCGCTTTACGAGATCCAAATTTTCAATGCTTCTGATAGTAAAGGAAATTATCTTTTTGCTCCCTCAAACCTAAAACAAATTTACTTTACAAACGATTTTATAGCTCCCACGGTTGACGATTGGGATTATTTCGATAATATAGGCCCCTATGGAACTTTTCGTGCAAATGTCTCCGATTCATGGGGAACGATTGATACAGTTTTGGTAAATGTAACTATGCTGAATAGTGTGCCGCGAAATGATCTTTGGGCAGTCATGGTGAGTAACGGAACAAGTTATGTGAATGACACAATTAGCATGCCAAAAGGCTCAGTTTTTTGGTATGTTGTAACGGTCAACGATACTGCGGGCAACCCAGTTACTACCTCTCCTGTACCGGCCGTTATTCCAGATATTAACCATGCTCCCGAGGCACAAAACCTGGCCCTTTCGCGGGATAACTCTCTCATTCTATTGCCAATCCTTAGTAATTCGACATTATATCTCCATTATGATTTTTACGATGCGGATAATGATAGCGAGGGTGGTACGGAAATTCGCTGGTATAAAAACGGAGTTCTACAAAGTCCCTACAATGATTTGAAGCAGATAAGCAATACAAGCGCCTTAATAAAAGGAGATGTTTGGAATGCCACGGTAAGACCCAAAGATGGACAAGATTTTGGGAACCTAGAGATCGCAGCTAATATAACAATCCAAAACACTCCACCTGTTGTCCAAAGTGTTATTATCCCGACAAGCATATCGATAGATAATCTTACGCTATCTAATGTTACCATAGATGAGGATAGTGATTCAATTCTTTTCTATGAAACTAAATGGTATCGTAATTCGACTTATTTATCAAACTTTGATAATCTCATTCTAATCACATTCAACAATACGAAGAAAGGCGAAACATGGTTTTGCGAAATTCGAGCTTATGATGGGACGAATTATTCGCAATGGGTATCCTCAAATACTATTACAATTGATAACACGCCTCCATCTGCATCCGATTTAGTCCTTTCTCCATTGAATCCAAATACAAGCAGTTTACTCACCGCAAGCTGGACTTTTGCGGATGCCGATAATGATAGCGAGTCCAATTATTATATTCAGTGGTATCGTTGGGATACTCTTCAATCAGTGTATGATAATCTAATAAACTTGCCTTCTACCGCAACAGCGAAGAATCAAGAGTGGTATTTCAAATTAATAGTGAATGACGGGGAAGGCAACTCAACAACATACTCCTCACCAAAGGTAATAATTCAAAATACTCCTCCCGCAGCCTCAAATCTGATCATTACCGTAGATCCTTTCACCTCTACTCCCTTATCTTCCAGCTGGACTTTTAATGATGCGGACGGAGATAGCCAGCCGAGTAATAGTTGGATTATCTTTTGGTATAAGAATAACATCTTACAATCCCAATACGATAATTTGACCACCATACCTGCCAGTGGGACAACTAAAGGAGAAGTTTGGAATTACACCTTGAAAGTGTTCGACGGGACAAATTATTCCATACAGTATAATTCCTCTATTAGCATCATTAAGAACTCCATCCCAATAGCTTCAGGCTTGACTATTACATTAAGTCCGACTACAACGGAAAACATAACAGCTGGTTGGAATTATGATGATGATGACAATGATCCTCAAAATACAAACTGGATTATTTATTGGTATAAAGATAATTCATTGATGACTTCTTATACTAATCAGACCGAGGTACCAGCCAGTGCTACGATTAAAGGAGAGGTCTGGAATTATACATTGAAAGTCTTCGATGGAGAAGCTTATTCTATAACCTACAACTCAAGTATTTCACTAATAGTTAACACAGCTCCTTCAGTAATAAATCCAACATTTAATAAAACCAGTGGCGTTACCACAGGCGACTCAATTAATGTGACATATGGTTATTTTGATCCAGATAATGATTTGGAAGTCACAACTGAAAGAGTGGTGTATTGGTATCAAAATAGCATCTATCGCGTGGACAAAGAAAATCAGACGATCCTATATGATTCCGAAACAACATCAGGTGAATATTGGCAATATCAAATTAGAGTTTATGACGGTGTTGAATGGAGCCAAAACTTTACCTCAACCTTAGTGGTAATTGGAAATGCCCCAAATAACATCCCCGAAATCCAGAATATAACTTTTACAGGGAATGAAAACACAACATTAGATGATTTGATTCTTAGTTACGATTATTTCGATCTCGATGGGCATTTACAGAGCAATAGAGAGATCTTTTGGTTTAAGAATGGAGTAATTCAAGCTGCATTAAACGGTTCGACCATTATCGATTCGAGTCTTACCAAGAAGGGTGAGATCTGGAATTGCACAATCAGGGTATATGATGGGCTTAATTGGTCACTTCTATACAATGCCAATCAAATTACAATCCAAAATGCCATGCCAACGACTACCGACATTAGTAACACCATAGATCCCACAACTGATCAGGATCTGATTGCGGGATGGACATATTTCGATGCAGATAACGATCCACAAAACAGCAGTTGGATTGTACGTTGGTATAAGAATGGGCAGCTGCAGACGCTGTTAAATGATTCCGCAATAATAAAATCAGGTAATACAACCAGAGGAGAAACCTGGAATTTCACATTAAGAGTTTTTGACGGAACGGATTATTCTATTCAATATAATTCCTCTCTAATTCAGATTTTCAATTCACCTCCATCAATAGCTAGTCCCTCCTTTAACAAAACCGTTGGGGTTACTTCAGACCATTCCATTGAAATCTCTTATAGTTTTAATGATATCGATGGCGACTCAGAAGATGTTAGCTATAGAATTGTTTACTGGTATAAAGATACTATCTACCAAGCTTTAAAACTGAATCATTCGATTTTGTTCTGGCAGGATACAGTTGAAGGAGAAGTTTGGTATTATATGGTAAGAGTATTCGATGGTACAGCCTATAGTGTGAATTTTACTTCGACTCCGGTTTCAATCGGAGCCTCCACCAATGATCCGCCAATAGCTGAAAATCTGTCTCTTACCCTCAATCCTACAACGCTGGACAATTTAATTGCATTTTATGACTATTTTGACAATCAAAGTCACCCTGAGGCTGGATCATTGATTCGCTGGTATCAGAATGGCCAATTACAGAGTCATCTTAATGATACAAAATTAATACCTTCAAGTGAAACCAGTAAGGGCGATATTTGGTATTTTACCCTCCGTCCAAAGGATGGCCGAGATTATGGACTTCTTGTAACTTCATTCAATGTTACAATCTTGAATTCAAAACCAACGGCATCGAGCTTAAGTCTTAATCCCTCTCCTAGCACAATTGATGATTTAACTGCAACCTGGCTGTACAACGATGCGGATAATGACATCGAGGACAATAATTGGATCATCGGATGGTATCGAAATAATCAGCTACAGGCTGCTTATAACAATTTGAAAACAATTCCATCTATGATTACCTCAAAAGGGGATTCCTGGAGATTTACCTTACGAGTATTCGATGGAGAAAATTATTCAATTCAATATAATTCCTCATCAATGATTATATTAAATACAATTCCGATAATAACAGAATATAGTTATGGCTTCGACCCAAATAACAGTCATGTAGATCCAGATATAAGAACGTCCTTAACAAATCAGATCTTCTTTATAGACGATGAAGATTTATCAATCTACTATAAATTCGAAGACCCAGACTTTCCGATTGACCAAGATAAGTCGTTAATTCAATGGTATTATCAGCTTGAGTCTGGAACGTGGATTGAGATTTTGGCCTATCAAAATTCAACTTCTATACCTCATTCGGAAACCTATCCAGGAGATCGCTGGAAATGTGTTATTACTCCATTTGATGGAACAGATATTGGAACTGGAACTGCACTCCCAGAATTAGTAGTCGAAAGCCGACCCAAGATTATTGATTTTATCATAACACCACTCGTTGAGGATCAAGAAGGAAGCTATTATTATGACGAGGGTATGTACAACCTGACGATCGTTGCCACCAATCTTATCCCGATTGATGGCATCGCAATCACTCTGAATGATAGTCTTGGAGTTTTATACCATGCTAGTAAAGCCGCAAACAATGACTCTGTTTGGATGTTAATATACCAATTACCCAAAGAAGATTTCACGACGAAATATCTCGAAACCAAACTAAGTGTAGAGATCAAGGCAAGCAGTGTCGTCACTTACAACTCTAGAGACTTCAGTATCTATGCCCTTTATATGGACTCATTTGTTGTAGAGGATCGCTCTCCCCCCCGAGTTGAGGGAATGCCACGATTTGAGTTTAATGATGAACTAAATCCCACCAATATAACATTTTATACCGATATTGTTGATTACGGGTCTGAAATAGCAGAGGTTGTATTATACTATTATTTCCAAGAGTTCAATTCTTCAGGGGGCACGGGTTCAGCCATAGGGCAGAATTGGCGATCTACAAAAATGTCTAAGGTCGGCGAAAATGGAGATATCATCAAATATGCGGTCACAGTTAGGTTTGATCACAATCAAACGTCACGCGAAATAATTTACTATATCGAGACAATGGACTCACTAGGAAATAGAGGTATAGCGTATAATATTAACAATGATCCGGAGAGGATCGACGAAACTCGATTTACATATTCTCCACCAGGGATCGATCCAACATTTGTACTAATAATAATCGGGATAACAATCATTTCCGCCATCTTTGGTTCAATTGTGTATGTCAAATTCATAAGAAAGCCTGAGATCGTTGGTCTCGACAAAGAACTAGTGCTAGGTTCATGCTCAGATGTTGATGAAACTGAAATAAGGAATTCCTGGGATGAACATACCGTTGGAATTGTGGTTTCTTTCTTTGATCAACGACATGGCCCGATCCCAATAATTGTTGAGCCTGCAATTCTGAACGATAATTTTAGAAAACTTGTTGATCTATCTGATCGATCTTTCAGCAGCACGGGATTTTGTGACGAATTCAGTCGGGAAATCTCTTCGAGCTACGACTTTGTATTAAGTCACGGGGCTCGGATTAAATCGATGACTTTTGGTTTTGCCCTAAACAGACCCAATTCGCGTGGAAAACAAGAAGACCTTACGTTAAATGTTTTAATTCATCAGGAATTATTCCCATTGGTCAATCAATTTCTGGATGAAATTCAGGCGAAAGTACATATTCTCCATATCAAAATGGATGAAAACCCAGAAGACAAGGACGAAATCAGAAGAATGATTATTCATGTTCGAAAATATGTTTCCCAAATCGTTTTATCCTATGAAAAGATATATGGAACAACAGAGTTGATAAAGGAAGAATAATCTTTAAGAGAACGAAGGGTTCAAAATCGTTGGAATTTGAGTGAGCGTGATATGGGGTGACTTCACAACCTCCCACACAAAAAGTCCTTTTCATGGGGCTCGGGGCATCAGGGAAAAGTAGTATTCGTGCCGTAGCTTTTGAAGGAAAATCGCCCATCGATGTAACAGACTATCGGGCGACTATCAACTATACGCGTTCATCGAAACACATTATTGACAGTGCATTTCAAATCTTTGACTGTGGCGGCCAAGAATCATTTATCTCAGCCTTCGTAGGAGAACAAGCGGAGTTTATATTCTCAGATGTCGATCTTCTAATCTGGGTTGTGGATGTATCCGACTTTGATCAAGTTTCAACATCCAAATTTTATTTCGACCAAGCTGTTAGACGCCTAGATGAATACTCCCCTCGGGCAGAAATCTTTTGTTTCTTCCATAAAATAGACCTGATTCTTTTAAACATGAAAGAACAAATACTGGAAACTATGAAATCATATTTTGTTCCTAATCGAGGAAATTTCGTGGTTCATTATAAAGGGACTTCTATCTTTGACCAAAGTATCTATTCCGCTGTCGGGGAAATTGTACAAGGCATTATTCGAAAAAACACTAAAGCAAAAACAGTAAGTGAAGCAATCCAAGAATTTGTTGAAGCAAATAAAGAACTATCCGGGATTGCCGTTTATACAGAGGAGGGATTGCCAGTTTTTGAAGAAGGAGATTTAGCCAATCTGATAGTTGTTCCCGCAAACCTATTGTTAACAAGCCTAGACCGTCTTGTAACTGAGTTTAGATCTGATACGTTTAAAACCACCATGGAAACAAACGACTATCTTTTTATCTTTCAGAGAATTAAATCAGAGCTTCTACTTACGGGTGTCGCTCATAAAATTGCTCCTCTTCAATACATGATGGTGAAGATGGATCAGTTGGCTGGACTTGTAGAGGATTTGCTATAGGTACCACTATTGGCTTTTTTTCCAGATTGTTCCATTTGGTTTGTCTTCAAGCTGAATTCCTTGTTCAAGTAATCGGGCTCTGATCTTATCAGCAATTTCGTATTGCTTGGCGTCCCGAAGCTCGTTTCGAAGGGAGATCAATAGTTCTATAAGGCCTGCAACTGAAGCTGTGCCTTCTTGAAAATCCCTTAGTTGAATACCGAGAATTCCCATCATCAGGATGATTTTACCGCACGCTTCATCGAGAATACTTTTCTCGTTATCTAATGAGGCATTAACCTTTTTAACGAAGTGGAGAATAGCCTGCAACGCACCTACAGTGTTTAGATCATCGTCCATAGCAGATACAAATTCTTGTTCTACCAAGGTAATTGCATTTTGGAGATTGCGGTTTGTCCCCCCCTTAGAGCTTTGAAGTGAAGCAATAGTGGTACGAATCCGCGATAGAAGAGTTTTAGCTTGCTCAAAGACTTGCTGATTAAAGTCAACGCTTTTACGGTAGTGTGAGTTTATCAAAAATAAACGAACAGCCATCGGGTCGTGTTCTTGTAGAAGATCTCGCACAAGAATGTAGTTTCCTTTCGATTTACCCATTCTTTCTCCCTCTACCGTAAGAAAAGCAGCATGTAACCAGTAATTGACGAATTTTTCCCCAGTTCGACTCTCCGATTGGGCAATTTCGTTGGGATGATGGAGATGTAAATGATCAATTCCGCCCGCGTGAATATCTATGGTAGTTCCCAAGTACTTTTGTGACATTACGGAGCATTCCAAGTGCCATCCAGGATATCCCAGACCCCAAGGGGAAGGCCACTTCATCAGGTGCTCTGAAGGCGCCTTGATCCATAGTGCAAAATCCCTTGGGTTACGTTTCTCTGGATTTATAGCAACTCTGGCCCCTTCCGATTCTTCTGTATAAGTTGTAGGACTCAACTCTCCGTATTTTGGAAACTTGGTTATATCAAAATAGACCGAGCCATTCACCTCATAAGCAAATCCACCATCTAACAGGTCCTTAATAAACTCTATCATTTCTGGAATCTCTGCCGTCGCCCGTGGGTAAATATCCGCTCTTTGAATGTTCAGGGCATCCATTTCTTCAAAGAAACGTCTAATCTGATTCTCGATCAGCACCATTGGTTGAGTTTCTTTTGCAATGGCTGATTTAATTATTTTATCTTCGCCCGAATCGGCATCATCGGTCAAATGTCCAACATCGGTAAAGTTTTGTACCCAAAAAACATCAAATCCACGCCAACGGAGATATCGGACTAATACATCCCAAAAGGAATAGGTTCTAGCGTTTCCTACGTGTGCATCCTGGTAAACTGTCTGGCCACACGAATAAAAACGAACTTTATCATCCACGATAGGAATAAATTCTTCCTTTCGTTGCGTTAGAGAATTGTATAGTTTCATATGGACCACGGATCTAATATGGCTTTTCTTGCGTAACTGATAGATTCTGAGTTGTCTCTCATGTTACCAGAAGAAATAGATAGAGAGAGGGGGCAGACTTCTGGTAAGAAGAGAATGTTCCTAGCAACAACAAAATCCAGAAGCCTGATTAAGCATCTTGATCGATTGGGATTTTTATCCTGTTTTTTTAAATCTTTTGAGGAAATGATCTAGGTACCCTCACTAAGGTGTGGTTGGAATCTCAATACCGAAGTAACCCGTAATCATTTGATCACGATGATAATGGAGCGTCTTATCCGTTCTTGTAGTATTTCATAGCATTTCAGGATTTTTGAAATCGAAACATCTGGTGAGTCTGATGTAAGGATGATAAATGGCTAGATCGCAAGAGAAATTAATCTAGTTCACCTTTTAACCAGTGACCTTATGGGCTCAGATGAATGACGTGAGAAATTTCAGTTTCAAAACACTGAAATACTAAAGATACAAGAAATCAACATAAATAGTCCAGAAGTTATTCAATCAACGAAATGAAAATCGACGGTACTGGAGGATGCCACGATCGAAAAAACCACTGATGGCCTGGTCGTAACCATTTTTGAGGATATTGGACCAACTAACATATACAATTCATCTCCTCTTAACGAAGATGAAGCATTAAACATGGCATTTAGATTGCTGACTGCGATGGGATCCGATTTTCCCGAACAGAATGAGATTAGATCGTATGGTCCTTTACCAACTCCCAAGGAACCACTTTTAACGCTAGGATTTTGCCTCACTTTAAAGCCTGGCAATACTGTTGATCAACGTATCGCCCAGTTTGGAAGGATTATTGTTTTTTGGATTATTACTCGATCCTATAGCATTATGCGTTACGTTGGGGTTATTAAAAAGTTACTAGAGAGAAGTTTACAGATATATGGTATCCAAACAGATACCGATCTTGACACAGAGACTATGAAGAAGATTGACGAGAGGATTCAGATCATAGATACTCGAATTGAAAGTTACTATGTCTCGCCCCGTGGGAAGGTGGAACCAATGTCTCATATCTCCCTAATATCCGCTGATGCTCCCATAATACTCGTGGATCACTCTAACAAGCAAATAAAAGCGCTTATTAGAAAAGAATATACCCCTGGGCAGAAAAGTAAGGTTTTGCAAAGTATTAATGATTTCAAACAGGAATTCAAACAAGGGATCATGTTCAAAGTCGAGATGATTAGTGAGCCATTCGAAATCCAGAGAGTCTTAACCAAATTTGGAATTGAAGCCCCATCTCAGAACGGGATTCATTTTAGAATTAAGTTAGATGATAGTTTGATTACCTTTGAAGATCTGGATGCTTTTTTTGAACAGAAATTGACTCCTCGCCGTCAGGATGTTGTCAAGTTTGCCTTGAAATCTCTTCAAAACCGACGTGAAATAAGCATTGATGCATTATCCCGTCAGTCTGGATTGACTCCTGAATTGTTAATGCATTTATTCCTGGACGCAAAAGAAGCAGGATTGCTTCCCCAGATAACGATTGAGAATAATCTTGTATTTCTTAAGACCGCTGGTGATGATGACTAACCAAGCTATAATAGATCAGTTATAACCGCTGCAAATTGGTCTATTTTTGCCATCAAAAATTGAATAGGTACCGTTTTTTCTGCTATTCCCGCAATGAGTAAATTTTCTTTTCCTTTAATTACTTGAGAGATTAAAAGATAGTTATTGGTTTCCAGAGCTGTTTTGTAGGTATCTGACATATTAAATTCTCTACGCAGCCTGTTCTTGTTGGAAAGCCATAAATTAGCAGGTAAAACGATTTTTTGGCTTAAAAAGCCTTCTTCTAGAACTGGCAATCCTTCCTCCGTATATAAGGCCATTCCAGAGATTTCAGTATTGGTGTTAACGAAATTTTGTATTGCCTCTGAAACGGTTTTTACCGTACCTGACTGTATAATAAGTTTACGGATTATTTCGCCCATAACGTGATAAACAGATTCAGTGAAAATTGAAGTAGAAAAATAGTAAACCTCAAAATCACTGGCCGCATTGAAATACCTTTT
This sequence comes from Candidatus Thorarchaeota archaeon, assembly GCA_048882505.1. Classification (GTDB taxonomy): domain Archaea; phylum Asgardarchaeota; class Heimdallarchaeia; order Hodarchaeales; family Hodarchaeaceae; genus Hodarchaeum. Next base: position 29,575 of record JBHLRO010000001.1, read on the forward strand.
CATTGTGGCCTCTACTTTACCAACCATCTCTGGTAAGAGTAGGTCGATCTTGTGAAATAAACAAAAAATAATGGATTCAGGAGAATATTCAATGAGCCGATTTACGGCGTGATCGAAGTAAAATTTGGAAGTTGAGATTTGATCGGGATCCCCTACATCTACTACCCAACACAGTATTTTTACATTAGTAAACATAAATTCTGCTTGGTCACCTATGAAAGCTGAAATAAAGTTCTCCTGGCCGCCACAGTCAAAAATTTGAATTGCAGCATCAATGATTGTCTTTGCAGATCTGAAATAATTTATGGTTGCATCATAGTTCTTGACTTCTTCGGGCGATTTTCCTTCAAACACAACTGAACGAATCGAACTCTTCCCACTAGCTCCAAGACCCATGAATAGTATTTTGTGAGGCGCTTGGGAATACATCGTTATAAAATCCCTAATTAATGAGGATATTATTGTATTTTTCCTAATTGGGAAATTTAAGCATTCTGAAAGAGGATTTAAAATGAAGCTGGAAACCTAAAACACTAAATTTTATTCCTTTCAGCTAAATATTTATCAAATTGTCGATTTTTATTTCAGAATCGGTACCTTGATCTTAATTATGTTGATAGCTCGGGCGTAGAATAGTTTTAACCGCCTTGGGGGAATTTTGTCGAAGAAAAATATTAAAAATCGTAGCCTGCTAAGGCAAACAAAGAACCATGACAATAATATTTGTGTTTGGGGGCCAAAATAATGAAGGCTATCAAAAACCTCACATTCCCCAGCTGCTTGAGGAATTCGATCCAGAACGAAGGGAGAGGGCCCATTTGTACAGAAGAAAATCTCGACGTTACGGTCTTATCTTATGGATGTTTTCCGCACTTCTAGGACTCTGTGTACTTCTAACCAGAATTACGATTCACATCCAAGACTGGATTATGGAGGGGATCTCTTCTGATTCCTTTATTGTTGTAGCCACGTTTTTCTCTCTAGCGTATATTGTAATTTCCGTTTGGGATCTACCTGTATCTTTCTATCTGCATATTCAGCTAGGACGAAATTTCGGCCTATCAAAATTAACAAACCGTCAATGGGTCTTAAGGTATTTGAAGCGGTCAGGAATTGGATACGTGATCTCTATTATTGCGGTTGAGGTCTTTTACTGGATTCTCCGTAACTACCCAGATGCCTGGTGGATCGGAACTGCCCTAGTTTCCTTGCTATTTACTGTTGTTTTAACCAATCTTGCTCCGATTCTCCTTTTACCACGTTTCTATAAATTCAAACCATTGGGTGATGACTATCCAACTCTTGCGGAAGAACTAATTGATATGGTGACTCAGGAAGGAGTAAAAACTACGGATGCATATACCTGGAATCTTGGAGCGACCAGTACTACTGGAAACGCGGCCCTACTTGGCTTGGGTAATACAAGACGCATAATAATAGCAGATACTATGCTGAAACAATATACCCCACAAGAAATCAAGTGGATTCTTCTACATGAGCTTGCACATTTCAAAAACAAGGACCTATGGAAAGGAATTTTAATTGGATCATTTACCACTCTTCTGCTGTTTTTTCTTACAGCCCAAATCTTCCCATCTTTGGCATTATTATTTGGTTATTCAACAGATATAGACAATATTGGTAATATTCCGATTCTTGGCCTATCTTTTTCGTTTATATCGTTGCTACTATTCAATATTCCAAGATCGTGGTATTCAAGACGGCGTGAACAAGCTGCGGATAATTTTGCTACGAATCTGTTTCCGGATTTCAGAACTATTCGCAGTCTTTTTATCAAGCTGGCTGATCAAAACTTGACCGATATCAATCCACCATGGTGGGAAACTCTCCTATTCGCATCACATCCCCCAGTACAGAAAAGGATCCAAGAAGCTCGAAAACTCATTAAACTTACTGCCATCAATATTTAGGAACCAGGTTTTTTTTCCCTACGCGACTCCAAATTACTGTTAGAAGTTTTTTTAGAGGGTTTCTACCGTCTCAATGACTCTGTTGTCCTCTATACTTTGTTCATACTAGTGGCCGTTTTAGCTTAGCATATTGAACAAATGCGGGACGTTTGCTTTCTCGAGATATCGGAAGAAATCGCGCATAAACCAGCTAAACAAGAGCAGAATTATCGGTCCAATAATTCCAGTAAAAAAAATCAGTATTGACCAGAATTCAGCATTGCTTATTAGCAGTAACGCAAGAAGTAGACTATCCCCACCTGCTCCCACTCCTAACGCAAGTATAACAATCAAAAGCGAATTTAAAAAGGCTTTATCGAGTTCTGCCATTTCTTCTGTTCGAATGATTGCTCGAATCCGCAACAAAATCCGTATGCCAATGAAGCTAACCAATAAGATTGGGAATCCAAAAGAAAAAAGGAATAAAACAGGATAAAAAGGATTGTTCTCAGAAATTAAAGTTAAAGCGACCGCTAATCCTAATGTGATTCCATATGTCCACGGGATATACTTTTCCAGAATGATCCGTCTGTTTGCAAAGGCCGAAAGATAGAATAAGCTCATTTCCAGGCATAAAAACGAATATATAGGATTGATCAACCTAACGATTATAACTAGAGACGAAGTGGGATCGTACCACAAGATCAGCCCACCAATAATAAGAAAATAGGCCACCAACCCAATAGAGAGAGTAAATAGATGAAATAAGGCTTCCTCGCGAAAGAGGCGCCAGACTCGGAAGAATCTTAAAGCTGAATACAAAGATAAAGCGCCAAATGCTAGAATGGATATTAGGGAGCTAATAAAAAATAATATCTCGATCATTCCAAGTCTTCCAGTTCATTTGATAAGCGTTGAATGTATTCACGAACCCATTGGTGTAATTTGTCTTGTAACACATACGCACACAGTACTGAGGGACGGAGCTTGGTTACAGTAGATAGATGTTCGATCTCATGGAGAGTTTCTAGGGGAAGCCGAATTGTAATCGTGGAAGTTTTCATCAAAAACTACCTTGTAATGGGTTTATAATCTCCTGTGCACACTGTACACACATATACTTATCTGTATGGGGTATATCTCTTCATGCAATAGCGTGTTGTGGGTAGTATTATTCCTATGCCAGCTATGTGATCTAGCTTGGAAAAGACGCCCTAATTAAACGAATCCTATCGAATGGCGGTATGATGAAATCATTAAACCTCCTCCTAACGATTCTGGTACTCTCAACTTCTCTCCATCTTTTGGTTGTCTCAGATATTAACCTCGTTTCGTTTACTAATGATTCTGATCCAGATTCAACATTCTTTATGGGAAGATCAGGGAATCGCTATTCAATAAAAACGTTACCTGGCAATGAATCGTTTCTGCCAGGAACTAACCTTACTGTGAACAGGTATAGTCGTGGTATCTTGGAACCACAGTATGCATTTGAAGGGAAATATAACACAACTGTTCTGAAGCTCAATAAAACACATTGGGATACAAAATGTGAATATCCCTTTTCTCTTGATGCCAATAACGATCCTTTTGTCTCGCCCTTCCTAACAAGTGTAAATCGGACGAGTTTAGATCATTTCTACAATGCATCCAACTATTATGATTGGACATTTGGATTAGCGCAAAATACCTTTGATTTCTGGATAAATACTTCTGGATTCTACGATGGCTATCTATTCAAGTGGGGAGGCATTAATTTGACCGTGTATGATGGTGGAATGGTTAACATCGCAAATATTGGGACATTCAATACTTGGATCCTGGTGGCTGAATTAAGTCCTCCCAGCTGGATTAACATTACCTATTCATCAAACGGATTATTCCTGAACCTGAATATGTCTTATATATCTCTTTTTTACTATAATCTGACTTACGCGGTTTTTGGAGAACTTCCCCTGGGTTACACAGGCCCTTCAATAACATTATCCCCCGAAAATGGCTCTGTTCTCCCTTCTGGAACCATACTTGTCCCAGTATTATCTTCTCCATATGGAATATCCGAAGTATACTATCAATGGGATGATGGGGCTAATACCTCTGTTCTATTTCCACTTCCCTCCGAAAATACCTTCCATGATTTATTCATAACGGCAGTGGACGGTTTGGGGTTAAGGAAAGCACTTTATTATCGATATTTAACCGACGATTCTGTTCCTGGTATTATCCTTAATAATCCTGTCAATGGAAGTAGGATTAAAGGTTCTGACATGATTAACGTCTCCTTCACAACAAGCAATGGATCTTTTCTTTATAGCTGGAATGGAATTCAAAACGTAACCCTAGCGGACGGGGAGGTGATTCCTGTCTTTTCCCCAGTCATTGAGGGAATTAGAATACTGGAAGTCTTCGTAATAAATCCTGCAGAGGATACTTGGACAAGGGCTCGATACGTTTTTTTCGTTGATAACACCAAACCTATATTAAACATCCACGGTTTTGTGAACAGATCCGTAATAAAAGGGACCCTCAATTTTACCGTTTCAATGTCGGAAGATGGAAAAATCTCGTATTTGCTGGAACCTTTTAGAGATGTAAGTTTCAATACGATGGAAAATGCTGAGCATTCAATCCTATTACCAAACCTTCCCAACGGAACCTACCACTTAATTTTACTTGGTACAGACGAAGCGAACAACACAGCCCAAGAATTGATAATCTTTAGTATTTATACGAGCGCATTTGAGTGGACTTGGAAATTGGAGGCCTACACGTCTAAACGACTCGTTGCTGTAGATGCCACGGGGAGTCCTTGGTTTATTCTCACCCTGGCATCAAGGGTTGACCAAGAATTCAATCTTACAAAAACAGTCGACGAGAGTTTTCCAGCACCAAGTCCTTCTCATGCCTTCACGGTTAAATTTGTCTGTTCAGATCCCGCTGAACTGTTATTCATTACGCTTGAGTATTCCATAGAATCAGCTGGAAATATCACGACGTTCCCTGTCCATGAATGGGAGGTATGGAATGACGTAGATCAAAAATGGGCGAAAGTTCCTACTAATTATAATGAGATACACCATTCGTGGGAAGCAACGATAGAAGGATATGTCACTTTTTTTGCTCTCCGAGAGACGGGAACGACAACGCGTCTTCGTGATGTTACCCCAGGAGGAGGCCAAATATCAGGATTTGAATTTGTATTTGGTCTAATTGGCCTAGTTATAATGGGGAGGCTATTTTCTCGTAAAAAGGCTAGAAGAAATAAAAAACCATCATCTTAAACCTCAGAGCTGAAAAAAAATGTCAAAAGAAAGAATTGAACTAATCGAAGCATCTATGACGAATCGAATCTTTGCCCTAGTGATAGATGCCGTAATTGGAATTGTGATTGCGATTATTTCGCATTATGGTGCCATTTGGGAATATGATATACTCTGGAGTAAGATTCTTCCGTTTGATCTGAAGCCGTTCCTTCTAGATTATGGAATAATTCTTTGGTTTGTCATTTTTTTCCCTATATACCATATCCTCGTATCTGGGATATTAGATGGCCAGAGTATCGGTAAATTGGTACTAGGATTGCGAGTAGTCACTACTGAGAACAAGTCGACGAAAAGAGCCTTTCTATTACACTTCCGCCGATTCTTTTTGTTAAAACAAGGAACAAAGGTAGTGAAAGAGTATGATCCAGGTATTACTGGTCTTTAATCCCCTTGAATCGAAATACTGAGTGGTTACCCAGTGGGCCTTGTCGAATTGGAAGCTGTCAGCCGAACCTACCAAATGGGTGGTCATGAAATCTTTGCCCTGTTTGGAATTTCTTTGGAATTAGATCCAGGTGAGCTTACGGTTGTATTGGGGCCATCTGGCTCCGGTAAAACTACATTATTAAATGTAATCGGCGGTATCGATCGTCCGACATCAGGACGAATCAGCTTCGGAGATATTTCGATAACTGAACTAAGTAACAAGGATTTGGGCAAGTTTCGAAGATCAAACTGCGGATTTGTCTTTCAATTCTTCAACCTCCTCCCAATTTTTAACGCCTTAGAGAATGTTTCATATGCTGTAGAGTTAGCTGATCAGATTAAATCTAGGAAACAGGTCGAACAAAGGGCATTTGAATATCTTAAGGCTGTGGGGATGGAGGAAAAAGCTTACTACTTTCCTAGTCAAATGTCAGGGGGAGAACAGCAACGAGTTGCGGCTGCACGGGCCTTCGCAAAGGAACCCCAAATTTTATTGTGCGATGAACCCACTGGTGAACTTTCAGTAAAAGAGGGGAGAAAAGTACTTTCTGTGATTCAACAAATGGTGACCCAAAAACAGCGAGAGATCCTTGTCCTGTTGGTTACTCATAATCAGAAGATCGCCCAGATAGGACATCGTGTAGTGAGGTTACGGTCTGGAGAGGTAAACTCAGTCGAAACACAAAAGCCAATAGATGCTAATCAAATTTCTTGGTGACCTGGCGAGGATTTATGGCAAAAACATGGAAAAACGTATTCAGGGCAATTAATGCGAATAAAGTTCGGTTTGTGTCCATTGCGCTGATTATAGCTGTGGGAATAGTATCCTTCATAAGTATGCTTTCTGCTTTTGTCCATCTAGACGCCACGTATCAAGGAGCATTCAATGATTATGATATGGCGAGCTTCACCGTTCAAACTGCAAATCCAGGAGGCTCTGGCAGTGATGCTTGGATAGATTACGCTAATCTAACTAACTACCTTACTGAATTTGCTCAAGAAGAAACACGAATCGTGGATTTTGAACTTCGGATTATCTATGACACCATCTTCGAGATAAGAGGTAATAGGCAAAACGGCAGAATTGTTGCATTTAGTACAACTGATTCGCAAGGTGAATTTCGTGCACAACCTGATGTCAATGGGTATGAACTTCTTTCTGGAAACGATTTTTCTCCCATAAGCCAATTTCAAAACGTTAGCCATGTCGAAGCTCATCTAGCCGAATACTGGAAACTGCAACCAAACGAGTACATTGCTGTTGGAGACGAGAAGGCGGTATTCAAGATCGAAGGAATCATCGCCTCCCCGGAGTATCTGATGAATATGGGTTCTTATGCCGATATTCTTCCGAGCCCAAGACGATTTGGCGTTATTTTTATGCCTCTAAGTACTGCACAGCTTTTATTGGATGTGCCGGGAAAGGTTAACGAAATTTCTGTGAGATTGGATTCATCACTGAGTGCTACGACTCGAGAAAGCATAGCAGGCAGCATGAAAAGCTTTCTTGAAGAAAACCACAATTTAAAACTCGGTGAACCAATAGATATTGACAAACAGGTATCATATTATCTACTTCGGTTGGACATCGAAGAAGCGCGGGAATTTGGATTCGTTTTACCATTAATTCTTCTTGGAATGGCAATGGGAGGATTATATGTTCTCCTCGGTCGTATGGTTGTCGCAGAGCGAAAAGATATTGGTGTCGCCCAGGCTCTTGGCTACAGCCGCCGAACAATAATTAGCCAGTATGTTGGAATTGGATTTATTGTAGCTATAATTGGAACGATACTCGGAGTAATCTTGGGAATAGGATTCTCTAATGTCTTTAGCCCAATGTATATTAATTTGATAAAGATCCCCTTTCCCGCCCGAGTTACCTTCGAGTGGCCCCTTGTTGTTGTTGGGGTCGTTTTGGGCCTAGCCACGGGCCTGTTGGGAGGATATTTACCTGTACGTGGTGCCATACAACCACTTCCTGCCGAAAGCCTTCGATTCGATCCCTCTCTCCATATTACCACGGGGAAAGTACCACTGATAGAGCGATTATTGAACAAGATAATGATTAGGCCCAGAGTAACAGGCCTACGTCTTCCCCTCAGAAATATATTCCGTAGCAGAAGACGAATGTTTTCCTCGGTCTTCGCTGTGGTGATTTCGGTCTCTCTAGTAACAATGGGATTTGGTATGGTTGAATCAATGGACCGAGCATTTGTTGTACAGTACTCAGATATTGAAGATTGGGATTTACGCATTGATTTCAATGAAGTACCTACCAATGCCTCCGATATCGTTAATGCTCTTGCGAGACTAGATGGAGTGTCGAATGGTACATACCACTTGCTTTCGGGAGCTACGATTACATCGTCAAAGTCCGTACAAGAAAAGACAGTTCAATTGATAGGAATTAAGAAGATTAATGGGTATCTTGGCCACAAATTTGTCTTCGAGGCTGGAAATTTTAGCAAAAAAGGAATCGTTCTCTCTGTTCCTGTTGCTGAAAAATTAGGCGTTTGGAGAGGTGATAACGTGAGCTTGGAACTACCAAAGCTGACCAAATTAGTTAGTACCGCCCCGTTGAGAGCCCATTTTGAGATGGAGAATGTGACATTCATGGTGAGCGGTATAGTGGACGAATTCAATGGCCTGGTAGCGTACGTTGGCTTAGATCGGCTAAAAGAAGAAAGTAATTTTCCTGGTTCCCCTGCAAATTCCATTGTTTTAAAATTGGTCAATGCCTCAACGGAAAACCTGGAAAGCATTCGTGAACAGATCTGGAGTTCATTTTCATACAATGTTCGTAATATTTTTACGAGAGCTGAGCAAACTACCGATTTGATTGATCTTATCAGTGTGATATATGCCATCATGTATGTAGTGGCCTTTTTCGCCGTACTTTTGGCGGTAGCCATGGTATATAATACGGTTTATATTAATCTCCAAGAACAACAAAGAGAGTTGGCCACCTTGCTCACCATTGGAACTCCTAACCGAAATATTATAAGGAACGTGACCGTGGAAAACTTAATTATTACGATAATCGGAACATTCTTTGGATTAATCTTTGGTTGGCTCTTGTTATGGTTTTTCATGGACGTGATCCTTGATTTAGAATTCTTCCGGATCAAGCTGTTTATTAGTCTCGAAACAATGCTTTTAAGCTTTGTATTGACCTTCTCTGGGATCTTAATTGCCCAATATTTCCCATTACGAAATACCATCAACCTAAATCTAGCTGAGGCGACCAAAGAACGGGTAGTATAAAGGAAAAAACAAAATGGCATTTATTGAGTTAGATGAAGTAGAAAAGGAGTACATCCTTGGGGAAACACCAATTCGCGCGCTAAATGGTGTGAATCTGACTATAGATAGAGGAGAACTAGTCATAGTCTTTGGTCCTTCCGGAGCCGGAAAAACGACCCTGATGAATATGATTGGGGGTTTGGATATTCCTACTAGAGGGAAAGTAACGGTTGATGAGATCCCACTTTCCACACTCTCCGCCAAATGGCTAACAGTATATCGTCGAAAGAAAGTAGGGGTAATTTTTCAATTTTTCAATCTTATCTCGCGGTTGACGGCACTAGAAAACGTGGAATATGCCCTAGAGTTGGTAGGTGTCAAAAAACAGTCAAACACCAGCAAATCCGTTACCTTCGACTCCTCTACCGTCAGAAAAAAAGCCATTGAATATCTTGGAAGAGTGGGACTTGAAGATCGGATGAATCATTTTCCTAAAGAACTTTCAGGCGGCGAACAACAAAGGGTGAGCATAGCACGAGCACTTGCAAAGGAACCAGAGATCCTACTAGCTGATGAACCCACTGGAAATCTCGATTACAGCATCGGCCGCGCCATTTTAGAGATAATGGAAGCGATGACCGGGAAAGAGCAAAATCGAACAGTGGTCATTGTTACCCATAACGAAGCGATTTGTCCGTTGGGAGATAGGGTTATTCGTCTCTCCGATGGGCAGATCACGGAGGACTACACTCAGGAATATACGCCTGCAAAAAACCTCTATTGGTAAAAAAGGCCATCCTCGCTTGAAACCATCTCGTTGGAGAGTTTAGTTCAAGAAAAAAGAATAAATGTCCTTTCTGGCAAGAACAAATTTCAGTGGTGATTATTGGGAGATTTAGGGTTTTTGGGGTCGTGCATTATTTGCATTGGTAAACCACTGGAGGCCTTTTAAACTCACACTAGTTGAATCGAAGAGAAAACGGTTTAAAGCAGCTCGTTACTTGCAGACCCACTAGATAATGTATGGAAGTTTGTTATCCTGAATTCACGTCGTCGTTCGATAGGAATACCTAAGACACAAGAAAGCGACCAGACATCAGATGAAAAAAGAGCAGAGGTACTTGCTTCTTTAGACTCCCTCCAGAAGAAACAGAAAAAAGACGGTGTCGTGACAAAAAAATCGTTTTCAAGACCGATCATCATCGGATCGCTTTTCATTATCGTAATTTTAGCGATTGGTTTACTCTCATTTGGCGATCTAGCGTCCATACAGCCTAAAAACGATGAAAACTCAATAATTGCAGACAACATTTCTCAAACCGACTTTTCCTTTCAGTTACTAGATGGCGGTATCGTTAGTTTGTCTGATTATATCGGCAAACCAATTATATTAGATTTTTTTGCCACATGGTGCCTTCCTTGTATCGATGTAATCGCAGTGCTGAAACAGGTTCGATCTATATATCCACAGGTTCAAATTCTATCGGTTTCGGCCAGTCTCGACGATGATCTTCCAACACTAACCTCGTTCAAAGCCCAGCATTCTATGGAGTGGGTTGTAGGTTTTGATTACTCCCAAGAAGGTGCAATCAAATATCAGGTCAACTTTATCCCAACACTTGTCTTTATCAATGACAACGGAATCATCCGTCACTGGGAACAAGGAGTTACTAGTTTTAATGATTTATCACGTTGGATTCAACAAGGCTGATATGATCACTTTAGATTCGAAATCTTTTGCATTCTGAGGATTTATCATGCTTATTTACGGCATTGAGATTGATGAATCCATTGGATTGCCTCTCTTTTTTATAGTTGGGCTTTATATCGCATTATCACCGTGTCTATTTCCCATCATGCCACTTACAGTCTTTAGAGTTCTGGATAAGACGACCTCGAATCAAATAGAAACCACCAGGTCACACACTAGAACGCAGGCTCTCCAATGGGTTATTTTTCTAGCTAGTGGGATAGTAGTTGCCTTTGTTGGTGCTTCAATCATTTATCTGTATATCTGGCAACAATTAGGGTTATTTCTGACCAATATGTATCTCCCACTTACCTACCTCCTCGGAATCCTCCTCATTTTAACAGGAATTCTTTTTTTATCTCCCCGACTAGGAAAATTGACCTTTGGACGAATTCCTATCCCTCAGCGTGTAACTGAGGTTATGCAGAAAGAAACCTATCGAAATCTAGACCTGTTTATTCTTGGAATGGGTTATTCCATAATTGCTTTACCCTGTGCATTCCCTGCCTTCATTCTACTACTTGCGTTAGTTACAACTGCAAGCAATGTAGTATTCACTACCGTCGGAATGACGTTGTTTTCTATTGGAGTGTTCCTTCCGTACTTTCTTCTGATATTTTTCCCTATATTGCAGCTTTCTTCCTTTATTAAGAGACGATATCGTGTATTTGAGGGGATGGTCGGAATACTCGTTATTACAATGGGACTGTTGTTTCTATGGCCGCTTTTCGGTGGGCCAACTTTATTTCTTTTGGGCTAGGACGAAAATCCTTCTTTCGTGGAATGTTTTGGACTAACATAATCCATCTTTATGAGGATCGTTGAAGTTGAAACTAGCTTAAGACCATCGCTTAATACGTCTTTAAATTTAAGAACCTTGATCTCCTGAGGGAGCAGAGAAAGTATCTTTAGGAACTTCTGGATTCCATTAATCTCTGTACCCAGGACGCCGAGCTCTTCTTTAATAGCCTCCCCTACGATAGTTAAGTAGACGGCTTCTAGCCGAGGAGTCAGATTTAACGAAGCACCGTAGTGATAGAATTTCGTTTGCTTTGAATTCCATGTTGAAAACTCCGCGTTAAGATGATTGTGTTGTTGTCTCCCCCAGCTCTTTAATGCTTTGCGGGTCCAGCTTTTTTGGTCCAACAATTGCCTGAAACTTGGTAGATCTGAGGTAGTAACGAGGAAAACCAATGGATTTTGTTGCAGGTATCGAAATACCTGGAAAAGAACTTTCGAATTAAAACGTTGCTCTCGATATTCTTTGAGTTCAATCCAACATTCTCTGCCCTGAAATCTCCCAATTAAGTCAGGAGCAAGAAGTACCCCGTCATCATTTTGGAGATCTTCTTCGTCCTCAACTTCGCTATGTTCTTGGAGATCTTCAAATCCAGATTCGCTTAGGAAGACTTTTAGATGCTCAATACTCCTAGGATGGTGGTCAGAAATAGGTTTCTGAATTTCTTCCTCTTGATAATCTCTTCCCATGATCCTCTCCAGATGTGCCTCAATCGCGGCAATTTCGTGGAAGTCGCCGTTTCGACTTTTTTCATGCAGGATCTTCTTTAAATCCTCCAAATCAGGGATTTTTGGTCGAAGTTGCCTGTCAATGGCTTCATTCCTAAGAAAAATTGAGGAATATCGTCCTTTCTTTCGATCCGCTCGCGTTGGCATCCCAAAACATGCACGGAGAGAGTTGGGAGTATGAAACATCATTGGATATTGTCTGATAAAATGGATTCCTGCGGCTATTGCGCTTTCACGATAGAGCTTGCGATCCTCTAGGTTCCAATTTAAAGTTTCAATAGGGGAAAATTCCTCCAATCGTCGAATCACAGCATCTACTCTATCTTTCACACCGTTGGTCTCTCCAAGACTTTGTACTCCCTGAAGGTCACTTGGATGTGAATTCAAATAACGTTTAATGCGGGAAAATACTTTTTTTCGTGCTTCTACGCCCATTTAGCAATGTGGCCCCCGTGGATATCCTTTTTTTCTTTTTCCTTGTCAAAAACCCTAAAATAGAGTGAATTTATAGAGTCTTTGATATAAGATTAAGCTGATATGTCACGAGAATTGGAAACCGTCCTGGTAAAAGAGATATCAGTTTGTTCCTTTGGAAAACCATAGAGAGTCTTACAAGGTAATCTTTCACCAGAGAAAAAATCCCAATCTTGAAAATTCTTTTTATTCACAGACTACCCAGCTCGCTGGGAAACAGCAAACTTCCTTAAGATCGGTGAGTTTAAACAATAATAAATTGAAAGGCTTAAAAAACCATAGAAAAATCATGCAGATGTTGTTAAATACCCAATAAAAGGCATTTTGCCCTGATACTAATTGTTTAGTAGCAGTTCTTGATTTGTCTTTGCAAAATATAAGGGATCAGATTTGATTAACGAGCTAACTATTCTCTCGTACTTCCTGATTATGTTTCTGATGAATATCTATAATATTGACATGATTTTTATCACCGTCCGCTACATCTTTTTTAGGATATTCAAGAAGCCAATCCAAGATTACGATTTGGATTCCATTGGCGGGGTTACCATTCAGATCCCTATCTACAATGAAGAACCGAGTATGATCAATAAGCTTCTCAATAGTATTTGCCAACAAACCTTTCCTTTGGAAAGAATCGAGATTATAATCATAGATCAGACTGATGTCAAAAAAATCAAGGATCAAACCAAGGCTGTTGTGAACCAATTTACTGATCGTCTTTCTATAAAATTGATATACAAGGATAGGTTTGGGGATGGAAAAAATGCTTCTACTAAGTTTGTAGCGGGAGCATTAAACTTGGCAACTCAATATACAACAAACAATATTATTGCAGTAATTGCTGGGGATAGTTACTTACACAAAGACTTCCTTAGAAAATCTTTACCTCATTTCGAGCGTAACGATGTTGGTTTTGTACTAGCTAGAAATGCGTTTCCTCACGATGACTTTTTAACCCGATTAACCAGATTAATATATAATCCCGGTTACATTTTCGCAATAATGAAAGGATCAATGAATTTTCCAAATTTCATAACAGGAAATGGTGCCGTGTTAAGGAAGGAAATTGTGGAGGAGATGCCATGGGATACTATGAGTGAAGACATTTATATGTCTATTAACGCAAGAATTCGGGGATGGAACGTATTGGCTGAGAAGGACGCAATTGTGTATAATGTAGGGGCACCAGTTAGCTTCAAAGCCTTCAAAAAGACCTATAAAAGGGCGGCTTTTGGTCAAACCCAGGCAATTAAAAAGCTTTTTAACGATAAAAATGCTCGATCGTTGGCCTTAAGAGATCTTCAATTATTGATTCATATTTCACCAACCATTGTACTACCACTGTTACTTACACTCATTCCGCTGAATCTCGTCTTATTTTCCATAAATATCAGTCAAGACCTTGGTTTCTTCATCATTTTCATCCTCTTGGGATTTACTGGCATGTTTGTTGGGATTTTCACGATAATTTCTACTTGGATGTTTGGAAGAATGACCGATCTGATATTCTATCCCTTGTTATTAGTTTATACGATCATGATTCTTGTGCCATCGACTATAGGTCTTACTAGATCGCTCATTAATAAACCAGAACCCTTTTATAGAACTCAAAGAGCAAGTGAAAGTAATCCCGTTATTGATTTAGATATCAAGGTATTTGAGGCTTCAATGGTAATAATACTGGCAATCTTAACTGTTTTTTACATTGGATTGAGCAACTTTCAGGGTGCATTTTTCTTTCTTGGGTTTCTTGTGATCACCTTATTCAGTATGACCAATATGAGAGTTAGCAGAAGCGAAAATGTCGAATCTCTTGCGTAACCAATATTACGAATAATCCCAAATATGTGACCGAGACAATATTCTCTTCCTGGCGATTTTCATGCAGATTTCAGATATTCCGCCTTGGAATCGGTATTATACACAACTACTTTCAATCATTAGAGATTTGGGTGCCCTGAAAGTTGTATTTTTTATCCTAATTATCGGTCACTTTATCATAGGCGCTATGGTGAACCCTTTGGTCACCAGTGATTTTGAAAGAAATCTCTTTTACGGTAGGGCCTTCTGGCAATATGGATTCGCTGTATATGATAAAACCCCTCTCGATATAGATCCAAATTATCGCATAGGAGATCCCTCATCGGGATTACTATCCTATCCGAATACCACCTTTGATTATCCCTCTCTCCAATTGCTTTTTTGGGCTGTTTTAGCTCCCTTACCAGTTGCCCCTATCCTTGCGAAGTGGGTCCTATCAGTGATTGATATTACCAACTTCTTTCTCCTGATCCTTTTGTTTCGCAGGGAAAAACTCTCTTATCAAGGTAATAAGAATCTTGAAACATCAGAAGTCCTGTTTTCCCTCTCGTACCTGCTTTTTTCTATTCCATTTTCGGCTATTGAGGGTCAATCAACCGCATTGACTGTCTTTTTCTTACTGCTTCCGATATTTCTTCGCCCATATAACAAGATTCTAAGCTATTTGAGTATTGGCATTGGCTTTAACTGGAAATATGTATCTGTCTTGTTGTTGCCTTATTTTGCCTTTCTTGATAGACATAGAGTGAAACTGCTAGTCACTGGAGTTTTAACAATGAGTATGACCATCCTGGCATTTTCTTTCCCATTACTTGTTTCAAATTACATTCTCACTTATTTCGGGCATTTCGGAAACTTGGGAGAATATTCTGGACAACTGGCCTCAAACCCTCTATTAATACTTCATCCTAGTGTCTCCTCTTTACTCTCTACAGGGGTGCTTATATTGGCTTTTTTCTATTGGTTTGGAGTACTTTCAACCAGTGCCTCCACAACAAAGAGGTCCGAGAGCGTCCTCACGAGGTTTTATTGGTCTCCCTTTGTCATTTTGCTTGGGTTCTTAAAGATATATGCGACTGCATTTCCATGGTACTGGATGTGGTTTTACCCCTGCTTATCAGTCATTCCGCTCAAGGAGCGTCGGTTGTTTACAATTTTGTTGGGAATTACCTTGTTTATTGGAATCTTTGACTTCATTGGAATGACCATCGGATATTAAAATCCATTTGTATCAGTTCGGGAGTTCTCTCTTTTTACTCTGGGCTTTACCTGTCAGATTTTGTTGTTATCAAAAATTATATATATTGGAAAATTGCGTCAATTTCGCAAATAAAGAAATTTTGTTTATTCCAATTAATTCCGTTTTGAAAGTCTAAGTGCAAAAGGCGGGTACCAAAATGGCTGAATCCAAAACTATAGCCGTAAAAGTCTCTAATGTCCATCGTGATTTCCATATTGGAGAAATAACCATTAAAGCTCTGCGTGGAATTAATATGGAAGTCTACGAAGGAGAATTTGCTGTTGTATTGGGCCCAAGTGGGTCTGGAAAAACCACATTACTTAACCAGATTGGTGGCATTGATTCTCCCACCAGGGGGAGCGTGAAAATAGGTGGAAAAGAGATCACTCAGTGGCCGAGTGGGAAACTATCCGAATATCGTCGTAATAAGGTTGGCTGGATCTTCCAATTTTTTAATCTTATTCCCTCTTTACGGGCTTGGGAGAATGTAGCCCTTTCTTTGGAATTTAAAGGGGAACGAAATGAGATGAAACAAAGAGCCGAAAGTATGTTGAAGTCTGTTGGCCTACATGACAAAATAAATCGGTTTCCAAGCCAACTTTCTGGTGGAGAACAACAGAGAGTGGCCATAGCTCGTGCGCTGGTTAAAAACCCAGAAATCGTTGTTGCTGATGAACCCACTGGAAACTTAGATTACGTAACAGGTCAAAAGATTTCCGAGCTCATGAAAGAACTCAATGAGAAATTTGGCGGAACCTATATCGTTGTTTCACATGATATTAGCATTACAGAGAAGGCCCATCGAGTATTTCATCTTCGAGATGGCCAAATTGTGTCGCTTGAGGATTTCCCTACAGTCAAAAGGATAAAAAAGGTGACTAGTGTTTGA
The DNA here is from genome assembly GCA_048882505.1 of Candidatus Thorarchaeota archaeon. Taxonomy (GTDB): domain Archaea; phylum Asgardarchaeota; class Heimdallarchaeia; order Hodarchaeales; family Hodarchaeaceae; genus Hodarchaeum. Next base: position 46,181 of record JBHLRO010000001.1, read on the forward strand.
GGATTCTCACAAAGAAAATCTTCAGGGAATTTCGGTTTAATAAATTCCGTTCATTTGTGATTGTCATTACCGTAGCCATTACAATGACTTTAGGTCTAGGTTTACTTAATGTAAAAGATTCTTACGATGAAACTATTGCTGCGCATCACGAGAACCTTAACAATGCCGATCTCCGTATCCGATTGAACGAATATATTCCAAGAGACAATATTTCCGCTTGGTTAGCAAAGCAGGAAGTCAAAGAAGCAGGGGTTGAAAATCTTGAAGGACGAATTTTTCTCTATACTTCTGTGGAATATAAGGGCGAGAATTATAAGGCATATACTATCGGGGTAGATTTCTCATTGAACGAGATCAACACTCTAAAGCTCGCTCTAGGAGAGAAACCATCCGGAAACTCTGAAATATTGCTTGAAAAGCATTTTAAAGCCCCATTTCTTAGTGGACCAACCCCTATTGAGGTGAACGAATCACTTCGGGTTTCATATGGACCCTTTTCTGAGAATTTTACCATTTCGGGGATTGCCATTGATTCGGATTATTTTTACCCCGTGGATGAACAGACAAATTCGGCGGCCTTTAACGGGGAGTTATGCATTATCTATGTTCCTATTGCCCGTCTTGAAGCGTTTCTGGGGATGAAAGGAGCCAATGAAATACTAGTTAAAACCACCGCTCGCTCCCACAATGCCAGTCAAACCGCAGATCGTGTTCTTTCTGATTACATTGGATCCGAAAGGATACAAAAGGTTCTTTATTGGGATAAGACACCTGATTACGAGTTTTTTCAGTTCGATAATCCTCATGACAAATTTGGTTTAGTTTTTGGGATTTTTGGCTTAATTGCAGGCGCAACCGCCATTTATAACTCATTAAGTAAACTCGTTCAAGCACAAAGGACTCACATTGGCTTGTATGGCGCCTTGGGTGCGAAAAAGCGTAGCGTTTTTTCTCATTATCTGGGATTTGGAGTAATCCTCGGTCTCATCGGTATCGGTATCGGGTGGTTTGGAGCGATGGGCCTGAGTATGGTTGCAGTTAGCATTAGGGGTGATTGGCATGGTTTTACTGTCATTAAAATAGGACAAGATCCAATCATTTGGATAGGAGGATCTCTCTTTTCTGTCATTTTCATCAGCGTGGTTTCATTTATGGCAACGATGCCTGTATTACGTCTTACGCCACGTGAAGCTATGGTTGCTCCATATTCAAAGAGCCAACTTGGCCAAGAGCCTCTTATGGAGAAGATTTTGAGACCATTCAGGATATTTCGACGATTCAGCACAAAAATCCCTCTTAGAACAGTATTTATGAATAAGAAGCGTTCATTATCGACATTGATAGCTGTTGCTACATCGATGATAATTCTGGTTGCTGCAGGAAGTCTCGTTTTTGATTTAGTTTATACTATGGATCAGAATTTTACATTATATGAGAAACACGATGTAAATGTTTATCTACAGAAGCCTTCCTCCGAATTCTCTATCAAAGCTTACGTTCAAACCATTGATGGGATCGATAAGGTAGAAGGATACATCGGAACTAATGTTTTTATTTCTGATTTCAACGATGAAGTTGTCCGGGCTCCTATCCATTTATTCCATGAAAATTCGACGCTGAGATCTTACCACGTCGTTATTGGAGACCAAAATTTCGAGATGAGCGATTTGGGAAAAGACACGATTCTGATTGGAAGTGAACTCGCAAAAGAACACGGAATTAGAGTTGGGGACGTTATAAAGGTGGTGTTTGACCCAGTTAATGTCTTCAATCTGGAAATTGTTGGGATCACTGGCGAACTGTTTGATACCGCGCTTCTGTGGACGATTGAAGGATTGCAGCAGAATACTGCATTTATGCAGGGTATTGCAACCTCTGGAAATGTTACCGGGTTTGTTTTCAACTATAGCGGTACGGTAACTGAGGCTCGCAAGGCTGAAATTAAATCACAGATTGTTGATCGATATTTTCCCTACGTTTATTCAGAGACAAATGAGATCTTGGTCACAATAGGATCAATGATGGAGGCCATGATGGGGCTGTTAATTTTCATTGGTTTGCTAGGTTTAACTGCGTTAATACTTTTTACGTTTTCTAGCATGTCACTGGCGATGATGGATCGGGAGATGGAATTCTTGGCTTTGAGAGCAATGGGATCAAAACGTCGAACGATTATGAAGGTGATTTTTCTAGAAAACGCGCTTTATGGTGTTTTTGGACTCATAATCGGTATTCCATTGAGTCTTGCGTTATTGCAGCCAAGTTATGATTATTTGATTGAGGAAATTTATATGCCAGTATATGTCCCGTTAGATCTTTGGATCATTGTGATAAGCTCTATAATTTTCAGTGTATTTCTCTCCACGGCTCTCCTGGCTTGGAGGACTTGGCGTAGTTCTCTTCCAGATATGTTGTACCACCGGGGAATTTCTTAGCCGTTACATTCTCCACAAGAATTTTGATCTTCCCCCAGGAGGATTCAGCAATGGTTTTACTTTCTATCCGCAAAGTGTCATTATGTGATCTAATTGGGTATTTGAAGGAGATCAAAGGTGGATTTTATCGCGTATTCGTTCCTGAAGAAACCCAACGTCATGAATAGCGCTTTCTAGTTGCTTATATACCTTCTTCAAGGTTCCCTGATCAAAAGATTCAAGGAACTTATCGATTTTTTCCTCATCATGAGTGGTGGCCAGCCTTAGCAGAGGAAGAATTGATTTCATAGATCCATGTTCAATTAACGGCCGGGAGAATTCCATACGGGCATCTTCGAGCTTAGTCCCCACCCTTTCCCCAAAAGAAGTTAGGCGATAGTGTTTTGATCCGCGGCCGCTCTCTTCCGTCGAATGAGGGACTTCTTCTATAATTCCTTCATCTTTTAATTCCTTCAAGATTGGATAAATGCTGGCAGTTTTTGGATGCCATTTACCTTCGGTTATGTCTCTAATCGTTTGAGCTAGGTGATATCCATGGTATGATCTTGGTTTAGAACCATGAGATGGCTGCAATTTTTCCACGCTTTCGTGAAGACTGTGATGTAGAAGAAGATGGAGAATAAAGAAACGGAGACTTCCACGCCGATATCCCCTCATCCATCTCTTTAATAATTCATCTGCCCTAGTTTCGAACGTAGACTCCTGTTCGAGGTGATTAGCCTCCATTAGAGCGTCGTCTCCATTTACATACCTACGCTGGTCTGCTATATCAATTCGAGACTATACAGGAAACCTATATATATAGCTTTCCTTCATATCGTAAACACCCTTTCTTTCGGAAGAATATCAATGCAGGCATACAAAACAAGTGCAGATTTACCGACGAAGCGTTATCGGTCAGCCACACATTGGTACTTGAGTTTTTTCTGGCGGAGTCCCAAACTAGTTTTTCTCAGTTTGGGCGTTTCGCTTATCAGTGCCTTCTTAACTGTTGCGCCGAGTCTATTGTTAGGGATGGCATTTAGTGCTCTTGCAGATGAGAATTTCTCATTCAATTCTAACTTCCTGATTATCTGTTTAGGAATTGCGATAACCTCATTTCTGTCATTTCTTTTTACCTTTATTACAAACTATTCTTGGACTGTGGCGGCGTTTCGTTATGAGCGTGATGCACGACAAGAATTCTTTGATACGATTCAATCCCATTCCATGACATTCCATGATGAGATAGATTCTAGTAGTCTTCTCTCGATGGCAATGAATGAAATCTCTCAGATGAGGATGGGGATCAATCCTTCTCTACGGATGCTGCTCAGCAGTCTCTTAAGTATGGGATTCGTAATGATTTCATTTTACGCATTTGATCCTCGCTTTTTCCTTGTCGTTATCATCGGATTTCCTATTTATTTTGTGCTTGTCATTCGATATGCAGGAATCGTTGGCCCTATTAGGCGTGAACTGGCATCTAGACTCGCAGTTGTAACCCGAGATTCTCAAGAAATTTTCCGAGGAATTGAGGTAGTACGTAGTTTCAACCAAGAAGATCAGGAAAAAGAAAGGTTTAACCTTGGAAGCTCAAGATATGCTGATATAGTTACAAAGGAAGGTAGATTATCGGCCTTCTTTTGGCCAGCCCTTGTTTTAATCGCCGTTACTGCAATAATATTTGGAATGGGTTTGATGAACATTCAAACGAGTGTCAATCCAAGCGAAGCCGTAGGTGCCTTCACAGCGTCGGTGTCTCTCTTGTTAACTTTACAATTTATGAATTTCATGCTTCCCATGGCCTTAATAAATATCCGAGCTGGTAAAATGAATGCAGATCGAATATGGAACAAAATAACATGGGTAGATCCTGTTCCCGACGCCGCCACCAAGGGAAATCTCCCAGATTGGAGTGGTGATATCATTTTTGAAAATGTTCACATGAAGTACACCGGATCGACGAAATACGCACTCGAAAACATCAATCTTAAGATTCCCAACGCTGCCCAAGTTGCGGTAATTGGAGGCCCTGGATCAGGTAAATCGACGTTTCTAAAACTACTGTTAAGATTATACGATCCTACTGAGGGAGTTATAAGGATAGGGGGCGTCCCATTTACGAATATCCCTGCAAATGAGATACGTAAGGGGGTTACAATGGTGGAACAGGAAGTATTTCTCTTTTCTGCGTCAGTTCGCGAAAATATAGCATTTGCTCGGCCAAATGCTACAGAGGAAGAGATCAAGACCGCAGCCATACAGGCTCAAGCATGGGAGTTCATCAGGGACCTACCTAACGGCCTCGAAACAAAAATCGGGGAACGAGGTTCTAAGCTCTCGGGTGGACAACGTCAGCGTATAGCCATCGCTCGAGCATTGATAGCTGATCCTAGGGTTCTTTTATTGGATGATTCAGTATCTGCGATTGATTCTAAGACTGAAATGCTACTTCGGCGTGCCTTGGACAAGTTAATGGAGAATAGAACCTCCATTGTAGTAACCCAGCGTCTTCGGACTCTTTTGGAGTCAGATTTCATCATTTTGTTTGATAAAGGAAATATCTGTGCCTACGGTACTCACGAGCATCTTCTAAAAGAATGTGAGCAATATAAGGTAATCTTCGCGAATCTTCCTGAAGTTATAGGAGGTTAAAACGGTGTCACATGGTCATAGGGGTCGAATGTCAGTATTTAGCTCTGAAAAACATCGAAACACTCGGTCTACTAAGCAATTGCTCAGAATGTTATGGAAATATTTAGCTGAATTCAGATTTGCTTTGTTTCTTTCAGGTGGGTTGATTTTAGCATACACTCTTGGGAGCGTTTTTTCTCCTCTCTTGATTCAGGCTGGTTTAGATGCTGTGGTTGATGGAACGGCGCTTGCAAACCCTGATTTTCTTACAAACCTATTTCTTCTCTTCATTGGATTGAGTTTAGGGATTTGGGTATTGAATTCATCGAACACCTATCTGCTGGCACGGGTGAGAGCGAGCATGCTGCACGCTGTCCGAGCTGATATCTTTGGGAAACTTGTGCTTGCAGACATGAGTTTTCATAAAAAGGAACAGAGTGGTAATGTGACAAGTAGGGTGACTTCTGATACAGATGAACTTGCAACAGGAATTACCGTGTTTTCCAATATGTCTTCCCAGATTCTCTTGGGGCTAGGTACCTTCCTCATTTTATTACTTACCAGTTGGCTGATCGCAGGGGTGGCACTTCTTGCGATCCCCATCGCAGCGGTATTAGCAATCGTTCTTGGAAAGCTGGGGAGAAAGATCATGTACGGTGTTAGGAGGAGCTATGGAGAGACCAGTGGGCAGATGGCGGAGAGTCTGGCCGGAGTTTCCATCGCAAAAGCTTTTAATCGTGAAGAATGGTCATCCGCAGTCCTTTACGATTTAAATGAGAAAACTTATCAATACTTCAAACAGATGGGTGCCCTCTTCAATTTTATGTTTCCCGCAGTGTCTATGATATCCACAATTCTTGTGGCAATGACATTGGTCGTAGGAGGGTACTTATCGACAACCGTATTATCACTAGGGTCAATATATCTCGGCACGATTATGGTCCAACGTTTTCTTAGTCCCCTTTTGCATATAGCCATGTTTTATCCTCAAATTCAGGCATCTTTGGCGGCAATGGATCGTGTCGCAGATGTTTTAGAACAGGAATCGCGAGTTACCGATAAGCCGAACGCGGTACCGCTCGATACAACCGACACAAGCGTTACTTTCGATAATGTTTCCTATGAGTACGTAGAGGGCACCAGAGTTCTTCAGGGCGTGTCATTTCAAGTCGATCAGGGTGAAAAATTAGCTGTCGTGGGTCATACGGGAGCGGGTAAAACGACACTTGCTGCTCTAATTTCACGATTTTTTGATCCCACTGAAGGAAGAATCTTAATAGGGGATCAAAATTTACGTGATGTTACTCAGGCAAGTCTACATTCAAATATAGGACTCATCGGACAGGAACCGTACCTCTTTGCAGATACTGTAATGGAAAACATTCGTTACAGCAACAGGGACATATCAGATGGAGAAATCATTGAATTATGCAAGTTGATTGGAGCAGATGACTTTATCGAAGCACTACCAAACGGATACGAAACCGTTCTTCAAGAGAGTGGAAAAGGATTAAGTTCAGGACAGCGTCAAATGATTACTATCGCACGAATGATGCTGGCGGATCCCCAGATCTTGGTTCTGGACGAAGCCACGTCTCGACTTGATGCTTACTCTGAGAGTTTGGTTCAGCTAGCTCAACAGGCATTATTCAAGGGACGCACAACTTTTGTGATTGCACATAGACTCACAACAATACGGGACGTAGATCGCATTGCTGTATTTGAAAAAGGGAAATTGGTGGAACTAGGTACACATAAAGAGTTGTTAAGTCAATCTGGTGTGTATGCGGAACTTTATGATACGTATTATAAACACCAAGGAGTTGAAGAGATAAGCGAGGGCCTTGAGGCCAGAACAGAGGCCGAGACTCCCACCCTCCCCCCATATCTCCTTGCAATGGCCAAATCCCATGGCATCGACCCCGAATCGATGCTCGCAAGGATGAAGGAGAGGGGGATGGATCCTGAGAAGATGAAAGAGATGATGAGAGAAGGGGGTTCTCACTAAAAGGCCTGGATTTGCCAAATTTCTGTTTATCAATGATTGCGAATTTGGGCGTCAATGCCAGAAGTATGGCTAAAAGTCTTTGAACTCCTAGTTTTAGATCTTTGAGAGGTTCATCGTCTGATTTTCCTCTTTCTAAGTGCAGAAGCGGCTAGAAAGATCACTATGGAGGTCAAGGTCACGGTCAATGATCCATCAAAAAACGCAGTCTGATTGGGGAAGCCATCGGTCCCGTTCGTGCCGAAGTTTCCAGGTAAAAACAACACCTGTACATATTCGGACTTTGAAATTTGACTTAATCCTTCATAGTTTTCAGCTACGACTGCATAATAGAAATGCTGCTCACTGGTATTAACGTAGTCAATAAATTGGTTCTCAGTGACCGTGGCAATGGGATCTAACTCAGCAACGGAGGTTACGGGTGTTTGGTTTCTATATATTGAGTAATTTATCGCACCATAAACCTCATTCCAGTGTAATTGAATTATCCCATTAGTTGAAGGATTTGGCAAGATTTTCTCCAAGGTGGGGACAGCTGGCAATCCATGGAACTTCTTATAGAATATGTCACTATCGAAGTCTGCATTTTGATACGATGAGTAATCGTTCCATGCAACATGGACAAATCCCGATTTGTCAACATAAATGGCGGGATAAGATGAAAGTAGGCTCGATTCTGTCGAGACTACGTGCATTGTGGACCAGCTATCTGATACCGCATCATACTGTCTATATATGATGTCCTGATCGTCCCCCGATCCAAGGTAATCGCCAAATCCATACTGCGACCAAACAATGGATGGATTGTTTCGGTCATCAACGGCGATTTGAGGTTCAGTGCACCAGTCACTAAATCCTTCGGAGACGAGAGTGATATTTTTCCATATTCCAAGTGATTTATCATATTTCCTATAGAAAACATCATAATCTGGACCACTGTTCAACATGTCTGTCAGATCAAGCCACGCAACGTGCACATCTGATGCTGTATCGGTGATCAGTGAGGGTTGCAAGGAGCTATCTGAGCTTTCAAATGAAACAACAGTAATCGCTGACCAATAGCTTAGTCCAGGGATATATTTACGGTACAGGATATCGATATCGTTTCCCCCAAAGGTGTTTGTATAATCAGCCCATGCAAAGTGAATGGTTCCTTCCGGATCGATTGCGATTTGGTGTTGGTATGAAGTTTCATTGCTTCTAGTAGAAATAACCATCATTGGACTCCAGGAATTGTTTCGCGAGAAGCGTTTCTTATAGAACAAATCCTGATCTGGGCCCGAATTCATCAGATTATTGGTTTCATCTGACCAAATCAAATGAATATCATTATTCGCGTCAACGGCAAATTGGGGGTTCCAGGATCTGGCTGTATTTGAAGATTCCCGGGTTACCACTTCGAGCGGTCCCCATACACCAGTCGATTCGTCTCTCATCCGATAGAAAATATCATCATCTGTCCCAACACCATCATAATCGCTGTCGTCCTGCCATGTGACGTGAACGTTACCAACATTATCTATCAATACCTGGGGGGAAGATGCCCCGCCCCCCTCAGTGTCATAAACTACTTCATAATCCCCCCATGATTGAGCGGAAATTTCCCACCTCCTATAAAGAATGTCAAAATTCATCCCAGTCCTGGAAAAGTCGTTCTCACCTGCCCAAACGACGTGGACATTGCCACGGTCATCAACAGCCAAGTCTGGATAAAACGAATCCATTTCGCTGTTGTCCGAAACCACTTCCGTATAACTCCATGACCACTTCTCCTGATCGGCAAAGACAGCCCCTGATGTGGTAGATGAACTTGAAGAGAGGGACATCGAAATCATTACTATTAGAAAAAGACTTAATGCAAGGGTTTTCAACATTTAACCTTCCTAAGAACTGATGTACAGCTATTATCTGTGCTACGTTGGTTTATGCAATTACCGGAGCGTTTTCAATGAGTTTAATGGAGGATATGTATTCCAAGGAACGATTTCAATGCTTTTTTTACCATTAAACACAATGAAAACTCCTGATGAATAACCAAAGCCAAGAATGATCCTGGGTCTTGATAACCTTAATTCTACGTTTTTCAGAGAAATCAGCGGGAAGATTCTTCATAAGGGGCCGAACTCCCAGGTCTTTGAAGTGTTCGATATGAATGTTGATGAGGAGACTCTAGATCCCGAAAACTGGAATGAGTTAAAAGCATTAGGACACAAAATGATTGATGATATGATGGATTTTCTTAAAGACATCAGAGATCAACCAGTATGGCAACCCATGCCATCAGAGGTAAAATCATCTTTTCGAAGTTCCATTCCCCAAAAAGGTATGTCCCGTGATCAAATTTACGAGGACTTCAAAAGAAATGTCCTTCATTATGGCAATGGTAATGTGCATCCTCGTTTCTGGGGCTGGGTCATGGGTACTGGCACTCCCTTTGGGGTACTTGCAGATATGCTAGCTTCTTCTATCAATCCAAATGTTGGTGGATTTGAACAGGCTCCGAGTTATGTAGAAACTCAAGTGATAGAATGGGCGAAGGAAATGCTGGATTACGATAAAGATGCTTCGGGAGTGCTGGCTTCAGGCGGGAGTATGGCGAATTTGATCGGACTAATCGTTGCTAGGAATATAAAGGCCGGATATGATATAATACGTGAAGGAGTCAAGGCCAGTAACAAAGATTTAATCTATTACGGATCCACAGAGACTCATAGCTCATTGGACAAAGCAATTCAAGTATTAGGGATAGGTCTTAATTTTTACAGAAAAATTCCTGTTCTACCCACATATCAGATCGATACTGTAAAACTAAGGGAAGTTATTGAAGCAGATATTGATGCAGGATTAAAACCAACGTGTTTGATTGGCACTGCGGGGACCGTGAATACAGGTGCAATCGATGATCTTAATGTTCTTGCTGATTTGGCCGAAGAGTTTGATATCTGGTTTCATGTTGATGGTGCATTTGGTGCATTGTGTAAGCTTTCGCCCAAGGCAAAACATCTGGTAGATGGATTAGAGAGAGCGGACAGTATTGCCTTCGATTACCATAAATGGATGTATTTACCTTTCGATGCTGGATGCGTACTCGTAAAGAGAAGAAAAGACCACTATAGGGCCTTAAATTTATCTGCTGATTATATAGTACACGAGCCAGGTGGGCGGGGAACAGCTGGAGGAGAAGTTTGGTATTCAGATTATAGTATAGAGTTGACTCGCAGTTTCAGGGCCTTAAAAGTTTGGATGGCGATAAAAGAGCATGGTGTTGAAAAATACGGTAGATTAATTGAGCAGAACATCAACCAAGCCAAATTTTTGGCCAGTTTGATTGAAGAGGAAAAGTACCTTGAATTGCTTGCGCCTACGTCGATGAATATCGTGAATTTTAGGTATAACGACGGAGTAAGAACGAATGATCAACTCAATGAAATAAATCATGAAATTGTTCTACAATTACACGAAAAAGGGCTAGCAATACCTTCTGGTACTACTTTAAGAGGAAAGTACGCCATAAGGGCAGCAGTTACGAACCACAGATCCCAAAAAGATGATTTTACTTTTCTGGTAAAGCAAATCCTTCATCTCGTGGATTCAATTAAACAATGATAACTTCCTCCTGATCCTGTAGACGCTTCAATGAACAGTTATCTCGTAAATAAGGACCCAATTCGGGTAAAAGGTCCGAGAATGCCATAATATGGTTCTCAAAATTTGCTGGTTTATCTTTCCCAAGTTTATAACTTCGAGGATTTTTCAGGAAGTCTCTCTCATTTGATTGTCGCTTTCGCAATCTAGATAAGGTTAATTGGCGAGATAGATTTCATTGATGGAAAATTCCTCCTATTACCAGATGATTGGTGACACGGCGTATTACGGAAGAAGAGGGGTTGAATAATGGATAAACCGGAGTCGAAAGCCTTTTTCGGCATTATTGAGCAGTTCAAATTGGCTCTGGGTTTAGCTAGAAAAAACATAACCCGAGCAAAATACAGAAGCTTTCTCTTGATTTTTGGTGTGCTTCTAACTGTCGCCCTCGAAACAGGTATAGCGATCAGTGTGGATACGCTTTACGACGACTTTACGTTTAATAATCGAAACCAAAATTATACAGATATTACGGTCAACCCTTCATCTTGGATGGAGTTAGCAGAACTAAAAGCACTAGCTAATGACGTCCGCCAAATCCCTGGAGTTGCTACGGCTAGTCCAGCGATTTTTTTTGGCGTTTCTCGAATTCTGGAGCAGGATTTCTCAGCAAACGTTTTGGTCTATGGAATAGATCCAGTAACACACCCAGACATTCCATATCTCGATCTGATAGAAGGATCACGGATTCCTTCCGAGAATGATATTATCATTTCAGAACAGATTAAAACCACATTAAATTTGGAGATTGGTGAAACGGTTGATTTATCATCCGCCATTTCTGGTCTCAATGTCGTAGATGTAGAAATAAGTGGGATAATTTCTGATGAGTCTAGTATTGGGAATAAACTTGGCTCACTTTTTATTATTGCAGACATTAACACGGTTCAAGCAGCTATTTCGGTCGATCAAAGGCAATCTTTGCTAACCATTGCAATAGACGCTTCTGTTACTGATTTGCTGAATATCAAGCGAGTAACTGAAAGTATTATAGATAAGATTGGTATTGAATTCAATGTATATCCCGAAAAAGACCTATCAGGCATCAAAGCGGACGGAATCCGTGCTTATCAAACTGCCATGAATCTAGTCATCATAGCTTCATTCGTTGTTGAATTCCTCTTCATAACGAATGTCTTGGCGATTTCAGTTCAGGACAGGCAAAAGGAGATAGGAATCCTTAGGACGATAGGTTCGTCTTCGGATCAGCTTATCTTTGTAATTGGCATTGAAATATTAATTTATGGTTTGATTGGGAGTTCTTTGGGTGTATTTGCTGGTCTGGGTTTTGCAAATGTCTTGGTTGGAGTAATAGACCAGTACTACGCAAGTATTGAATTTCAAGCGGTTTCATTTCACCTATCTTCAATTTTTGCTACTTTCATGTCAGGAATCATCGTGGCATTGATTGCAGGTTTGTATCCAATCCTCATTGCCAAAACAATGCCAATTGTTCAGAATATTCATACCCGTATGCGGAAACCTAATTCAGCCTTAAAGTGGTCAGACTCGACGTGGAAATACACAGTCGGCGCGGGAATTTTATTAACGGCCACTGCTGTTTTCTTACAGTATTTTATTGGGCCCTCGCGGTTTTTGGATTTCTCTATAATTTCTTTACATTTTTTAACGATTCTTATGGTTTTTATTGGGACAGTTCTTATTGAAGTAAGTGTTTTGGTGTTTCTACCTAGAATAGCTATGAAGGCTCTTGTTTGGTTTGGTTTTGTAACACGAAGAATTTCCACTCGAAACATCGCAAGAGAATTTCAAAAATCCCTTTTCACAATAATGACTTCAGCCTTGGCATTGACATTTATTATTGTCGTTGGTTCTATATCAGCATCTATAATTGCAGAAGTTCCAGATTATCTTCGTAGCCAATGGGGGTCAGTTGACATAGTCGCCGAGGCGCGAGATAGCGATCTTCTTCCGATAAACAGGACAGATTTATTGGATGGGCGATCTGCGATAGAGAGATCTGCGTTTGTTCAACAAATTCGAACCCAAATCAATTCATACCCAGGATATGTTTTCGGAGTCGATCCTTCTCAATATCAACAGTTCGCGGAACCTGTAATCCAATCTTACGTAGGTGCACCCTCATATCAGCTGCTGAATTCAACCTCAGCGAATACAACCAATGCTTTAATTTCAAGCAATTTATACCAGCGACTTGGGATTTCTTTAGGAGAGAATGTTTCGATAAAAATTTCTGGAAATGCAACAGTCAACCTCACCCTTACTGCGGTAATAAAGGCGAATATGTTCCTCGGGGGCGGGGAATACGTCTATATTAACTCCAGTCAATTTCAAAATTATTTCAATACTACCTTTGCGAAGTGGTTTCTTTGTAAGAAGCAATTAGGGAGTTCAGTGTCCTCTGCATTGTCTGCAGCCAGATCAGTGCTTCCTGAGGCCAAAGAGATAAGCGAACTTGATTTCCTGACCGAAATCGTTGAACGGTCTCTCACATTTCAAACAGGGATTTTTGAGGTCTTATTTATTGAATCCTTCATTTTGGCTGCCGTAGCCCAATTTGTTTGTATCCTTGTTTCTACTCTCCACATGGAACGAGAAATGGGTATCATGAGGAGCTTTGGACTCTCCAAAAGAGGTGTTTTTTCAATTTTTATGGCTGAATCGACGGCCTTGGGCTTTACGGCCTTAATCATTGGATTAATGGATGGACTCATAGGAACGGTCCTCTTGATTTGGTATGTTTCATTTCATATTCCCATAGACCTTTACTTTCCGCCTGAAAGGATCTTATTTTGGATCCTTGCTTCATTTCTTATCACCCTCGCAAGTACCTTCGTTCCATCTTTTCGATCCAGTCAGAAGAATGTAGTGGCCACCATTTCTGGAAGACCTATGAGAAAAGATTTCGTAGGGAACACCCAACTCCTATCATATTCAGAGTATGGTCAAGTTCCAGGAGGATATTTCGGCGGCGTAGGAGCTCAACCCTCTCCATTATTTCTACACTCATTTACATATATTAGGCAGTTTTTAAAGAGGAACAAGACTAAAACCTGGCAGGTTTTCCTGGTTCTGCTCCTATTTTCAACTCTCAATTACCTTTTTGATCCACTTTTATTGTTAAGAGGATTAATCCCGTTTGATCTCTACGTGCCTAGTTTCGTACTGCTTCCTGTCGAACTCCTACAGGACGTTTCCTATAATTATACCGAAATTAGCGCTATAAACCCAGTGCTATTATCCGTAGGATTGACGGCAATTATACCAATCAGTTCTTATTTTCTTAACGAAGGAAAAGAGACAAACTACTTACGGTCCGCCCTAGTAAGTGTAATTTGGGGATTTTTAGCGGTCCTCGTTGTTATTTTAACATGGCTGTTTTTTCTAATCATTCTTGGGATATTGTTCCTCACAGTTTTATCGAGTTTATCTACGACCTCCCTACCAGATCCAGAATTTCTGACAGTCTGGGCAGCTGTTTATATTATATTCCTTGCTGGGGTCCTCAGTTTTATGTATCAACGAATGTGGGCAATGTTGGTCTATAAAGGACTGAATCCTGAGTCATCCTTGAGATCTAGTTTCATATGGGTGAAACACGGAGGAGGGAAAGGCCAGCTCGGCTTTGTAATCCTGTTGTTTGCTCACCAAATAATACAGTTCGGGCTAATTTTCTTCTTTAGGACAATTCCCACGTTTTCTCCTGATCTGGAGCCTTTCGATATTGCACGTATTTCCCTTCCTTTACCCATGGTCTCGTTTCTTATCCTTGTAGTTTTTGAGATCGGCTCTTTTATTATCTTGACACTGTACCAGTTTGCGCAAATACCTCACAAGCGGGATTGGCAGCATCAAGATGATGTCACACCCGAACTCTCCACCAAATAGTATTACTTTTTTTTCTGGTGGATTAGGAAAATGAAGTTAAGTCAACATAGTCCGTGATAAGTTTTTCAAGGAGCAGGATCTTTTCGACTTCCTCGGGAGTGAACAAAACCTCCATCTGGTTTATCTTCTTTGCAGCTGCAAAAGTATCATCAGGAACTAATAACAAAGGAATTTTATTCGCATTTGCTTTAGATTCTATGACAGGATCTTCCGGTAAAATTCCATTTGTTAAGACAATTCCAGCGGTACTACTATCTAGGGCTGCAATGATCATATCAGGTCTATCACCAGGGGTTATGATTAACTTATTTTCCAATCTCCAAAGAGCTTTCTTTACAACTTGGATTGCGGACATCGCCCCGACAAAGACATGGTTGACAATATTCTGCATTCCGCCCTCCCCAGCAATGATCTTAGCTTCCAGTGTTCGGTTTAGATAATCAACTGTGAAGTGAGTTAATTCCTCGCGATAGGGAACAACACCCAAAACTTTTACTCCTAGATCCATAATAGAATTCATATAGTTCTCGTGAAAGCCTTCAACATCCTTAATCTGGTTAATGATGACTCCCATGAGGGGAACATCTTCCGTGTTCACACACTTCTGAAGAAATGTTATATCATCAAGTATACCGTCCTCGTCTCCACTCAAAACTAGTAAAAGCTGCGAATTGGTACTCCTAACGACAGAGAGCGGATCGAGGTATACAGATCTTCCAAAAGATAGGTTTCGACTTCCCTCTAGAAATATTAAATCTTTATCCGCGGAAACTTTTGAACACATATCAGCTAATTTGTCTTTAGTCCTCTCAGCATCATACATGTAGCGCAATTTCGAATGTCCGAAACCCATTGAAAGGTCTTCAGGATTATCGTCAAGGCCAAAGATATCCCTTATCAAAGCTGAATCGTAGTCCCATATTTTCTTTTCCTGGTAGAGTAAGCGATCCCCGAGGGGTTTCATATATCCAATCCTAACATGTTTTTTTGATAATGCTTTGGCAAGGCCAATGATTAAACTTGTTTTTCCTGCTTCCTCACGAGTGGATGCAACCGTTATCTTCTTCACTTAATTCACCTTTTTTCAGAGGGTTTTAGCAATATTCGAGTGTCGATGGCTAGTACACCTCTTTTTTGTTCGAAAGCTAATACTGGATTGATTTCAATATCACTTATATCCGGACAGGATAGAATAACCTTTGCTAATCTCATAATAATATCAATACATCCTTCTATGTCCCTTCTTTCCTCGCCTCGAACTCCCATTAGCAATGGATACGCCTTGATTTGTCTTACCATATCACTGGCATCTCCTCTCGTCAAGGGCGCCGCTCTAAAAGCAACATCTTTTAGAATTTCAACATAAATCCCCCCAAGGCCGAACATTACCGTTGGACCAAAAGAATTGTCTATACGCGCTCCTATAATAGTTTCAATTGCCTCCTCCATATTAATCATTGTCACAACTTCGACGCCCGTAATCACTGCATCAGGGCTGTACTTTTTTGTTGAGTTTATTATCGCTTCGTAGGCGTCAATTACCTCGTCTCTGTTCTCAAGGTTTAGGGCAACCCCTCCAGCGTCACTCTTGTGAATTATATCCTTAGAAACAATCTTCATGACTACGGGATATCCTATCTCTTCTGCATACTTAATAACTTCTTCCAAGTTTTTGGCAATGCGGCTTTGAGGTGCAGGAATTCTCGCCGCCCTGCAAACTTCTAATGCTTCGTTGGCTAATAAGAATGTACGATTTTCCCTCCTAACGGCATTAATTATCTCATTTATTTTATCAATGTCTACCTGAACTTCGGGCATCCCTGTCGTTGGTAATTCATCTGCAAAAATCCGAGTACGATAATTGGAGTACAAGGCGCCCAAACAAGAGACTGCTTCATAAACGTCAGGAAAAATCGGGACTCCTTTGGCTTTAAAACCTATCAGTCCTCCTTCGAATTCACCCCCTCCGAAAAAAGAGAAGATAAGTGGTTTTTTGGGGGTGCTGATTAGGAATTTTTTTTCTACGACGGCAGAGAGTTGGTTACAATCAAAACTCGCGGTTTCACAGCCCAAGCAAATAACAGAATGAATTTCCTTACTATCTAAAGCAGCCTGAATAGCATCCTCATAATCTTGATTTGAGGCTCCGCCTGTAATATCAACTGGGTTTTTCGTGGATCCAAAAGATGGCGTAACAGGGCGGAAAATCTTTCGTAAAACTTCCTGATCATCATAAAGCGTAACCCCATAAAGTTCACAAGCATCGGTAGCCAGAACGCCTATTCCACCTCCATTGGTCACGATGACTGTTTGCTCCCCTATAGGTAGATCCTCTTGAATTGCTAAAACTTTGGCCCAGTTAAGCGCTTCTTGAACGCTAATAGCTCTAAGTGCCCCAACTTGCTTCATAATATCCGTAAAAACATTATCTGCTCCAGCTAGAGATCCTGTGTGGGATGCAGCCGCCATTGCACCACGTACAGATCGCCCCGATTTAATTACTATAATTGGTTTCTTTCTTGTTGCTTTTCGAACGATTTGGACTAACTTCTCACCTCGTTTGATCCCCTCAATATAAAGCACAATAACGCGAGTTAGAACATCATCTATCAAATATTCAATTAGATCAGCTTCATCGATATCGGATTTATTTCCGACAGATACAATAGACGATAAACCGATACCTTCAGTTTTGGTTTTGCCAATTAATGCTACACCCAAAGCCCCACTTTGTGTAACAATGGCCACGTTTCCAGGATTTATATCTTTAGTTCCAAAAGTAGCGTTTATTGGAGATTTAGCAGAATAAATACCAAATATATTCGGCCCCTGAATCCGCATTCCATTTCTCTTAGCCAAATCGACGATTTCCCTTTCCTCATCCAATTTACCTACCTCAGAAAATCCTGAAGTTATTATTGAGAGAAATTTCACTTTCTTTGTTGCACATGATTGAACCGCGTTGTAAACGTACTTTGCCGGAATGCAGATAACAGCCAGGTCAACATCCCCCTCCACTTCCTCGATACGCTTGTAAACGCCGTATCCCAGTATTTCTCCTCCTTTAGGATTAATTGGATACACCCTTCCTCGATATCCAGAGTAGTTAATATTGTCCAGAACTTGATAACCGATTTTTTTGGGATTTGCAGAAGCTCCTATAATGGCAACAGACCGAGGTTCAAAGAGAAATTTGATAGGCGGACTTTCCAAAGAGGAACCATCCATTGAACTGATTATCATTTGGTTTGGAATTGGCTAAGTTAGGACTTAGATTGGAGATGGATATAATAATTCGTATTAAAAGGAGTTTGGTTAATTTCGACACCGAAAGGAGGTAAATCTACAGTTACTTATAGAAATGAGACGCGAATTACCCCAGAAGATTTTACACAAGTTTTAATGTCCGAAACGGATTTTATAAGGAAAAATTGAAGGATCGGCTATCGATCTCGGCAAAGGCCCAATTATTTGACCTTTTTTAATAATACAACAAAAATTATCGATATAAAAAGGATAAGCATGACCGATGTTAATCCTAATCTTAGCCTGTTACTCCAGTTTATGGTAAATATGCAATTATTTTTTTAATACCTTCCATATCTTATTCCTTTAATCCTTTTCTCGGTTTAGGAAGTCTCGACGAGGATGAAAACGTTCATTGTCAACCGATTGATGCCTGGGTTCTTGGTCCGATGGTTCGCCCGCCCATATGTATCTGGAGATAGTTTAGAAAAAGGTTTAGAATGCGCCCAAATGCTTTGGTCAACAAAAAGGATAATGTCAACCATCGATCTCTTGGGAGAAGAGCTTACAGCAAAAAAAGAAGTTGAAAAAGTTGTACGCATATATTTAGATATTATTGAAGCAATCAAGAAAGAAGAATTTGCCAGTATTAGTGTTAAACCGAGTGCATTTGGAGTTAGAATTTCTCAGGATTATTGTTTGGGGAATTTTCGGCGGCTGCTCTCTGAGGCTGCCAAGGCGAGTGTTCAAGTGACTATGGACATGGAATCGTCAGCCTACACTGATGTTACGCTAAGTATGTATCGAAGATTAAAACCTGAATTTGCAAACTTCGGGACAGTCCTGCAAAGCCGTTTATTTAGAACTAAAAACGATATTAAGGAACTTCAGGGCTTAAACGCTCATATACGTCTCTGTATTGGAATCTATTTGGAGAAAAGCGATATCGCGTACACCAAAAAGAAAATTATGAAGGAAAAACTAGTAGAATATTTTCAGGAACTTCAAGATGGCGGACATTATGTCGCCATCGCAACCCATGATGAAAAAACTATCCAGCGAGTTGTAGAGATTATTGAAGAACAAGGGATTCCTTCATCAAGCTTCGAGTTTCAGATGCTTCTTGGAGTTCCACGGCGAGAAATTCAGGAAAATCTAATTGAAAAAGGATATGTGGTCAGACTATATGTTCCCTTCGCTACTCATTGGGGCGCGGCCGTTGCATATTTGAAACGCCGCTTGATTGAAAATCCTCACATGGCGATCTACACACTTAGAAACATCTTTGGACGTTTATCCTTTTAAAGCCCGCATCATTCAGTGATTGGAATGGGTGGTTCGAACAGAGAGACCGAAATCACCCAGAGTATAATTAAATTCCGGAAACTGCTATTATTTCTTGTCTGGTTCACTAGTTTTTTGAGCTTGTTTGTCCTTTTGGTGGTTCAAGTGATCTTTCCGCAACCTTCTGGCCATTTTCTTGCCTTCCATTCAAATTTGGTAATTGTTTTGATACTCGTATGCGTAATAGTGGTTAGTTTCGCTCACTTTCGCATGCTTCCAAAGGCTAGAAGAATAAAAGATCCTTTCCTTCGGTTTAATGTCCATCTTAAAGCACTTATGATTGTTGTGAACATTTTGGGACTTTCTGGACTATTTATGGGGTTGACCACTTTGCTTTTGGAGAGGGTGGCTTTGGACTGGCTTGAAATTGGCGTTTTCTTTATTTTTTCATTCACCTATGGAACATACTTACTTATAATCGAAATACTACCAGTATTTCGTGATTATCAAATATAAAAAGAGATCTCAATTAAGAAGGAGGAATGAACAGGTTTTAGTCTATAAAATCATTTTGTGCCTGATTCGACTCGAATCTCTGTGATATGTGTTCGGTATACCCGTAAACCATAGAATTAAGACTTATACTTCTAACGTCGTCGCTGCTGCTGTTGACGTAGTCGTTGTCGCTGTTGTTGTGCCGCTGCACCCTCCATGTAACGTCTTCTCGTTTTTGGATCAAGCTCACTCCTATTACCTCGAACTTGAAGTATTTGTGATGCGGCTAATCCAACAAATCCTCCTAAAAAGATGCCTACTTCCTGACTATCTGATAAAACAGCAGCTCCTACAATAGCTCCCAAAATAAATCCGATTGCGAGTAATATAAGCCATTTCAAAATGCTAACGATCAACATACGCTTTTTTCCTCTCTATTCGGTTGGGAAAAGAGCATATAAACCTATCTAGTGTGATTTCGAAATGCCAGCAAAACCATTTTCTTGGCTTAAAGATTCCGTGTAGAGAAACGTACCATAATCATCTTCTTGAAATTGTTTTTGAAATGTCGAATGGTGATCAAGGATAGCTTTCTACAAAACTCAAGCATGACTTTCGTTTTCATAATTTATTTAGATGCCCAGAAGTATTGTTTCCATTTCGCAAACCTAAAAAATCTGGTTGGAAACAAAAACCTTGACATTTGCCTGGATTGTCGGAAATCATGCCGTATCGCTAAATGATATACTTTAAAAAAAAAGGGAGAGGGGGATCTAACCTTGGTGATACTAAACCCCAAACGAATATCCTGTGACTTCTTTCGCTGGAGAAAGTGAAAGGGTAAAATCCAATTCTTCTGAGGGATCAGTCGAACCATGGTAAACCGAAAGAGGTTTATCTGTCGCGTAATTCGTTTCTAGGCACTCTTGTGCAACCCCAATTAGAAGTGATTTCCATGCTGAAGGTGTTGTTTCTGGACGTCGACCATGGAACCGTAAAATTAGCCGTTCTTCCTCATCCCCAGGTTGTTTAAACAATAAAGGCGCTGTCGCCTGCACAAGTGTTTCTCCGTCGAATGCTAGAATAGCGTGATCCGCTGGGATGACTCGTTCTGAGAAATATTTCTTAATCTCGGCATCTGAGGATAACTGGTCCGAGTACCTACCATCTGCTTTTATAAGGTCCACCAGTAATCCGATGTCTTCCTTCGTTCCCTTACGCACGGTAAAACGTGTGTCATTCACCTGTTCACTGAGCTTTGTCAAATCGACATTGTATCGATAATTCTTGGACACTTCCTGCAATCCTTTTTCCTTGAAAAAGCTTAAAACGTTTTTCTGCTCTATCCCAGCATTCATGCGGATTGTAAATTTCTTCGCTATTTCACGTTGCTTGAGATATTCTAACGTTTCATCAAATAATTTGTGTTGCACGTCAGTCGGGCATCCATCCAGGGCCCACGGATAACCAAGATGAGTTTCCTTTAATTGGTCATAATCCCTTGCTTGGATATATGCCAAAGGTTTCCCATCATCAGAAAAAGCGTAGCGAACGGTCTTAGGATCGAAATTGTTCTCTCCTTCAAATCGTTCGCGTATTTGTTTGGCTGTAGCCGGTTGTTGTTCAGGATTGTTTGTGTTATAGATGTTTGCTTGAATTTCTTCGAGTCCTTTTTCAGGTTCCCAATATTGAAATTTTGTCATCGTCTTATTTCTTCCTACGTGTTACTTTTTTGATTTGACCCAGATAAAATCTCATCATCATGAGAATTAGTTACCCATATCCATGAGATTTTTTATATTGTTTTGTCGCGGCAAAAACTGAAGAACCACTCTCCTTGTGAATCGTGTGCGTAGGTTTGAGAGTCCAATGTCAATCGACCAATCAGAAAAGTTCCAAGATGCTATCACGTTTACTCAACCAATCATTCAGGAGATCAATGATCCTGAAACCATAAATCTATTCGATGATCAAAATCATATGATGGTTTTATCAATACTCAGGACCGGACCACATACTGTACCCGAAATTCAGGGGGCACTTCGCGAAAAAAGTCTGGACAGATCTACAAAAACAATATATCGATATTTAAAGAAGCTAGAAGGAAAAAAACTAGTGGTTCAAGGTGGAAAAAGGGTTTACTTGACCCCAGATAGGAAGCATAAGACCCAAACCTTGTTCATGCGATCTGCAAAAATCTTCTTTCCAATCAAGGGACGGACAAAGAAAGAGATAACCAAGGATCATAGCGAAATGCACGAAGTACTAGCCCATATTCTCGAAAAAAGACTCGATTCTCCAGTTTCCTCTCTCAATTGCCTGATTGAAGTTTTGTCTAGGTTTTTTGAAGAAGAAACAGAGCTGACCCAGAGATCTATTTTGGTTGCAGAAGAGAAAAGTGGAAAGGAGCTTTCAGAAACTATCGATAAGCTTGAATGGAAACAAATCGAGGGGCTCGTCACTCTCCTTGGCATTGCAAGTATTTTACTCGAGGGGCAAAAGTGGGAAAATCGTATCAAAAAATGCTTTGAAAAAGAATAATAATTAGGTTCAATGCGCTTCAAAAATCGAATAAATTATATATTCACATCTACACATAAATGGGTTATTACCGAAAACAAGGGAATCAAAGAGTCAGAATTAGCACAACAAGTGACGAGGAGTAAACACAAGTATGGCTGATCTAAGGACTGAGATATTAATCCAAGGAACAGGACCGACTCCAAAGAAAGGTGATAGATGTCGTGTCCATTATACTGGCTGGCTTACAGACGGAAGGAAGTTTGACAGTAGTGTAGACCGTGGGGAGCCATTTGTATTTGAAGTAGGAATAGGACGCGTGATTAAGGGATGGGATCAGGGTATTCTCTCAATGAGCGTTGGGAGTAAACATCGATTCACTATCCCACCAGAGTTAGCTTACGGAAAGAGGGGAGCCGGAAACGTTATTCCCCCCAATGCAACGCTTATATTTGAGGTTGAATTACTGGGGATCGATACGCCATAAAACGACGTTCAAGTCATTTAAGCCTTGTTAATGGCTGATAAATACAATTGCGCTTTATGTTTTGAAACTGAGATAGAGAAACATCTTTCTACGTAACACAATGAACTATTTTTCCAAATATTGAAGATTTGGTGCCTATTGCTGGAAAACAAATTTACAGGATTGATTAAATGAGGTAAGGAATCGATTTTGGTTCTATTCCGAGGAGACGGTAATAAACAAGAATTTGGCCTCGATGTTGAATGGAGTGCTCCAACATCTCTAGGAGGAATGCTATTGCAGGTGCCGACTTGGCGGACGGTGAAATTGTTTTCATTGCATCTGCCGGAGTTATTTCAGCCAAAAAGGCCCTTGTCTTTTTCACCACTTCTTCATAAAGCATTTGAATGGCGTTAACATCGCTATACTTATTTAAATTGTAAGATAGGGGTTCCCATTTACCCGTGGCTACCCCTCTTGAGTAGAATTCGAATGCACGAATCATATGTAAGATTATTTCGCCTAGGGGTCGGCCAGTATCTACTGGTTTGGATTGGATATTTTCATCTGTAAGTTGCTTAAGTAAAATTCGAGTTTCATCAAAATGGCGGTCGACAGCTTCTAAAACGAGTTGTAATACCATAATAAGTCTCCTATAAGTTTCATAACTTCAAATCAAGCTGAAATTTGCGGTTAAGTGTCTTTCTCAAAAGGCAACGCATATAATCTCTTCAAGAACAATATCTGCCCAATGTGCATTGCTTCATGTTCAATAAGATGAAAAAGGATCCACTCAATGCTAAAATAAGCACTACTATCGGAGATTACAAGGCGGTCGAGGTCAGTTTCTTGAGGAATTTCCGCTAAAACCCTTTCTCGGACATCTGCGAGTTTTTTTACGTAATAGTCCTTTGTTTTTCCTTTTATCTGTGGTATATTCACGCTGGGTCGCAAAGCAAAGGCATGTTTCCACTCCTCTTCCTCAAATTTCTCTCCGTAAATATCTTCAAATATCCAGGAGAATTCTATGGCGGCGATATGAAATAAGAGTGTGCCAATTGTTTCAATTCTCCGTTCATCGGGAGTAAAATCGATTGCAGCTTCATCTAGATCTTCAATGATTGTAATCAATCGCTGGCGTACTTCGTTCATCTGTGCAATCCATGTGGCCATACGAAGATCTAATCCTTCAGGCTTAGTGAGTTTAATTTGCTCCATTTTCTTGAAATTCCTTTAAATCCGATAAAATTCAAAATCGGAATCCGTGTTTAATTCCCCTGTTTCCTAGAATGCTCATAATGAGGGATTTATTTTACCAACACTACGATTCACAGCAATAGTTCGTAATTTTCAGTTTTTGAAGGAAACCTAAGAGAAAGGCTCGTGAATTTGTCTAGTTTCCTGAATAATAACGAAAAAAGGAGGAAATGGGAGTGCACAAGCTGGTCTTTTTGTAGAGGTTTGAATGGTAAAATCAGGATTTTAAATCTCCCCTTTTTGACAAGTAATAACGTAAAAAGTTCCTCTAGCGGTCCACCAAAGTTTAATGTTCTTGACATTAAACGGAAGGTCATCAAGGGGAGGTTTTGCAGAAAATAAGGTGTTCCATTTAAGAATGGATTCACCTCGGTGTGTTTTGCGTACCGCTGGTGAAAGACCTTCGTCAACGAAAACAAGTGTCCCCTCAGGTTTTAGCACTCGAACCCATTCCGTTAGCGTTCTTGGAATGTTAGAAAAAGTATTGATTCCTCCTGAGTGCGTAACTATATCAAACCTGTTATTTTTGAACGGAAGAGAGTGTACTTGCGAATGCAGCAACAGACTCTGAATCCCGCCTTTCTTAAACTTCTCAAGAGCCACCTGTAGAAATCCGATAGAAAGGTCGATCCCTGCCAATTTCAACTTTAAATTTGGATAGACTTGCTTTATCGCCAGATTCACATTTCCAGTTCCAACTGATACGTCAAGAATTGATTGATTTTGCTTAACAGGGAGGTGATCCGCAAGTTCTAGATAAGAGTCACGGAGGTGTGTATCCAGCTTTTCATTGTAGAATTCGAGTGCGGCATCATAGGATTCCGCACGTTGATCGTAATCAAATACCCATTTTGCATCTTCAGGGGAAATTTCACCACGTTCCACAAATCGTGGAATCTCATTAATGATCTGGAAGTTATGGGAATCGTTGTTCTCACATCGAATATCACTGGTTTTTCGTTTGAATTGCAGATTACCGCCGCATGTTGGGCATTGTAAATCGCTTTCAAAAGCCGATATAAGATCTAGCAAGAAAATCACCGATGTATGTCGTAACTTCACATAGACTGGACTTTATATTTGGTTTCGGAAGATGGAATCAATTCACTTTTATATCTGCATTTTTAATTGCAGTGTTTGATGAGGAACCAAAATGACGACCCTCGAACCGAGTTTCGAATCACGAATCCCCTCGATTGAAGCAACGAAACTAGATCAATTCATTCAAATCCTTGAGATTAGTTTCATCTTTCTAATCTGTTTCACGCTTATAACGCTGGTTAATTCAGCCCTGTTTAAAGAAGTAATAGATTTGTATAGCCCTATCGCAGATGCGTTTCTAGGGGAACGTGATATTGGAAGTTTCAAAGGTGGCAATTTTGGAGTAATTGTAGAAATCACACTTGTGTTTAACGTTCTCTTGTTCTCAATTTCACTCTTCTTTGGTTTGTGGATTCGCCGATCACGGGACGGATGGTCTTGGAGTCAATTGGGATACACATATAAAACCCAGAAATATAATACCAGCAGTCTTCTAAGGCGTGCGATTATTTTAGGGGTCCTCTGTATTCTTGTTTTCTTTACTATTGTTTCACCATTGGTTTTCATCAATTCTCGGGGTGATCTTACAAAAACGTTCCTATTTTATGCCTACGAAGAGGGGGGCGTGTTGTTCACCCCCAATCAGTTAAATGCTGAATATTATTTCGGTTTTATCGAAATGGGTTTTCTTTGGCCATTATCTGCTGGGTTCTTCTTCTTCAGCTATGTTTATAATTCCTTTAAGGCCCGATTTTCCACAGGGGTGGCGAATTTGATCTCTACTGTCTTTTATGTAATCTATCTGATCTTTTTCTTTATGATTGACGAGCCAGATAAGTTGGTCCAGCTTCCCCAAGCCATGCTTGATCCGATCTTTTGGGGAAGGGCCATATCTTTCTTTTTTGTTTTGTATATTTCATTTAGTGCTTTTTCTGAGACAGGATCTGTGGTCTTGCCATTTACCCTTAATTTCGTTTTCAATGTTGGGCTTACCATAATAAGGGCCACCAATTCATTGATTTTTGCGTCCCTACCTACCTCTACTTACGTTTTTATGCTGATCCCTTACTTTTTACTAGTCTCAATAATCGGGTTATGGTTTGTTGTAAAAAAAGATGACTTTTCAACCATTAGATTAGGTGTTCAAGATTTCTTGACGGTTTTTAGGAAAAAATCAAGAAAGAATACCAGCCTGAAGTACTTAACTGGCATTACTATTCTCTTCTTCTTTATTTCGTTTTTCATACCAGGGACTCTTGAGCATATAGTTGCTAATCCTACTGCCTACCCTCCTGAGCTTTTCGCCTTTATCAATGCCGTCATATATGTTGTACTAATTGTTCTTGCCCTTGTTATCTTGAACTATTCGCCTACACAGGTATATGACGTTCTCATGGTAAAGCATCCCGAAGGCATCCCCATTGCTTCCAAACTGAGCTTTTTCCATTCTGATGAAGCCCTAATCTCTGGATATCTTTCGGCTGTCTCTAGTGTTTCGAAAGAATTGGATTCTGAAGACACCGAGCTACGATCGATCAAACGCGGTGATCGGGAAATAATTTTGGAGGATGGTGTTTTTACCCGCGTAATCGCACTAGTTGATCGAGATCATCCTCGAATTCGGCATGGCATTATCGAACTTCAAAGACGATTTGAGGGAACATATGCAGATACGTTAGCCTCTTGGATCGGGGATAGAGGAGTTTTTACTCAATCTGAGGACTTTATTGATAATATCGCCAAACTAGAGGTTAAATTTGATATCCCCCAGCAGGCTAGATGGTTAGCGGTTATTACGTTGCTTTTTACTCCGATCATGATTGCTTTAATAGGCATTTTTTAGGTATAATCCTAACTAGTGGAAGATAACGTGATTATCATTTTGTTATACGTCTTGGGTATATCGAAACTTCTATTTGGCTTTTTCCTCAAAGATGTTGTCTAGCAACCCTCCGTACGAAAGCTGACCTGCTCCTAAATACCACTTTCGTAAATTATATTAGACGTTCTTTCCTCTTTGTCACTAGAATTCCAGGAACTATATAGGAGTTAGAATAGAAATGAGATTCAAGCTACTGGGTCAGAGCGGAGTTCGGGTTTCAGAAATTTGTCTAGGAACAATGACATTCGGGCCAAAATGGGGATGGGGCGCATCAAAAGAAGATTCAAGGCAGATATTTGATAATTTCGTTGATGAGGGAGGTAATTTTATCGACACTTCCTGTAATTATACAGACGGAGAATCGGAATCATTCATTGGTGAATTTATACTAGGTGATAGAGATCGTTACGTTATCGCAACGAAATATACCTTGCACGATTATCGGTATCGCAGCGATCCAAATGCAGGGGGTAATTCACGTAAAAACCTTATCAGATCGCTGAAAGGCAGTCTAGAGCGTCTGAAAACTGATTACGTTGACATTCTCTACCTCCATATGTGGGATTATTTCACTCCTATCAAGGAAATCATGCAAGCGATGACTGA
The DNA here is from genome assembly GCA_048882505.1 of Candidatus Thorarchaeota archaeon. Classification (GTDB taxonomy): domain Archaea; phylum Asgardarchaeota; class Heimdallarchaeia; order Hodarchaeales; family Hodarchaeaceae; genus Hodarchaeum. The sequence goes on from JBHLRO010000001.1 coordinate 73,549, forward strand.
TGTGGTCAGGGCTGGTAAGGTCCATTATATTGGCATTTCGGATACTCCTGCATGGATTGTGGCTCGTGCAAATACAATGGCCGAATTTCGAGGATTAGAACCCTTTGTCGTCTACCAATTTCCGTACTCGCTGGCTTACCGCCATGCGGAAAGAAGTACCATTCCCTTATGTAAAAACCTTGATTTAGCGATGGCAGTATTTGGTGTTCTTCGTTCTGGTTTGTTTACAGGTAAATATACGAGAAACATTCCTGATAAAGGACGATTAACACCGGATCATTGGGGAAAACCCTCGGAAGGCGCCATTCAAATCGCGAGGGAAGTTGATACAATTGCTGACGAAATTGGTTGTCCATCAAGCCATGTAGCTATTAATTGGATTAGAAATCAGGAAAAAGGAGTCTTTATTCCCATCTTAGGTGCCACACGCGTTAGTCAACTCCAAGAAAATCTTTCTTGTCTTGACTCCAAGTTGAGTACAGAGCATCGTAATCGATTAGACAAAAAACTAACAGAACTCACTAAGTTCGAGCTGGGTTTTGCGAAAGGATGGCTAAGGGGCACTCACGACCTCGTCTATGGCGATACGTACGAGCTTGTAGACAATCATAGGCCTTATGAATAAAAAAGACTGGAAATTCTTTTCCTTTTTAAAATTCCATCAAAGGTCAATAAAGGAAGTAATAGAGGTCACAGGTGCAGTAATAAGACTTACTCCCAAGTCATCCATAATCTATGAACCTTCATACCTGATGAGAAAACTGAAATGTCCTGGGATTTATGATCTGATTTAAATCCAGGCAAGGCTTTTAGGGCTATATTCGTATCCAATCCTTGATTTCAGAATCAAGAGAGGAAGACGGGGGTTCAAATTCATTGCCATCATAATTCCTGATTATTATGCTTCATCGCCTTAGATAATATAGGTAATATCCATGGTCTCGCTGCCATGCTGTTTCTTCAAGCCCGCTGCTAACATATCTTCGAGGAGAAAATATTTACTCAAAACAAAGATGATTATACTAAAGATTTCCGCTTTAAACCGTGGAAATAAGCATATGGGCCATAAAAAGCCCAGAGGAGTTTCCGAGGCCTCTTCTTACTGGCATTGATTCGACATCCTTTAAATAATTGTGACGCCAGAGCTATTCGTCAATCAAGTCTGGTGCAAATGTGGCGGAAATTGAATTAGTTTTTCGATTTTTGTATGTCCTTGTCATTTTCATATCTTGTTTTCTGTATTTTGGAGCGGCATTGAGCGGTTTACGAAGCAAAGATTTGAAGAATGACACTCTTCTCTTATGGTATGTTGTTCTTCTTGGTACAGTGGGGATTGCACTTGTTTTGCTCTTGACTGAACAAATTTTGCTTGAGATATCGTTTCCTCTTGCTGAGTACCCCCTTGGCCCCCTCCCCGAGTTAGAAGATCAATTAATAGCTCAGATCGGGAGGATTATTGTGTCATTTGCTATCTTCTTCTCTGGTATAGCCGTTCTTGCAAGTAATATGTTCGTCCTTCACTTCCTGGGACCGAAATTTACGAGAATCGGTTACTTCGTGGCAATCTGGGAACTTTTGTACGTTTACTTTTATTTTACCTTGCCTTATATGTGGGTTCGCCGTCCTGATGTTTGGGAGTACTCACACCCTGGTTTTCACAGTTTTACTCTGTTTCTTTTCTTAATTCCAGTTTATACTAGCGTCCTATTCTTTATCATCTTAGTTATTCTAGTCATACGAAGAGAAGGGGTTCAATCAAGGAAACTTAGGGGTACTATATACTTTACAATTGCATTTACAACATTAGCGATCGGTTACACTAGTCAAGTTCTCTCTCCGAGCCTTTTATCCATCTTATCCATCTCTATATTTCCTATACTTATGTATAGAACGTTTTCCATACCTCAGCTATTCGCTGAATACAGGTCGGACATTCTATCACTTGTGGAAACACCGATCGAAGAAAAAGAAGATATTCTGAGAGTCATATCAGAACAATCTCTCTTAGGCATCGCCATAATCCAAGATAATCGTGTTAAATACGTTAATGAATCAATAGCAAGGATTAACGGCTATTCCATCGAGGAAATGATGACCTGGAAACTTCCGGATGATTTTACCAAAGGAATTCATCCCGAGGATCTAGAGTTTAGCATGGAGCAGGCCCGAAAAAAACAAACAGGGGAAGAACAGGGAATTGTTACTAATTACTCATATCGTCTTATAACGAAGGATGGGGGTATAAGATGGGTTGATCAATACTCAAAAACAATCAAGTTCGGTGGAAAACCTGCTGATTTCGTCACATTGATTGATATTACTGATCGGAAAGCAAGGGAAAAAGAATTTCAGCGGCTGCAAGAACTTTTTATCGCTATGACCTCCCATGAGCTTAGAACTCCAGTAACAGTACTTAATGGTTACACCGATCTAATTGAGAGAATTCTTGAAAACGAACCTAACTCAATGGTAAAGTCACGACTTGAACAGATAAACCAAGTAATGAGGAAAAACCTCTTTAGATTAACTAGATCAATAAACTCAGTACATGATACTAGTCGAATAAGGGCTGGTCAATTCGCTGTAACTTTGCAACCTGTTCCCTTTCCTAAATTCTACAGCGCCGTTCAGAAGGACATTAAACTTCTATATTCGGATAGAGAAGTTTCAATTATGAATTCTATTGCGAATCCTGATGAGTTATCAATATTGGTTGATGAAGAATCGCTTATGCAGGTCATCCATAATTTGGTGAGTAACGCCGTGAAACATTCTCCAGAAACTAGCGCCGTGGAAATTTTGTTTTCACTGCAAACTGGGAGTTTCAGCATTACTGTAAAGGATTCTGGCTGTGGAATAGAGGAATGTGACCTCCCAACTCTATTCACGCCTTTCTTCCATAAATCATCAAAATATTCGTCAAAAGGAACTGGACTCGGGCTATATATTTCGAAAGCAATTGTAGATGCTCATGGAGGCGAGATTACTGTTCATTCGGAATTGGATGTTGGGAGTACATTTACCGTTCGTATTCCGCAAGTTATCAGTTGAATTTTTCCACCCCTGGTTTGTCCTTTAATTAGTGTAGTAGTTTGATAAAACAAGATAAGAATTAAAAATAATCAACTGGATGATCAGAATCTAATTCAGCCATTTAACAGGTTAAGTGGAGGGCTAGCGCGAGATCTTGCCTTTGATTCACCAGCTGATTATAAAGCTCCACTGCATTTCGCGAATCTTTAACGATAACATCGATTCCGAAGGATTCTAATTCCTCTGTAAGCTCATCTGGAACCTTCATTCTGCCATTATATCCTGTGCCAATTATTAACAGTTGTATCGGCCTTTTGAGTAAGTGAACCAGATCCTCCCGACATAACTCATGACCTTTAAGACGCCACCAATCCGTAATAATCGTATCAGGGAGTATTATTAGATCTCGGCTATAGGACTCACCTGAGACATTAATAAGTCCGAACTCGTAATTATCAACCTTGTACATCTTGCTTGATCTTGTGACTGGATCGAAAAGTTAAGTTTATTCTCCAAAAGAAATTCCCCTTCTACAGATTAATCTGTCTAATAAAGGTCAAATCATCTACAAATCGTCACGAGTCTTGATCTCTATGTCAGTTGAGCATAAGAACTCCCTGAGTTCTAGTCTAAAAGCGAAACTACTGGGTTTCCAACAGTTTTTTAAGGATAAGTCAATTGTTATCGCCTATAGTGGAGGGGTCGATTCCTCTGTTCTAGCTGAACTGGGGCATAGGTATGCGAAACGCGTAGTTGCAGTTACAGCCGATTCACCTACTGTTCTGCCTGGAGAAGTGGAAGCAGCAGCACGATTGGCGGCAAGTAGAAACTGGAATCATCGCATTATTCAAATAAATGAACTAGAGGATCCTAACTTCGTCGCTAATCCAATAGATCGTTGTTATTATTGTAAACATGGGCTTTCTGAGGCGTTACAAACTGTTGCAGACGAATTTAGAGCTGATATCGTCGTTGAAGGTACCAACTTCAGCGAAGTTCGTGGTCACCGTCCAGGACTCCGAGCACTCAAAGAACACTCCGTGGATTCACCTCTGTTACAAGGCGAACTGACAAAAGACGATATTCGCCAACTGGCCCATTATTTCGGTCTTCCTAATGCGGATAAACCTAGTCTTGCTTGTTTGAGTTCTCGATTTCCGCCAGGGGAGCGGATCACTGCGAAGAAACTACGACGAGTTGGAAAAGCTGAACGATTCCTCATGGATACGTACGGGATCCGTGTGGTCCGTGTCCGTGACCATGACGGATTGGCGAGGGTCGAAGTTGCCCCTGAGGAGCGAGAAAAGTTACTAGAGGGGCAAATTCTCGACGAGATCAATCGACGGTTCATAGAATTCGGATATCGATATGCGGCCATAGACTGCGGGGGGTACAGAACAGGGTCTTTGGTCCAAGCGATCCTTGAAGAATCTGACCTCTAAGAATCAGTGCCTTTCTCCACTTCTTTATAGAGGACACCAAAAATAATAACGGTTGAAACACGATCGTGGAAGGTTATTTTTCTCGGTTTACAAGAGTAATACCCGAAATTATTAGAGTAATCGAAGATCCATGAATCAAAACATCAAAAACCTCCCCCAAAAGAACTACTGAGAGGATTACTCCAAAAATTGGTACCAAATTTTGAAATATAACAGCTCGACTTGCGGACAATCGTTTAATGCCTTCGAGATAGAACCAATATCCAATAATTGAAGATAGGAGGGCCAAATATAGAATACCGAACCATACTCTGTCAGGGATTTGGACAAATAAGACGGGATTGTTTAGATATTCAGGATGAATTATCAAACTCACAGGTAGTAATGTCATCATCCCAAAAAAGGACACCCAAGAGACAATATAAAGGGAAGAAGGCGAAAACGCATTCGATAGGCCAGTATTCTCATTAATAAAGCGTCTAGAAGCAACCAGGTATACTGAGTATGATATGGCGGATACGAAGATAAGTATATTTCCTAGAACCCGATTTAAAACCGAAGTGTTTGGCGAGAAGATAAAAACCAATAAAATGCCTGAAAATGATAATAATGTCCCGAACAATTTCTTCAGGTTTAATTCTTCTATTTTAAATATTAAACTTGCCAAAATCAATACAAGCAATGGTTGGCTGCTAATAATAATCACTGCATCACTCGCTGAAGTGTAAAATTCTCCAATGAGATAACCCGCTTGATAGATAGTCACCGATATGATTCCGAGAAAACAGAAAAATTTCCAATGGAGTTTTACAAAGCCTATATTGACCGTACCCTCCTTTAAACGTAAGAAAGTTAAAATGACGGGAGCAACGATCAAATAGCGTATAAGGGCAATCATCATTGGAGGGATCGTTTCTCCTCCGATGCTTTCCGAGACTAGCCACCTGCCAAGGGGCCAAGTACCTGCCCACACAATGGTAGTAATAAGCAAAAGAACATACGCTGTTACTTGGTAACTCTTTTCATCATGGGAGAGCAAAGAGACACCTTGCTTAAAAATTGTCAAAAATGCTTTAGAACAATTCGTCTGTGGTTTTCGGGAGGATATGAATAATAGCTGTGATTATGTGAAAATTTATTGATAGGTAGAAGTGATTCGAGACTGAAAACGAACGATGAGGTCGGGCACGAAAATGAACAATCTTTACCCAATGAAGACGAATGATTCGAAAAACGAACAACCTTCTCCAATTGATCCTCATTGGATTAGATACACGAACATTCCTCTACCCGCGTATGCCCATATTCCTTCCGTTACTCCACATCCTCTAAATGATCCACGGGGCCATAGTTATGGTACCCTACCTAATAATGCTGAACTTATTACCGAAGACTCGTGGCAAACCAACCAAATCTATTTATATGGATTCGACCTCTACAATTTCTCTTATTGGTGGGAAGCCCATGAAACCTGGGAGGGTATTTGGCAGTCTAGCGAAAAAAAGGCCCCTCTGGGTCGTTTCCTTCAAGGTCTTATTCAGTTATCGACCGTCTTTCTTAAACGCCATCAACGACGAATAAAAGGGGTAAGAAGCCTAAGTATGAAGACAATACGGAATTTGGATTACGTTAATAGAAATATTGATACTGCAGTCTATCTGGGAGTAGATATTCTAGCTTTATTGGGTGAATTCAAAGCCTGTATTGCAGCCTTTTTGGAGGATGCACCTTCTGGCGATCCGTTTAAGGATCCCAAACCTCAACCTCTCATCAAACTCCGCTTAGATCCGTATATGATAAACCTAAAGCAAAGATCATTGTGATAACTCCTCGCGTACGATTGAATCAATAGCGGGTAGACACTCTTTTTGGGCCTCCTTAACCGTTGATACCTCTAGTTCGGAAGCGAATTTAACTAGCTTGGCCTGGACTTTGGCAGAAACACTTGAAGGATTTAGGATAGGTGTCATCATTAGTTCTCTTGGTTCAACCTTAAGCGTATCCCCCCCATAGGTACGTCCCGTTTCTCTCATGGCCTTCCTAGTCTCATTCGAGTTTAGTATAACCCAAAGAAGACGAAGTTCACGAGAGGACAAATCTATATTTGGTTGAGGGTAGAGCATTAGGAAGCTATTAAGGGGGCGTACATCCGCATTATTTAGAATGAATCGAGATGCCCCTCTACTAAGGTAGGTGAAGAGTAAGACAGGAATTTCTCGTTTTTCTAGCTGGTACCAGATTTTCCGGCTTTTCACGAGGCTTCCATTAGGTACGCCAGTCGATTCTCCATGTTGCAGATAATTCCGTAGTGTTGGCAGTTTATCCAGGCTGATATCACCTTGAATATATAACAACCATACCTTCTTATTCTGATTTGATAATCGGTTAAAATCGTTTCTTGTTAGAACATATTTCTGGACTAGACGTGTTTTTGTTATAGTAGGAACAAGAAATCTCTTGGATAACTTATATTTTCGTCGTTCCGCATCCGTAAGGACGAAATATTCATTCCTACCGGTAGCAATGCCCCGCATCACATGAAAAAAACGCGACAGGGGTACTTCATTCGATCTCCGACCTCCCAAAGAAAACGATCGCGCCTGAGTCCAATTCAACTTGGGATCAAGACTGGTTTGTTTGGTTTCGTATATCTTGACAGCATCTCTATAAGCCCACTTCGAGATAGTTGATGCTGATTGAAATACAATTTTAGGAAGTAGAGGGACTATTACGTCGTCATTGATAATAATCAATCTTGTTCGATCGGAATGTTTTGGCTTGTTTCCATCAATGACAAAAATACATGCTGATGTGTCAACTCCCTCGAAAACATTTAATCTATGGTGAAAAACAATGATGTAAGGGACTTGAAACCGCTTTCTTAGAATTTCTTTCAGATACTGGCTATTACGCGACTCGAAGGCAATAGTAGGAGTAATAAAGACCATTCGACCATTTCGGATTAAGAGTTTCAAAGCTTTAATGATAAAATACATGAATTGACTCGAAATTCTAGAAAATTTTCCCCCAAAGGTTCGTTCAAATTCATCACCCACCATATCCTTTATTTCTTTTGGAAGAATATGGTGACGCGAGTAGGGGGGATTACAGATGATACCATGATACCCAAGAGAGGGTATAGGTTGGAGGATTGATGAAAGATCCTTTCCAGAAGTAACAGCCAGAGCTCCTTTAGAACGGAAAGGGAGTTCGACCGGAGCGATAGTCAGAAAATCAGAATATACGATTTTGATATTCGTTCTTTCTGAGTACGAATTTACTTGCGCGATCTCATAGAGCAATGGATGAATTTCTATCCCCCCAATCTTCACGTCAAGCTTTCTCTCCAATTGCGAAATTTTCTGAAGAAAAATTCCAGTACCTGTACATGGATCTAAGATTGTTTTTGATTCATCAATTTTACCTTGAAATAGGAGGTCCACCATAACATCAGCAATGGGAGCTGGTGTCCAAAATTGCCCTAGCTTCCGGCGATTATTCTGTGATAAGATTTCTGTGAACAACGTTGCCATAATCTTATCGGAACCATCTTTTTTGATGAAATTCAATTCTTCCAAGGTGGGGTGAAAAGTGCTGTTCAAAGCGATTTTTTCTAGGATGGATGATACAAAAAGATTTGAGTGCTGTTTTTTGAGCTTTTCTATGATATTCAAAGTCATTTGATCCAATGAAATTCCTTTGGGCTGAGAAAGTACGATGAAGCGTAATCGGTTTAAAATCAATAATGCGGCCAGTTTTCGATAAACCTCATGGTCCTCAATAGACAGACCTGTAAGTTCCGAGAATTTCAGAGCTTCTTTACTGTTAATTGTTAATTCTTTAGATAATACTGATATATGGATCGATTCAATGATTGATTTCAGTAATTTTTCGTATTTCCTCCTATTAGGCAACACTAATTAACCCTCCCAGGAGAATCGATAGATCATTCCAAACTGAAAGAAGTTAGGGGCCTTTTTTTTAGGGCCAATTTACAATCTTCTCAATACATAACCCAAAAATCCTAAAAGGGCGAATCCGATTCCAGTGATGGCTCCACAAGCAACTAGAAGGAAGAATAAGTTGAAAAATGGGAATCCAAGGCCAGGCCTTACTTGATCAATAGCCGACGCATCAAAAAAACCAAGGTGTAGATCTATTCTAAGATTCGCAACTAGGATGCCTAAAACAAAACATATCACTCCAATTACAAAGAAAAAACTAATTTCTAACAGGGTTTTTGGTAGGAAACTTTGTTCCTTATGCTTGTTCATGGGTTGCATACTACTACCAAAGTTAAAACGCGGCTTTTAAGGTATTGCGATAAAGACTGTTGACCCCTGGATTCTCTTCATCCAGACCATTCATGCCTAATTAAATTTCATATCATTTTATAATCCGTGGAAAGGTGTTCAATGACAGATTCGCTTATTAAACATCGTTTACTGGAGTATTATAAAAAGAATTTTCCCCAGATAGATAATATTACGATTCCTAGCTTTGAACGGCTCGCTGACGGGTGGGAAACCGAGATATACGCCTTCAGCCTTTTGGAAAATATCCACCCAAAGCAGGACTTGATATTACGGATTTATCCTGGCAAGGATGCACAGGCAAAATCTACGCGAGAATTCTCAGGCATGGTGCACCTAAAAACTCTAGGTTACCCAGTACCGGAGGTCTATCACTATGGGGAGCGTCAGAACTCACCATTTGACGGTAAACCATTCTGTATTATGGAAAGAATCTTTGGTAGGCTTCTCGGAGATTTATCCGATCCTTCCGTTGTTGATCTCTTTGCATCACTGCTGGTGCGGCTACATGAACTAAAATGGCGAAAATTGATTCCTTATGTAAAGCATTACTCACCTGTGGGATTTCTCGAGGAGACATTAGATAAATATCGTGCTACAATAATGGCTTCGGGTTTTTTGGGTTTTCTAGAGCCTATTTCATGGATCCAAGAGGAAGCTACGAATCGGGATCTCAAGATATCTCTAGCGATTACCCATAACGATTTCCACCCCTATAACATCATTCTAGATATGCATAACAGACCATATGTCATTGATTGGAGTGGTTTTGCCATATCGGATTATCGTATGGACCTTGCATGGGCTCTCATGCTTATAGAGGCCTACAGAACTAAAGAACGTCGCCTCCATTTTAAAAATAGATACGCTGAGATAAGTATGAAGAATCTAGAGCATTTAGATCTTTTCGATGTAATGGCTTGCACACGACGCTTATTTAACATTGTGGTTTCAATTGAACAGGGGCCTGATAAGCTTGGGATGCGTCCCGAAGCACTTACCGTCATTATAAGAGATTTAGATAAGCATAAACGAGTATATAGGCTCTTTCAAGAACGTACCCGGTTTTCTATACCAGAAGTGGAGGCCTTGATTTCAAAACTTGAAAAATCTTAAATCCAAGGCTATTCCTTTTTTTTGACCAAGCTCGATAATTTATACCTTAGAGTAAAGTAAACCGAGTAAAGCATGAACTGCAGTTCCTTTCCATAGAATGGTTTCATCTACTTCAAATTTTGGATGATGCGTTGGATAAATGGTACCTTTTTCTTCATTATATATCCCTAAGGCCATAAAGCATCCTTTAATTCTTTCTAGATAGAAAGCGAAATCTTCAGCGCCCATTGTAGGTTGCATGGATTCAACTGATTCAAATCCATCGAGAACAACCTTTAACTTGGCCATAGCTTCGGGATGGTTTATAACGGGGGGATAAGGGATCATATCCCCTTCATTGAATACTACTTCCCCCTCGCAACGCCATGCTGTACAATATCCCTCCACGATCTGGGGGAGTCGGGCCAGTATATGATTTCGTATTTCTGGATCCATTGTGCGAAAGGTGCCTTTCATAACAGCAAATGGAGGAATGACATTATGGGCCTTACTTGCAGAGATATCAGGAGTAGATATGACTACGGGCTGAAATGGCGTAATCTCCCTTGTACAAACTTTCTGTAGAGCATTATAGATATCTGCAAGCACAGCTGTCGGATCGACAGTTAAGTGGGGAGAAGCAGCATGACCTCCTCGTCCTTTAACGGTTACTCGAAAAAAATCGGCACTGGCCATCATCCGAGGAATTGTCGCAATTGTCCCACTGGGAAGGGTTCCCCAAACATGCATCCCAAAAATGACATCTACATCATTTATATGCCCCTCAGCAACAATTCGTTTACCCCCGCCACCACCTTCCTCGGCTGGTTGAAAAATTAATTTTACGGTACCTATAACCTCTTTCACGTGTTTTTGCAAAAGACGGGCGGCACCAAGAAGCATAGCCATATGCGCATCATGGCCACAGGCATGCATCTTTCCGGGAATGGTAGAATGGTATTCTAAGTCCGTATTCTCTTCGGTGACATTCAAAGCATCTATATCTGCCCTCAGGGCTATCGTTGGACCTGAAACTTCTCCGCTAATGGTAGCCATTACCCCTGTTTTTGCCACACTGATCGGATTATAGCCCATCTTTGACAATTCGGTGGAAATTCTCCCAGCGGTCTTGAATTCCTCGTACATAGTTTCTGGGTAACGGTGGAAGGTTCGACGTAAATTTATAATATAGGGCTCCAGTTCCTGAGCATCTTTCACAATTTGGGCTCGTAATCGCTCTAAGCTCATGTTGTTCAGCCTTTTTTAATTGGTTTTTCAGCGGAATTGCTTTAATCTATGGTGGTAAATCAGAATGCAATATCATGAAATAGACGAATGGTTAGATTTAATATTGTATTATGTCATCCAAGGGATTCCAAACTGCGATATATTAGTTTTCAAATTTACATTTCCAAATTACTGAAAGGAATACTTCCGTTTCGGAGTTTTAGAAACCCCTAATATGAGATCATGGATTCTCTGGAAATTTAGGAGCCACATCCCAGCAGTTTATCGAAATCACTAGTAATGCCCAGCGTCAGACCCCTTCGTGTAATTGTCCAATTAAAGGTTTTTTGAGTTTGAAGTGATTTACATGCCTGGGTTTTGGATTTTCATGAACCTTTGTTGAAACGCAATACACTTCTCATCCCCTATTCAGTATAAGTGGAACAGCCTTGAGCTGACTACCGCTCGGCTTTTCCAAAACAATAGCTATAAAAAACATCGATTCTTCAATTTAGCTATCAAGCTCTCTGATCTTTACAGCCACCCAGAAGTACCTAAAAGATTCTGAATCAGATAAATAACCTCCCATCACCCCAAAAGGAGAATTTAATGCAAACCCTCAGCCGTGGTCTATGTCCCTTTCGCATCCAGTTACCAGACTTTCAATCTGGGTGTGTTTTACAGTTAAAGAAAGAGGCAACATGTTACACTCAAGATCTCAGACCTTTGATGCACCAAAATAATCAATATACATGTCCACTGTTAGGCGTCCGGATAGACGAAAAACTTTATGCTAAAATTGAAATTTTAGTTGATCAGGTCTTGGCCATTCAAACTGACGATGAAATATGTTCGAATTGCTGGCCCATGCTTTCTGGAATAGCTCGAATGAAGAATTCGGAAACTTTACAAGGATTAGAGCTAGAACAGTTGGCAGAGGAAGTTACAGATAGACTTCAAGATATTGTTATGGATTTCTCCTGATCTGCTGAAAAACTTCCACCCCGTAATAAACGAAATATTAAACTTGACTTTTTAAGCCCAAAGGTATTACGGTTAATGGAGTATCGTATGGATTTTACAGGACGATAGCTAAAAAAAATTTCATTTCATGTTTCTAACCGCCCATCAACGAGCTTATTTAGGATTAATACATCCTAGACGTTCATAGACTGGTGGAAATTTTTCTTGTCGATAATAGGTTTTGGATTTTGTCCGTTTCGCGTTGAATACGAATCTTTCAGGGCTGGGTGCAAGCTCCAGATAAAAACCCTGTGTTATTCTCAACATGTGCGGCCTTTACTTCAAATGGACACCAATCCGGGTTACTATTGTCCGGTACTCCATTTTACCCTCTCCGAAGGCACCTATGAGGAGATCCAATCCCTTATTCAACAGATCCTTAAAATTCAGGATGAAGAAAACATAGCTCTTAATATCTGGCCATTGTTAAGTGGCGTTGCGAATCCAAAGCACAAATCGACCACTCCAAAAGGAAAAGGGATGCAACAACTGAGCAAGAAAGTGAGGGATGAACTTGAACAGATCATTTACGACATAAGCGAAATTCGTTAATCACAAAGGAGATAAAAATCTTAGTTGTTTAGCCTGGAGAAGTTTACAACTTGAATAGAGGTAGAATATCCAGCTATGGAACTCGTCAATGGAAAAAAATCTACTAAGGCGCTTCATGATTCAATCTTCCTCCTAGGCGATGAAGATTCTCCTCAAGTCATTCAGACAAGTGTTTTTCCTCCCACTCGTTACCAGGGAAGTAAATATAAGCTAATTAAGTGGTTTCTTTCGATCTTCAAAAAATATAAATTTAAAACAGTTCTAGACGCTTTTGGAGGGACGGGAGTCGTTAGTCATATGTTTAAACGTATGGAAAAAGAGGTAACATACAATGACCTCTTGGTAAGCAATTATTTTATTGGAAAAGCACTGATAGAGAATAGTGGAATCATTACTAATGTTTCGGACGTTGTTCATATCTTTAAGAGGCATAAAGCTCAGAAATATAAGACAATAATTCAAGATAACTTCCGCGATATCTATTATACAGACGAAGAAAACAAATTTCTTGATATTTGTGTTCAAAACATAATAAAGTCAAGGGATGAATACAAGAAAGCCCTATATTTCTTTTCTCTTTTTCAAGCCTGTCTACAGAAGCGCCCTTTCAATTTATTTCATAGAAAAAACTTATATCTAAGGCAAAGAAACGTTAAGAGGAGTTTTGGAAACAAAAAAACGTGGGACACCCCGTTTGAAGAACTCTTTATGAAAGCGTTAAAACAGGCGAATAAGGCTATTTTTGACAATAATCAAAATAATAAAGCTTTAAATTACCCCATTCATGATCTTTTGCTTCCAGAGGAGGGTTTTGATTTGATCTATCTTGATCCACCCTATATATCCCATACAGGTGTTGGTGTAAATTATCGGGATTTTTATCATTTCTTAGAAGGGATTTGCAATTACCATCACTGGTTAGAAATGATTGATTTCCAATCCAAACATAGACGGCTAAAAGTTCATAAGAATGGCTGGATCAACAAAAATCAGGTAGAAAGCGAATTCGAATCGGTGGTGGCAAAATTTCAAGATTCGATCATTTCTATTTCCTATCGAGATCCAGGAATTCCTCCAATCCCGACTATCCAAGATATAGTTTCTACCTACAAGAACGTTGTTGATACTTACACTAAAGGTTACAGTTACGCTCTAACTTCTCGCAAAAATCGGGGACGGGAAATCCTTATTATTGGTAGGTAAATTATCAAGGAGTAGAAACCTATTTGAAATTAAGGGCCAAGATTCCTTAGGGGTCAAAACAATGGGATTGAAAGATTTCTATCACCTTCTTGATAACGGGGACATGAAAGAAGCGTTGGTTGTTATGGAATCCTTGGAGGGTGATGAAAGGCTCGAGGCAGAACTCACCAAGGCTACGCTTGACCTAAACTTCTACGGAGGAGTACATGAGATTTCTTCTCTTGTGAAAGATCTAGTTAAAAAAACTCATCATAACTCACTTCTCCAAAGTTTCGCTCGAGCATGTCTTGCTTTTATTTTCATATGGGAAGCCAAATATCCAGAAGCGCTCGCCGAATTGGATGAAGCAGCCAGGTTAATAAATGAGAATCCCACGAAAAGCAGATACAGTGTTCCAGTCATATTTGTATCATTCATAAAAGCCTTTTATTTGGTTGAGGTGGGAAAACATGATGAAGCAATAGCTATTTACTCCCACGTCATAGAAACCGCTTTGGCCCAACAATTCCCTTTGAAAATTTTCGGCATGGCAGCGTTCCACAATCTTGGGTCAATCTATGAACACAAAGGGGAATGTAAGAGAGCCATAGAAAATTATCTTAAGTGTATGAAGATTGTCGAAGAACTAGGAAACAAAATCTTACTTGCCTACCCACTTACGAAATTGGGGAATCTATACCATCTTCAAGGTAACTTAACTCTTGCGACCGACATGTTAGAGGAAGGATTGGAAAATTCTCGAACTTTTAAAGATAGTCGGGCTGCTGCATGGGCTTTGGAGGGATTGGGTGCCGTATATCACTCCAAGGGGGATTTTAGTTTGGCCCTCCGAATGTACGAAGATGCCCTAGAGACAACAAAAACTGCCGAACTAAAGGCATCGGATCTTACTTCGACATTATATAGGCTCACTGTCCTCTATCTAGATATGGATAATCCTGATATGGCTAAAGAGTATTTGAGGCAACTGCAGAATCATGCTACCAGTGATACAAGTCTGCATACTAAAACAATGAGTTTATTCGCTGAAGGATTGATTCTAAAGAGTAGTAAACGATTCAAGGATAAAGCGCGTGCACAGGACCTATTTCAATCAATATTTGAAGATAAGAAAAAGACACAAAAAATCAGATTCCTTGCTATGCTCCATTTCTGTGACCTCTTGCTCCAACAGTCTGAAGATAACATGATGTTAGACAAAGCCCGGAAAATAGCGGGAGAGTTGTATGAATTTGCCCGTTCCTCAAAATTTATACCAGACCAAATCAATGCTCTTATTCTGCAGGCAAAATTCGCGTTGATAGAAGGAGATGTAAATCGGGCTTTGGATTTGCTTGAACAAGCGTATAATTTCGCAAACCGAAAGGAACTCACCAATTTGAAGCATGCCGTTGAGGAGGAGCAAAATTCGTTGAGAAGAGATCTTAACAGATGGCAAAACCTATTGGACATTAATGCTTCATTGAGAGAGCGGATCAAACTATCTGAAATAGAGGAATATCTTGAGACGGCAATCAAGATCCGTGATCGAACATTAGAAATAACCTGAAAGCGAGCATCAGAAGAGAATCATATTGAGCGCTTATTCATAAATAAAACGCTTTATTTCAGTCCATAGGTTTTCCTCTTTCCCCTGCAGACTATGATCCGCTGGTAACTTCTTCATTATTACATTTGAATTATCATTGGCAAAATTCTCACTCCATTTGCAAGGAACTACCAGATCCTGGCTACCATGTAGGATTAACGTGGGCACGTTGGATTCAGTAAATATTGGTGTTGGAGGCGGGAAAGCGATCATATCCTGACAAAAGCTGTACATAAGAGGTACTAGCTTCTTATAGCGATAATGTTCTACCAAGACGAATCCTTGTTTTTTCCAGTCCGATAAGGAAACGTTGAGAGCAGATTGAATAAAATCCAGGGAAAATTGCAGGGCTGGTGCCATCAGGATTAGGCGATCAACGAATTCAGGATGCATTTGGGCAAACCAAGCGGCCAAGAAACCTCCAAAACTCGAGCCTATCAAAATGCATCTTTCTTGGCGGTAATTAGCTAGAATCTTGGGAATATCAGTTTCAATTCTTTTAAGGAGTCTAGACAGCCGCAGCTCCGAGAAGGCTGTTTCTGATGAAATGTAATCATATACGAAGAACTTTGCGATCTGATCTTCCCCACGGATTCTTTCACGAAAAAAGGATGCTTTTCTGGAATTAGGGCCCGAGGCGAATCCATATAAATAGATCAGGAATCTTGGTTTATCCATCGATTATAACTCAGTTAATCCGATATTAAAACGAAGTTTATGGAGGAACCTGAGGGCTTTCAGGGGACCATGACCACTTTTCCGAATTGTTTTCCTCCCTCAAGAATCCGCTGGGCATCCTGGGCTTTTGATAATGGTAAAACAGTGTCAATTACTGGTTTTAGGTTTCCCCTCCATACATAATCCAGAACTTCCCGTAATTCTTGACGACTTGCCATGGTGGATCCAATCAGCTCGAGTTGATTCCAGAATAGCAGGTTGAGATTAGTTATAGCTCTTGGCCCTGTGGTCGCGCCACAAGTTACCAGCCGACCACCTTTCCGAAGGGCTCGCATGTTCTTTTGCCAGTTTTCTTGCCCTGATGAGTCAATAACTACATCGACGCCTCGCCTATCGGTGTGATAATAAATCTCCTTATGATAATCAGGATTATCAACATAATTGATGCCTAGGCTTGCGCCAAGTTCTTTTGCCTTCTTTAATTTTTCATTAGAAGATGAAGTGACAAAAACCCGCGCACCAAGCAATTGTGCAATTTGCAGGGCAGCCAAGGCGACTCCGCCGCCTATTCCTGTGATTAAAACATTATCAGCCTTTTTAACCCGAGCTCTTGTTTTCACCATGCGATACGCAGTCATAAATGTTAAGGGGACAGCAGCGGATTCAGTCATATCTAACGGACTGTTTTTGGGAATTAAAATCGCGTTTTCCCGTGGAATAGCCAGGTATTCTGCGTATCCCCCTCGAATATGTTCACCAATGACACCATAATTACGACAGAGAGAAACCTCGCCGATTTGACAAAATCTACATTTCCCACAAGAAATTCCTGGATCAACAACAATCTTGTTTCCAGCTTCGAGATTCTCCTCACGATTTTCACTGCCTATTTCCTCTATCTCTCCGCTGATATCGCTGCCAAGAATATGGGGCATTTTAAGGTTCAATCCTGGTATCCCAGCGCGGACAAAGAGATCTAGGTGGTTTAATGCAACCGCCGCGACCTTTACCAAGATTTGATTAGATTCAATTGTTGGAGTCGGATATTCTGAGAACTCAAGCTTCTCAATAGATCCAAATTCATGTAACAATACTGCTTTCATGCTTCTAACCCTATAGGACGTAATAATAAAAAAAATCAATATTCTTAGGATCGAAAACATCAAACTGATCCCGTTTTTTGGAGAGTAAAGTCTGTCCTCATTTATCTTTATTCGCTGGTCGGAAACATTTCGTTTCTTAATATAATCATATTATGCGTATTATTTCATTAATAATTAAACAAACAATTAAAACTGTTTTAATAGCCATTAAATCACTGAAATCTTTATATGTCAAGAGGAGAGGTGAATAATTGAACCTTTAGAGATGTAGCGATTCAATCTAGTGGATTAGTCCCTGGAGAATTGATAGTGCGATCTAAGGTAAAGAATAAGAGAGATTTGTTCATATTAATTGTTCTGTCATCTTTTTTTATACTTTACTTATCAAGAGCTATTTGGGGCCTAGTGGCACCAATATCCTACATTCGAGTTGGCCAAACAGTGGCAGAATATCAGGGAGGGGATGGCATAGACCTTGAAGCCCAGGCTTGGCTGAATATCGACATTGCTAAAGCAATGTATGAATCTTTACCAATAAACAGATCCCGCATCGCCATTATTGATTCCGGGTTGGCAACGAGCGCTTGGACCTACATTGAGGCAAATTCAAAAAGCCATGTGCTTCAATATATACGGTGCAACGAAGTTTTCAATCTGTGGCCTCCTCCTTTTTTTTGGAAATGGGATGGTACATACTCAGTGGCAACCGATCCGGATGATCCCATTGTAACTGACATTAATGGCCACGGAACCGCAGTTACCTCGATTCTTGCGAACACTTTACCTCATGCGGAAATAATTTTCATTTCCATTCAACGTGGACATCCCTCCATGGTAGAGGGAGCACTTCGCTGGGTTAAGACCAACCATAAAGCATTCAATATTAGGACGGTTTCTATTTCCACTGGTGCTACCTCTGACTACGAGAGATTTCATGACGAAATAACTTATCTTTACGGTAATGGAGTTACCATTGTGTGTGCAGCTGGCAATGGTGGTGCTTCAGAGACTAACTGCTATCCAGCTGGGTTTTCTGAGACATTAGCAATCGGTGCGCACTATGATGATCCGGATGGTTTCTTAGAGGACGGAACCGCCATAAGGGAGGCGGGAAATGTTGTAACCTCAAAACGTTCGAGACAAACTTCCGAATATGCCAATTCATGGAGCTCGATGTGTGGCCCAATACTCGATTTCGTTGTTCCAGGTTATGATATTGAGTTTCTACAGGTATCTAATAACGATGATGGAGAAATAAAATTCTGTGTTGGAGGAGGCACTAGTTTTTCGGCTCCCCTCGCAGCTGCAATCACATCATGGGTAATCGATGCATATTACTGCTTTCATTCGCACATAGAATGGGACTATGATTCCTCATCCTGCTACCTTTTTCATGGTTGTATTCCCCATATCGAACACGAATATCCCTCTCCTGAAACAGTCCATTTGATTCTGAGTCAAACTGCAGAGTTTTATGACGCTACCCCTAATACTGAAGATCGCGTCCCTAAACCTAAGCCTTTTGGTTATAGAATCTTTCATCCTGATCTGTTCGTTTGGAACGAATGGGTCGGATATGGAGTTCTGGATGCTTATGATGCCATAATCTTGGCCATAGTGTACTGAGATACGATCCAGAGCTAATTTTTCCTATTCGGGAGTGTAATAATTTAATCCTAGAATTCCGAAGATTAGATTACGAATTGATCAAAAAATTACTTATATCGTAAACATTGTCCTAAGTTGTAATTAAGCGACCTATTCCCAAATGATAATTAATTCAGGATAACGGCAAAAATCAATGAATTGGAGACATTAGGGGATTGAATCCTTGAATCAAAAGTTAACATTGAATGAAAACCAAAATCCGCCTAATCTAATACGAATTCTGCATATCGATTCAGAAAAACGGTTCCTTGAATTGACTAGAAGCCAACTTAGCCGATTGATGGACAACATTACGATCACCTCGCTTTCTTCCTTTTCGAAACTATATGAACTAGTTGACGTTAAAGAGTTTGATTTAATCATTAGCAATAGTTTGGAACCGATACATCATGTGAGAAATTGTGAAATACCTATTCCATTTGTTGCTTTCGCGGATGTTGACAATGGAGACATGGCAATAAGAGCTGTTAATGTGGGGGTCGATTACTTTCTTCTAAAGGGAGATGGATCGGAAAACGTCTTTAGGGAACTGTCCAATATAATTTTAAGACTTGTCGATAAAAACAGGCTATTGTTATCAAAGAATGCGCAGGCTCGATCAAACCAATTGATGATCGATAGTTTTCCGAATATTATGGCCTTAATTTCGTCTAAGACTCGTGAGATTGTGGCTTCTAATAAGGCTGCAAGGCTGATCGGAGCTGAAGCTGGCACTAGATGTTTTGAATATTTCTTTGACAGGAAGAGTCAGTGCCCTTGGTGCAAAGCTCCCGAGGTAGTCAAGGATTCGAAGGATCAATATATTGAAGTAGTAAAGATGGGGAAACAATGGGCCTGCTACTGGCATTTTGTTTCCAAAGAGTACTACATGCATTATATCGAGGACGTTACGAGAAAGCAACTCCTTGTTGAGGAATGGGGAAAACAAGGAGAGAAAACGATCAGGGTAAATTGAAGACCTGATTTTTTTTTCTCAAATTACCAGTAAAACAATTAAAATTGTATTTTACATCTCCAAACGGCCGCCCAAGGGCATCCTGTCCCCGTAGAAATACGGACAAGTAGTGGGTATAATGAAATCATACGAGGTCATCTCGCTAGATCTATTTAGTACAATGGTCTATGTTGAAACTGAAAACTACAACCCTTGGGCCACAATGGAAGATGCAATCGTTCATACTCCCGACTATAAGGAAAATATTTATCCCTACGTCTCTGTTGAAGAACTCTCAGAAGCATACTATTCTCAAATTCGTCTCTTGATGGAAAACAAGGCGCGTGAGGTAGAGTTTTCAAATATCGACGTAATATTGGATGTTTTTTCGAAGTACGGGATCGATACAGATTCGACACATTTACACCGGATTGCATCAACTATTATCCATAATTATTTCAACAATATACTTCAGCTGATCAAGATCTACCCTGAAGTCCATGAAACGCTTGAATATCTACGAAATCGAGGTTATACCCTGGTTTTATCTTCAAATCACTCATTTCCTCCAAATGGGTGGAGTGTTTTAGAGAAATACGACCTTGGGTCCTATTTCTCTCAGATTACGTTTTCAGGACAGGTTGGCTGGAGGAAACCGAGCAGGAACTTCTTTACCAAAGCATTGTCTGGGGTGTCTTACACAGATAAGGAACGAATCATCCATGTTGGCGATGATCCGCTTTCGGACGTGCATGGAGCTCTGGCTTATGGTATACACGCGTTATGGATACGCTCACCTCACCAAAAAGAAAGAACGATCGATGGTGTAATTGCAATCATCGAGGAATTTCGGCAGCTCCCTAACTATGTCTGATTCTCGCGAAAGGTATGGACTCTCCGGCTAATCGCGATACGATTGGTTAAGAACCCCTACGAATCCGCGCATCCTTTCCAACGACAATACCATAATAGAGAGAAAAGGATATAGAAAATAGAAAGTCCAATTCGCTAGGGACTCCACGAAAGATGATGCAAATATTTGGCGGCAGGACCCATTGTGATTTTTCCATATTTGTGACAACGGAACTGAATTTATCCGCTAGAAACTAGTATAAAAATCCACAGCAACCTACACTTCAGCCGTTTTTATATGGAACTGGGTAATGAATCAGGTGTGAAACAGGAGTGAAACAGTTTATAGTTCATCTTGATGAAACTCGTGAAGCAGAGCTGCTCGCTTCTATGGGAAAATCTTTGGGAGCTGCCAACATTAATATCTTATCGGCTTGTGAGACAACAACCTTCGGGGTGTCTACAGCTATCCTATTGGTGAATCCTCATGACGAACAACAGGCCATTGAGGTTTTACGAGAAAATCGGATTGCCTTCAGTGCTCAGGATGTCCTAATCGCCTCATTTCCAAATAAACCTGGAACGCTGGGCAATTTTTCTCAGCTTCTGGGGGATCAGCAAATTCAGATTCAATCCTTCTATTTGCTGCCTGCATCCTCTAATACCCGCACTGAATTTGCCCTTTCCGTCAAAGAGGCCGATTTTGAGAAAGCCAAGTCTTTTCTAGATGCTTCAGGGTTCTTAAAAACATTCAACGGCCATTAAAGTATTTTATTACTTCATTGCTCAGTCAACCTTGATTTGCGTTTTTATCTGCAGGATTCTGGTGAAAATCATGCCTGACTGGATCAAAGCCTACGAAGAGGCATTTTCTACTCCATTCAACGTTTTCCTCTTACTTATGATGTTCATTATGCTCTTATTTTGGTGGTCAGCTCATCTTTGGCAAACCCCAGAACGGGTCCAGCAACGAGCCAAATTCTTCAGTCCTAAACCTACTCAAATTCTGCAAAAACTTCGAACGAATCATTTAACACTGGGAAAATACTTAGATTTTATTTGTATCCACATCTGGCTGTGGGTATTCGCTGTGACGATTGTTCTTGAAGTGTATATTTGTGGGCTCCAGGGTAAGGAGGCCTGGCGTTATGGTGTGATGACATTATTAGCCTGGGGCATATCCATGTTGATTCAGTTCCTTTATCCTGTAATAGTCCCAAATCGCTGGGATCAGTTTGGCAGGGACCTCCCAATAGTTCCCATCCGTCTAATCAAGTTTCCCCAAAGCGATAATGTAAATGGTTTATTATACAATGGACTCCCGAGCAATCATTTTGGAATGATGCTTGCTGGTATACTCCTTAGTCTGTTTTTCTATGCTGATGACCGCTTCTATGGCCCGGGATTTTCAGGATGGCTGATTTTAGCCGGATTCTTTTTATTATTGGGCATTAGTTTTATATTTGCTACCATTTATCTAGGGGAACATTATCTAATAGACTTTGTAGCCTCGTTTTTGGTTTACGTCCCTATCATGGTAGGTACGAAATTAATTCTTGATGTCCTTGTTCCTCTGTCTCCTCCTTCGATCTTCAACAGCATATGGTGACAGTTTGATGACCAAACGCGATGTTGGATTTCTTGATCGTCTTGGCCTTATCGGGTTACTATTTCATCCGCGGAAAAACCACGGACATATTACTCAGACGGAAGACAAGTTTTCTCTTTCATTTGAGGTCGAAGAGAACATCAAGCTCGGAGGGAGGTTTTATCGAGCTCACCAATTCAAAACGGCGCCCAATCTCATGTTTTTCCATGGAAACGGTGAAATAGCAACTGATTACGATAATATTGCTCCACTGTACCAAGAACTTGGAATAAATCTTTCTGTCATGGATTTTCGAGGGTACGGAGAAAGTACGGGGATACCGACGTTTTCGAGCCTGCTGATGGATGCATATGAAATATTTCCTCTATTTCGTAAGTTTTTAAATGACAATGGATTTATGGGTCCCGTTTCAGTAATGGGGCGTTCCCTGGGGAGCGCTCCGGCACTCGAATTAGCCAGTCATTTTCAAAAGGATCTTCAATGTCTAATAATTGAAAGCGGCTTTGCCAATACCTATTTGCTCCTACAGCGTCTTGGAATATCGGAAATACATTCGCATTCAGATAAGGCTGAAGCAATTTCAGCGTTACCTATTATCAGAGAGATTAAAATACCTTTACTAGTTATTCACGGCGAAAGAGATTCAATTATTCCCCTCGAGGAAGGAATTGCCTTATATCAGAATGCTGGTAGCAAAAGGAAAGAAATCCTTATTATCCCATCAGCAGGCCACAATGACCTCCTGTACTGGGGACGAGATGACTATATGGCGGCCATCTCTGGGATTACTCGTGATCAAAGTTGAGGGATTCTTCAAAAAAAAGGAAAAGAAGGGAAATTGTAAAGAAAACCTATCCCGGAGAAACAGGATAGGGATCACTGACCTTCGAACTTAAAGCTTAACCGTATTCGAGCTCGGTATGCCACGACCTTTCCATCTTCAACTTTCGCATCGAGTTCGTCTACTGTTACATTCCGAATATCACGGAGTGTTTGTGTTGCTCGTTCAACGGCATTCTTGACTGCATCTTCCCAACCAATCTCACTCGTTCCAACTAGTGCAATTACCTTATAGAGAGAGGAATCAGGCATATTTATTCACCTCTAATATAGAAACCAAGAAATATGGTTTTTTGAACAAAAGAACCCTTCCTTAAATAATTTGCAATCGATTTGCTCGAGAATCGCTCTATACAATGAGACATGCAATTGGATAAGACTGGGTGGAAAAATCGTTCAATCCATGTTCAAGGTCATAAAAATGGCATTTGGATATTTAGAAAATCATGTATTGATGATACTGCAGCTTGGAGAATTTAGGGTCCATTTCGCCACGATCCTTTATATAATGGCAGTTAAAACTAAACCGACATCCTTATCCGAGATTAACAAAAAATTCGATCCCTTGAATTTAATTACGTCTTCAAAAAATTCTTATATCCGACTCCCTCTTTATAAACCCAACATGGGTGATCAGGGAAATGCAGGTCTTTCTTCAATCCGTCCTGGTCGCAGCTCGTAGATTAAAGGTGATCTCCCTATTTATAATTCTAACAGTTGTTATCGGCACGTTTATGTTTCAATTTTTCTATTCCCCATTATATGACTCACACTTCGACCAAGATTGGCTGGACTCGTCTTTTGCAGTAATTGGCTTGATGTTTGCAATGGAGCTATACGCATTTCCTCATGCAGGAGACATAATGATTAAACTGGTATATGTTCTATATCCCTTTCTTGGACTCGCATTAGTCGGAGTCGGCTTTCTGGAGTTTTCTATGGTTATTTTTACACAAAGATATAGATTGAATGTTTGGAATGAGTGGATGGCTCGTACAATGGAAGAACATACAATTGTAGCAGGTTTGGGGAATGTAGGCACTCGGGTGATTGAAGAACTGCGATCTCGAGAAATTCGTGCTGTTCTTATTACCGAGGAATCTGAAGGACATTCCGAACTCTTAGAAGAATTATTCGCAGATTCTCACATTTCTGTAGTCTCAGGAGACGCCAGTAAACGTTCCATACTTGAAGAAGCTAATGTAGCTAAAGCCCGAGCTATCATCATTGTCAACGACGATGATCTGCTTAATTTCAAGGTGGCGACTCTGGCCAAGGAATTGAATCCAAAGATACGAACTGTAATGCGAGTTTTTGATCAAAATTTTTCAAAAAAGGTAACAGATCTCTTTGATGTTGATGCTGCCATTAGTACTTCGGCTATTGCGGCGCCTGTATTTGTTTCCACCAGTTTCGAATCAGGAATCATTCAAACATTGAGGAAAGGTAATGCAGAGTTTCATTTAATGGAGATAGTTTTTACTGGCAACTTTGAAAGAGTAACGGTTCGTGAGTTGGAAGAAAAATACGATGTAAACTTGCTAGCAGTCAATAAAGAAGCTTATCCCGAACCCCGTATGATTGTAAAACCTGAGATGAAAGTTCTCGCATTCGGTCATATCGAGGCGTTAAAGGCAATTAAAGATAGATATGCAACATAGGAACGCTTCTGGACTTCGGCTCAGGCGGTATAAATGGAGTAATGAGAAATGGATCTTGAATTTCATGGAGTTTCAGCTGAAAGCATAGAGAATATATGTCAAGCACAGGGATTGAAAGGCCAAGTGTTCCCCCTCACCAGCCGTGACGTTATTTGCCCAAAAGAAGAAGGCGTCATGTTGGATGATGGCGATATGTACTATATCATGGAGGAAACGTGCTGGCACGGGTATTATATATGTGGAAATATAAGGTGTGGACATGCTTCTGGTCGTTTACCTTCCCCTTCAGGTACTTCCACCTTGGGACGTCTCAAACCGCGTGGAGAGGTATCTAGGAAAAGGTCAGCGCGAGAATGTCGTAATGTAGACTGTGGGGGAACCGATTGCTCTGGAACCGATTGTTCTGGTTCAAATGACTCAGCGGGGGCACTGATTATCTTTTTCCTAATCGTGGCAGTATTTCTCCTCCTCATTTATTTGTCTCCCATATTAGGCCCAGTGGTCGCACTCGGGATCGAACTAGGTTTAGCGGTATTATTAGGGATTTTTGACCTATTAACATTTGGAATTTTCAGGAATCGTTTCAGAAGGGCATTGGTGTATTTTCCTCGAGAAAATGTTCCGTCGCCTTCTCAGATCAACCATCTAGTATCGGAGATCGCTCATCAAGGTGGTCTAGCTCACCGATTTCGTCCTGGTTATGGATCTAGCGGCTTCGGAATGATCAGAATTGGTGCTTATCTATTTATTCCGTCTTTATTTGCCACGATTCTAGTCTTATGGTTACAACCTGCGAATGGATTTCTCTTCCGTGTTCCTATTACGGCTTTTATTGTTTCAATCCTATTAGTATGGTTTGGAAATTTCCTAGTTCTTCGAAGGGCTCGTATTGTGGCAAGTAGCGGATAATTACCAAAAAATAATAGGGCACGGAGGTTTTTATCTAAAACGACGCACGATGTTCAATCCGACTTAAGAATAGTCTTGTTAAGAGAAAACTAATCCAAGTAGGAAGTAGCAGCACTAGTGCAAGTGCGGATCCAAAGAGTTGATCGGATCCGAGTACTAAGAAACTTAATCCTAGGAATAGGGCACCGTGTTGAATTAAGCGAACATAGCCCGTTAGGAAGAGAAGATAACGACTATAGGATAAAATGAGAAGTAATACTCCGAATAAAATCAGTGGAAAAGTCCCAAATGAGCTGAACAATAAAGGGGTTATAAGATAGGATAAGAAGATAAGTTCAGCCGCTAAGAGGCCCAAAAAGCTGCCAAAACAACCAACGCAAACGAAAACTCCCCGAATGAGAACCTCATGATCCCGACGTAAAGAAGGAGAGTGATGACTCAATTCGATCCAAATTCTTGGTCTCGACCCTCTCCAAACCAAACGTAAATGCAATAGATCGGGGATCAGCATTAATCCAGAAAAAATGATCAGGCTGAGGACGAATGCTCGTGTTGACCATTCTTGGTCTAGTCCACCTGGGTCGGTCGGAACGAGAACAGCAATTACTATAACAGAGATTAGAAAGAAGAGAAATGGAATGGTGATAAGAAGTAATTTTGACTGCCCAGAGCGCATGGAACTCCCTAGGTTAAAACTTAGACATAAGTCAAGCAGGCGTGATTCATTTCGCTATCCCTAAGGACATAACAACTTTCATAAGAACATTCCATCGAAAAATAAAGAAAGATAAAGGGAGAGAGTGACTCCTCATTCACACACTACTTGCAACCAGGTATTGCATGATACCTCCGTGTCTAAAATAGTCTATTTCCACCTCAGAATCGATCCGTGCTGTCACATTAAATTCAATAGTCTTTCCTGGTTTTTGTGCAATCACTTTGAGTTTCTTTTTCGGCGTGAGTCCTTCACTCAATCCAATGATGTCGTATTGCTCCGTGCCATCTAAGTTCAATTCCTGCCAACCTTGACCAGATTCAAATTCAAGTGGGAGTACTCCCATCCCAACCAAATTCGATCGATGAATCCTTTCAAAGTCCTTTGCAATAACTGCTTTAATACCAAGCAGCGCAGGCCCTTTTCCAGCCCAGTCTCGGGAGCTACCAACCCCGTAAAGACTGGACCCGAGTACGATCAGGGGAATGTCTTCTTTTTGGTATTTTTGAGAAGCCTCATACACGCTCGTAATCTGATTTGTTGGATGATGGACGGTCCACCAACCCTCTTTTCCAGGGGTGAGCTGATTTCGAACTCGGATATTGGCAAAGGTTCCGCGTACCATTATCTCATGATTACCTCGACGAGCTCCGTAGGTGTTCCAGTCACGGACGGGGATTTCTTGATCAGTCAAGTATTTACCTGCGGGGCTTGCCTGGGCTATTGCTCCAGCAGGGGAAATATGATCAGTTGAAACTTTATCTCCCATCAGCATAAGAATCCGTCCTCCATGAATATCTTTGAATTCTCGTGGTTCTTTTGAGAAATACCTTGGTTCAAAGTAAGGAGGTTTCTTTACGTATGTGGATTCGGGATCCCAATCAAATAACGTGGTCGTTGGAGCTTTGAGATCTTGCCAATTGGGATCACCCTGTGTTATCGTTTCATATTGCTCTTTAAAAATTTCAGGTGTGACGCCCTTGGCGACTTCCTCAAGGATTTCTGTATTAGAAGGCCAGATGTCTTTCAAATATACTGAATTACCATCTGATGACTTACCTAGAGGTTCGTGGGTCAAATCTATGTCCATCGTCCCAGCTAGCGCGTACGCAACAACCAACATCGGAGAAGCAAGAAAATTTCCTCGGGTAAGTTGATGAACCCGTCCAGAATAATTTCGATTTCCAGATAACACGGTAGTCACGTATAAGTCGTCTTTGAGGATCGCTTGCTCAATATTTGGAAGCAAGGGGCCGCTGTTTCCTATACAGGTAGTGCATCCGTACCCAACAAGGTGAAAACCAAGAGTCGCTAGAGACTCAGTCAAGCCAAGGCGATCAAGATATTGAGTAACTACTTTGGATCCGGGAGCCAAACTAGTTTTAATCCACGGGGGTACTTTTAAACCCAGTTCAACAGCCTTTTTGGCCACAAGACCCGCGCCCACCAAAACAGACGGATTAGATGTGTTCGTACAGCTTGTAATGGATGCGATGACTAGGTTACCTTCGGTAAAGGGTACCATTCTACCGTCCAGATCTAAGTCTACTGTTATCCTTTTTCGATTTTTGCTCTCAAAGTGTTCATCCATAAAACCACGGAGGTTCTCTTTAACATTCCCAAGGATTATCTTCTCCTCTGGATTCAATGGTCCCGCAATGGTTGGATGGATAGCTGATAGGTCAATTTCTATCACATCACTGAATATGGGGTCAGGAGACTCCGATGTACGGAATAATCGTTGTTCGCGAGCATATCTTTCGACAAATTTTGATTCGCGGCATGTCAAATTAAGATAAGAAATGGTTTGATCATCAATTGGGAACAATCCAATTGTAATTCCCATTTCGGGGCTCATATTAGAAACGGTCGCCCTATCGGGTACGGTAAGGGTGGAAACGCCAGGCCCAAAATATTCCACGAACTTGCCAACCAAGCCGCGTTTTCTGAGATCCGCAGTTATTGTTAAGACCAGGTCGGTGGCCGTCGTACCTTCTGGAAGTTTTCCTGTTAATTTTACACCTATAACCTCAGGTAGGGGCATGTAATAAGGTTGTCCAAGCATTACAGCCTCAGCTTCGATGCCGCCGACTCCCCATCCAATTACACCTACTCCATTGACCATTGGAGTATGTGAATCGGTTCCCACGCAGGTGTCAATGACCGCGGTGGATTCTCCTTTTAATTTTCTTAAATCGACAACGGAAGCAAGGTATTCTAGGTTTACCTGATGGACTATCCCGCTTCCAGTCGGGATTATTCTGGTGTTTTCAAAGCTGGCTTGAGCCCATTTGATTAGCTTGTAGCGTTCCGTATTCCTCTCATATTCTCTTTCTAAATTCAAAGCAAACGCATCGGGCCGCTGTGCATAATCAATCTGGATACTGTGATCAATCACTAAATCCGTTGGGATCAAAGGATTGATTTTAGAAGCGTCCCCTCCCAAATCAGAAACTGCTTCTCTAATCGCGGCCATATCGACAATTAGTGGTACGCCCGTTAGATCTTGAAGGAGAACTCGTGCAGGCATGTATGGGATTGTTGTTCCAATAGCATCAGGCCAACCAGCAATTGACGTGATGTCTTCCATGGTCACCAAGCGACCATCGAAGTTGCGTAATGCATTTTCCAGTAGAATCCGAATAGAGAAAGGGATCTTGTCTAAATCATTTAATGTCATCCCCACCTGCTCTGCGAAAGCGGGAAGGCTATAAATGACGCATTCTCCTTTCCCCAAATCGACCTTTTTCTTCAATTTAGTTATTATTTCTTCCGTAATAGGCTTCATAAAGGACATTCTCCAAGAGGATATTTGTGGAGATAAGAATGGCTTTGTAGAGATTCTGTCTTCAAAAAAAAGTAACATGCGAAAGATGTGGCGGGGCCATTTTAAGGTTTCGGGTCACCCTCAACATTGTTTTTGGTTTTTCCACTGCTTTTTCCGTGATATTGAGGGTGGGCACTTCAAGAAACTATTGGGATTTCTTTTGTAATGTTCTTTTGGCCTCCCGGAGATGTTCTTGAAGTTCTGTCTCATTATATGTTATAGTAGGAGAGGCTAAAAGTTGTAAAACGCCTGTGGTTCTATACCCATTGTTTCGAAGTGTTGATATTAGTTCCCTTTCAATTGTAGGAACCAAAAAAGTATAGTGAATGATCTTATCCATAGCCAAGACATATCTCGACCATACTTTCGACTCTTTATCTATACGATGAACAAGACGCTTACGTAATCGCTGCCAATGCGCTTCAATCTCAGAAAGGGATCTTTCAATCAGTGCAATGATTTCCTCGGGCTCAGAATATATCGTTCTAAATGAAGCGATCACTACCATTGGATAAAAGGGTGTATGATGCTGCTCCCCCTTATTATTTACATCATCATAGAAATAATAGTCTCTAATTGTACTTTCCCCCCATCGAAACGGGATTAATATGAAATATCCCCGCATTATCGCGATAATCTCTTCTGTATCAGGATTCTCCGCCCATAATGAGAAAAGTCTGGCGGTTCGGGCATCTAAATCAGGAATGTCAGTTTTTAGATGAGAATGGAGATTTGTAAAATCAATATTGATTGGTCCCAGTTCCTCCATAAGCGTAGTCGAGTAGATCACGTTTCCCTCCTTTCCATACAATCTATCAATAACTGCTTTCATCTCAAAACTAAGCAATCGTTCTCTATCGATTGAGGATGAGAGGCCATCGTGGAAACGAAGCTGTTGGATCTTCTTCATTAGATGATCAATCCTCAATCAAGGGAGATGAAAACCTATTAAATTCGGGAGACAAATTTGGACTCTAAGAATTCTCTTATTCTTCGTAAACGGGGCAATTTTACCGGGATTGACACTGTGCTCTCTGGTGGTTCACGTCGCATCATTTCCTTTTAAAAGTATCATTCGAGGGCACCAGATAGAGTGGTGACAGAACTTTTGGTTGTGACGGTAACTTTTTATGGGCCATTACAAAGATGGGCGGGAAAAACAGAATTCTATGCCAATGGCAATACTATTCGACAAGTATTTGACGCTCTAGAAACGCAGCTTGGAAAGTCTCTGGTAAATCATCTTAT
The DNA here is from genome assembly GCA_048882505.1 of Candidatus Thorarchaeota archaeon. Classification (GTDB taxonomy): domain Archaea; phylum Asgardarchaeota; class Heimdallarchaeia; order Hodarchaeales; family Hodarchaeaceae; genus Hodarchaeum. Next base: position 104,069 of record JBHLRO010000001.1, read on the forward strand.
CAACGCTAAAACTGGACAGATTAAAAGTCACTTCCATGTTCTTTTGAACGGAAAGGACATTGAACTCATGGATGGATTTGAACAACGGGTTTCTGATGGAGATAACATCGTTTGTGTTCCCCCTGTAGGGGGTGGGAGTCGTTGATACACCAAAATGTCTTTTTTTTAAATTGAAAGAGGGTTAGCCGAATATTTTCATGCTAGGAATGACATTCTTAAGTGGACCTTAATCCTTCGGAGTTTGGAGTAAAGATCCCGTTTCTAATGAGATGATTCATTATGATTTCTAAAGTGCTCGCAGAATTAGAATACGAAATTAAACCCATTCAGAATGGGTATGCTGGCCGAACTCTCCATATAAATCTTTCAACAAACGATATAAGAATAAACCCCATCACACACGAAATGCGAGAAAAGTTCATTGGAGGAAAGGGGTTTGATTTGTTTCTTATGTGGCATTCCCTTCCCAAGAATCGGATCGTTAAATGGGATGATCCCGAAAACGAAATCTGTATCGCATCGGGTCCATTAGGAGGTACGACAACGTATCCTGGCTCAGGAAAATCTATAGTTACCACGATCAGCCCACTAACGGGAATTATCATTGATAGCAATGTTGGTGGATATTATGGCCCATATCTTAAGTTTAGCGGGTTCGATGCAATCGAGATCCAAGGTAAAGCCCCAGAAGGGGTCATAATCTTTGTTGATGGTGACAAGGGAGTTGTTCGAATAGAAGAGGCCGACCCAAATCTTCCAGAAATGTCTCATCAGTTAACCCAACAGTTAACAGAGCACTATTCCATTGATCCATCGAGTAGAGAAAAATTTCGTGTCTCTGTTGTTTCTACAGGGATCGCATCCAAATATACCAGGTGGGGTTGTTTGAATTTTTCGTGGTATGACAAAAAACGGGATTGGGCTTCATATAAACAAGCTGGCCGTGGTGGCATTGGTACGGTTTTCTATGACAAGAAGATCACCGCATTAGTCTGTCGTTCACCTCGTGTTCATTCTAAGATCAATAATCCCGCTAATTATGATAAGGTGATAAAGATTGGGAGAACGCACAATCGTGAAATTATGGAGAATGATCCAAAGCAAAACGAGATGCGAGTCGTGGGTACAGGCCATCTCCCAGAAATCATGAATGACTTCGACCTATTACCGACCAATAACTTCCAATTAGGGGCTCATCCAAAACTTCGGGGCGAGAACTTCCCGTTCACCCGTGAAGTATGGCGGAATATTTATACAGACCCAGGAAAAGGTAGTGACGGTTGCTGGATCGGTTGTACGGTAGCCTGTTCTCATGTTGTGTTAGATAAGCATGTTGTTATGACAGGTCCATTTAAAGGGCAGACCGTTACTGTTGATGGTCCCGAGTATGAGACAATAGCAGGCTGTGGATCGAACTGGGGAGTTTGGGATCCAAAGTGGGTTCTGGAGGCAAATTTTTATTGCGATACGTATGGTATTGACACGATATCAGTTGGTACTGGTATTGGATTCGTAATGGAATGTTACGAACAAGGTATTATCTCTAGGGAAATTACTGGTGGGCTTGAACTCAATTTCGGGAATGCAGGAGCAGCGATGGAATTAATTCATCAAATGGCACGTGGTGAGGGATTTGGAGCCATTGTAGGTCAAGGAATCGCTCAAATGAAAAACTACTTCGTAAACCAATTTGGTGCGGACCCTCAATTCCTATCTGATATTGGAATGGAACATAAAGGCCTGGAATATTCCGAATATGTCACCAAGGAATCCCTCGCGCAACAAGGAGGTTATGGTCTTACCCTGAAGGGTCCTCAACATGATGAAGCATGGCTTATCTTTGAGGATATGGTACGAAACAATTTGCCTACATTTGAAGATAAAGCAGAGGCTCTAGCCTGGTTTCCGTACTTTAGGACATGGTTTGGCTTGAATGGGCTTTGTAAACTGCCATGGAATGATATTGTGCCGCCCGATAATAATGAAAATCCACAGAAACCGTTAACACTCCCAGATGCGAGGGCAAAGATCCCTAAACATGTAAATTGGTATACCGAGTTTTTCAATAGTACGATAGGTACCAACTACTCCCAAGGCGACATAATTACAATGAGCGAACGAGTTTATAACTTCCAGCGAATATTTAACATCCGTCAGGGAAAAGGTCTACGAGAACACGATTCTCGGACACCCTACCGTTCGATGGGTCCTGTGACGGCGAATGAATACGAAAGCCGGGCCAAAAGGTATGATCAACAACTCAGTAACGAGATTGGTGTCGATCCTGATGGGAGAACCACCGAGGAAAAAATGAAAATCCTCCGGGAATATCGTGAAGAACGATATCGAAAGTTACAAGATGCTGTTTATAGTAGACGTGGATGGAGTGCAAAAGGAGCCCCTACAATTGAAAAAGTGAAAGAACTGGGAATTGCGTACGAGGATATCCTCCTTACAATTTCTCCTCACCAGTAGTGAATCCTAAGTCCGGTCGTGGCCCGATTTTCAGAATAAACTCCTCCACCACAACTGAATACTAGAGAATATTAGTCGTTAAACATCTTATTGCGATTAAACTGAATCTAGCTTTTTTTGAGCACGGATCCGCCCCTCACCAATGATGGCCAAAAACTCATCTTCTATCTTTCCCTTCCTTATGGTTGTCTTGTAAAAGTTCTGCCAATCCGCTACCAATTCCTCCTGTATATCATCGTCTGTGTCTCCGATATTGGTTATTCTTTCCCACTCTTCTAAATCTATTGCATAACGGGTCAGAAGTTTCGGCAAAATGCCTCGTAACCAAATCTCCAACCCTATTCCGGGATCAACAATTGATACCATGACAAGTCTAAAATAATGACTTAATTGGAAATAGATTTGTTTTTCTGTGGGCAAAAGATGTTTTCTTTTTAATGGTGATACGGGAATTTGACAGGTAGATCGAAGATTAGTTCCATAGGTGCGTTTGTAACGCTCAATCGTTTTTAAGAATTCATTTTCGTCGAGCCATTTGATCTCCTCTAGCAAAGAGTCAACTGCCTTTTTATCGAGGGGCATTTACGTATCAAGGCGAAGTTCTATTACCTCATTCAAATAGCTTTGTTTGCCCTGTGGACTCAGTGAAGATTTAAGACTACTCAGGTTTTCCCCGAAAGTCTCTGAACCTAAGGAAATTGCCTCAAACCAACAAAGATAATTTTTTAGCCATGAATTAGAGGAGTATTCATCAATATGTCTAAGATCTGGCCTATTAACTTTTTAGGGGACTCGACCCTTTCCAAAACGGAAGATACAACACATATATCCGCGCCAGCCTGGCTTAGCGCCCTAATTTGCTCAGGGGTTCTAATTCCTCCTCCGGTGACCAACAAAGCTCCTTGAGAGTGAACAAAAGTTGAGGTACGGCGAACTAGGTCGAGCCTGCTGGCAACAGATGAACCAAAATTACCCGACCCCGCTTCAAGGTATAAGCCCCACCAATATTTCCGCCATTTGGTGGTAATCTCCATAAATGCAGCTTCATCATCTAGTTCAAAGGCACGGACTTTCTTTCCTACCGTAGAATGAGGACTTAATATCATGTATCCATATTTTCTATCCTTGGGCCAGTGTTTCCCCACCAAACGGCGCGCCCACTTAGAGATCCAATGATATTTTTTTCCCAACTTAACAAGAACTTTTATCGAAAATCTGTGCGTATTGAGGAGTGTGGGCATTTGAATATAATCAGCTAATGGCGATATTTGTAACGGATGCCCGGGGAAAATGACCACTGCTGGAAGATTTATTCCGCGGGAAGAGGTAAAGTCGTCCAGTTTCTTCAAGTATCGGTGAACCCCTCTCCACACCTCCGAAGAATCGCCAATCCATATTTCAAGGGGTAATGTCGATGGATCAGAGCTTTCGATCAAGATTTCCTGTAATGTAACATACAATCGTTCTGTTGCATCCCCTTTGTTAGGGTCGATCAAGATTGCCAGTTTTGTAATCATGAGTCAACTCCTTTATAAATATGAACGATTGTGGCTTGGTTTTGAGTAGATTTGCGATGAAATCGACTTAATCAAATAAATCGATCTTACGTTTCGGGTTTGTTGTGTATAATAAGGGTGTCTAGCTTCAGATAAAAAGGCCTTTGTGTAAAATAACAAAGAACCGTTCCTGCATCATATCTAACATTGGCTGGAAAAGAGGAACTGAATGCAAAATTACTCCAGGATAATGGATTATCACGTCCATAGTACCTTTTCAGATGGATTTCACTCTATTCCTGAAATGGTAAATGCAGCAATTGGGAACAATGTTCAGGAACTATGCTTTACTGACCATTTTTCAAGTTTTAAGCCTTCATTAGATGTCACAATTTTAGGAGAATATATCGAGGGGATTACCACTATTAAAAAGCAATTTTCTTCTCAGATAAAAGTGCATCACGGGATAGAAATCGATATGTCTTCTAACGAATTCTTTGACAAACTGATGAACTATTCATGGCAGTTGATCTTATTCGAATATGTGTTCTCAGCACCTGCTTGGGAGAACAACTTCACAATCGTGTGTCAGCTCAAAAAGGAATATCCTAGCCTTAAGATCGGCTTAGCTCACCCGAGCATGATGCGACTTTCTTTGGAAAAACTAAATTTAGCCCTAGAAGCAATTCGGAGCCTTCAAATTATAATTGAAGCTAATGCATCTTATGAAAATTATCGAGAACCATGGTTTGCGAATTTGGATGACGGATTCACGTTCACGGTTGGATCAGATGCACACGAAAGCCAAAGTATTGGAAAAGTCCAAAAGGCCTTGGATTTCTTTCGTAACCAAAACATCCCAGAAAACTGCATTATTAGACTCTAATGCTTAAATGACGAAAATGAGATGCTTAGGTTTACCTAGATTGAAAGAGAGCTTTTATTAGATCATTAACTTAGGCCAAATATTGGAGCATCGCAATGGGATGACAGGATCTGATAATAAAGAAAGGGATAAGTCAGAAATATCTTCTTCTCCCTATTTTGACATCACACCAATACTCGATGACTTCTCCAGTCAAACCCAAGAGGCAACTCGCCAAATCCATCCACTTTTTCTTCTTCCACGTCCAAAAATTGCGTTTCATGGTTCGGATGCAGATGGAATAGTATGTGCGGCGATTCTTAAAGCGAGCGGGGTAAGAGAATTTCAAACTATAAACTCAATCTATATTCCCCTTAATTATCAGCAAATAAAACATCCACAGTATAGTTGGTATCTTGCTCGAGTTAATTGGGTGGCTGTGGTCGATCTACCACCAATACATGATCAAAATGAAGATGTCCTTCTGTACTGTGATCATCATTTAACCAATAAGGATCTTCCAATGGTGGCCCAGCTGGTACTCTTCGATGAAAACGCACCCAGTGCCGCTAAACTGTTAGCTGACCATTATAATGATGTCCTCCCCTCGTATGTTAAAACTTTGGCTGAACTTACAAAAATAACGGATACAGCAAGTTTTAATACTGTTCCCCCAGTTGACATACCCTCTGATATTCCATCTAACTCTTCCTCGCAGGCCTGGTTGCTTCACGACTTGTGTGATTCCGTTGAAACCCCTAATGATATTGTCAAACTGGTAGATGCCTTGGAGGAACAAGGATTAAACTCATCGCTGCTTGAGGATTACCGAGGGAAGCTAAAGAAGACGCGAGCGATTCGAGAAAAGACGCTTGAGATCGTCGAAGAACTCGAACTCGCAGATGCGGTACTGTTTATACTCGGTAAGAAAAAGATTTCGATGACGACTCTTGTTCAAGGACTCTTTGCGAAAGGGGTTAAACTCACGTGCCTTTTTTATCCTGGCAAGGCATTCACAGGGTTATCTTTTAGGGTTAATTCCCAATTATCACCACTAGAGGTCGAAAGAATTCGCGTGGATAAGATTGCGAGACTATTTTCTGGTGGGGGACATCCGCGCGCAGCAGGCGGGCGTTCCACTTCATTTCCGAATGCCTTAAAGAACGTTAAGTCCTGGGTAACCCAGAAGGGATTGTCATACTCTGTTTATGATATTAGAGATGAGGATAACAATAAGGAAAACTAGAACCATTCTATCATTTGTGAATTTAACTTGTTTTTCGCTCCAATGCTCCTAGATAAACTAAGCATTCGTTCTTTAAATAGTCCTGTATTCCAGAATCCTTAGTTTATTAATGACCCTCTCTCCTATTCACTCGATTCCCTATGAGTGGAAGAAATTTAGAAAAATATTTAGCTTACATAAAAGTCGGGATCATTACGGTTGCGCTTATAGCAGCCTCATTCGTAGGTTATTTTTTTCTGGCCTTCGACAGCCTTTCCTACAACCAATATGGCCTAAACTACGACAACGTGACCCACAAAATAGAAAATCAAGTATACGAGAATGGACTCTACCATCTTGGATTATTTCATAATTTCATTAAATTTCCAAGAACAGTTCAAACTATAGAGTTCTTCGGTTCTCTTGGTGCACCGGGAACTTCGAGTGGACCCTTGAACTCTAGAACTAAGGACGGGCTTCTCATTAATGTCCAATTGGCATTCCAGTATCTCTTGAGAAAGGAGGATATTCTTAATCTATACCGAACTTTCGGTTTAGAGTATGAAGAAAGATACATTGGTCAAGCACGGACAACTCTCCGTGACGTAGCAAGCTTCTATAATGCTATTGAATTCTTTAATAACAGAACAAGTATTAGTGACCTCATGAAGGAAAAACTCCAAGAAGATCTTGATGTCATGTTTGCAGACGTTATGTTCTTTCAATTACGAGAGATCGATTTACCCGATGAATTCGAAGAAGCGCTAAAGCAGGTTCAGATCGCACAACAGCGGTACCAGATCGCACTATATGAGCAAGAGGCAACCATAGTTAGGGCCGAAACGGCAATAATCGAAGCCCAAGCACAAGCCAATATTACTATTATATCGGGTGAAGCTGAAGCTCAAGCATTCCTCATCAACATGGAAGCTCAAGCTAAGGCTTTAAACTTCACGTTAACCGCAGAACGTTTGGCATATTATGCCATGGCCCAACAGCTGAATTTGACATCCTCAGAGCTGCTAGCTCTGCTATGGGTTTTGGCCATTCAAGAACATGAAGATTCCCTCATTATCATTGGTACAAACACTCCAATCTTAATCGAAGAAACTCTAAATAACACACGGATGATTGGATAGTCCCTAGCTTTTGCTCATCGCATAACTGAAGTAAAAAGGAACGGGTTCAATTCCGGAATTCTTTCTTTTTTTTTGTTTCGTACTTCCGTTCTTCATGATCGAAATCCAAAGGAATCATTTTTCAGGAGGTATTGAAAAAGGAGTATATACGCTCGAAGGAGACATTCACCGATGACTCAACTTCTCGAAGATGATATTGGTTATAAGACCCCTCTTGGACTTTATTTACCAGGTATGCCAACGATACAAGAAGAAGTGAATTTGGCACACCAGGCAGAGCGACTAGGGTTTAATGAAGTATGGAGAGGGATAGGCTTATTTGGACGGGATCCCCTTCTAGTGTTAGCCTCAATTGCGAAAGAAACTCAAGGAATCAAGCTGGGAACTGCGATATTTCCGATCTGGACTCGAAACGTAGCAGATTTGGCAGGGACATTTGCCACCATAAGTGAAATAACTGGTCCAAATCGTGTTATTTGTGGTCTTGGATCATGGTGGGAACCCGCGACTACATATCATGGGATAAAACGCAGTAAACCCCTGACAGCTATGAGAGAGACAGTCACAAGTCTTTTTAGACTTTTTAATGGCGAAAAAATCTCATTTCAAGGTGAATTTATCCGTTTAGAAAATGCACAGTTGAATTTCAAGAATTTACAGGAAGTAAAGATCCCGATCTGCATCGGTGCTATTGGAGATCTTATGTTAAAGCTGGCTGCCTCCCTTGCAGATGGAATTATCATCAATTACCTCCTCACTCCGGATTACGTGAAGAGGGCGATTCAAATAATCGAAATGGAAAGAGTAAATCACGGGAAAGATATGTACGATTTTCTATTACCCCAATTGGTTCACACGTATCTAGATGAGGATGCTGACGTTGCATTAAATGAGGCCCGCTCGGTTGTTGCTAAGCATCTATCCCGTAAGAATCCTGGTCATCCCACAGTATTAGGGGTTCCTGATGATCTCATTTTAGAATTAAGAAATTCTGGAGTGGATGGAGGGAAAGAGTTGGTTTCTGATAATATTGTGCGATTGTTCGTGGCGGCGGGTTCTGCAAATGACTGTTTAGCTAAATTTCGTGATCTACATAGGAATGGATGCACTATTCCTCTTGTGTTTCCTCGCGGACCTGATCCCCTTGGTACATTAAAACCACTAAGAGAGGGGGAATAGACAGGTTACGGCATCAATTGAGAAGACTAGGAATCACAATCCCGATTCATCTACTGTCTTCTTTGGTTTTTCTTTTTCCATAAGAGAAATTTGCTTTTTTGCTATATTTATGTGATGAGCTACCAATGCTTCATCATAAGATACTGATTTTGCAGAAAGTATTTGTGAAACTCCAGTAATCACATAATCCTTCCTTCTCAAGGCTTTAATCAGATCTTTATCGACAGAAGGAATGACACATGAATAATAAATGATTTTTTTGAAGCTTAAAATGTATCTTTTCCGAATTTCTGGATCTACAGAACTAGAAATCACTCTTTTTCTTATCGTTTGCCATTTGATTTCGATAACATCAAATAATTGGGAAATAAAGTCATTTAATTCCTTAGCTTCTGTCAGTACTATTCTAAAAGTGGTTATTAATACTTTTGGATAATATGGAGTATCAGCCGTGCCAAAATAATAATCCTTGATCCCATTTCTTGTACTCTCGAAAGGATGTAGAATGATATGTCCTTTTACAATAGCAATTACTTCTTTTGTAAGAACATTCTCCGCCCAAATAGTAAATAGCCTTGCGCTGCGATCATCAACATCCGGGATCTCTTGAGACCAACCATGAATATTGGTAAAATCAATTGCATGGGTACCAAGTTCTCCAATAATCTGCTCGTGTGTGATGGTATCTAAGTCAGGATAAAAACGGTCAATAAAAGCCATCGTGTCGAAATTTGACATTCGTTCTTTATCGATGGGATGGATTTGACCGTCGTAAAAAGCAAATTGATCATTTCTTTTAAGAACCACGTGAAAAACTCCCAAACATATAGTAAAAAATTCCTGATTACTTTTGAAACAATTTCAGGGGTAATTTAAGGATTTTTCCTTTGATAAACCCCTTTCGGAATATGGGTACCCCTATATTTGCCTGAGCAATTATTTGTATACCTTCTAAACGATTCTTATTTGATTAGATATTATTATCCAACCTAAGTCGCAAAATCCTGATTTGAAGACATAACTACGCGTTAACATTAGCTTTTTCTCGCCTCTTGTTAAAGTTAAATAAAGCCAGATTAACTGTAGCCAAACATCTTTCTGGTTAAGATCCTGGTCATTACACTATTTTAGGAGTTCCCGATGATCTTATTATAGATCTCAAGAAATCAGGGGTAGATCAGGGGAAGGAATTGGTGACAGACAACATTGTTCGATTGTTTACAGCCGCAGGAACAGCTAAAGATTGCTTATCCAAGTTTAGGGAATTACGCCAAAACGGATTTGAAGATGAGGTTGAGAAAAGAGTATACAAAGCACACGTTTCATTTATTGCAAAAACGCAACGAACTTGGAGAAAATCAACCTTATGCATTTCATAAGGTTGCATGGCTAACCCAAAACTTCTCTTTAACTCCTTGATGTCTTAATCTAACTTGCAGTGCTCCTATATGAAGCATAATATGTCTAAGATTATATAGGAGAGAACTAAGCAAAGTCGAGCCATGCCATTCAAAAACAGGAGCCTTTCCCAAAGCTTCTGAAGTCATATCTGAAAGCCACTCTTTGGCCTTATTCTTCATGTCATCTATATATTTCAATAAATCCTCCTTGCTAAGTGGATTTTCCATAAATAAATCATCCTTGTCATCGGGAAATCTAGGTTTATAGTTTGTACGTTCTTCTTTTGTTTTACTAAAGTACAAATCCACAAAAAAAAGAGTATGATGAACAACCCCAAAGATAGGAGGTTTGCTGGGGGAATCTACCCATATTTCATCTGGACAGGAATTGATTATGTTTTCCAATGTTTTAAAAGCAGCACCATATTGTTCTTTTAAAGAATTCGAAATTTGCACCATATCCATTTAACATTCCTCATTTATTCAACAATTTTTTATCAAATTTGATAGCAGAAATACCTGTAAAATACTCTTACAAACATAATACCATAAGTAAAGGAAAATCTTTGTTAAATCGAGATTATTCAGGTTGAGGATATTATTCTGTTTTTTACTTTGAGGGGAACCTCCATGTCGCTACGGTTACAAAAATCAGAAAAAACCTCCAACAAGAGTATTTCATAATAAAGAGAGATTCAGGCAACGTTTAATAAAGAAATTTAGCCTTTTTCGATGTTTAACGACACGTTCAAGGGTTTTCCATTGCAAAATTCTAGAAGGCTACCTACGAAAATCATAATTTATTGGTTTGAAGACATCTTCACCTTTTCTGGACAATTGAGATTTTTAAAAGCCTAAAGATAAGGAGAGCCAATGCACCGAACATCATAATGATCGCAGATATCAATAGGACAGTTCGATAAGCTAGCACAGTTGGGGTTCCAAAAAGGATCAGACTGTCCGCAATTGGACCCCCCACAAAAAATCCCGCCATGCCCCATCCTATCCCAAGCGTGATATTATATAAACTAAATCCTGTTCCCTGTAGATCCGGAGGAAGAATATCTGCTGTGAATGCAAAGGCTAATGTTTGAATCAACGCTGTCGAAATCCCCAGAATGGAATAAAATACTCCTACCACAAGGAAATCAGGAGATTCTAGAATGAAAAGCATTAAAAAGCAACATGAGGCAATAACCGACGCAATCGTCATGATCTCAATTCTGCCAAATCTATCTGACATTTTTCCCCCGATTGGAGTGAAAATCCCTCCCCAAAAAGAAAATGTTACGAGCAATATGCTTATCTCTTGATCTGTTAAACCTAGCGATGGCCGAAGTGTAGCATAAAATAAAAAAATTTGACGACTGGCAAATAATCCGATAATTAGGGCGGCTAGGATACCTATAAATCCAGCAAATGACGGTACTCGAAGAACATCACTTATTGCCGTCCCCTCGAGCAAGGATTGAATTTCCTCAGCCTGATCTGATTTCTTGCTGGTTGTTAACGATATGGGCGTGATTTGTATTATGATCGCACAAGATAGTATCAGTAATACGACAATATAGAAGATTACGCCGTTATAGAAACCTTGACCTGCTTCGTACAAGATTCCACTTAGCAAAAATCCGAAAATTTGACCAGCTAATCCCATTCCATCGATTATTCCCGTGAGCTTCCCCCGTGCGATTCCTTGCGTAACTTCCCCTTGGATAATTCGGATCCCAAGGTCGCTTCCGCTCCATAACAATTCTAGTAGTGAGAATATCGCCACCAAAAATAATGCCGCAGAAATGCTCGATCCCAAATCTATTAGCACTCTATGTCCTAAAAACGCGATAAGATACACAAGCGCTGCTCCTACTTCCCCTCTAACAACGAATTTTTTTGAAGATCTAGGATCTCGGTTTAACCTAGGACCCCAGATCACGAGCTGGCCAATGGTGCTGGTTAGGAGATTCATAGTACCCAAAAGCGCCGTGAGAGTGTTTGAAAGTCCGAGGAATACTCGCAAGTATATATAAAAGAATGCATAAAATACGGCCCTGCGTAAGAAGGACAGAAACGAGAATAGACTTGTTGCAAAAAACATGGGGCGCCTTAACATTTTCGGAATGCCTTTTGTGATTCTGCGAGATGTATTTAAGACCCGTTCATTGGTTTAAAATGCTCATTTTTGCATTGCTATAAAGATCTTCATGGAATCAATCGAGATTCCATTCATGATGAATGGCAAAAACAAGCAAGAATACGGAATTTAAAATCATTAAGGTTCATGGATAACTTCTTATCATGCTGATCAAGGTGTAATTGACGCTTTTTAACCAATTCGCAATCGAAATCTCCTATAATCGGCAAAAAATTGAACAATCAAACGAAAAAATTTATTAAGAGGTCATGTACATCGATCTTAAGTAAAGATGATTAACGAGTTCAAACTTACATTATACTAGGAGTCTGCATAGGTCATGATATTAGGACCCATGGAAATTGCATTTGTTATCGGGATTGGGCTCCTACTCTTAGGACCCGATAAAATTCCGAAGATGGGAAGGGCACTTGGGAATGCAATGAAGGAATACCAAGAAGCATTGAGAGGAATCCAAAAATCTGGAAATTCACCTGGACATATGACAGATCAGCTAGTTAATGCGATGTCTAGACCTCCTTCTGAAGATGAAAAGTTAATAGAAAGCGCAAAACAACTGGGAATTGAAACAGAAGGAAAAACAGTAGAGCAAATCAGCAAGGAGATTTTGGAGAAATTTTAATTTTTCCAGCATATTGATTGGTCTGGTGCAGCCGAGCCGCTTTGTAGGATTGATGATTTTTGGTGATTTACCTCAATCAATTATCCTTAATAATACCTCATGTTATCCTAAATACGGATTTCTTCCTACAAACCCTGGATTTACACGTCGCAGAGGTGTTCTACGTCACCCTCGGGATTCTGTTTGTTTTGCCTTTCTTCACAATTTACCTTCTTCCCAAAGCGAATTCTCCCTTTATAACTATCAAAGGACTCATTAAGCTCCTTTTAATGGATATTTTCTTCCTTTTGATTCTATTGATAATCGAGTTCCTGGGAAATCCAAGCACTCCTATCTTCGGATTATTAATCTTTCAAACTCAAACTTCCGAATTTTTCATTGTGGGCTTTTTATGGTTTTTTATTTATCTTACGATTTTTTACCCGAGTTATTTGGATTTATTAAGGCAGAATATAATCTATAACTCGGATCTCTCACACCAAGAGTTGGTAGAATCCATTGAAAAGTCAATTAGCGCACTTCGGGGAAGGAGAATGAGATCCGATGAAAACCTTCCCAACTTCTTCCAATATTATATCCCCGGTGCTTACTATCTAACATATTACCTAAACGTATTAATTGGAGACAGAGATGAAGAATCGAATGTTTCTAAGGTGAATTTTACATTTAGTCATTCCGTTCGTAACCTCAACATTCTTAAGTTTCTTGTTTTCCTTATGTTTGGAATAATTCTCCTCGGCCGATCCGATTGGACTTTAAGACCGACTGTGTTTGGCACCATTGTCGACGCAGAAATTATTTTTACCGTACTGGCATTAGGATTCATTTTTTTCAATTTACTTATTGCTTACACCTGTGAAAATCTGATGTTTCAGCGTGAGGCCGCCCACAAAAAGATGATTCTTGATTTCGGTCAATTATCTTCAAAAAAACCCGATTTGGACGAAATCCGTGAACAAGCACGAACGAGGCTGGGAATAACAAAGGAAGAACTCACAATTGCGGAAATCAAGAAGCGAGCACGCGAGAAATTGGACTCATCCGTTCAAAAAGTAGAAAAAGAAAGAAAAGAAAGGATCGATACTATCCTAGATCGTACAGATTCAACCCTCAATCCAAAAATTAGTCCTGGGGTCATTCGGATGGAAACCTTAATCCGAGAAACAAAGAAGATATTAAATGCAACGCCTGTGGCAACATCCGTGAAACTAGAGCAGATAGTTGAAATGTTGGGGACAAAAAAGACATCGAATGACGAGATCGAGTCCATAATAATCGGATTGGTAAATAAGCGGGAAGTTCGCGGCGAATATGACATCTGGAGAAAAACCTATTTAGGGGGTACCGCTAGAAATCGTTTCATTGATCGAACATTGGAAAATATGGAAATTGGCAAAGGTGACTTAGACTCATTGAATGTTAGCGGGGAATCAATAGAAGTTACCTTTCGAAGCCCTCACCGTGAAAATGAAAAAGGAGACAAAATGAGGATTAAAAAGAAAGAGTCAGGATGATTTTGCGGAGCTAAGTGGTTAAGGAGAAAGAATTAGGTTAGACTCGCCTGGAGCGTCATCTCAATAAGTGATATAACAAAACCTCGATTGATTGACACACATGGGAGAACAGCGACCAATTTCCGTATATCGGTGATTGATCGATGTAATCTCAGATGCTCGTATTGTATTCAATCAGATGAGGGAATAGCGTGGCTTGAAAAAGGCAAATTATTGACTTTTCCTGAAATTTTAAGGATAACTCAGCTCGTTGCAGAACTAGGGGTCGATCAGCTTAGAATTACAGGCGGGGAGCCATTGGTACGCCCAGGAGTATGTGGCCTTATTTCAAAACTAAGAATGATTGATGGTATTGATCGTATTTCCATGACCACAAATGGAGTTTTATTGAATAAGTATTTAACTGACCTAGAGACAGCTGGATTATCCAGTCTTAATATATCTCTAGATACTTTAAACGAAACGAAATTTAAGAAGATTACAAGCAAGAATCATTTTGGAAAAGTGATCGATTCCATTAAAAATGCCCGAAGGACATCCATCCGCGTGAAAGTCAACACTGTCGCCATAAAAGGGTTTAATGACAATGAAATCCTCGATTTTGTCGATTTTGCCATCAATAATGACCTTACATTGAGATTCATTGAGTTTATGCCTTTTGCAGGAAATGCGTGGAATTCGAACAATGTGATTTCTGCCCAGAAAATACGCCAGATTGTTGGAAGACGATATAAGCTGTTTCCTGAACCTCTTGACCATCCGTCCCAGACTAGCCGCATCTATCAACTTGATGGCACCTCAGCAAAGATTGGATTTATTGCCAGCGTTACTGAATCATTCTGTAAATGGTGTAATAGATTGAGATTGACGGCAGATGGGAATCTTAGAACCTGTTTACATAGTTTTAATGAAACCCCCTTAAGAGATCTTTTAAGAAACGGCGTATCAGATCTTGACCTGAAGAAAAATATTGTTAACGCTGTTCGTTTGAAGCAGAAAGAGCACGTCAACTTCCTAGATCCGAATTTCCTCCCTATCGAGGATGATCGGGAGATGATCCGGATAGGAGGATGAGCTGGATTTCGAACGATCAGATAAGCCTTATCTAATCATTATAAATCCTTAATCAAAATACCATTTTCCCGGAAAGAAAGTCTGCCGTTTGTGCATCTCGCGGCGAGGAAAAAACCTCGGATGTTTTTCCGCTTTCAATGATTTTGCCATTCACTAGGACTGCAACCTTATCCGTAATCCTTCGCGCCTGGAATAGGTTGTGCGTGACGATAACTACGGTTCCCTTGAACTTTTTCATATTTTTCTCGATATTCCTGACATTGGCCGGATCTAGATTTTGTGTAGGTTCATCTAGCAGCAAAACACGCGGCTCTATCGCCATTGCCCGTAACAAACACACGCGTTGCTTTTCTCCCCCCGATAATGATGCACTGTCCCTTTGTAAGAGCCCATCAAGATCAAAAGATGACATTAGCTGTTTGAGAAAGCCCGGATCTTTTTGTTTTCTGATCTTCAGACCGTAGTGGACGTTATATCCCACGGTTCCTTTGAACAAAACCGGGTGCTGATGAATGAAAATAAGCTCCCTCCGAACTTCTTTGAGTTTAATCCCATTGTGATTGGGAAGGATTTTTTGACTCTCAAAGTAGTATTCGCCACGAATTAAACTGAATGGGAGTAATAGTGCCAGGGCCTTTAGAAGAGTCGTTTTACCTGCACCAGAAGGGCCCACGATTCCAAGGATTTCATTCGGATAGATATCGAGATTTATATCCTGCAAAATAAGAGGAGAATCGTCATTACTGAGACCTCCATAAACCCCGAATTTCCGTAATTGAATCAATGGATTAGGGTCATCTAAGTTCATTTAATCCGCCTTTCTTGGAATGAAAATTCTTTGGGTATGCTGAAAATAGGTAAAAAGTATGTTCATGGCAAAGGCCGTAGTCAAAAGGATTAAACCCAGAGCAAGGGCGAATCCCCATCTTCCTGCGGCAATCTCTTTACCAATGGCCGTAGTTAAGGTTCGGGTTCTCCATCGAATGTTCCCTCCTACAATTTGGATAGCCCCGATTTCCGAGATCGCTGCTCCAAAGGCCGCAATGAACGCAGCCACGATTTCAGTACGTACTTCCCGAATCTGTAACCATATTAACTGTAATGGTGTCGCCCCCAACGTTATTGCCGCCTCTTTAACACTTGGATCAATGTTTGAAACTGCACTAGCCGAAAGTCCGATTATAATTGGTAAGGCTAGGATTAGTTGCGCTATCATCATAGCAGTTTCTGTTAATAGAAGATGAACAAGACCTAGGGATCCACTAGATGAGAATAATACGAAAATTAGCAGCCCCATTACAACTGGAGGAAAGGACATCCCTGTATTCACTGTGACCAAAATAAATCTTTTTCCTGGTAGGTCTCGGGAACCAAAGATGATACCCAACGGGATCCCAATTATCCCAGCCAAAATAACGGCTGTCAGGGAGACTCGTAATGATAAGATAGTAATATACAATACTTCTGCATCTAAGGTAATAATTAATGTTATTGCTTGGATTAAAGATTCCAGTAATTCGTTTGACAATCTTGTTCAATCCTTGGCGGCGCCATTTTTTTTAAATGGCAAGAACTGGATGTATCACCCATTTCTATGCAAGAATAAAACCTCCCCTGTGCGATCAATAGTTTTTTCTCGAGAATTCAAAACTCGAGTTAACGCACTAAGATACTTGTCGATCATGAAACGAATTGGCTTATTGTAATATTGCCTAGCCAGAACCTTTTCATAAGAGATTAAACCACATCTCCAATATTTTGGCGGCTTATCGGCCGAAATTATTCCTAACTTCGGATTTTCTAATTCAGATTGCTTGATTTATCATTGAACAAACAGGGTGCCCAATGATCTTATGAACCAAGAGATGTAGTTAGGAGGATATCTTGTGGGTTAAGGTAGGCGAGCGATCCTGCAACTCTATTTCAAACATCTACTTCCAAGCTACCAAGAATGGCGGGAGGAACCATTTACTCCGTGGCGTTTTGAGGAATACGTCTTTTTTTCTGTTTTAGGCTTCTTTGAATCAAATCTGCTAGATGATCCCGAGTTTTCTCTGAAAGAAATCGTTCAATGCGAATCTATCTTTATGGATTCTGGAGCTTTCGCTGCGGCATCCCTAGGTTTTACGTTAGACCCATTCGAAATTGCAGAAATGCAATCACGCCTTAAAGCAGATCTGATAGTACCTTTGGACGAAATTATTTTCTCTGAAGATGACGAAGATATAATTAACCAAAAGCTCACAAGCACAATTCTTAACACGGAAATCCTGATTGATTTAAAATCAATAGAGAGTGAAATCGTTGGACCTCTCCAAGGGCTGTCCCTAGACATTATAGAACGTCTGTTTGATACTTACAGATCACTAGGAATCAAGAAATTCGCTCTCGGGGGACTAGTTTTTCAATCGAGTCTCAAACAGACTATTGAGCAAATTAAAAAGGTTCGACGACTCACTAAGGGATATTCTTTACATATCTTTGGACGATTTCTTCACCCTACATTGTTACAGCCGATTATGGAAGCAAAGGTTGATTCGGTGGACGGTTTTGGATATATCATCAAGTCTGTGAAAGGGATGTATATTCAGCAGGAGAACAGAAAATATGTCGCTATTGGAGCCTTAGAATCTGTGGAGGAGTGTTCGTGTTCTGTTTGCCTGAACAATGATATCTTGGACTTTCAACGAGGGGATGAGACGGCCCAGTATCTCTTGATCCAACATAACATTAGGGCACTAATCGACATCAAGAACCGATATTTATCGGAGCTGTATTGACCCATGGAGCAGCTGATGAATTTTCTTGTTTTAAACGGACATTTAACAGCCGGAGAAGGGTTTTTATTCGGTAAACTTGTGCAGCAATGGCCCTATTCTCTAAAGATAAATCAAGCGAAGAAAGAACTGAGGAAAGCAGGTTTTGCTAGGGCCCAGGAAGTCTTAATAAGACTTTCTAGCAAGAGAATAATAATTGTCGACAACAGCCAAATTGCATTTCATCAAAGGGGAATTTTAAAATTCTTGGATAACCTCCAAAATCAGCTTTCTAAAATATCAAGCGAATTTGGCCGACTTAAACTGAATTTTAATAAGGAAAGGCCTGACCCGAAAGATACTTCTGGTCATCGAATTTTGCTCCCCGAAGATGTATTGCTATTATTCTCCAGTAATAAGCCAGTACAATCCGAAAAGATATTTCTTGATGGAACTGATTTAATTCACACTATTGAGACAATCGAGCGTCTAGCTAGTCTGGGAATCCTGAAAATTCAAGAAAGATCTAAATCTCGTCAATTATCATTAACCAGTGAGGGAGCTGCCTTAAGATATTTATTTTATCACAAGCACGAGTTAAACCAAGCAAATTACGATTACCTAGAAAAAACATTCCTGAAATCAAATCAAGCTACATGGGAAACGTTTTTGGAGAACTTGAATCATACACGAGAGGAACCAACCCTTTCATCGTGGCAGATTAATTTTATTGCCATCATCACCAATCTCAGTATTCTAATGAAAGAAGAAGGGAAACCTTCGAGTTTTACTCTAAAGCCTCCAGAAGGAATAGTACCCTTAAATAATCAAGAAGTTAGGACATTGAAAGAAGAAGTCAGTGGATTCATACCAATGATGACAGGTAGACTCCTTGAAGTTCTTATAGAGCTACAAAACTCAGACAATCCGATATCTATTGGCCAGAATTTGGAACTCGGACCATCAGGGCTTGGAGGAAGTTTAAAAATGTTAACGAAGTTTGGATTGGTGCAAAAATTGGAAAAAAAGTCAGCTTACAAGCTAACTTCGAAAGGAGAACAGCTAGTGAAATTTTCTGACGACATGGAGGAAATGAAAGCTCAGTTTGCAGAGACAATCGAGGGTTTCAAAGTCTTTGAATCAGTGAGGAGATATGCGGAATCACTGCCGGACAACTCATTTGGTTTCATAGACTTGGCGGGTTATTTTCGGGCCTCCGGGGTTGAAAATTTTAATCCTGCAAAAGCCCTGTCAGTAATGCGATTGATGACGCAGCTCCACATGGGAATAATGGAGCAGGAGGGCAATTCAGGAGCCTATCGTCTCACATCGCAAGAGGGGTAAGGAATTTATTTGATACGCCTCCAAAAAGTCCTTAGTTCACGATCTAGATTTATTTGCCATTGTGGAAGGATTTTGTGTAGTGGAATCGGGTGTGAAGAGCATGGTATGGAAATCCAAATTGATACGACGTTTATTAAAGCTCGTTTTGAAATTCAAATGAATTCGAGTATAGCTCAATGTCTAACATTTGATATAGAGTTGCCGCGGAATCTTTTTGTCTCACTTTTCGAAAGGGAATC
This sequence comes from Candidatus Thorarchaeota archaeon, assembly GCA_048882505.1. GTDB lineage: Archaea > Asgardarchaeota > Heimdallarchaeia > Hodarchaeales > Hodarchaeaceae > Hodarchaeum. Next base: position 123,549 of record JBHLRO010000001.1, read on the forward strand.
CATTAAATCCAAAATTTTCACCGAAAGTAGTTTAGGCAAGGTCCGTTACCGAATTATCATCAATAATCCTATAGGGCAAAAACTCCTTCGTGATGCCTTGGACGAATACCTAGAGACGATAGAAAGCGAAAGATTTCTTTCAGCTTACCTACTTAAAACTTTCAGGATCAAAATGAAATCTGGGGTGAATATTTATTACTTGCTTAGCAAAATCACGGTTTCTTCTTCGAAAAACATTTGCCTCACCTTCGAAATGATTCCCCTGCGAAGGTTAAGCTCATACATTATGTGGCGGTTGTCCCATTGTGGTGGAACACGCGAAAGCATCTCTTCCTCTCTGGAAAACCAACGTAATGAAGTAATCACCAAATTAGGTGAATCTACTGAAATTGATGCCATTAATTGGTCCAAAGAAAAAAAGCTACCTTCCTTCATAATGTGTAAGGGAGTAGGAAGCTTTTTTCCTTCGGATTTATTCCATAGTTCAAAGCATTTCTTGATTAGTGAGCCTTTCGTGAGAAAGGCATGGGATGGGTTGGAAAAGATAAGCTTTCAATTTGTTGAAGGTCTGAGCAGGTTTTTCTTTCAAAGAAAGAGCTGGAATGGGGAGTTTCGAAAACTTAAATACGATGATGGAACCTTTACGGAATATAATGGGCATCGAATACGAGTTCGTTCTTCCTTTCTACAAACCGTAGGAAGAAATCAAAACAAATGGCTTTTAAAAAAATTAAATTCGCTTTTGACGCCCTTGGCTGATAAAAATACCCCAAATGGTACTCGAAAACTACTTTTGATCAGCTGTTCTGCGACCAAAGATGTTTTGGGAGATCTCCTCCCCGCAATTCTTAGGTATTGCGGGCGTGTTCATCTCCTGGTTAAAGCTATTCTTCAAGCAAAACTGTGGCCAAAAAACACGGACATGTTAATTATTAGCGCAGAATATGGACTACTTTCTCCTTTTGATCCGATTCCGTATTACGAAAAAAGAATGCTTCCAGAGAACGTTTCTGCTCTTATCAATCAAGTCAAAAAACAACAAAAGAAAATCTCATTTCATTCATACGAAAGTTGTTTTGTCTATCTTTCCCCTCTTTATGCGAAGGCGGCTTCGCCTATTATCGATGAGCTATCCTCATTAGGCAGTAGAATACATATAGGTTCTACATTAGCCCAGCTTCTTGAGTGGATAACTCGGATCAATACCATCGAAAAACAGTAAAAGATAGGGTTATTAGCATGCTTTCTTGAAATCCTTGCTTGTTTGGTAGGTTTGTTACTTCTTGAATATCCGCAGAGCTCGTGATGATAATGACCAGTCTTTTTTTACATTTTTTGAGTGCCATAATTGTTTTAAGCTTGATTACTAGCCTTTATAACCTAGAAATCCCTCTGATTGATCGCATTTTGCTTGCATGTTGTACCATGCTTCCGGACGCCATTGATAAAACATTAACTGGCACTAGGTATCCTTTTCATTCGTTGCTACTAAGTAGTGTTTTTCTATTATTACTTAACAGCCTTATGCTATATTTAATTAGATCGAATCCAAAACTGTCAATAGATGTTAAAGAAAGGATTACTTGTTATATGTTAATGGGCTCCATCGCTTTTCTTATCCACCCAATCATGGATTTGGAAAGTGGCGTTCCCCTATTATACCCTTTGGACTTACGAGGTTTTGAAGTGGCCTTCAATATGGAAATTATACAGCGATTTCCACCCCAGCTATCACACTTTCAATTAGAACTCATCACATCCCCGTTCAATTTTGCACAAACATATGATCGTCAGGCTAGTGCCTTGAGTACGCTGGATGCTCTGTTCATATTTCTCATACTGATTGTACTCTTATCTAGGGGGTTTGTTGGCTTATATGAAAAACTCCGCCCGATTTTTAAAGAGACTGTGTAATCGTCCACAAGGCAAAAATGGATAGACCTCTGGCTCTTATCAGCGTGCATGACAAGACAAATATAATTGAATTCTGTATAAACCTTTCATCCCACTTTAAATTCATAGCAACTGGAAATACGACCAAACACCTGCGTGAGGGAGAGGTAGAAGTTCAAGAAGTCAGCTCTCTAACGAAATTTCCAGAGATTTTGGACGGACAAGTCAAAACCCTCCATCCCAATCTCATGGGGGGGATTCTCGGACGGGCATCTCAAAACAATGAACTTTCCAAGCTTAATATCACCCCTATTGGGATGGTAGTTGTCAATTTGTATCCTTTCTCGCAGGTAGTTTCGCGCTCCCACGAAGTAGGAGAGGCCTTGGATAACATTGACATTGGTGGAGTTACACTACTCCGTGCTGGTGCGAAAAACTATCCTGAGGTCATCCCAGTGTGTGCGGTTGATGATTATCCTTGGATCAGCAAAGCGATTATCGACGGATCAATGGATCTTGAACTACGAAAATATCTGGCAAGAAAAGCCTTCGGATATACTGCAGTGTACGATGTTTCCATTGCTAACTATTTTCATGGGTTGGAGAAGGATGCCTATCCTGACCCATTGCTCATGAATTTTGAAAATCCTCAGGAGCTCCGATATGGAGAAAATTGGCATCAGGACGCCCGATATTATCTTTTACCTGGAAAAAAGCCCTTTTTTACTCAATTGCATGGCCGTAAAGTCTCTTTGAACAATTTGGTTGACTTTTATGCTGCTATGGGATTGTTTTCCGAGCACACCCAACCTTCGTGCGCGATTATTAAGCATACTAGTCCTTGTGGGTTCGCTAGTGCTCCAAAAATTGAAACCGCATTTGATGATGCGTTTGCCACAGATAATCTTTCGGCTTTTGGGTCGGCAATGGGTTTTAATCGTCCGATTACCATACCTTTGGCAAAGAAGCTCAATAGAATCTTTGTTGACGCAATAATTGCCCCTGATTTTGATTCGAAGGCGTTTGAAATACTGTCACAAAAAGAAAGAATAGTCATCTGCAAATTTAATGACTATGAGATACCAACTGCTTCAGTCCGTTTTGTTCCGAACGGACTTCTGCTGCAGCCAACAGATACACGAATCCTAACGGAGGAGGATCTTAAGGTGGTGTCTCGCGTTCAACCCAGAAACCATGAGATCCAGGAATTGACGTTTGCTTGGAAAGTAGGCAAGTATGTCAAGTCAAATTCTGCTGTCATAAGTACAGGTACGAAAACAGTGGGGATAGGGATGGGCCAAACCTCGAGAATTGGAGCTGTGGATTTAGCGATAAGGAGGGCTGGTTCAAGAGCAAAGGGATCAGTTTTGGCATCGGATGCATTCTTTCCGTTTCGTGATTGCGTAGATGCCGCTGCTGAAGCGGGAATAACTGCGATCATCGCGCCTGGGGGATCTATTCGTGATGCTGAATCGATCAAGGCCGCAGATGAACATGAAATCGCGTTGGTATGGTCAGGAGTACGAGCTTTTCTCCATTGATGGAAAGGGGAAGGTAATTGCCTCGTCATTGCATAATGGCTTGAACTACGGGCGGATCATCATCTGAAATTCGAATTAGACCCTTATCTACCAGCTCCAAGAGCATACCATGCAATTTGACTGGGTGAGCGCCGACAGATTTTGCCATTGTACTTAAATCGAGAGATCCTCCGAGATTTAGGAGAATCAATACTGAGGCATATAGGGGATGACTGGAGAGAAGTCGTTCGGTATAGTCAACCAGGAGATTTTGCTCGTTCTGCACTGCTGATACTTCCTCCAATTGTTTTTTGAGATTTTGAAGTTCCTCCTCCAATTGATCGATCATTGTTTTGTAATGGTTCACACGTAAATGAATCTCCTTATCGTACCAAGATTTGGTTTCGTTACGTATTTTATGGGCCAGTTTTTGGAGTTCCTCTTCTTTTTCACTACGGACTTGAACAAGCTTTTTTTGAAACTCTTCCTCAACTTCAAGACGGATTTGGCCCAGGCGCTGTTGGAGTTCTTCTTCAACCATCCGTTGATAATAGTCCTCTTGAATCTTATAGGTCTCTGCTACGGACTGCAGAGCTTCCTCCACATCTTTTTCACGGATTAACTCTCTTTTCTTTAGAGTTTCGATGAGAGCGGACTTGACATTGACTTCGTGTACCAAACCATCTAGACGTTGCTGATAAAGCGTTTCCTGTTTCTGTAAATGTTCAGCCCGCCTTTGAAGTCGGTTTATTTCATCTTGAAGGCGATTCATTTCCGTCTGATTTTTTTCAAATATTCCCTGAGCTTGATCCTTCTGGAACGTAAGGTTCTCAATAATCTTTTCTTGACTCTTAAGTCGTTCTTTTAATGCTTGAAGATTAGGATCAGGTTTGGGGATTTTTAACGTCTCCTTGGGGGGTTCATCGATAGGTGTTGGGACAATTATTTGCTTTCCTTGTATGAAATCACGAATTCGACCCAGAGATTTAAGTGTAAGACGAGTAAGTTCAGTATCTACGATTTTTCCTGTGGATTCCCTAACTTGCTTTACGAAATTATTGAGATCTTGATAGGAGAATTGTTGCGGCGATTGATCGACGAAACGAGATTTTGTTGCAGACAAGGCAACTCCAATTTCCTCGTGGGCCCGTTTACGATCCTGAGTCATCTCGTTGATGAATTCTAACCCAAAATCCTTTAGTGTTTGTTGAGACATCTCCCAGACCTCTTATATTTTGGATTTAGCATGGTAAATACGATCCAATGTTGATTTAAGACTCAAATACTGCGAAATGAAATGTAAATATTAATCTCCTTATTTAATGCACCCCTTAGTCCTAACCTCCAGCCAGAATCTTTTCCTTTGCTATTCTTTCAAAAGCTTTTAAAATTGACCTAGCCTCTGAAATTTCATAGAAAAAGGCACCTGACTCATTTCCTTCAGGTTCAGGGAATGATAAATCCATTGATCGTTTTGATTCAGGAATAACGTCAATGAAAACTGTAGTAGGACCATTATCGGGGTTCATTTTTTGGAATTGAAGATAAAGATTACGTGCCTTTTCAATAGCATCAGGAATGAATCTTTGAAATAAAATAACTAATCCTTGGCTGTTTTGGAACAACCAAGGACGGTTCCGTTCCATAAATTCCTTCATATTGACACGAATCACAACGAATTTTATTAATGTCTCCCATATTTGGATTTTGAAGGTAACAATTGAGACCCCCAGTGCAGAGTAGTCTTCATAATCTCCTCCTTGTCTACTATGAAGATCCTTAAGATAATTTTGTCCCAAATCATCAGGAACAGAAAGGGTACAAATTTTGATTTGGTGTTCTTTCATCTTAATATTAGGGGTTTCAGTCACGCGATCCATCCGCTTCCGATACATTTCAGATCAAACTTGGAAATGGTTTCTTTTAAGCTTGACCTTGGGGTAGCTACATGTTCAGTGCACGAGGTCGATTACCCGCTCGATCTCTGATTGGGTCAGATCCCCCTCTTGGGTACACCGACGCCGTTTATATAAATATTGAAGTCCGGTCTTGAAATCATCAAGAGATACAAATGCCTTCGATCCCGCCGCTCGGCCAGTTGGCAGTGGTTCCTCAAGTAATCGATATGGTAGCCGATCATATTCACCCACAGGTTGTATAATTTCACGCATGTTAAAAAATCGGGATATGGCCCATGTATTTTGCGCAATATTTCGTACATCCGTTTTAAAACCAGTTACAGCGGTAAATAAAGCTTGGCTATCAGCTAGGCTTAATCCTGGAACGATCGAGTGGGTGAAATGGCAAATAATCAAGCTGTCCTTTACTATCTTTAGGTCTTGTTCCTCATGTAAAGTCTGAACAATTTGGGGAGTAATCGGGCCTGCTTGCTTTGGGGATTTCGTTGTCCTCGGCCAACCTTGAAGATGTGATGCTCCCATGGGGGCTGTTGCATATGATAAACCCAGTCCATAACGACCGCGTGGATCCCACGCCGCCATTTCAAGGCCTTTCACGTGAATGGCAAAGTGTTCTGTTGGAGATCCAAATACTCGGGAAGCGAATTGGACACCATCTGCTAGGATATCACCAACCCCTCTTCGGTTAACGATCTTCTTTATCAGTTCAATGGTTCCTCGGGTATCACCATAGAATAGACTCTCGTTCATGTATTGGTCGGGAATCAGCCCTCGCTCGGAGCATTCCATGAACCACCCAAGAACGTTTCCTAAACTAATCGTATCTAAACCGTATGCATTGGCCCAATAGTTGATTTCTATAGTTGTTTCAATATCTAATTCACAGTTGGCGCCTATCATGCCTAGAGTTTCGTATTCCGGAACCCCAATTATATGGTCGGTTTCTCCAAATGGGAACTTGTATTGATAGATGTGTGCACAGGAGAGGGGGCACCTAAAGCATGGTTTTTTCTTTGTGGGATATTTGGTGGCAGCCTCATGGTCAATTCCAGAAGTATCCTCTAGCATTCCTTCGCTAAAGTTCCTAACAGGGAGTTGATCTCGCTTTGAGGCTACACGAACAAGATTTGTTGTTCCGACCCGGTAAATTGGCAATTCCGCTTCCCTTCCGGCTTTTACGCGCGATCTTAGATCATTAGCTAGATCTCTTACCTTTTCCGGGTCTGCGACGGGTATCTCTTTTCTTGTTCCATTAATTCCAATTGCAAGTAGACCCTTACTTCCGAAAATAGCTCCAACGCCTCCCCGTCCGAGATTACGAAAACTTTCTGCTGTGACGCAGGCATATTTAACTTGGTTTTCCCCCGCTTTACCGATGGCCATTACTTTTATGTTCTCTCCCGCGATCCTCTGGATTTTCCTTTCCTTTTCCAAAGCAGATAATCCAAGCAGCTTTTTACCATCTTTAAATTCGACGTGATCCTCAGTGATTGTGATATAACACGGATCTTCACTTGTTTCCTCCAGAATTACCGCATCGTACCCCGCAAACTTCAACTCCGGTCCTATAGATCCACCTGCGTGAGTGGCAAGGAAAAAGTTGGTAAGGGGGGACTTGGTTATAACCGCATATCGTCCTGTGATTGGTATTCTTGTTCCTTGAAGCGGGCCCGTAACGAGCATGACTTTATTCTCGGAGCCAAGAGGAGAGAATCCTGGCTCCGTTTCTCGTATAAGTAAATAAGCTCCTAGGCCGTTGCCGCCCATAAAGTTTTGGATTACCGACTTGGGTAATGGTTCAACGCGGATTTCTGCGGTTGAGAGGTTGATCCTTAATATGGAACCGATAAAACCGTACATTCTGAATTTCACCTAAGGATCTTCGGTATATTGGAAAATAAGATTCCAGAAAGGCATATTTACGCCCGAATTGCTCCTGTCGGAATGTTCATTGGCTAGAACAAGATTAGCTGGTTGGAATCTATATTTCGATATTATGCTGTTTTCTGTTCCCCATATTTATTAATCTCTTTGAATCTCCGATTAACAATATAGAATTCATGTTTGTGGTACATTGAAGGTAAACCTTGAACAATTGAGGAGTAAATAAATGTTGACACCAAGGGAAAAACTACTGTCGTTTATTTTAATACTTATCGTCGGAGTAGGTTTTCTTCTATGGAGTATTCCATTATTATTCGCGCAAGAAGGAAGCAATAGAATTACACTTGCCACCACAACGTCAACAGATAATTCAGGGCTTCTTGAATTCCTTCATCCTATAATGACTAAGGATACGGGAGGCCTAGAAGTAGGTGTAGTAGCGGTCGGAACGGGAGCCGCGATCCAGCAAGCTAGGAGAGGACTTGCTGATGTGGTGATAGTCCACAATCGTGAATTGGAGGACCAATTTGTAAAAGACGGATTTGGCATCCATAGAGTGGATTTGATGTACAACGATTTTATTTTGGTAGGCCCCGAGTCAGATCCTGCAGGAATAAAAGGATTAACGAACTCTAGTGAAATTTTCCGTCGAATTTATGGTGAACGTGGGAATTCATCGTTCATGAGCAGAGGAGATGGTTCAGGAACTCATCTTAAAGAACTGGAACTTTGGAAGGCCGCCGATATTTCCATAAGGTCTGAAAATTCCTCGTGGGCAAGCGAAAATCTTTGGTATCTAGAATCTGGAGCAGGAATGGGAGAAACATTAACTTTAGCTTCCGTTTCTCAATCCTACACTATTACTGATCGTGGAACCTGGCTGTTCGTGCATGAAACGTTATCAAGTATGGTCCTTCTAGCATCAGGCCCGCTTGAATGGCATAATCCATATGGGGTCATCCTGGTGAATCCAGCTAAATTTCAATCAGGCACAATAAAGCTTGATGCTGCAAAAAAGTACGTTCAGTGGCTTATATCAGAAAAAGGACAGAGTTTAATCGATAGTTATCTAATTGGCGGCGAACAAGCTTTCTTTGCAGATTTTGCCAACCATCTAAACGAAATGTCTAGTACGGAAAAGGAATTTTGGGGAATCAATGGGACATAAGGTTTTCCGCTTTGATGGATGGAAAAGTCATTAGGGCTACCATCACGTTCCATATTATGATTTGTGTCCGCTTTTACCCTAAAATTCTCTAGGCTACCTCCCAGGCGTCGAAAACTCTCTTTAAGGCATTTAAAGGCCGTCCAGCGGCCCTACGTTCTTCCAATCGCATTACCACAACCAGGGCAATTTCATATAGAACAATCAACGGGAGACTTAGTAAAATCATTGAGAGAGGGGTAGGATCTGGAGTGATCACCGCAGTAAGAGCAATAAGAGCAATAAGAACCTCTCGTCTTCGTTGCACCAGGGTTTCACTAGAAAACAACCCAGCTAGCGCCCCAAAAACGATCCAGATCGGAAATGTGAAGAGGAGACCCGTTCCCACTAAAGAAAAGAAGATAAATTCGATGAAAGATTCAAGAGGCACAAAATTTACTATTCGGCCATATTCTATGATTGTGGTCAACCCAAAAAGTGTTTGAACCATGACTGGTACAAGAAGTGCCCCCGCGACAGCTCCCAAACCAAATAAAACTCCAAAAGAGATTGAAAGTTGCCTTGCGAAGTGCGCTTCTTCATCATACAGTGCAGGTCTCAAGTAAAGATAGATTTCGTACGATATTAATGGAATATTCAACAATATTGCGATAACAATGGCTAATTCCACACAAACTACAATTACGCTGTACGGTGCTCCCAGCGTGAACTGAAAGGTTCCTCCCTGTGCCTCTGCGAGAGAAGTGGCCCATACAAGGAGCTCCCTCAATATCAGAGTAATAGCGGGGTCATAATCTTGCAAAGACCAAGTCCCTTCCAAAATAGAAGCCGGCATAAAGATAACCAGGATGGTGGTCATTCCCAGAGACAAGAAAATAACTTTCAAACGGTCTAATAGTTCTTTAATATGCAGCTGCAATTCTTCTTTTGGCATACCAGCGATTAATGTAATATCTTCATCGTCAATAGTCACAATAAAAACCGCATTGGCTTTGCAAATCTTGATGATTAGGTTTAACGCCAGGGTCTATGATGATCTCGCAGCATTTAAACTTTCTTTCTATGATTGTAATTGTTTGAATGCTCCAGTTTTTTGTTGGAAATCGCTAGGAAAGAGGTTGTGCTCGAACCTTTGAGATTGGAAAAGAGCCTTGAACCTTGGACAAACCTTTGTAACACAATCTACTCCGGGGTTTCTCTCCCCGAATTTAAAATGAAAAAAGAAGAAGTATCCATAATAGTGATTCTTGGTATATGGCTACTTAGATTTCTAAGCAGTAAGAAAAATGAAGTTACAAATCTGAATTGGATTTTCAGCGAATTAGAAGAAAAAAAGAAATCCAGTCAAGACTCGCTTCATTTGTGGCAATTTTTGGCTCGGATGTTCGGTTTATTCACGGAGAAAATGCCTGAAACTCTTGTCGCGGTGTTAAATTCCAATTTGGATAGCTTTACAGATCTGATTCGGGATGATGTTCTTGGAACCATATTACAACGCTCTCTCCAAAAGGATAAACGAAAACAACTAGCTGCCAACTATACCACTTTCCCAGCATCCAAGGTTTTAAGTTCCGTAATTCCCCCCAAGGTATATCGAAGGATCATTGATCCTTTCTGTGGATCAGGACGCCTTGTTTCAACATATCTAGACACCTTAAGTAACGAAACTGCCTCTCCTGAACTGATCTGGATAAATGATTCCCATCCAACAGCTGTGTTGATCGCCTATTCACGAATCATGCTTTCGCTATCGAAACTTCCCCAAGTTTCAACAAGGTTAGTTGCTACAATTGGGGATGCTTTTGTCGAACTAATGCCTGATAAAGTTGGGACGTCCTTTGAATTAGTTTTAATGAACCCCCCTTTTACGCGGATACACAGAATAGAAAAACCTCAGAAAAAAGCGCTCCTCTCTCTAAGAAGAACCTATGGTAAATTCCTCAAAGGTCAACCGGGATTACACGTTTACGCGATCCTATTGGCTGATCAAATCCTGAGCGAAAAGGGAACTCTCGGTGCTATTCTCTCTGGCGCAACATTATTCTCTGCCTATTCTCAGGAGATTCAAACTTACTTAGCTACTGAGTATCAGATCGATGCAATTCTGGCCTCTATTACGAGCAAATCATTTTCCGAAGATAGCAATTTGAGAGAAGTAATTCTGGTTTCCCAAAAACATAAGCCGGAAAGAACTCACAAAGTCAAGTTCTATCACGTTTCAAACCCCCTTTCTGAATTTAATGAATCAAGTTCTCTCATCCAATCTGTCTCCTTAAGCAACTTGGCGGCTGATTGGAATTGGATGCGGTATTTTCAACCTAAATCAATGATTGAACTCAGACGGAGGTTACTAAAAACAAATAAGATAAAGTCTGGCGAAAAATTAAGGCTCCAGATTGTACGTGGGGTCGAGATGTATGGTCCAAACTTCTTTTTTTTCCCTAATAAGCTGTGGAGCCAAGTAGTTCAAACAACTGAAGGAATTACTATTTCTTCCAAGACACATTCATTAAAAATACCGTGGCCATATATTAAGAAGTCATTGAGAAAGCCAGGTAATTATCACGGGTATATTACACCTGATGTTGAGGATTTTGCCCTTTCAATTCCTGGGAACTTTAATGACATCCTTGAAATGCCCATATGGCTGAAAGAGTACATCGAACTGACACATCAGTATGCTGAACCCGCAAAGAAAAAATTTGGCTCCAATTGGGTACACCATGTATTTCATCAACTGGAAACAAAAAGGCCATGGGGCCACTTGTTTTTTGTAGATAAATTTGGAATTACTACCATTACCAACAATGTATTCTTTTTAGAAGAGCGAATTACATGTACAAAGAATTTCTACGTCTTAGTAAACGAATCCTTGGAACTGGCAAAATTCTTGGCTGCTTGGTTTAATTCTTCATTCTATTTCTTTCTTTTCATGTGCAGCCGTAGGGAGATTGGCGGATCATTTGGTCGACTTCAGATCATTGATTATTTACAAGAACCTCTGTTTCTCGATATGTCACAAAGTTCATTTGAGACAATCAATAATATTGTTAAGGCGTTTGATAAGTTTAGATCAAAAAAATTAGGCTCTATCCCTAGTCAGCTATTTGCACAGGAGAGGATAGCACTTGATTACGCCATTGCCAAAGCATTAAGCCTCGATAATAACGAAATTCCAGGCCTTATAGAAAACCTGCATAGTATTTTGCAATTGGAGTTTAAAAAAATGCAATCTCGCGATAGGTCATAATCATCGGATGGAGATTGATTTTCTCTTAATGGTACGTCGAAAAATGGTTCAGGATTTGGGAGAGACGCTAAATGCAGTTTGGCAGTCTGTGTTTAGGCCCAAAAAATTCTTTTCAAACCGTCAAAGCTCCTTGATCCAAGAAAAATACGGGTGGATGTTTATCCTGGTAAGATGGGCATATTACTCTGTGATCTTCATGTTTTTTCGTGATTATAAAGGATTGTGGAGGCCTTTTCAGCCCATACCTCTGGGTTTTAGTTTGGATACATATGCGTTTTTGCAGCCACGAGTTTCGATCTTTTTTGGGATTTTTTTAATGACAAGCATAGCAATCTGCCTGTGGTTGTATCTTAATCGAAGAAAAAAGGGAATTCAATTATTTCGTATCATAAATACCTTAGGTGTGACTTTTTTTCTTCCCTTTGTGCTTGTACAGCCGATTGATTTCTTTTTATTATCGACTATCGGCTGGAACATAGTCATTATTGCTCCATTGCACACTTTTGTCCTCATATGGGAAACCCAAGCTTCAATAATACTTTTAGACCATATTCGTGAACTCACTTCATCGGAAAAGGTAATGGGAGGCCTTATCATAGCTGCAGTTTGGATTTTTATTACGGCGCTCTTCTGGAGATAATAAACCGATCGTTAGATCTTGCCAAAACATTTGCATCACCTGCAGTGGAGCGTCTACCGTTTTTCCTAACCGTCAGGGTCTATCTTTATAACTAGAAAGGCTATTCCCATTGTATGATAGGATTCTAGGATTGAAAGTTCTCCATTTTGGAGGCACGATAAAATAGAATGGCTGCCACTCCCAAATCTATAACAAATCCGAGATTGCGAATAATAAGGAAGCTTGGATTTATTACTCCAAGAGTACCAATCAGTATATAGAACCCAAAGAACAAAACAAAAACCAATTTAGTCATCCTGAGGCCTACAGGCGATGAAAGAGTCATAACCAAAAGAACCACATAGATAAAACCCGCCATATAACTTGTCAAATCCTTAATAAACGTAAAAGTCCATAAATAAACCCAAAGGATGGGATCTGCGTTCCACCCGTTAAAAACACCTGTGATAAATGCGATGTGAAGGGCATTCTCGATCAGATCGCATCCTGCGGTTGTCATTCCAAGAACTAGACCCAGTCTCGGAAAAAAGGGTCCTAGATGTTTAACAAGGAGAAACAGACCATAAAAGAGGGATAAGTAGCCCAAAATAAAGAATGTGTCAAAAATAATTCCTGCCAGCATTATGTCTCGTTCTGGAAGTGACATTGCATTAAGTTGGGTGTAAATGTCGGCGGGATCCATTGCTAGATGAAACTGGCCACCATCTGGATAAAGAACGGTAGTAGTTACCATGCCTAGGGTCATGATGAAGCCTAGGAATACCATAATCGACACCATGTTTAGTTCCGAGGATTTAGGGACAGACATATCAATCATCAGTTTGTAATTCCTGGAGGAGCTTGCTACGCTAAGAACTTGATTAATAATTTTCCCAACAAAGGATCTTGTGTCATAGAGAGGTCATTCGTCAAACCGAAGATAGAACAACACAGGTTACAGTCCGTTCAATACCTGTTACATTCCTAAGCTTCTCTATCACAAAGGAGTTTAAGGCCTCCACATCTGCCATGGCAACCTTCACGATTAAATCTATCTCTCCAGTTACGATTGAAACCTCTTCAACTTCTGGAAGCCCCTTGATTCTTCTTGCTACTTCAAGTTGGTCGATACTGTGGCCTTTTGTGGATCTGTACGAAACGGTACAAAATACAAAAGCTCGTAGTCCCTTTCCTATCTTCTTATTGTTAATTTTGACTGTAAACCTTTCGATCACTCCTGTATTATACATTCTTTTGATACGGTTATGCACTGTTGTTCGGGGGATCTTAGTTTTGTTATGAATTTCGGCAGTCGTCAATCGAGCGTTCTTTTCGAGTAACTTTAGGATAATTCTGTCCTTATCATCTAGCATTTTGTACATTTCCATCTGTCGAATCGATGATGGAACAAACGTCCATTATTTTATAAAATTACGGTCGTTATATGTACAAAATTCCAGTTCCATTAGATACTTTTCTTATAGCCGGACTTTCTAGATTCTAGCAATCCTAAAGTTGGCATTAAACAAACGAAAAGAGCGAAGCAATTGCGATCGAAAGTCCAACACAGACTAATTGGGCACGGATATTCTGATTATAAAGAGATCACGTTGATTTATCACATACAATCCGTGGCACTCAAAGCAATTCATGATTATTTAGACTCTAACGGTCTCGTACAACTTATGCCGATAATCCTTGCACCGATTACTGATCCACTTAATCATCCAGTACACGAGGCACAAATTAAAACTGAAATCGGTCAAGAGCTTCAATTAACCAAGAGTATGATCTTTCACAAACAAATTGCTATTGCGGTACTTGATGTAAAAGGTATCTACATCATGTCTCCTAATATAAGGCTAGAAATGGGCCTAGAGAAAAGTAACAGACATCTACTCGAGTTTACACAGGTGGACATTGAGTTCAAAGACGCCAAAGCTGGCGATTTTATAGCTTTCATGGATAATTTGCTTGTTCACGTGTTTTCTGAGGTCAGGTTAAGGTGCCAATCCGAACTAGAACTTCTCGGGGTGGATTTAGAGATACCTGTACCTCCCCTTAAAGTCTATTGGAGTAAAACCTTGGAAAGAAAATTCGGGAGTGATTGGGCAGACATTATATCCAGGCGTGAACGTTCACCATTCTGGATTACCGATTTTGAACGTGAGTTTTACGATCGAGAGGATCCTAACGAAAAGGGCCGTTACATCAACTATGATCTGTTTTGGCCATATGGATTTGGAGAAGCACTTTCGGGAGGGGAAAGAGACTTCGAATTTAGAACTCTCGAAAGAAAGATAAGAGAAAGGAATCAGAAGTTTGCAGAATTTGAAATCTATCTAGATCTTGCGAGACAAGGAGTACTGAGACCCAGTGTGGGTGGTGGACTTGGCGTCGAACGTCTCATTAGATTCTTAACACGTCGTGAACGCATCCAAGATGTTTCACTTTTTCCAAGAGTTCCTGGAAAAAGGGTAACAATCTGATAAAACATTCTAATTACGCTATTGGAACGATTCTTCAAGGATAATCTATTAAAGGGGTTTTTTCGCTCCTTTTAATCGTTGTCTTTGTCCAAAGAAGACTATTTCTAGGTTTCCCACATCAAGCCAATCAATGACAGTAACACAACGCGACATCGAAAAACATCTTTGGGACGCCTCTAATATTCTCCGAGGCAGTGTGGATGCCTCAGAATTCAAGAATTTTATAGTTGGGCTGCTTTTTCTCAAGAGACTCTCTGATGTTTATGATGAAATTGCCAGAAATGAACCAGATAGCGCTTCTACGGCCCAAATTGTTTGGGAACACCTTGATGGACAAACTTATCAAATTCCCACGGAAGCCCATTGGAATGCGATACCTCGGTTATGGTACCAGGACATTGGCGATCATCTTAATCATATTTCAGAACTTCTCGAGCAGAAAAACCCGTTACTTAAGGGAATCCTAACTAATATTGATTTTAGCCGTTTGCCAAGGGATACCTTGATACGCTTGGTAAGCCATTTTGATGAAATACGTCTACGCAATGCAGATCTAGTAGATCCAGATCTTTTAGGCCGGGCTTACGAATACCTGATTGCGAAATTTGCAGAAAAAGCCAAGCAAGGCGGAGAATTTTATACACCCCATAACGTGGTTCGTCTTCTTGTTGAACTCCTAAATCCCGAAGAAAACATGTGGGTTTGTGATCCCACCTCTGGCTCTGGAGGCCTCCTGCTTCAGTGTGTGGAGTTTTTACGGCGCTCAGATAAAAATTGGCAAACTCTTTCTCTCTTTGGTCAAGAAAGCAACCCACAAACTTGGGCATTATCAAAGATCAATATGTTCCTGCATGGAATTAACGCCAGGATTGAATTAGGTGACACAATTAGAAACCCCAAGCTTGTCAAGGATGGCCATCTTCTCCTGTTTGATCTGGTTATTGCAAATCCCCCATTTTCGTTAAAAGAATGGGGAAGGGGGATTGCGAAAAACGACCCATATAATCGATTTAAACTAGGAATCCCCCCAAAGAGTATTGGGGATATGGCCTTTCTCCAGCATATGATATCTACTTTGAGATCAAATGGACGTCTGGGAATTATATTACCCCATGGTGTTTTGTTTCGTGGAGGGGCCGAACGGAAGATACGAAAAACCCTCGTAGAGGCAGATTTCATTGAGGCCATCGTAGGTCTTCCACCAAATCTATTTTATGGCACTAGCATTCCGGCATGTATCTTGATACTTAACAAAAACAAGCAATCGGATCGAAAATCAAAAATACAATTCATAAATGCGTTTTCGCTATACAACGCCCGTCCCAGTCAAAACGTGCTCACCGTACAACATATTCAAAAGATCGTGGAGGCACATAGTAATCAACGCGAATCCCCCCAATTCTCACGAATAGTTTCCATAAAGGAAATTAGGGATATGATGTATAATCTTAATATATCGCTCTACATTGACATTTCCACCCCAGATCCTCAAATTGACGTACAGAAGGTATGGAATGGTTTTCATCTTCTTGAAAATGTTCGTCAGTCGCAAATTGACCAGGTTCAAAAAGTGATTGAACGAGTTTCTGAATCTGCATCCTCTTCCACTTCAACCATCAGCGCATACCCAGATACTTGGTACAGTGCAAAGCTGGGAGACTTGGTAACAATTGAAACAGGAAAACGAGCAAAGGGAGGAGCTTTGAAGAGTGGAGAAGTGGCGAGCATCGGAGGAGAACATATCAACGATGGAAGAATTTCATGGGAAACAATCAAATACATCCCTGACAGAATTTACATGCAGCTAACGCAGGGAAAGGTTAATCTACACGATGTTCTAGTTGTCAAGGATGGGGCCACTACAGGCAAGGTTGCTTTCATTCGTGATCTTCCCTATGAAAAAATCGCAGTAAACGAACACGTTTTTCTAATTCGAACCAATGATCCTAACCAATTGGACGCAGAATTCTTGTATTATGTTATGGAGTCGAAAATCGGGCAAAGTCAGATTAAAAAAAGATTTCATGGAATCATTGGGGGAATAAACAGAACAGACGTCAAATCGATAAAAATCCCTATTCCGCCAATCAAGGAACAGCACAAGATTGTACAAATTCTGGCCTCCCTTGAAACTCACATTAATTTGACAAATGAGGTTAACCAACAGGTCAAAACGTTGAAGAAGGGGTTAATGCAACATCTTCTATCTGGGGGGTTGGGACCAGATTAATCAGAGTAAGGAACCAATTGTTTTGTTCTGTCCATAAATACGGAATCCTTCAACGGACTTTATGTTCATTTTATTATAAGCGCGTGTCGCTATTTACCTCGATTTTTCAATACCGGATTTCAATCCGAAAATCTGGAATCATTACCCTTAAAATGGAGTTCAAGGTATATCCACAGACATCTAATGGCTGTTAAAAACCAGATTTGGTGATAAAAAAGATGTCTATGGAAATGGATCCCGCTCAGCAAGTCCTTGTATCAACTGTTGAGGAAATTCCTGGATATGAGATTGTGAATTATCTGGGGGTTGCCTTTGGAATTACTGTACGATCACGTGGTGTCGGAGGTCGCTGTATAGGAGGCTGTGAAGCCTGTGTTGGCGGGGAAATAACCGCGTATACACAAAGCGCAATTGAAGCTCGAAATGATGCTATCTATCGATTATGCAGAGAAGTAGCGGATCGTGGTGGCAACGGAGTTATCGGTGTCAAATTTGACTCGTCTCGTTCTGGACAAGATGCATCAATGACTGATATTGTTGCCTACGGAACTGCAGTTAGAGTAGTGCCCAGATCCAAGTAAAATTTCACTCAAAAGCAAACAAGCTGTGCCCAGATCAATGTTATCAAAATCCAGACCTCTATCCTTAAAATATCGGCTCCATTTTTCTCTCCGTCACCTTAAACTATTTCTTCCATTCCGTTTTGCCCATCATCCTCTTTGTGAGGGTTTTTCACAAGAAACCATTTCATACCATCGTTGGGTTATCTGCCGAGGATGTACTTTTACATTCGTGTCTTTCTTTTTCATGACTCTGATTGACTTTTTTTTCCAACCTTTCAAGAAAATAGCATTGGTCGAGGGTTTGTTCCTGGTTCTTCTGCTTACTGGTCCAGTGTGGATCGGGCTCTTTTATTCGTTTCAGAGTCGCATTGTCAAAGACATTTTGAGAATAGTTCTAGGGAGTGGATGGGGAATTTCAATAGGAGAATTATGGCTACGCCCGTGGATGCCCGATAAGATGGTCATTGCCCTTGGGATAGTAAGTTTTTGGGTATTATTTGTTCAAATAAGAAAGATACGTAATAAAAAGAACATAAAATTTTGTAGTACGTGCCCCCAGAGGACATACACAGTATGTGATGGATTTAAGCGACAGTATGAAGCTGAAATCCAGTTCAACCAGGAAATAGATACCTTCTTGTGGGAAGAATCAAATAAACAGTAGCAATCCTCTCGAGTACTAAGTAGCAGGGATCAAAAAACCGTATAGGCTGTGTATATCCTACCCGAAAACTTGTTTAAGCAATTTGTTCAGATAGGCCTGTATAACCTCGTCTGAATCGCCCACCCTACTAATTCGTTCCCAAGCATCTTCTGTAAGTCCATACTGTTGAAGACGGTCGGGGAGGATAAGTTGCCAACGATGCACGCCTTCCCGGTAATTTGCGGCTTCGTCCATTAAAATTTGAAATTCAATTGACAGTTGAAAATACACCTTCAAACTGGCCTGGTCTAATGCAATTGGCCCAGAGATGCTAGGAAAAATGGATTCAAGGGGGAGAGGAACATTTAATGAGATAGGGGTAAGACGGAAATTGGAATCTTGCTTCGAAATGGATTTAGAGCCCCCATTTGATGAATATATATTTGCGGGGTCGGGTTTTCCTTTTTCAAAGTTATATTGAAAATCCTCTGGAATGACAGGTTTAATCTCGCTGGCTTTTCGCTCTGTTAAGGTTTTTGTTCCACCACAGTGCGGACAAGGGAGTTCCAGGATGTAAGAATGACATTTTTTACAAACTGGAATCGCTATATCCTCCAGAGGCGAATTATTTTCACATGGTTCTCAATCGATGACTTGATACCACCGAACTTTTCTCAGAAATAGTTACCCGATGCATTATGTCACCATCTTTTAATTTATCGATTATCTCTAAACCCCTGGCCACCTTACCGAAAATCGTATGTTGGCCATCTAGATGCGGTTGTGGAGCACGAACTAGAAAAAACTGGGAGCCACCTGTATTTCTCCCAGCATGGGCCATGGATATTGCGCCTCGTATATGATTATGCTTGCCTGCATTTTTTTCTGTTTCACAGGGAATCTTATAACCAGGACCTCCTGTTCCTGTGTCGTGAGGACAACCTCCTTGAGCAACAAAACCAGGAATACAGCGGTGAAATGATAAACCATCGTAAAATCCTTTTTCGCTCAGACTCACAAAATTCTTGACAGTATTTGTGATTTCATCAAAAAATTGGATCTCGATATTTCCGTATCGAGTTTCAATAGTTGCTTTTGTCATGGGCTATCACCAAATCTCTTCTTGGGGAAGTTATTTAATCTTTCGTTTATTAACTGGATCAAAACTCCCCAATAGCTCCTCTATAATTTAATTTTCGTGTTTCTTAATCCCTTGAATCGAGAATCCCGTGTTTTTACGGTATTTTAGGAAACTGTACTCCAGGTGAGATGAACCCTATTATTCCGAACGATTTATTCATCATGGAGATCAGACATATGCCTTTAGAACATCTAGGGTTCATTCGTTGTCCATTGCTTGATTGCCAAAAAGATATCCTATTTGAATGGGAAGTTCTTTTGTGGGCCAATTATTCAATGGAATAAGGAGAATGGCGCTATATGATCGATTATAGACATTATGAACCCAATAAGGGGTATGAAGAATTACAAGCGCAAATTTATAATGATGCCAATCCCGCGAACTATCCACCGGCCACTGCTGACCAAATTATTAAGCGATATCAGGAAGAAGGCATTGACCCACGGATGGTTCGGTACGCATTTGAGGGGGACAATATGATCGCATATATTCAAGCTCGGAAACGATCATCCGTCAACGAAGTCCATCTTAGCTTTCCATGGGGTCGAAAAGGGTGTCCAACCGAGATCCAGGATAAGTTATTCAACGACATGTTAAATTTTTGCCAGGAAACATTTTCAGACCACACGGTTCGGGTAAATTTACCTGCAACACTTACTGAAAACGTGAAATTTCTCCAACAAAAAGGGTTCGTTGAAAAAAATAGATGGTATCAATACTTTGTCGATTTAAAAGATATTAGCAGTCTTAAATATGATCAATCAAGATACTCTTCACAAATCGCTTCAGAAACGGATGTTGAATCTCTAATTGATCTGATAAAAGTCGATGGACGTTATAAATCCAATTTCAAAACTGATTCTGAAATTCGGGATTACTTGGTTGGGAAAGTACTTGCAACCGGACATTTGGTGATGATCCATGATAACGGAGAATTAACGGCGGCCTCAGCGCCCCTTCTCTATAAACTTCCGCTTAAAGAAAAAGAAGCTATTATTCTTCGGTTCACCGCTTATAGGGATTCAAAATCCCAAGAAGCATATCGTCCACTCCTTATTGAAGTAGCCAAAGAATGTATGAGATCTAATTATGGAGTCGACCACCAAATGAGTCTTTATAGCGATCAAATGGATACTCCGCCCCAAGTTCGCTCCGTGATTGAGGGGCTTAATTCAGAAGGAGAATTAGCATTCTATTATTTCTATCAGGAAGAAAAAGGTTAAGTCCTCTCCTCCAAATTTATAGATGGGAACTAATTTTCCATTAAATGTCATGGGTATCTCCGTGGGAACTTCAATGGAATATCCGGAATTGGCAGATTATTTATGCAAAAAAGCATTAAAAAAGTACAGAAATGAAATTGGTATAGTTGCAGTTTATGGGTCATTTGTAACTGGAACCCAAACCCCCTATTCTGACCTTGACCTCTATGCAATCCTTGATTCGGGCACAAAATCCAGGCCAAAATGGTCGTTCATCTATAATGGTGTTCCCGTCGATTTTTGGAGTATGTCGTGGAAGGATGCGGAACAACTTGCAGAAGGGGGAGAGGATCATGTCTGGAGCGTTTCTGCTTCTCTCTTTCATAACAATAGGGTATTGTATTCACGAAGTTCTGAAGATTTGAGAAGATTCGAGCAGATTAAGGCCAAAACAAGTGTAACCCAAGAAAAACACCTAAAGATCATATTGGATATATTCAGTCGTCTGTTTATTTATCCAGAAATAGTAAAACGTGCAGGAATGCAAAATGATTTGCTTTCGGCTCGCTGGGCAGGTTGGAACCTAGTTAATTCCAGTATTGAAATTATCACAAGGATAAACAGCAATTTTCTCACCAAAAACTGGGGGTCCAATCTTCATCAAGTTCTGGATTTGCCCCGCCTTCCAAAGGATTTCCCCGAGTATGTTCAGCATTTAACAACCTCAGATAATATTGACGTAATTCTGATGAACAGTGTTCAGTTTTTGGAGTCCTTGGATCGATTTATTTCCCGATTTCAGAAAAAATTGATTGTTGCAAGTTATGATTTTACAGCACGTTTCGCTGACCACTTTATTAGCATCAAGGAATACATTGGCAAAATCTTATCCGCCTGTCAAGAGAAGAACATACATAAGGCAAGTTTTGCTGCCTCTGAACTCCAAATCTGGATTGCGGAAATTCTAAACAGTTCCAAATATCCACAATACGTAAACACATACAAGTACAACCTCTACCAGGAGGTTAACTCCGAATACAAAAGACTTCAGTTTCCGGATTTATCGAAATACATATCGACGCGGAATTTTGTGGGTTTGAGATCGGCAACGGAAAAACTTGAAGCAATGCTCAAGGATATATCTCGGCAATATGGGGTAAAAAACAGAGAATTCATTTCAAAGGAAGAGATACGTGATTATTTTGATAATTTGGCTTAGCTATCTGAAGTAACTCTAATACTATGATTAGTTCCTTACTGGTTAGTTCCTTCGTGTAATAGTCCCCACTCTTCCAGTTCTCTGACGGATACGTTCGCCCCGCATAATACAATCCCGATTTTTTCCACTCCTTTTAACGCAAACTTCCTATTTAAAAGCGCAGCAATTGTACAGGAGGTTGCAGGTTCTACTATTATCTTCTCTTCTCTCATAAGAAGGCTCAAAGCATTTAAAGCTTCCTGGTCAGTCACCGTTTCCATCGCATTTACCACAGCTTTTAAGCGCGCAAAAGTGCTTGCCGTAGTACGTTTTGCCGCTAGAGTTGTGGCGATACTTGTTATTTCCGGGAGCGTTATCAGCCGGTTTTTCCTGAAGCTTTGCGTGACAGCATCGGCACCTTCGGTCTCAACTCCATAAATCATGATTTCTGGTCGCATCTGGCGTGCCACCATACCTATCCCGCTAAGTAATCCACCTCCGCCAACAGAAGCCACAATTGCATCTAAATCGGATTTCTGTTCCATCATCTCAAGTCCAATCGTTCCCTGTCCTTTTACCACATTTAGATCATCGAACGGATGAATGTATACAAGGCCCTCCTCCTCTGCTACTCGTTGAGCTTTCTCATCTGCATCATCCCACGCTTGGCCAAATTGAACTGGTTTACCTCCCCACTTCACGATTTTTCCAATTTTCTCTTGAGAAGTTGTCATTGGAACATAAACAGTTACAGGTGTATCAAATTGTTTCCCTGCATAACATACTCCTAATCCATGGTTTCCTCCAGAAGCAGTTATTAATCCCCTATTTCTTTCCTCCTCATCCAGGGCAAGCACTTTAGCACATGCTCCTCGAACTTTGAATGATTTGGTGGGCTGAAGGAATTCATATTTGAGATATATCTCCTTTCCAATTAGATCTTCTAGAACATAAGACCGAATGAGCGGTGTTTGTTCAATATAAGGTTGAATCTTCTTATGCGTTTCTAAAATTTCCCATAAAAGAAGACCTTTGAAGACACCTGACACTGGTTAATCCCCCGCCTTAGCTGCGATTAAAGCCGCTCCGAGGGCACCGATCATCTGTGGACCAGGAGAATCAGGAATTTCAATTGTTTTCTCTATCTGGGCCTCTAACATAGATTTAACTCCGGAATTGTAAGCAACACCTCCGGTTAGAGCTACAACTGGTTCTACCCCAACCCTAGCTGCATAGGTTCCGATTTTTTTGGCGATCGCCTGACAAATTCCAGCAATTACATCAATACGGCTGACTCCTTGGTTTATTTTAGATATTGTCTCTGATTCCGCAAAAACTGTACATGTATTCGATATGGAGGTTGGATTGGTCGATTGGATAGCGATTTTGCCGAAATTTTCTAAATCAACTTCCAAAGCATTAGCCATTACTTCAATGAAGCGCCCTGTACCCGCAGCACACTTCTCATTCATTGTGAAATCTTGTACTCTTCCCTGACCATTAATCTTAATCACTTTTGAATCCTGTCCCCCTATGTCAATAATTGTACGGATATTCTGGTTTGTGTAATGGGCCCCAATTGCATGGCAAGTAATTTCAGTTACTTGGCGCGTAGCATTTTCTACTAACTTGCGGCCATACCCTGTCGATATAACCGTTTGGAAAGATTGTCCGATGACAGATTCAGCTTCCTCTAGCATTTCTTTGGCGATTTTTGCTGGATTGTACCCGACGCGAATGATTTTTTGATAACGTAGATCGGGTTCGTTTGATGTCACACCTAGCACGACGATCTTTGCCGTAAGTGACCCCACGTCTAGTCCTGCAACGTAATTCATTAGACATTCGTACCTTAGATTATATTTATGAGTAAACGGGTAGCCAAGTTAGGAACAATATATGCATCGCGATTGGCTTCCCATATGGTCTTCTGATTTACAATACCAACGCTGGCAACGTTTACACTGATCGAATTCGGAGAAATAGTCAAGAACTATATCCTTTTGAGCCATACTCTGCCTTAGTTTAATTATTGCTGAGTCTCGTACAGAATTAGGTATTACCAAATCACTGATGCGTTGCAAAAATAGTAATTCATCATGGGGATTAGGTTCCACGCCTTTTTTAACGAATTGTTCGAATTTTTGTAACAAATCGGTCAAATGGGCAGTAAGAACGATTATTTCGTCAATTGAAGAATCACTGTCATATGGGTGATCATAGAATTGAAACTGCTGCGAGAGTGATTGGAGTGTAACCCACATGGACGGATCATCGAATATTTCTAGTGCTAGCGAGCATTTACGGCCCGCACAACGAAAACCAATGTTAAACATCTCCTTATCTCTGCCACTTGCAAAATAACTAGGTATTGGTAAGAGGCGATATAAAAGGCGGTAATTGTTTACAAGGTCATTATACAATGATCTGGCTTTCTGATGAACTTTAAGATATAGTATGGAATTTTTTTTAACAAGCGATTGTTTACGAATTCTCAACTGCGACTGTAGAAGATCATCATCTTCTGTTTCCAAAATTTGCTTCTCCAGAAGTCGTAAGGCTCTAACTGAATTCTTTAGCTGACCATGGGTGATTTTAATATCGTCGATTTGAAGAAAAAGTGGATCTGTGTCAGAGAGAGTAACAAGCACTTGGAACTCTGATAATGCATCAGAGATAGCTTTACGAGTTTTAGCTTGTCTCTCATCCAAGGAGGGCAGATTTCTAATGTACGGTTTCAATGGGAGGAAGAGGTCTTTAATTTGCTGTTGGACATCATTAATACGAGATTGTTCCAATTCACTTATCTGTGACCTTTGGGAAACTGCTAGGATTTGCTTTCCCGCCTTGGTTCCAATTCGGCCATCAATTTGCTTATTTGCGATAAGATACTCAAGGGCCATTGATAGGACTTCTCGGGGCAATTTTAGGCGACGCCGTAAATACCCAATAGAGATTTCATCTACATGGTATTTTTCGATAACCATCTTAATTTCGTTTTCAAGAGAAGTTAATGTTTGGGCATCAAAAGCACTTAAAGATTGAATTTCCTCTTCAGTGATGTCGCCTTCGAATTCTTGTTGGATTTCTTCCAATACTCTTTCTCGTTCGTCGTCTCTTACCTCGGGTACGTTTACTCCATAGAGTACTGGATCCACTATCTTACGGTAAAACGTCATGAGTTCTTCTTCAAGTCCAATGTCTTCTAATTTCGTATCATGTTGTGTAACAGCGAGAGCCAAGTCTTGAGAAGGATTAAATGCTACATTTAACGCGAGACGCTCATCTCCTTGTATTATGCAATTTTCCACGCCCCCAGCGTTTACTTCCATATCAATTCTCTCCACCAAACTTAGTAAACTTGTTATTGAGATGGCAAAGAGGAAGTCATCCATTTCTTTCCCTTCTGGATAGGCCACCCAAACCGGAAATCCCGCAGACGCAATGAGCCCGACAATTTGATATTTATCGGAATATCCCTGGTGAAATATGTGCTTCAATAAAACCTTCAATACATCCAGGGGATCAAACGTAACGTCATGGAGAAGAAGGAGAAGAAGTGTTGGAGTGAATTCTGCACCAATTGAAAAAATGGAGATTGATTGTTTCCGACTCTTGATAGAGACGGTATGCCATCTATCCAATTGTAGTTCATTACTCAATATCTGGGTAATTACTCCCCAAGCTTGTAGTAAAAGTCCCGCCCACATGTCGATAGTTGATTCATCACCGCTCGATACGGTTTTATCAGATGAGTCACCTGCTCGCGCCAGGATCAGGTTTTTTACTTCCGAATCCCTAATATCACCTTTGAGTACATGAAAAGCTTCACCAACAATCTTACTCCAGTTTTCTATTCCCATCTTTTTTTCCAATATCCTCATATCATGGATCGTAGTTCAGTATTAATCTTTTCCGCAATTAGGTTAGGACTCCCGCCAGGTTTCGTTACTACAAGAGTTATAAGTGATGATGAAACCGCGATAGCCACGTCTCTGGATTTACCTTGGACGTGAATTGAACGAACGTGCTCTTCGCTTAAAGTTGAAAGTGTCCGTTCTCCAAGTGAGGTGCTCGCGCCAGCCAAGGCCGCATATCGATTCGTTATGGCCTGATCGGTAATCTCTATAACCTCATTATCCGACTCTGAACGAGCAAGTGTGAGAATAGGGAGACCTTCAGGTGTTGTTAACGATATAAGATGAATGTGGTCATGGTTCTTTAACACTTCGACCACCAAATTCTTAATCTGGGTTCTAACTTCGCCTTTGAGCACTTTCCAGCACCAACTCGCCTATGAAGGCCGTATTAGGCAAAATTAATTCAGGCTCCACTATCTTCCGATATAATTTAAATGTTGAAATCAAGATATTAGCCTGCATATTCCTCTCTTCTCGAAAATCTGAACATCATCTTGTGAATATCCGATCTCCTCAAGAATCGAACGAGTGTCCTCCCCAAGTCTGGGGGGAGGTGAGACGATAACATCATCCTTTATGTATGGGGACTTAATCAAAGGTATCTTTCCTAGGCTGGGGTGATTTATGGGACTTACAGCACTTCGTGCGCTTAAAGCTTCTTTTACGGTGAGAATAGGGGCCCCTGGAACGTCATATTTTTCAAATAATTCCATCCATTCCCCTAATGGCCGTTGGCCAAAGATAGAGGGGAGAATTGAATTCAGATAATCAGTATCGAATTGTTTTTCTGTAAGTTCGGGCTGGCTAATCGCTTCGCAAAAATTCTTCCAAAATTTAAATTCCAACGGGGCAAAAGATAGAAATTGGTTATCCTCTGTTCGAAATATTCTATAATATGGTTGGAAGCCGGACAAAAAGTGGTCCTCTCTTTCAGGTTCTCCAAGACCAACGAGGTAGGTTGCAGCAACAATCGATAACCACGAAATCAAATGGTCAGTCATCGAAACGTGGATATATTGAGATTCATCCTTTCGTTGATAAAGTGCGGCCAAAATAGAAATCACTGCTGGTAAAGCGCCTCCACCTATGTCACCTATTTGTACACCTGGAGGTATTGGTCGTTCACGAGGACCTGTGATATGAAGGACTCCACTCATTGCTAGATAGTTAAGGTCATGGCCAGCCCTTGTGTCATTTGGGCCATACCCAGTTAAGGAGCAGTAGATGATCTTTGGCTGGATTTGTCGTATGGAATTATAACCAATCTGTAATCGGTCTGCCGTCCCAGGCCGAAATCCTTCGATAACAACGTCTGCAGTCGTGGCTAACCTATAAAAGATTTCTCGTCCTTTCTTGCTTTTTAAATCCAGAGATATCGATCTTTTATTACGGTTTAATAACGAAAAAACCATGGATTCGCTTTCTATGAAAGGGGGGTAGTGTCGTGTTTGGTCACCATTCAAATTTTCAACTTTAATTACTTCTGCTCCCATATCACCTAGGATTTGGGTTGCAAAAGGCCCTGGAAGGTTGCTTGTTAAATCCAAAACTCTTATTCCTTTCAAAGCGTTTCTTAAGGGCATAAATCTTCGAAATATCCACAATTTCTTTCCTAAATAAAGTCGATCCATGGGAAATGACGGTTTTTCCTTAGACTCAGAATATCGGAACTCACTATTTTTTTTGCCATCGCTCCTCTTCCTCCCCTTTCTTATTTTAGGATGCAAACAGACCATTTTCGGATCATGAGTGACTCTTCCAACCAATATGGATTGACTTTCTCTTAAAGTAACGTAGATAGATGGTGATGTGCTTAAAAGAACGAACTTGTCAGGGCAAAATGGAGTTGAAATTAAGGATGGATCGTATTCCTACTAATTAATTTTGAGATTAGGGACTATATTACTCGTATGGGGCAGTTAAAATCATCTTATATGAATTCCATCCAGAAGAACATTAAACCAGCCTTTTCTCCGGCTACAAAGGAGGAGATTACGCTTTATGTCCACTGAAGAATCAGGTTCATACGCTGATAATGCAGACGAAATCGAAACGTTCAACGTTGATAAAGAAAAGGACTTTTCTAATTGGTTTACCAAGATTGTTCACCAAGCTGAGCTCGCTGATATGCGATATAATGTAAAGGGATTTATAGTTTATCGCCCATGGTCAACAATTGCCATGAAACTCATGTTCGATATTTATGAGGGGGAACTAGATAAATTTGGTCATGCCCCTGTAATTTTTCCTTCAGTTATTCCGGAAAGCAATTTTCAAGTTGAAGCTGAGCACGTCGAAGGTTTTGCCCCTGAAGTGTTTTGGATATCCTCTGCAGGAAGTAGTGGGAAGCTTGAAGAACGTCTGGCTTTAAGGCCAACTTCCGAGACAGCTATGTATCCACTTTATTCGTTGTGGATTAGAAGCTGGCGAGATCTTCCCCTAAAACTGTATCAGAGTGGAAAAGTTTGGCGATATGAAGGTAAATCAACCCGACCATTTTTGCGAGGTCGAGAGTTCATTTGGATCGAGAGTCACGACGTTTTTGCAACATTGGAGGAAGCGAAAGCACAGACCAGGGAGGATATGCAAATTTCGCGAAACTGCTTGACGGAGCAATTTGGGATCCCGTTCATTGGATTCCAACGTCCTGAGTGGGATAAATTCGCAGGGGCCGTCCATACATATGCCGCTGACACTCTTATGCCAGATGGTCGTTTTCTCCAACTTCCTTCAACTCACCTCTTGGGAGATAAATTTGCCCAAGCGTTCGGTATCAATTTTACTGATGCAGCTGGAGAATCTCATATTGCGTTTCAAACATGCTATGGCCCGGCAATATCTCGTATATTTGGCGCAATGATTGCGGTTCATGGTGATAATGCAGGTTTAATTTTTCCCTTTAAGGTGGCGCCGCTTCAAATTATCATTGTTCCTATCCTAGCTAAAGGTAAAACTAAGATGGTCGAAGAGTATTGTGACTCCTTAAAAACGGAATTACGGGATTCTGGCTTTCGTGTCGATGTCGATCACTCCACTCGTCGCCCAGGCGATAAGTACTATTATTGGGAAATGAAAGGAGTTCCAGTCCGCTGCGAAATAGGTCCCACAGAAGTTGAAGAATCTCGAATCACTCTCTTCAGACGTGATACTCGAGAAAAGCAGATAGTTGACCGACGGAATCTTAGTAAAACTATTTCTAGCCTTGGTCAAGCCATCACGGATGAATTGAAACAGCGAGCTATTGTGAATTTTGAGAAGCGTTTAGCTCGTGCGGATACGATTGAAGAGTTAATTCACCACTTAAATCGTCAACGTATGATCAAGATACCCTTTTGTTCTATTGATTTGGATGGCCAAACCTGTGCAGAACGAATTAAGGATGAAATGGCTGGTGCTGAAGTACGGGGGATCGATGTTCATGAAACTGAAGAACCAACCGCAGAACAAACCTGTTTTATGTGTGGTAAGCCTGCTAAATGCTTCGTGTATGTAGGTAAGCAATATTAGTGAGGTTACATGTTTTAGCGTTCGTTAACACAAATTGTGTGTGATAAAATGGGATTAGAAAAGAAAATTAGACGGCTTGGCGAAATATACGCTCGCGCGTTTTCGATAAGTTTGGATGAAGTTGCTCTCCCTTCGGGCCGTGTAACGGAACGAATACGCGTAAATCATCCCGATGCTTCCGCACTGGTTCCTATCCTTGATGATGGGCGGGTTTTACTAGTTAAACAATATCGATACTCTATTCATGAGGAAACTTTAGAAATTCCTGCAGGAAAAATAGATCCAGGGGAAGATCCAGAAGCCTGTGTCCGTCGTGAATTCGAAGAAGAAACGGGATATAAAGTGAATAATGTTGAATTCCTCTTGAAATTTGCACCAGCCATTGGCTACTCATCAGAAATTTTATACCTTTACAAAGGAACAGGGATCCAGAAGATCGAAGCATCGCCTCATTCAGATGAAATATCCAGTGTCCTTGCTTTGTCATTAGATCAGATTCGAAACAAAATATATAATCAAGAGATCAAAGATGGAAAAACTTTAGTCGGTCTCTATTCTTTGTTTTCTGAGGCTTTACTTTAAAAATGGGCAGATTGGAGCAAAGCTCCGGCAAAAAATCATTCTAGTTTTTATCTGATTGATCATATCGGTACCAATCGCCCGTCACACATTGGGCAAACCACTCTACCGACCTTGGCTGATTCTGCGAAAGCCTCAACGCATACATATCGCCCACAGTTATCGCATTGCATTCGTGGCGTTCCAGCTATATGTTTCACTCCGCACAATTGGCAGTAAAAGGGAGGGGCCCCGCTTGTAATAGTAGAAGCAGAGGCTGTTTGAGGAATTTCTGAAACATTCTGCGTCTTTCCGCCTTTTTGTGGGGCCACAAACTCTGTAAATCTCCCCGTTCGCGATTCTTCAACATAATGCTTCAGGTATTTGTTGGGTTTTTGCATTTCGGAAAAATAAAATATCCAGAGAATACCAATTGTAAGAAAAGTTCCGATGAGGACAAATACGTACCCTAAAACCGGGATAGCGAGGATCCACATTAAGAAATTCTTTAAGGAATTTTTAGAGTATAATTTCTGCTGATATACGGGATCTTCCGTTATAATTTCAAAGAACACTCTCTGAAAAGGATAATTTCCCTCGAAGTTGGAGTGGCTTTTCCAGATCTTGATAAATTCTTCCTCCACCCTTCTTGAAGTCCATAACCACCAGATGGCTAACGCCCAAATCCAGAGATACCCAATGATGATTATTCCGCTAATCAGGATGTACCTCTCTATTCTTTTCGCTTTTTCGATTTTCATGTGTGCTAGAGCTATTTCGTAACCATAACCCTGCCCCATTTTATCATATTGGTAAATGCCGCCCATATTGCTTGATATCTCCTTAGGTTTACCATTCCTTTCTAGACAGCGATATCTCTCGGGATTTTTTTAAGGGTGTTGGGAGTTAATTTGCTTTATGCCTTTTACTCCTTTTCATTTTGGAATCGCCTTGCTTTTTTTTGTCGTTTTGCCCTTTCTTGATCCTACGAGTCTGTTCATAGCTTCAATTGCCCCTGACGTTGAGGGCATGGTTGCACTCTTTATCCTCCCTTCTGCTGGGCTGCCTCTGCATGGGCCGCTCCATTCATTTGTAGGCGCAATTGTTCTTGGAATTATGGTTGGAGGAGGATCATACTTGCTGTGGAGACTCCTTGAACTGCCCGCTATCTTCAAAGATCATTCTTTCCGTCGATTAACTTTAGCAAAATCAATCATAAGTGGTCTATTGGGAAGTATTAGTCATGTCATTCTTGATGCCCCACTCTACAGCGAAATGACACCATTTCTCCCAGTTTCAGGAAATCCAATCGTAAATGTTGTACCTGCTTACTTTCCCTACCTTATTTGTGTCCTGAGTTTCATAGGCGCATTACTAGTCATTCTAATTCGGTTCCGCTCTCAAAATCAATCCTTCACCTAACCACACCTTGCGTTAGGTCTATCATTCCATCATTGAAGAAGTTCATCATAATTCCTAATATTGCCATAATCAAAAAAGTGATGGACAATTAGAGGTAGAAAAAGCTCTTGGTGTCATTATGGATTTATTCGATCGAATCAAACTCATCCTTGAAACCCAACCCTATATTCCCACTGATATAAGTCAGAAAAACAACCTCGCTGTGGGAAACTTCCTTACTCCTAGCAATGCCTCCATTCTTCACCTGACCAGTTTGGAGAAGGATCCTAACGCTCATAAACCCATTTTACCTGAAAATGCATTTACAATCGACGCCAAATTTTCCCCTGATGGCTCCTGGGTTGCAATCCCAATCGATTATACCGGAAAGGAATTAAGTTCGCTTTACCGAGTTGCTACCTCTTTTTCTGAAGAACTACCGCCGCTCGATAAAATCAGCAAAAGCGAGGGCCGTCATGGCTTTGTCGACTGGAACCGAGAGGGAGGTAAGCTAACTTGGTGCATTTCTCAAGAAACA
This sequence comes from Candidatus Thorarchaeota archaeon, assembly GCA_048882505.1. GTDB lineage: Archaea > Asgardarchaeota > Heimdallarchaeia > Hodarchaeales > Hodarchaeaceae > Hodarchaeum. The sequence continues at coordinate 155,189 of JBHLRO010000001.1, forward strand.
GGAAATAAGGTGATAGTTCTATCCAATGAACCCGACTCACAGGAAAAAATTGTTTGGGAAGGAAAAGAAATTCCCTGGATAGGTCAATGGAAGCCCTCTAGATATATAAAGTTCACAGCGGTTTTGTCGGCAGAAAATAAGTTTCAAGAGTTCGTTATTGATCCTGACTCGGGAATTTTATTGCATAAGGTTCCAATAGCGAATTCTTACACCTTCAATGGTTCCTGGCACCCTCAGGATCCCATATTTCCGTTTTTATCGGAAGAAGACACCAAATTAAAATTGTTTAACGCGGATTCTGGAGAGATAACCTCGTTACCTACTCCAGAAGGCGAAATCGAGACGGTTCGTTGGAGTTTGAATGGAGAAACTCTATACTTCGGAGTAACTAAAGACGGACGGGATCAAATCTACTCTTTACACATCCCATCACAAGAACTGAAGGCGCTTACGCTACCCAAAGGATTAAATAAGCTATATGAGGTTCAGCTTTTTGAAAATAAGGAATCTATCTTCTTTATCCATTCAGATGCAACAACCCGAATGAATCTGTGGAAATTTGATTTAGAATCGCATGAAGTTACTCAATTAACTAAGAAGCGCTCTCCGAAAGTTGGAACAGAGGATTTTCCTTTAGTGGAATCCATTAGTGAACATTGGGAATCTGCCGATGGTATGAGAATCCATGGCTTTGTCTTGGTTCCATCTAACCCCCCTCCACCCGAGGGGTACCCAGCAATCGTATATGTCCATGGTGGCCCCATGGGACAATCCGAAGATACATTCATTGGAACCTTCCAAATCTTAACCCAGGAGGGATTTGTAGTATTCCTTCCTAATTTTCGAGGCTCTACGGGTTATGGGGAAACATTTCAAATGGCCAATTATCGAGAGATCGGTAAGGCTGATTTATTAGATATAACTACTGGAGTTAATCACATCGTTAAGAAACACGGAGTTGATCCAAACAAGGTAATTATATACGGAGGATCTTATGGGGGCTATATGACTCTTCGTGCCCTCACTAAACCTGACATCTTTAAATTTGCTGGGGGATGGGCGGAAGCTGCCATTTCTGACTGGGAATATATGTATGATTACGCTCCAGATGAAGTGTTTCGCCAGTTTGTGGTTCTTCTCTTCGGTCCCATGGAAAATGATGAAAGTCGTCCCTTCCTGAAAGAATCTTCACCTGTTCAAGATTGGGAAAACGTCCAAGTTCCGCTCGGCATTGTTCAATTTGCCAATGACACACGAACCCCCCTGAAACCCGTCTGGGATTTTGCTCAAAAGCTCATTGAGCGTGGTGATGATGTAGAATTCCATGTTCGTCCTATGATGGGGCATGCCAATATTCCCAAAGGATATCTTGTTCGCTCGATCGCTCGATCCATCCAATTCTGCAAGAGGGTCGTTGAATGACTTTCCAAATACCATGTTTTCCTCCTTTTTCCGAAGATCAGTTCAAGGATCGTTTAAAGCGTTAACTCGCAGCGTCAATGTTCTTGTTAAGAATGAAACTTGCAGGTGTCCCTGTTGATCTATATATAGAAGGGACCGTGTGCTAACCGCTTCGTCGAAATCGAAGAAGCTTCTTGAAAGATATATCTAGAATTCCCTCGCTTTCTATCATTTTCCCTGTAAACCAAACGGTTATCGCTATCCAGACAGCTTGAATGGCCAAGATGATCCAAGCCCATATCTCCAGTACTCCTCCCCTAAGAATCGTATGGATGGTATAGAAGTATCCTAGGACAGGAATGGTTCCGATCGCCATCTGAATGAAATCCGGAAGATCATTCAGAGGCAAAAATCCAAGGAACATAATCGCAAAAAACGGAATTAAGAAAATCATCGACATTACCATGTTGGCTTCTCGCTCGTCTTTTGCCATTAAACTAAGTAATACAGCACCGGTAATAAATAGAACAGAAACTAATATAACGCCCATCAGTATATAGAATAGAAATAACCAGACTGTAAGGTCTATTGACGCGATTAGATTCTCTATAATCAGAGGTAGTTCTCTTTTTATGGATTCGGGCATGATTTGATAAATACCGATGGCAATAAGCAGGAATGACAATACGAATAAGAGGGTATTAAACAAAACAAGGATAACACCGTAAAAGATCTTTCCTGTTATTATCGTTTTGCGTCTAACCGGTTGAAGGATCAAGCTTTCTAGTGTCTTCTGTTCCCGTTCCATTGTTACCGATATCAAGACCAGACCTAAAGGCGGAAACACGAATAAGAACATTGCATACAAGGGGATGAGCGTCAATATGGACGCGATTTGTACCTGTGGTCCCTCCGCTTCGAAAGCTTCTTCTGGAAGGATGAAAAACCTGTTTAGATTTAAGGGGCTTCCGTATTCTAATTGCAGCAATTCTTGATTTAAAGAAGTGGCGACATTAATTATCCTAGAAACAGCAATTTCGGTGCTAGGGTTGGAATTATCATAGTATAGAAAACATTGAGCAGGAAGGTCTTTACTAATAAGTTCGCTGAGATTGGAGGGAATGCATAATAAAACGGAGAAATTTTTGGTTGTTAATAGATCGTCAAAGTCCGTTACACTTTTGTTAACAAATTTCAAGTTCTGATTTGAATCATTTTCCTTCAAAAGACTGTAAAAATGATCTCCCCATCTTGTTTCGTTATATCCAGGATCAGCTTGTATTATAATTACTTCTACAAACGCATCAGGTTCCTCAAGGGGCGGAGCTTGCGACAAACCGAGAAAAAAGAAGATTCCAAAAATGAGCAGAAAAACCAAAGGTGTGGCGAAGAGGAGGAATATCCGCCGCGGTGACTTAAATAGAAGTTTGATTTCCTTCTTGGTAATAATCAGAGCAGGGCTTGTCATCTCAGTCCTCCTCCTGGTCCCCTGTCCAACCAATCAGATTCACCACCGCATCTTCCAAATCCTCTCTCTCTTCTGCATATTTTCTAATGATTTTCACGGGCGATTCTTCTGCAATCAAGCGTCCCTTGTGAAGAATTCCCACACGATTACATAATCGTTCCGCACTGATCATATCATGAGTAGAGAGTAGCACAGTTATTTTCTCTTTTTTGGAAAGGTTTCTGATCAATTCTCGGATTCGTCGTGATACCAAAACATCGATGCCAGCAGTGGGTTCATCCAAAAAAAGGATTTTAGGATTTCCTAAGATGGCCCGAGCTATCATCAATCTTCTTTTCATCCCACTTGAATAAGTTTCAGCTCTGTCCTTTTTCCGATCTGCTAATCCAATCAAGGTCAATGATTCATCGATTTGGTCTTCCAGTTCACTCTCATCTAGTCCCCTAAGTTGGCCTACAAAGCGAAGGTTTTCAATGGCATTAAATTCCTCATACACACCTGCATCTTGCGGCAGACATCCGACTAGCTTCCTAACTTGATTGGATTCAGTTATAACATCCTTTCCAAGTATTTTTCCAATTCCAGAGGTCGCCTTGATCATTGTCGTGAGTATTCGTACGGTTGTCGTCTTTCCCGCACCATTTTCTCCTAATAGACCGTAAATCTCCCCTGGTAGGATTCTTAAGTTCAAGGCCTTAAGCGCCAGTACTTGGTTTTTCCTCCCCTCATTATATATCTTGGTTAAATCCTCAGTAAATATTGCATGTGGCTCCATAAAATCGGGAACTTATGGATTTCCAATGTTTTTTAGTATGCCCATAGCGAACCTATATTCGAATTTGAATGCTGGCCTCATACCGAGAATGGGCAGCAGAAAGTTAGACATTTTAAAAGGTCACTTTTTTCCCTCTCAGAATTGATGGAGCATGGTTTCTGATTCTTCGCCTTCTGATGCAGGTACACAGGGTTGTGAAACGGAGAACTCAAAAAAGAAAGAGGTTTTCCTAGTTATCAATCCTGTTGCGGCCGGAGGAAGGGTTGAAACGATTTGGAAGGATGAACTTAAGCCATTAATGGACAGGGCCGATCTGGATTATGCTTTCGAGTTTACAGAATCTCCGCTACAGGCCATTGATATTGCAAGAACCCGGGTCAATGAGGGATATCGGGTCGTTTGCTCTGTCGGAGGGGATGGAACAGCCAATGAGGTGATCAACGGCATTTTACAGGCTGAGCGGCCAGGGATTTTTGCAGCCTTGCCTGTCGGGACTGGAGACGATGTGCCAATAACGTTTGGTATACCAGAAGAGGATTTAGAAGCTGCTGTAGAGTGTCTAGTAAATGGTCAGGACAAGACATTTGATTTGGGCTACTGTGAAAACGCAGATCGGTACTTCGCCGGCGTAGCTTCAATGGGATTCGATGCAGAAGTTGCGGACAGAACAAATAGGGGATCAAAAAGGTTCGGCACGAGAAGTTATCAGATCGCTCTTGGTTTGACTCTGGCAAAGTTTAGACCTTATAACTTAGCTATTCAGATAGATGGAGAACATATGATCGAGGGTGGACGGATGTTGCTGGCTATCGGTAATGGAAAGCGGTATGGAGGTGGAATGCATATTTGTCCTGACGCAGATGTCACCGATGGCAGATTCGCGCTGACCACGGTAAAAAAAATTAGTCGAATTACCCTTCTAAGGTTCTTTTCCTTGGTTTATGATGGGACTCACCTCAGTCATAAGAGTGTTGATACGTTCGAGGGGAAATCTATACATGTAGATTCTTCTAATAAGAAATGTCTTTACCAGGTTGATGGAGAGACATTGGGTTATCTGCCCGAAACCTTTATCACAAAACCTAATCATATTACTGTAAGAGTACCTAGCCCATGGGTATCATATGCGGAAATATGGGAGGAAAAATTAAAGAAAAAGCAGGGTTACGGAGAGCCTTATACTGGTTATCAACTCCAGCTTGCCAAACTTGCGTTTTTTAACCCTAGTTCAAATTACAAGAGAGGGCTGGAATGGAGTCAGAACGATGAATATAAAGTCGGAAAGGAACTAGTAGAAGATGAAATAGAAAGCGACGATGACAAGACCTATCTCTATGTGAAAGAAAAACCCTTTTCGAAGAGACTTCCCTTCTTTCTGTTACGGACTTTTTTCCAAACGTTCGGTTTGTCAATTGCCTTTACGGCCCCAATTACTTTTCCGTGGTTCTTTGATATTGTTTTTCCAGACCTTTTATCGCTAATTCCACCAGAATTTACTGCCTTTATTAATAATTTAATCAGAACAATCCAATCTCTTTTTATTCCGATTTTTGACACTTTGTCATGGTTAGAACCGTTGATCAGGTTTTTCATGGATCTTGGTGCAATCCTAAACCCATTTCTCGTTTTTTCTTTATTGATGATTTTCTTCAACTGGATTGGGAGCCTGCCTGATGAGGAATATCAGGATCCATTTACTTCCACGAACGGAACTCCGACCTCAACTGGATATTTTTTGGAATCTATTCAGCGAAAGTTCAGTTTCGATTTTTCGTCTGCAATATTCGTACTACTAATTGTTTCTTCGTTTGTTTCTTTTTTCCTAGTAATTCGGCGGGCCCGAGGTATTTTATATGAAGTTATGACCACTAAGGAAGAAATCAAATACATGGAAAAGGTTAGAAAGGTTTTCCTCTATTATTGCAAAGATGGCAATTACAACGACATTAAATATACGAAGGACAGGCTCACTGAGTCCAGAAGAACATACGCGTTTGCTAACTTGGTGAAATATGGGCCTTTGGTATCGATGATTATTCCAGCCCTACTTGCAATATTCTATATTTTACTTTAATAAACGACTCCTTAATGGTTTTCATTACCTAATTTGATCAGCATTAGCCAAAAACACCGAAATGACTGATGTGGAAAACTAGATAAAGGCTGAAAATTTAAACATTGAATTGAAAATAATTCTAGGGTAAAAAAAATGGAAAATAGGGACAAAATGAAAGCGATCATCTGTACCAAATACGGCCCGCCTGAGGTCCTTGAAATTCACGAGGTATCCAGGCCCGTTCCCAGAGATAATGAGGTCCTCATCAAAATTCATGCAACAACCGTTCATAGGGGCGATGTCAGAATGAGAGGATTCGACGTGCCCGTAATGATGTGGATCCCTGCCCGATTGATTTTGGGAATTAGAAAACCTAAGAGAGTGGTATTAGGAATGGAACTCTCTGGGGAGATAGAGGCCGTGGGTACAAATGTTACACGATTTAAGAAAGGGGATCAGGTTTTTGCATCCACTGATTGGAAGTACTCATCCTATGCGGAGTACGTATGCATGCCCGAGGACGGATTGGTGGTTTCCAAACCATCCAATATGACCTTCGAGGAAGCTGCTGTTATTCCTTCTGGTGGGATCACTACGCTAGGCATCATTAAAATGGCAAATATTCAAAGTGGACAGAAAATACTGATCTATGGGGCTTCAGGTAGCGTTGGAACATTTGCTGTACAGATTGCGAATTCATTGGGAGCAGAAGTGACTGGAGTATGTAGTACTTCGAACTTAGAATTTGTTACATCATTGGGGGCGGATAAGGTGATTGATTATAAAACCACAGATTTTGCAGAATTGGGTGAAACCTATGATATTATTTTTGACGCCGTAGACCTATATAAAGGAGACTATAAGAAAGCTCTAAAAGAAACAGGGATCTATCTAAACGTTGATAAAGCTTCTGACAAAATAAAAGGCAGAGATAAGGTTATTCTGCTCAAAGAGCTTAAAAACCTCATAGAAGCGGGAAAGCTTAAAGCTGTCATCGATAGACATTACCCCATGGATCAGATCGTCGAAGCTCATCGATATGTTGAAACTGGCAGAAAGAAGGGAAATGTCGTGGTTACGATTGGAAATAACAAAAAAAACCTAGGAAAAGGTCATGCTTCGAGATACGCTCTTGTGCCGATTAAGATGTTCTAGAGTTTTTGTCAATAAGACATTTTTATCATCTTTGATATAATCCATTCTTCATGCATTAGATAATGGATAAAACCCGATAGTTCTGGATTAGAACCATATCTGCCTCAAGGTTTCGTTAAGCCGAATCCTATTCCGCAAAAGTAAAGAGCTCCACCCGTGTCCCAATTTCAGTAGGAGTTGTGGAGTTTACCTTTGAGGGGCGGCGTAGATTGCTTTCCGCATTTTGGGAATCTCCGGTTTTAAAAGCAGTATCGGTTCCATTCATTGGAACTGATTTCTCGAATGTCTCTTTCATGGCGTCATCAGAGGGTCTAAATCGGTGTCTGAAAGATATACACCTAACCTAGGAAAAAAACTGAGGAGTTGATTAACAGGAAATTGGCAGAACAGAATCTTTTATAAAAACACATCTTAAATTTCAATTAGTTTAGTGTTCTACTTGATTACTCAATGTTTCAGGTATACACACCTCTATTACATGAAACGCTTGATAATCGCAACTGAAGGCAGCCGTACTTCTATTAGAGAATGCTATTCAAGAAAAATAACGAGGCAATTAGATTGAGTGAAAAACGAATTGACATTTTAAAGCAAATTGCGACAGGAGAATTATCTCCTGAAAAAGGGGAGAAAATACTTAGGGAAATAGACAAAGAAGAGTCAAAAAAACTTTTCTATAGTGATACAAGCCTGTATGTTCCCGGAATAATTCCTTCTCGTGAGTTAGACAGGATTATTGCACGAATCCTCCCAAATGTTTCCTCTGGGTTTTTAGAGGAGTTACAAACGTTTAATGGCTCTGTTTCATACAAGGAGCTCAAGAGGCTGGCCTTAAAGTACGCTAGCCCAGAGTATTTGGATTCTTTATCAGAACTTGGCTATGAAAAGCTTTCAGATGATCATTTGGCCAAATTTCTTATTCATGGAGTCGAAGCTGAATACATTCAGAGCTTAAAAGATATCCAGTATGAGGATTTGCCGCCTGAACATCTAATAAAGATGAAAATTCATGATGTAGTTGTTAACTTCATCCTTGAACTACGGGAACTCGGTTATTCAAATTTAGCCCCGAACCAATTGATCAAGTTGCGAATACATGGAGTAACTCCCAGTTTTATTCAAAGATTAGCTCAAAAAGGGAATAGCTATGAGAACTTAGAAGTCGGTCAATTGGTTAAACTACGGATTCACGATGTTACTCCAGAATTTATCGACCAACTGCAAGAACAGGGGTACGAAAACTTATCAATTAATCAGTTGGTAAAACTGCAGATTCACAATGTGTCGATTAGTTTAATCGAGCGATTTCAAGCCTTAAAACTGGATCTGTCTATTAATCAACTAGTTAACTTTGTCATACAGAACATAACTCCAGAATTCGTGGAAGGATTGATTGATCGAAATATCACTGACCTTACTCCCAATCAGATCCAACAATTTGGAATTCATAATGTCACCCTGGACTTTATCGATAAGATGAGAGGCAATTTCCCTGGTATTTCCCCAGGACAATTGGTAAAACTCCGTATTCATGATATCGATTCGGGATACATCACAGGCCTAAAATCTCTCGGGTATAATGATATCTCGGCAAATAAAGTTATAAAGTGTCGAATTCATGGAGTTACTTCAGAATTTATATCTAGTTTACAAGATCTCGGGTATGACGTTCCAATTAACCGCATCATAAATCTAGCCATCCATAATGTGAGTATCGATTATATAACTAGCTTTAGGGACATTGGTTATGATTCATTATCGTTAGAGGAAATTCAGGACGCGAAAATTCATGGAGTGACCCCTGATTTTGTTACTAGACTGAATGAAATGAATTATTTGGAAATCGAGTTTTCTAAAGTTAAAGAGATGAAAATTCATGGGGTTGATATTGAAACTATACGACAGCTTCATGAAATGGGTTTTTCAGACGTTTCCATTGATTATCTCATAAAACTGGCCATACATGATGTCACTCCTACTTACATTCAACGACTAAGAGACAAAGGCCTTCAAGACCTCGACCTAGACCAAATAATAAAAATAAAAATCCACGGAATAATTGATTGATCACTTGAATATGGAATCTTCTTATTAAGGAGTGCCAATGAAGTCCTCATAAGAGGAAATGCAATCATAAGAGTAATTTAGAAGGCCCTTTCCTCTACCACGAATCATTTTCAACATATCGAGGTATCTCTATGAGTTTTGATCCCCGCAGATTCTTTTCTATTCGTACCCTTGGCCTGGCAGGGGTATTAGCCCCAATCATTGGTTATAGCGGAATTCTTCTCTCCATTCTCCTAAATCTAGACTGGTTTAGCCTGACAGATAACGCCTTGAGTGATCTTGGCCATTACGGGAATCTGGGTCTCAGAGCGTTTATTTATAACAGTGGGTTATTCATTAGCGGACTATTAGTGCTCATTTTTTGTTTAGCGATATTCTACCAAGAAAAGGAAGCTTTTACAGATGATGCCTTAGGAAAAACATTATTTTCCGTTGGTGTGGTTGCCTTTTCTATTGCTGGTCTGGCCTTGGTAAGTATAAGCATTTTTTCCGAGGATTTTGGCCCTATCCATCAGTTCGTCTCCGAAGTGTTTTTCGTATCCATCCCATTTGCTATGTGGTTTTTTGGAGGTGCATTTTATCGTAGGGCAGAATTGAATACCATGGGATTATTCGCACTTCTTGTGGGTACTATTGCAGGTTTAACGTGGATTTCCTACTTTGTTCTCCCAGTATTCTCTGGGGTGGCTATCCCTGAGGCCCTCTCGTCAATTGCTGTGAGTCTCTGGATTGTCTTCCGTGGAATTCAGTATTATCAGTCTTGATTATCGGGAAGGTTTTTCTTAAACAGCAATCATTTCAGCTAGAAGTTGGCGGGTCCTATGGTGTCCAGTGAAAACGCCTCTCGCGGCATTCTTTTTGTAGAAATGTCTCTATCCAACTAGCTATGGGAGAAGCTTGGTAAGAAAATGTCTGATTAACCTTTAAATATAGTTTCCGGTTATCTTTAAATCTTCATACTGGTTTCTAGATCTAAGTTAGAATCATATTATAGGAAACGATTTTTGACACTAGCATTTATTTCATAAAAGACTTAATGTCTGCGAAACGTATCAGAAAGCATTTGATAGAACTGATTGGATTTCTAACTGAGCTTATTCGCTCAAGTGAGGCAACTAGTCAGATGCTTTTCATTGTACAACACACACATTCTGAATCCAACTGCCCAGCTCGAGATCCTGAACAAGGGAATATGTTACTCCAACATATAAATCAAAATGCCGCCCATTTCGGTGTCACCATCAATGCGGAGGGTGTGGCGAACGGAAAACACCAATTCCACCTTATAGTGGAGTCAGACTCACAAGAGAACGTAGAACGGTTTATGACACCGTTCAAACAAGCTGGTCAAGTTGAAATTCTTCCTGCTTCCCCCTGTGAGGTCGTAGTGGATCGAGGCGCCTGCTGAATTCCACCACCTCTCATTTTCTTTTTTTTTTATCAATTCTGATGAATTAGAACTCTAATCTGCAAACTATAAGTCTGAATACGCATCCTGACAATTAGATCCCGTAGATTCATATTGGCTTGCTCAAAAATCAATATTATGTCTTAGAAATGGTTTTAACAGCCCACCCATTGTCATCAGCCAGCCTTCTGATAGTATTTGCGATAGTCCTCTCGTTAGATCCTTGAGCTCCCCAATCAAAGCGACATAAACCATGTGCCCCTCCTGTTGCCATGATAGTGCATTTGGCCTCTGAGTCGTTGATGAATTCTAATATAACGGTAGATGTCAAGTCTGAGTCGACTCGAAAGGCATAGCTCTCTCCTATCAATATATAGACCTCTCCATCCGTTGTATAGTATTTTCGGTTGAATCTCAATCCGATTTGAGTCTTTATTGCGTCTATCATGACCTCCTTTATATTGTCTCCCAAAACATCAAGTTCGATCACGTAAATTCCTCCTTTATGGGAAGATGTCTGTGATTCGTCCATTCATTTATTTAAGATTTTGGATGGAAGAATAACCGATCGGACATTCTCCAGTATTGAACTCTGGATAAATGGTTATATTGTTAGATAAATTATTTTGTTATTCGATCCCGATTCTTATGAAGTGAAAGAGTTCTAGCTTTTTCTCTACTTTGAATTCCTTATGAAGATCACTTGCGTTAACTGCTAATTATAGAAAATGCCCCTGCTTAGTTCCACCACCTCTCTTTTTCTTTTTTTTATCAATTCTGAATTTAATGAATCAAATTTGCGTATGATCTCGGCCCACCTTTCTGTTCCTCAGTCATCAGGTATGTTCGCTCCACATTTCCTATTTAAAGGCTTATCCCACCCCATCCCAAGTAAAATTCCCATGTTCTGGAATTGAGAGATGGCGTCTCCTCTTTTTTTGAGAATAACCGTTCTTCCCAACTTTCCAGTTGCCCCAGCCCTTACTTTCTTCTCGCTCTGCGAAGGAAGAAGGTTTCCCAACTTAAACCAGTGAGAATGATCACTAAACTGGAGAAGAAACTTAAATTAGGAATTGGCGGTGTGGTGGAAGTAGTCGGGGTGATAACTGTCACAACCACTGTATCCTTGACACTAAAACCAGCTAGGTCGTAGACCTCACAGACATACGTGTAAGTCCCGCTGGCTAGCCCGTCGATGATTTTAACAATACTGCTCCCATCCCAGATGCCATTTTCAACAACTTTTCCGTTTCTTGTAACACTATAATTCTTCGGATTGTTTTCCTTCGGACTCCAGGTGATCCTGTGACCAGTGGTTCCCTCCTCATATGTTACGTCCGCTGGATTATTGATGGTAGGAGCGGTCGTATCGATAGTTAAACTCTGATACATCGAAAAAAGGCCCTCCTTATCATTAGCATCGTTCGCCGCTACACGCCAGTACCAAACGCCATCAGCTAAGATATCACTAGGGGTGTAAGTAGTAGACGATTGTTTTATAGAAATGAAGTCAAGTGAATCAAAAGTAATTGTAGTGTCCAGTTGAAATGTATAGTTCGATGCCCCCGAAACAGTACTCCATGTAAAGGTAGGAGTAGCCTCAATAGTAAGAATTCCATCACTTGGTGCAGTTAACATTGGTACATATTGGTAAGAGTAATCGATCGTCAGACTAAATAATCGAGGAGTTGCGAGAGTGGAAGTATTTAGTTCTACTTTCCACGTCAATTGAGTGCCAGCACTGGTGAAAAGATGGGTCATATCAGGAGTAATCAGTTCCCAATTTGCTCCACCATTGGTGGAAAGGTAATAGGTGATATAGGTGTTGGGAGGAATGGTTGCAGTAGCAGTGACAGTCGCATTACTTAAAAGAGACCCAGGGGGGTTGGTAAACACAATGCTCGATTGAGCAAGACCATAAGATTGAAATTGTCTTCGTAGATGCCAGCTTTTCTCGATCACCTGTAATCCACTAGAACCATCAGCTACATAGGCGTAATCCCCAGACACCGCCACACCGTAAGCCGTGCCAGAAGTATTGTAGGAACCTGCAAAAGTCGGGCTGGTGGGATGAGTGATATTAATCACCTCTAATCCGCTATTGTAACCCGCTACATACGCAAAATCACCTATTGCTATTAAATTCCAAGCCCAATCTGGAGTATTGTAGGATCCAGCTAACATCGGGATTGTGGGATCAGTGATATCAATAACCTGTAACCCGCCGAATTGCTCCACGATATACGCATAATCACCCACTACCGCCACCCCCCAAGCCTCATCAGGGGCACTGTACTTACCAGCTAACGTCGGGATGCTGGGATCAGTGATATTGATCACCTGTAGCCCGCCAGTGAGATCCGCTACATAGGCATAATCACCAGCTACCACCACATCACGAGCAAAATCAAGGGTACTATAATTACCAGCAAACGATGGGGTGGTGGGATCACTGATATTAATCACCTGCAACCCACCAATACGATCAGCCACATACGCATAATTACCGACCACCTCCACACTATAAGCATAATCAGGGGTACTGAAATTGCCAGCAAAAGTCGGGGTGGTGGGATCACTGATATCGATCACCTGTAACCCACTGTCCCAAGCCGCCACATAGGCATAATCACCAGCTACAACCACATCGGAAGCATAACCAGGAGCATCATAGGAACCAGCCAGAGTCGGGTTAATCGGATCAGTGACGTTTATGACCTGTAAACCCCTATGGTTATCGGCCACATAGGCGTAATCGCCTGAAACCACGACGCCAAATGCGGTACCAGGGGTATCATAGGCACCAACTAAGGAAGGAGGTACGGGGTCACTTATTTTAATTACCTGCAATCCACTAGTATATCCCGCAACATAGGCATAACCACCCACTATTGCAACGCCTTGAGCTGAATCAGGAGTAATGTAGGAACCTGCAAAAGTCGGAGTAGCGGGATTAGTGATGTTAATTACCTGTAACCCATTAGAAGAACTAGCAACATACGCGTAATTGCCATCGACAACAACACGTTTGGTACCCACAGGTGTATTGTATACTCCAGCTAAATTCGGATTAGAAGGGTCGCTAATATCAATCACCTGTATATGAACGCTAGAGGAACCAACAATATAGGCATAATTGCCCGCCACTTCAACTGCGACCGCCCAATCAGTATTGTAGGTTCCTACCAAAGTCGGAGTAGAAGGGTCGCTGATGTCAATCACCTGTAACCCGCTAGAACCATCCGCTATATAGGCGAAATCGCCCGCAACAACAACACCCCATGCCTGACCAGGGGTATTGTAAGCACCTGCAAAAGTCGGTGTGTTAGGATCAGTGATATTGATCACCTGTAACCCACTAGTATATCCAGCGATATAGGCGTAATCGCCAACAACCACCACTTCGTAGGCATTACTAGGGGTAGTGTAGGTACCAGCCAATGTAGGGGCAGATGGATCACTGATATCTATTACCTGTAAACCGTTACCACTATCCGCAATATAGGCGTTATCTCCTGTCACCACTACATCGTTGGCATTACCAGGGGTATTATAGTCTCCAGCCAAAATCGGGTTAGTCGGATCAGTGATGTTTATCACCTGTAATCCACTGTCCCAATCAGCTACGTACGCGTAATCACCTTCCACAACCACATCTTGGGCATAACCCGGGGTGTTGTAGGAACCAGTTAAAGTAAATTCTTTACGTTTTAAACTCAGATTACCAAAACCCCACCCCTCTACCGTTGTTTTGCCAGCATGCATGAAAGTAGTTGTGTCAAAAGTCTCCGTGAACGAGCTAGAAATTGCTTGAACTGGAAGGACGACTGGTTGTTGCGCCACCCAGACAACAAAAAGAAAAATAAAAACCAGGATTTTTTTGTGAGATCCTTTTTTTACTCTCAACCTCTTAACATTCCTCATCCATACCTCTTAAATTCAAAGAATCTGGACAAAAATCCAGCTTTGGTCTATAATGTGAGCCAACGACGAAAGAAATGTGGTTCATTTCGTACCGAATTAGTAATCTTCATACACAACCAGATTTTAAAAATGTTGGTCTCAAGTATGTCTCTCCCGTATTCCAGGCCAAAATGGGATCGGGGGAGGCCTGTGAGTACTCCCACATCCATTGCTGAAATTCGTCGGCTGTCGGCCACCACTCATCGAATTTTTGCTTTAATTCGTCCCAGTTTTTCTTATCATTGCTCATCCTAAATCCCTAACCGACTCTACTGATTGAACTCTGGAAATTATCTTCTTTACATATTGTTCTCCAATTTCCCTTATTTTAAATGCATCGAGAAAACAAAGACTTAAATAACGAATTAGAAGTTTAGCAGATCATTCTCACGTATATAATTCTGCTTTATTTACTCCCCGCTTTTTATTTTTGCTTTTCTACTTTTCTGAGACGGCAAAACGTCTAATCCAGTCAGGAGGGGGGAGGGAGGGTGTCGGAGTCGCAAAGAATACCGCGAACGGTAATTCTATGCTTGAGAGAAGACCAAGAAAAGAACTCCGACACCACGCATATGACTTCGTCAGAGAAAATAAAGGTTTCGTTATCTAAACGGAAGATGAGAGAAACATGGTGGAGGAGGAAAGCATCTCATTTTTTGAAGAGTGATTAAATATAATGAATGTTTATTGTATTAAAACAGTTCGGCAAGCTGTTTCCGAATTACAGAGGGTTTGGATTTCCGCCTGAGATTTTCCCGTTTCACCGCAAAATCCATTATATTTTCCCCGAGAAGTGAATAGGCGTCATGAACCTTAGCCCCTGTTTTTGCGGATGTTTCGACGTAATGGCAAGCGAATCCCATAGAAGAAGTTAGATTGGAGAGTTTCTTACTGATCAGCCTGCCTTGTTCGGAGGTTATGGGATCATCACATGACTGACGTAAATCTATCTTATTTGCCACTACAACAACAGGCACCTTCCCTCTGCCATTATTCGCCCAAAGCTCTTTAATCCATTTTACGCAGTTGTAATATGATTCGGGTCTAGAGACATCATATACCAACAAGGCACCCATGGCTCCCTTGTAATAGACGTCTCTTACGCCGTCAAATCGTTCTTGGCCCGCTAAATCCCATATCTGATATCTTATTGGATTACCATGGATAACCTCATCTTTCATGGAAAAATCTGCGCCGATCGTCATTACGTATTGAGTTTCAAAACCATGGCCAAGGTATCGCTCACGAATTGCGGTCTTACCCACACCACCATCGCCGATTAATACAATTTTAAAAACGATCATGCCTGGTTGCTCTGGATTTTTTTCCTAGTGGTTTTCACGACTCACAGAAGGGATCGATTAATAATAACATTTTCTGAATAATCTATTCGGATGATTGAGTACCCCCCCAAGAGGGGCATCATTGTCCAGGAGATTCATATCCTGCTCACGAAGGTCAATGCTTGAGATAAGAGCTGTGATATAAATTCTTCTTTTCGGTTTTGAACGAATTTAATCTAGTGTTCTCCTGTGAATATGCGTTTAGTTTCCCATGATTTAAACTTCCGGAGCTCTAAAAGGATCACTAGATATCAAAGACACACAACTTCTATTAACGGGTGACATTTCTCTTGGGAGTATTGGGCCCACAATATTCTGATCGCCCAGTGAGGCCAATTGAAAACAAAATTGCGATCTAGAAACGGAAAATCAGTCTAATATGGTTGTCATCTCAGCCTCATAAGGCTGGGTACTTGAGTCATCCCTGGATACCTTCTGCCAGGGATTAAGATCATTTTTCTCGGTGGTTTTGATGCATAATCCGTTCTGCGGTAGAAAAAGTTAAAAACTGAAGAAATAATGACCTATATAATTCGAGGATGGATCGTATTTCTAAAACCTCTGGAAAGAAGGTTTATGAGTGAACGAGGATATAAGAAGGTGAGGATATGGACTTAAAATACTTGGCTTCCCGTTTTTTATCGGATTATGAGAATCCCTATATCTGGGCATTAAGACTAGCTTTATTTGTGACTTTGGTACCCTTTGCAGGGTTACTAATTCTAGGAGGCTTTTTTTTTGTAATTTTTGGGGCTAGTGCTTCTGCTCTGGCGACCTTTCTGGTTTGGTTTTTATTTATGTTTTCGGTGTGGTACGGGCTTATTGACATACAAACGCATCGACCAGGAGGTGGCGAACCTTCAAAGATCAGAGATTCCGATACCTAGATAACATTTATCAAGCCAATCCGTGAATAAACGCTGATTGCACATGAGAAAATCAAAAGCCAGAGCTACCTGTTTGTAGTCTCTCCCTCGTTTTTCATTTTACTGCTGATCATCGAAGTTAGATACGCAAAGTACTCCCCAAAAAAGTAATTTCACCACGTGTTGATTCATTGTGTCGATCTTTTTTCATATTCTTGCTAAAAGATTATGATTCTACGATGATTGAGGGCCTCGGTAAGATCCTTATCTTCAGCGCTTGATTTACTGAAATGAAATTTTGTCACGTGAGATGGTTTTTCTCGATAAGCATATGCGCACAGCATTTTCTTTCTTGAGATCCTCGCCTGTCTACCCTCATCTACTAGTGCCAAGTAGATCAGATATTTATGCTAAGGTTTCCATTTTCTCGCTATCAGCCGTTAAACTAAATTAAATTGAACTTATTCCGTTGGAGAGTAATTAGATTTGAATATTGCTTATCAAGAGGTTAATAAGTCTAATCCCCGAAAAACCACGGTTAAAGGGAACCTATTGAGTCCGTTACCGATCGTATTGGTAGGAGCAAATGTTAAAAAACGTCCTAACTATCTTGTAATAGGGTACATGTCACCTTTTGACTTTGGCAGATACATTTTCTTCAGTATTTACAAAAAACGCTTTACTAGAATTGGAATTCATGAAAACCGAACCTTCAGTGTGAACATCCCTTCAGAGGATCTCCTAAGAAAGACAAATCTTTGTGGAAGTAAATCTGGTCGGAATTACGATAAGAGTACTATCTTTGAGAGTTTTTATGGAGACTTACAAACAGCTCCCATGATTCGGGAATGTCCCATAAACATGGAATGCGAAGTAACCGAAATTCTTGACTATCCTGAAAACGATGGAATTATAGGTCGTGTAGTGAAATCATATGCCGATCCCCAGATATTGACTGAAGGGAAAATCGATATGAGGAAAGTTCACCCAATTCTGTGGGCCATTGGTGGGGATTTCAACTACTATCGACTTGGAGACAGATTGACCGTGAATAACCCTTAACCAGTTGTCAAACTAATGTTCGAAATTGATAAAATTGAAGAATCGAAGTTCTTCAACCTCAGGGTTATGGAACTTGACATAAGGCTTCTATTTCGATTTTTCCCGATCATGAACAATTCTGAATGCCTCTGGTAGGTAATGGCCATAGAAATCCCCTCAATCGATTCAGCTTTGTTCAAGGGAAGAAATCTCTCCCTCATTTTGGATCATTGAGCTGTTTTTATCCTTAAAAGATCAATGAAGGTTTAAAGTTCATAGCAGCTTCTCGTATGGCAAATATATCCTCTTGTTGCAGGTCAAATCCCGCTGCTTCCGCATTAGAAGCGGCTTGATCTTGACTCTTCGCTCCAGGTATAACAACTACAGATTCATTATCGATCAAATATCGGAGCGCGATTTGTGACATTGTCACATCGTATTTTTTGGCTAATTCTCTAAGAACAGACAGAAGGTCTGTCCCTCGTTCTAAATTTCTTTGCCTGAAAACTCGATTCATCCTTCGAGAACCTTTGGGCCTATTATCGGCTGAATATTTGCCTGATAAAAAACCTTGAGCAAGTGGACTATACGCCATGGTCATAATTTGATTTTCGTTGGCATAAGGCAGAAAGCTGTTCTCTGCGCCGTGCTTTACAATACTATAGTTTACCTGGTTAACCTGAATCCTGTAATTCTTCATCCGCTTTTGAAAATGATCAAATCTGTTTTTGGAAAAATTAGAGACTCCAATATGCCGAATAAGGCCTTCATCTACCATTTCTTCCATGTATTGGAGAACACGGCCAATCGAAATAAGTGGATTTGGAAAATGAATTAGATAAATGTCGACATACGAAGTTTGAAGCCTATCCAGGCTTTTTAACAACGCCTTTTTCACCGAAGATGGTCGAAGGCGAAACGGCATGAATTTGGTTGTAATCCGCAGGTTTTCACGATCATACCCTTTGATAGCTTCTCCAATGAGTTTTTCAGACTTTCCGCGAGCGTAGATCTCAGCAGTATCAATTAAATTTACTCCACTTTCAATACCCTTCTTAATAATCTTGGAAATATCCTCCCTGTCGAATTCTTTGCCAAACCCCCATCTCTGAGATCCGAACTGCATGGTTCCCAAACCGATCTGAGAAACTTGGACCTTGGAGGTTCCAATCTTCGTATATTTCATGGAGATCATCTCGAATTTTTAATATCGGCTGAACAGCAGATGTTATGATTGTTTCATAAGTGAGCTCCTTTTAGAATCGAAGTGAAAATCAGTTGTGAACGTATCTAGTTGAATAATTTTTCGGATGCAGAGTAATTCACTATTCAAGATGAGAAGATTTAGCCAAGCATCATTAGTGTTTTTCCTTGTAGATAAGATTTAATACCAGATTCTAGTTGAAAAAGGGCAGTGCAGGGTACTATAAAATCAATTAAGAATGTAATGAAGTGACCTTAGATTCGTTATAGGCATATGGGGGATCCTGCTTTACGTAAAACTCAGGTATAAAAAACGTACGAATTTCATGGGTTGTATCTTGAGAGTAACAACCTATGATAGTTCGAAAAAGCAAGAGGAGGAATAAGTGGGCCTTCTTGGGGAAAGAGAATGGGATTTCCGTCGAAACCTAATTTGTTGATGAATTGTTGATACGCATTAACTGTTGAAGAATAACGATTGGCTCTCATTTTTGATAATCAAACGGGTAATCAATTTATTAAAACCTTATTTTTCTCAAAAAAACACATTTTAACGATCTTTCTCTAGATTTATGTCATTTTTATGGTTTTTAAAAAATGGCAATCTTTATAAGGTGGAATTAATTGTTGATGAGGTGTTGATGAAATGTTGATGAATTGTTGAGAAGGTGAAAAATCATGCAAAAAAAGTTTAAATTTATAATTGGAGTATCACTATTCTGCTTATTATTTTCATCCGTACGTATGAGCGTATTTCTAAATTCCTCCATCCTTGGCAACAATTTACGTCTAACCACATCGTCAGAGAAAGTTCACTCCATGAAAGTTGTGTTTGCCGTTGCTTCGGAACAA
This sequence comes from Candidatus Thorarchaeota archaeon, assembly GCA_048882505.1. Taxonomy (GTDB): domain Archaea; phylum Asgardarchaeota; class Heimdallarchaeia; order Hodarchaeales; family Hodarchaeaceae; genus Hodarchaeum. Next base: position 174,787 of record JBHLRO010000001.1, read on the forward strand.
GAAGAATTTTCTTATGATGACCAAGAAGAGACACTAATCAGAACGTATACCCGTGTGGAATATAATCTTAGTTTCGAGATTTTCACTGATAATTCGTCTCGTACCACATTAAATTCCCTAAACGATTCATGGGTCCTAGAACTTGAGAATCTTGAAATCTTACAGTCCGAAAATGCAATTTCGTTTGTTACATATGAAAAGAGTGAACTGACTGATGTAACGACAGCTAAGGGGATCGAAATATGCTTTTCACCGGAAGAAAACATGACTCACATTTATCAATTCGGTGGAGTGTTTAACGAAACTAGTTATTCTGTGTTCAATTCGCTAGGAGTCTTTTACCAACACGATATGGATACCGCGTTATGGTATCTGTCACTTAACTTTGTCGTTATGGATTTCACAAGGGATGTCTCCTTGATCGAGGCTTTTTCCAATCATTCACTGCTTGATCCATACATTACTAGGTTTTAAGAGAACTAAAAACTCTTTCCTTTCTTTTTATTTAATATTAATGTCTGCCTTTTTGGTTAAGACAAACTCTAAACACATTGCGGAATTATAATCAAGTACAATTCTGAAGATCATTGCTCTATCATCAAAGACAGCGATTGTCCTACCTACATTTGGTGTCTCTCTGCTACCATTCATTTCCCTTCCTTATGGTCTAAAATGCTTTCTAGATCGAAGTTAAAATGGGGCGTGAACAGCTCTGGAAAAATTAATTTGGGAATAGGGTGTAATTCCAGATTCTAGAAAAGATGGTTCATGAATCCATGATTATTTTTTTTTTAAGGTAGATAAAATTAAAAACCAGGTTTTGATTGAAAAAGCGGCATCCAGGGTTTTCGGATTGGAAAATCTTTGAATTATGCCCTGTATTCGGCTAGATTGAGAAGGAAAAACATATCAGATTTTGATCCATTTGTTTGGGCATGAATAGACTTGACTAATTCGATTAAAGAGGTAGATATTTTCGTCGTTGGATGTGGTCCTGGTGGAGCGGGTGCAGCAAGAACTGCAGCGGAAAATGGCTATTCCACACTAGTGGTAGAGAAGAAAGACTTGAGTAACGGTGGTAGATACAAGGCCTGCGGTGGTGCACTGGCTTGGGATACAGTGGACGGGACTCATCTCCCTGAAGATCGAATAGACCGTGTTATCGAAGGCTTGGAACTCCATCACGTCGATGGGGAGCAATACACAAAAAAGGGGAAGGGAGCGGTTGTTTGGAGAAGCACTTTCGATCTATACTTAATGGAATTAGCTCGGGATGCGGGAGCAGAGGTTAAGGATAGAGAGCCTCTTGTCCAAATAAAGAGAATAGAACCCTTTTCAAGGGACAATGGGGAGATTAAATATGAGCTTCACACCAAGAATAACACTTATCGTGCGAAATACGTTATTTCAGCAGATGGAATGCCCTCTCGAACTCTCCGTCTTTTAAACTGGCCCGATTTTGCCAAGGATGACGTAATCCTAAGCATCACAAACGAGATGAGAACTTCCAAGGCTGCGATTAATGAAACGCTCGGTACGGACAAAATCCATCTCTTCTTCGGCATCAAGGGTCTGATTCCTGTTGGTTACGCATGGTTATTCCCGAAAGCAGAACACATAACTACAGGTTGGGGAAACTTAAGAAATTTGATAAAGAATTCACGTACTGAATACCAGAAGTTTCTAGATCTTCCGATGGTTAAGCGAGCGCTCAATGGGGCCGTCTCAGATATATATATGGCCCATCTCATACCTGTTGGGCTTAGATCACAGCTCTATCAGAATCAAGTTTTTGCGGTCGGAGATGCTGGTGGTATAGTCGATCCGATAAGCGGTAAAGGTATTCCTTATGCCATGAAATCGGGAGAGCTTGCAATAAAATCTATAATAGAATGTGAAGCGGACGGAGATTTATCAGAGATGGGAGCCGTATATGTAGAACAGCTAGAGAGGAAGTTTCTCAAAAGTTTAAGGGCCAAACGAGCGGCACGTGATAGAATATTCCAAAATGATGATACTTTAAAACGGTTTTTGGATTTATGGGAGAAGCATTCGAGTTCTGAACTTATAGATCGCGGACTAATCTGATTTAGATGTACTGATGTCTCTCTCAGTCTTTTGGCCTTAAAACGAAGGATTAGAAGAACTTCATCTTGATAAGTTAAATGGACAGAAAACATTTTTCTCCAATTCTATTTGGCAAAAGAGTGTGGCGTTGCTAAATTATTCCCGATTAAGGACGTCAGAATATGCTGGAATAGCGTCAGTCCAGTTTCTTCTTTTTTTCAGACGTTTAATTATTTATACGTTCCTAGCGATTTATTTAAGAGTAATTATTGGACTTTCAACAACTGAAACCTCACTGTTAACGACCATCGGGATGATTGTAAGTTCAATCGCTCAACCCCTTCTCTGGGGAAGATTATTAGATCGTTGGAAAATATCGGGGTCTACATTTGTGGTAATCGGTGAGATTATTGCCGGTGTTGGCCATATTTTCATGTTTTTATGGCACAAAGCAACTTTAGAGACTGGAAATATCAGGTTGGCTGGATTTGTAATCATCATTAGCTTGGGTTTAATCGAATTACCCTGGTCCATGTCAAATGTTGGGTGGAGCACGTTAATCTCAGAAAAAACGGAGGAAGAAGAAAGGACGAAACTAATGGGGCAGTTGTCTGTTGTGGGAGGAATAGGGGGTATAATCGGGGCATATCTAGGCGGTCAGCTATATCTTGGGGGTTTAGGCTTCTCATCGGGAGTTTTGTTCTATGTGGCCGCCATCATCATGTTCGGATCTGGAATTATCGTATTTTTTTCTGTTAAGAGAGAGCAATCTTTGAAACGTCATAAAGATTACTTCTCCATTATGACTCCGTCAATTACGTCTTTAAGCGAACTACCCCCTAATATTATAAAGCCCTTTGTCATATTACTAGGATCCTTAGCCTTTTTCTTTTTTGGTCTTAATTCAGTGGTATTTACTGCAATTTTTTATATAGTAGATCCGAATGCTTTTAACGCGAGCGACCAGCAGGTTGCTCTTTATCGCAACGTTTGGTCCCTTTTTCAAATCATTGGTGGAATTTCCCTTGGAATTATAAGCTATCGCATAAAGGATACGAAAATCCTTCTTTTTGGCACCGTGATCGGGTGCCTTGCCCTGTTCTGGCTCCCACTTGCGCCAAGCCTTAATATGGCGCTGATCACACCTGGGTTGTACGGGCTCTCGTTTGTGCTAGGTAGAAGTGCTTCCTATTCTGTGGCTGCAAAGATAATCCCTCCAGGTTTTCGAGGCCGCTTATTTGGGTATTATAATTCAGTCTTCTTTTTGAGCTGGGGACTTGGGGGTACTCTCCTTGGCGGGCCCGTCGCAGATTATTTCATTTCAATAGGCTATTCGGCCGCGGAGGCATACCGAGCTAGTTTTTTTGCGGCAGGTGGATTGGTGATTCTAGGCTTAATAACGCTATTATATGCGATCAAGTTGATAGGTACCCTAGAGCCAGCAACAAAACAACACAGCTAAGATATGGAAACCAGGGGACCAAAAAATTCCTCCGCATCATTAACAGCTTCATTAAATACTCCAATATTTCCATTCCAATCAGCGAGAACCTTTTGAAATCTTGATTCAAATCTAAGAAGGAAACGTTTCAGTACTTTTTGGAGTTCCCTATCGTTCTTATTAGAGAATACTGCCCCAGAAAGACCTCCTGATGTATCGGATAAAATAAAGTGAGTTCCGTGCCGAACCAAGTTTAAACTAGCGTTTTTTTCCCCTGTTGCTTCAAGCATAAAACTCCCTACTGCAGAAAGAGCTCCTGAAATAAGGGGCAAATCAACCTTCAAGCTTTCTCCCTTTCCAAAATTGTAAGAGAAAATAGGCAGCCCAGCATCATTAATCACCAATAAGAGAAAGAAATCCAGGGGTGGAGAGGAATCAGCTGTCCAATAGAGTGGAAAACTCGCTAAGACCGCCAAGGCAATAAGTATGAATACATTGAAGGCTAATTTATCAGCAATGTCCGTGAAAGGATTGAACAATCCCAATATAAGGCCCATAACGACTCCCAGAGAGATAGAGAGGAATCCAAGGGAGTAATATCGACTTAATGAGTCTCTCGATGCGAGATCGGCCCAGACGGAGGCATCAAGGGAAGGATGGACAAATGCAAATGCTATTCCAATGATGAGTGCAGCAAACAGGAAAGATAAGGGATTTTCAGGGAGTAGGCCCACGATAATTGCAGCAAAAACGATTAAATAAGTTGCAAGAACTATTGCAGATTTACGCCCGAATTTATCTACAAATAAACCTGCTGGAAGGATCAACAAGCCTGCTCCGAAGATGACTCCTGCCCAAAAGGCTTTATAAGCCCCTAGATCAATTCCAAAGAAAGCAGTCACATTATAATAGGTTCCAGCTTCCGCCAAAGAACCAATCATGAGACCTATCATCAAATATACCAAGGTATGAGTCCAGAAATATACGTTAACCGAAGTCCTTTTTATTATTTGCCAGTTAGTCGTAGGCCACGGGTCGTTAGCCCAAAATGACCAAACACGTGTGCAATAAAAGAAAATGCCAGTCAAAACTAAGCCAGTTAGTGAATAAAGAGTAAAACCTATGAGGTAGTCACTACCGATGATGCCTATTCCGAGAATAACGAAGAGACTAAAAACCTCGAAAATAAAGATCGCGACGCCATAATTTATTCCCCTTTTTTTCCAATTGATATTTAAACCTCCAAAGAGAGTATGGCTAGCAATAACCAGGATCCCCATCAAAAATCCAAGGCTCATTGCGCTAATGATAATAAGCAATCCATTTTTAACTAATAGAGAGACAACATAGACAGCGAGAAGGATCGAACTTCCGCCAAGACCGAGCAAGACGGTTTTTCCGATGTACTGGGGGTATTTATCTAGGAACACCCCCGTTATAACCAAGGCACCGGGAACTGGCCATGCGATAATGATTAACATTAATAGAACATCGACACCAGGAAGTAGGGATGAGGTATTCAAATAATCGACAAAATCATAGATATACACAAGAACCAAAGAGGCAATAAATAACCAGGAAAAACTTAAGGGCAGTAGTAGAGCTGCATAAAACGAGAATGGTTTGGACAGTTTGAAGAAGGTCAAATAAAACATCTGTTGTTCTAGGATTGGGATTTGAAAGGAGTAGTTATTTTTATAATCTTCTATGAAGAAAAGATGGGAGATCAGAAAGATGCTTAGTAGATTCAAAGGACTCAAAATGTGCTGCAGCGATCCCTTATTTGGTACATTAACGTGTGATTTTAATGGTTGATAGACCTTTTTTTGGACATGATAAGTCAGCATTAATACAAAAGTATGGTAAAAGTCTGTATGTTGTGATTAAATGATTGAAGATTTAGATTCCGAATTAGAAAAAGTAGATAGTGAGGCTATTATCATCATAGGAGATAGTACTTCTGGAAATCCCTCTCTTGGGTACGTTTGTGGCGTAACAGTTCCTCGCGGTGGAGTTTATATCAAGAAAATTGGTGAAGAACCTGTTCTTGTTGTTGGCGATTTGGATACGGCTAATGCTCAGCGTGGATTAGTCAGGAAGGTCTATCCCACATCCAAATACAACCTCTCAAAACTTGCTCAAGAAAACGGGCTCAAAGAGGCATATATTATTATCTATGATCAAATCCTTGGAGAACTCGGCGGGGCCAAAGGCCTTGTACTTGCTGGGAAGATTGAAGCCGGCCAAGCAATTGATATTTCAAGAAGAATGGAAAAAAGGGGGTATAAGATCAGAGCTGAGCCTGATTTGGTAGATAATGTTCGAAGAACAAAGAGTTCTAGAGAACTTGATATCATTCGTGAAGTTGCACGTAGGACTGAAGATGTTGTACGGACTACTCTTTCAATGCTCAGGGAATGTTCAATAAAAGGTGACACACTTCAAAATCCCTTTGAATCAGGCAAAGATTTAACAGTTGGGAAAGTTAAGCAGTTTATCAACCTCAGATTAGCAGAAAAAAATCTTATCGCCGTTTTTGATACAATATTCGCTCCTGGACCAGATGGTGCCGATCCGCACAATCATGGAACTTCAGAACGAAAGTTGACCACAGGAACACCTATCGTGTTTGATATTTTTCCCAGAGATGTCGAATCGGGATATTGTTTTGATACCACACGAACTTTTACCATAGGAAAGGCCTCCATGGAGGTAAAAAAAATGTATGAGGATGTTTTGGAAGCTCAAAAAGCAGCCCTAGAACAGATCATGGCTAACGCCAACGGAAAGAAGATTTCAACGTCTGTTTGCAATATTCTTACAAAGCGTGGTCACAAAACTCCGTTGTATTATATGGAAAATCCTGGAATGCCTATGGAAGAAGGATTCATTCATGGTTTGGGCCACGGGGTAGGTTTAACCATTGGTGAGCCCCCATATCTCTCACTTCTCAGAGAAGAAGAGGTTTTAAAGGTCGGAGATGTGGTTACAGTCGAACCTGGAGTCTATTATCCCAATAAATGGGGAATTAGAATTGAGGACACTGTTGCTGTGCAGAACAAAGGCCTTTGGAATTTTTCAACCTTGGAAAAGAATCTTGAACTATAAAATCTTGTCTTCCATTTCTGATTCTAAAATCAACGAAAGATACATCTATATACACAGAGAAGTGTGATTCCTTTCATGAAGGGGATTGTGATTGCGACGTAGTTTAGATCAGAAGGCCATTCAGTTTTCAAGAATATTACCCCAAGAAGTCCATCAGCTTTTAAATATCCTAAAATCCCATAATAAGGAATCCTTGGTAATCGGAGGGGCCGTCAGGGACTTTTTCTTTGGGGTTCCTATTGGGGATTTTGATTTAGCAACATCAGCGGTTCCAAGCCAGTTGATTCAGTGGTTTCAGGATTCAAATGTCAAAACTAAATCAATTGGCGGTGAATTTGGAACAGTCCTTGCCATCATAGGAAAAAAGGCTTTTGATGTGAGTACCTTTAGGCGTGAGCATTTTCCCGCCCCTGGAAAACCCCCAATAGTTACATTCGTGAAATCATTGGCCGATGATTTAGCCAGAAGGGATTTTACTATTAATGCACTAGTCTATGATGATGCAGATAAAAAGATTTTCGATCCCTATGATGGTCTTCGTGACATCCGAGAGCGCGTGATTCACATTATAGGAGATCCTTTTATTCGTTTTCTTGAAGATGGCTTAAGAATAATTCGAATTTGTCGTTTTATTGCGCAATTCAATCTGAATCCCGGGGAAGCGGCCCATAGAGCGGTTTACGTTGTAGGACGACAAGCGTTATTTCGAAGTCGAACCGTACTTCGCCAGGAGTTTTTTAAATTGCTAAAACTTCCACAACCGGAAAGAGGGTTACGGCTTTTATATGACGCAGGAGTCTTGAAAGCAATTTTCCCAAGCATTCCTATTATTTCACCTCAAAACAACCAGGATAGTTTAACTGCCGTCTTCGAGAACCTAAAGGATATCCCTGCTCGTCAACCCCTCATTAGGTTGTTTAGTTTTCTGATTACAGGGATTATATCTGAAGATAATTCATTTCATGCTTGGAGGAGATACCAAAAAAAAATTACACAGGATCTCAATTTGAACCTAAGGCAACAGCAGGTTTTGACACGACTAGTTGAAGGATGGTTCAATCTTCCTAATTTCGAGGTAGAGCGGGAAGTTCGGCAATGGATTCGTAAAACAGGCCTAAACACGAGTGAAGATCTTCTTCCAACCTTATTCCTCTTGTCCGAAACCTTGGGAAACAATAATTTATCGAAAGACCGTGAATCAATAAGAAAGAGTGTAATTCGAACCATATCGAGCCTGAGGGGCCTTTAGCTAGAAGAAAATTTAATCACTAGGGTATTCTTCCTCTAATCGGAATGGTAAAGGTAATAAGATAGGTGGATTCTATTAAGGTCACATATAAGGCAATACATACGGAGGGAAAGGTACTAAACTGGTATAAATCGCCTGATACCTGGTTTTGGACCCATGGATCTGTAAATCCGTATCGAGGATGTGAACATGATTGTGTATATTGTGATGGGCGTACCGAATGGTATGGAATTGCCGATTTTGGAACTTTGATTAGGATTAAGGAGAATGCACCTCAGCGCTACGAAAAAGATCTCTTGAAACTCGGATATTTACCCGATTACCGTCCTCGCTCTCAAACCATAGAAGGGTTCTTCGAATCCTCATCAAACGCTCATTCTGAGATGAAGGCGAAGAATCAACCTCCACGGTTTCCTGTTGCTATTGGCGGAGGCGTTTGTGACGTTTATCAACCAGCGGAACGGAAATATCGTGTAACACGAAGTCTGCTTGTAAAACAACGAGATTTTGGTCTTCCTACTACCGTATTAACCAAATCTAAATTAGTTCTCAGAGACATTGACCTATTTAAAGAGATTAATGAAATGAACTATGCCAGCGTGTCTTTTTCTATTACTTTATGTGATGAATCACTTAGAAAACGCTTTGAACCACATGCTACAGCGAGCCGACAACGCTTTAAGGCGCTTAAAGAGATTCGTGAAAATAAATTACATGGCGGGGTAATGCTTATGCCAATTTTACCCGGTGTTGGAGATTCCGAAGAGAATCTAGCTTGTATAATAGAAACGGCCAAAACCACGGATGCCGAGTTTATTCTGCCTAGCGGCTTGACTCTGAAACCAGGTAAAAATAAACGTGAATTTATTAATGTGATTCAAAGGCATTTTCCGACTTTGATGCCATTATACCAAGAGCTTTATGGAAACAATAACAGGTACGGTATAGCTGACGGAACGAAAATCCAGGGAATTAATATCAGTGCTTTGGCCCACGAAATGTGCAGGAAGTGGAAGATTCCAGATCGTATGCCTAGATACATCCCTACCGAAGTTTATCAGACAAACTATTTAGTTTCCACGGTTCTAGCAAATCTAGCTTATTATTTGCAATGGGTGAGAGAGGAACCTTGGATCAAAACTAAGCTGTTCATCGAAGCCGGTAACCAAATCGAGGCAATGGACACAGATATTCGGGAACTACCGTATAGGAAGGTGCGAGCCCGATTTAAGTTAAATGAGGAAATTACCGATATAGTTCGAGAAGTAATCGAAACGGGACATTCGTCCTTGCTATCTGAATTTATACCTAACCATCAAATAGTGATAACCGGAACAAAATTCGACTCTAATCAGAACTGGGCCAATGGTGAAAAGGATTGATCTTGGAATCCGTTAGATTTCGATTTATGCTTATTATTAATGTAGGTTAGTGGTTCCCTGTATAAAGTTTAGCTGGATAAGGCATTTTTGAGCCACAAATGACATTTTTTGGCACTTATATACGATATTGTACTTCAGAGTTCATGTCTTCTCGATCAAGTTCTTTTCCATAAGATGGGTGGATCGGAGAGCAAAGAGAAATGTGAATAGGTTAGATGCCCAGCTTTATAGAACTATAGGGGCAAAAAGGTCAATAAACCTCCGAATTTCCTCTTTCTGTTTTCTTAAAGGTATTTGAACTATATTAGTGTAGCAACGAAAACTCCGCGATTCATAGGTATATTGCCCAGCTTTACCTTCTTGATTGTTTACAGCGCTGTGTTATGGCGTTACTAGGCCTTTAAACCGTCAAAACGTCTGTTCAAACGGAATTTCGATTATTAAATTAAAAACAAGATCCAATTATCATCCTTGATATAAGAAGGGTTTCTCTTGGAAGTATAGACGATGTGTAATCCCAGAATTGCCTTCAATCTGTTGTTTGCTGTTCTCGTTTCTTTTTCTTTGATTCAAGTGTTCTCTTACCAAAATGCAGAATCAGGAGAAATAAACGCTTTTACGACAAATATTCTCCTTTCTACGGAAGATATGATTTATCCAGCTCATGTAGAGCCGACCTTGGCGATTTCCACAAATGGGACACTGTTTGCAGGGTGGAAACAAGCATACAGCCATAATGGAGAGGGCGTTCGGGTTAGTTTTTCCAAATCCATTGACGGTGGGATTACTTGGTCTTCCCCTTTTGACATGCCCAAGTTTATGGGAATGAACACGGGCCAATCCGACCCGTGGTTGGTTTGGCATAACGAGTCCCTATTTTACGCATATCTAGAGTATGAACTGAACCGACCACCTGCAACTGCTTGGTCCCAAATTACGATGGCTAGAAGTCAGGATTACGGAAAATCGTGGAATCCAGTAACAGCAACTTATGGCGAGGGATTTGCAGATAAAGAAACAATTGCTATCAGTTCCTCTGGTGTAATCTATGTTGCTTATGATGACATTGTCGGGGAGAAGGTTGCAATCCGAGTAAGTCGCTCAGAAGATGCTGGTATGACCTTTTCTGAGGTTAAAGTGATAACTGATTCAGTCACCAACCCTGTAGATCACCTATCACCTTACATAACGACAGACAGCCAAGAAAATGTCTATGTAGCTTGGATATGGTATACCGAAGCTAATTGGGGTGATATATACATGGTAAAATCACAAGATCAAGGCCAGACTTTCTCGGCTGCTAGTGATATTAACCTGAATGATCAAAACGCGTCAATTACCATAACCGATGGCCGTGTATCTCGTGCCTCGTTACCAGTCCTTAGGTTCCATGATGAAAGACTATTTGTATCATGGTGCGCAAGATTAGAAGAAGCTGGAGGATGGGATGTATATCTTCGATATTCTGATGACTATGGCGCAACTTGGAGTGATAGAATACGAGTTAATCCAGACACAGAGGGAGACCAATGGCAACCCGACTTTGATATAGATAATATGGGTCGGGTTCATTACGTGTGGTTAGATGAACAAGGGAATTCATTTCGTCCTTATTATCGGATGATCTCCATTTCGGATCTAGATAGCACGCCCACACTTGGTCCAGTCGTACCCATTGCTAGTGTTAGAACGTCAAATGCTTTCACGAGACCTGGCGATTATTTTACTGTTCGTGTGGATGGCGCTGACATCCCACATGTCGTATGGACAGACGGTCGAAATGATGGAATGGATATTTATTATAGCCATGGGATCCACGAAGAGACTACAACCAATACAACTCCGACAAGCTTTCATCCCTACATACCTGTCGTTTTATTATTGACGGTTGTCTTAAAAAAGATAAGGGGGCGTTTCAAGTCTTATGAGTAGTAGAAAGGAAGATAAGGCTTCTCAAGGATAGAAACCTTTTCCTCCAACGCAGAAATAATTATACCTTGGCTCTATTCAGCGATGATATTCCCTAACCTACTGGTTTGGGGATGAACTTTAAATCAGCAAGTTTTTAAGGAAGTCGGCCCTCATTAGACTGATTACTTTCAGGAAGATAACAACAATTTAGTTCTTCCCATTTTAACTTTTACTTCATTATATCATGCTTATAACGGACTAATGGTGTATAAATTGAGTTTCTTCAAAAAAATATTTGCAAAACCAAAAACAAAAACAGTCAGAGCGGATTCTGATCTCGAATTACAGGAAAAGGTGAGAAAGCAAAGCGAAACTCCAGATAGTACCGCTCCAATAACCACGGGACGAGGAGGGATTAGTTTAAAGGACCATACAAGTTTATTAGAAAAACGACTCAATCAACCTGAAACACGCCAAAATCCCCCTAAGCACATCGAAGTCATTCGTGCGCTAGCAGCCAATTATGTAAAACTAGGAAACCTTGAGGATTTTGGATACTTTGCAAAAGCTGAGAACCTCTATAAACAAATGAATGTTCTCTATCCTCTCCATATGGAGAAGATCGATTGGGTTAATTGGATTGAAGCATCAGCTAGGGCAAAACTGATTCGTGAGGCCCGACGTTTACTGACAGAGGCCCGTCTGCTGTTTCCTGGTGATCAGGAATTTGATCGTATTGAAACAACTGTTTTACATATCACTCAAACTGAAACTACTGGATAAACGGGTTCAGAAGCTTGATAAAAAAAGCTAGAAATCTAGTTTGTTGTTAAAACTCGTTTTCTGTTGAACGAGCTGACTTTGGGTCGGATTCTCCTCTATAAAAGAGAAACGCGATTAAGACCCCAATAAATCCAATGAAAGATCCAATCCCAAAGTTAGGTTGTATTTTTCCGGACCCTGATGCAAAATAAGCTCCGATCAAAGTTCCTGCAGCAATTCCAATGTAGTTTGACGATCCCAGAAAGCCCATATAACGACCCCTGTTCCTCTCCGTAGTATTCTCTGCAATGACCAGAGGAGAAACGATAAAAAAGATCGAGTAGATCGGGATAGTGTATAACATTAACATTAACAGAGGGTTGATCGCGGATAGAATAAAGGTACCAAACGCCAGAAAAAAATAGAGGAGCATCGCTAATAGCACCAAGGGGCGGAATGAAACCTTATTCGCAATTTTTCCCATTAAAAAAGTCCCTCCAATGCCAAAGAGGGTAGCAAGGGTATTTGCTATCCCAACCCAAGCCACAGATAACCCCACCTCCTGTTCTAGGAAAATTGAAAATAATCCAACTACCAGATTATTTGATACTTGAGAGATGATTGTTAAGAGAAGGAGAACATAGATCAGATAAAGGGATCTGTTGACCTCCCGAACGGGAGGGTCTGTTTTATAAGTTGGATAAAGAGAATGATTCACCTCTAATGGCGAAAGGTGCCTTTCCTGTAGCCCAAGACTAAGTAATACAGATATACACGAAATTATCCCTGCCCAAAGAAACAAAGATTGTAATCCGATATTATCAATCGTAAGAGAGGTAAATAGACTCCCTAATAAGAATCCTAGGCTGGCCATGACGCCCAACCTGCCAAATTTCTCCGCGTGTTCTCCCTCTGGGGAATTAATTGTCACCAAACGAGTAAATGCGGGTCCAAATGCAGCAACGAAAAAATTGAAACATAAATATGCCCAAAAGAAAGGAACTGCACTCCGAATTGTCCAGTATACAAAAAAGGATAGCGCCATAATAACGAGGCTCATAAAGATCAATCGTTTCGAGCCCCAAAGATCACTCAACCATCCAAAGAAGGAGGTGGAAAAGATTTGGAGTAGATATGGAAGGCTAACGAGTAATCCAGCCCCCCAAATGTCTCCTTCCGAGAGAATAAAGAAATACCACCCGACAAAGGGAGCAGCCACGGCAAAAGGAAAATGGAAAAGGGCATAGAGTATTTCATCTAGCGTAAAGAACCTTTTATTCAGAGAACTAGGGGAAACCAGAGAAACTACCAGCGGAGAATTTCGTAATCTTCAATAGGGAACGAACTCGGGAGTTTAAAATCAGTTAATTAAAGTAGATGTAAAAGGTAAAATTTGCAACCGTAAATTTTTCTATTGATATGAAATCAAATGTGCGAAGTCATCAATTGCGACTCTTTTCCAATCCATCAACAATTCCTTGAATCTCGCTTTTTAGAAATCTAGTTCAGAAAGAGCATTTCGAATGGGATCTTTTGCTTTCTTTTCCTCAATCATTAGTGAAGGAGTCTTGTTCTCGATTTCTTCAGCCTTTTTCAGTAGCTGTATCAAACCAAGCAATTCAGATTGGATTTGATGAAATGCTTTTCTGATACCTTGGACATTTGTATGGGGTTTAGTTATACCGATCACAACATATTCTGGAGTAACACCTTGCATGACTAGATTACCCCCGACAAACTCCGATATCATAAATCCTAGCTTTCCTATTTTTAAAAAGGTGTCTCCCTGTTCTTGCATACCAGAATAAAGGGCACAAGCAAGAGAACCAATCCCTTCCAGATTGTAGGGAGTCCCGGAGTCTTGTTGACGCGAGACCTGACCAATCACCAGCCCCGCCGCATCCGTTAGCAAAATTTGTTGAAGCCCACGGGAAGTTTTTAGTAATTGGATCAGGATTGCGTGTATACCTGTCGAAATATCCAGCATCATCATCTCTTGGATAAGAGGTCTAAGGTACCTAAATTCAGATTTTTAGAAAAAGACAGGTTCAATCTAGTTTTTAAAGATACAATGGGCAGTGATTAAAGATTTGATCATATATCTAAATTAGATCAGCAGGAAGCTTTAGGAGCTTAAGAACGTATTCAAACGAAAAAGTTGTGGCTAGGGAATGCTTGGGATCATGCCATTTGGAACACCCGGGATATTGTAGTGGTACCGCCTGAGCAGGGATCCCAGCTTCCATGACGTAAGTTTTACCCAAGGCCAGTTCAGGGAGACAAGCAACTGCGATTAATCCAAAATCGCCTAATTTTTTCCTCAAATTTTTGAAAACCCGAGAAAACGAAGGTTCCTTGAATCGCCTTCCCATGGTGATGAACGTATAGAACCCATTGGACTCCCCAAGTTGGCTCAATTTAAGCGCTGGGGAATATTCATCTGTATTATTTCCCACAATACGGTGCCATCCCATTTTGCTACGTTTAACCTTTAGAAGGTCGTAATTGGGACCAGTTAAACACCGTGGGAGAACCACCACTTTAGTAGGGGTAGCTTCAAATGCCGCGCGCATGTTTGAGTTTGAATACTCAATTAGGAGCATATAAAGCAAATATTCCGCTTTTTGTGTGTGAATCATCGGATTCCGATAATCGATGTTCAGCGTCTTCAGCTCTACAGCCTCGTTATACCTTTGACATTCCAGAAGATATTTCTCAAGAACCGGAGAAACCTTTTCTTCAAAGGCTTGCTGCGCAGTGTTCACAGCTCGGAGATAATCCGTATATCCTGGTAAAGTTTCTCCATTATTGATGTAATAAGGAAAAGTTGCTTCCTTCGTCTCGTCTTTCTGATCCTTCACAAGCAATCCCGTATCTTTCGCAATATTGGCATCAATTACCTGAATAATGAAATATGTAACCTTGGGTTATATGTGGAAATTCCAACGCTCATCCAGGTTTTACAATGATGGCCTCCTTGAATCAGTTCCTTATGGTTCAATCCTTGCCCGAATCATTGCAAAGCGATGTAAGAAGCTTCTTTTTGGTCAGTAATTTTAGAATATTTATCGAAAGCCTCACCTCAATTGTTCTCATCCTTTATCTATTAGATTCCTTACCACCCGAGCAAGTAGGTTTTATTTGGGCGGTCAATTTCGCGGTTAATACTCTCCTTGATTACCCAACTGGAGTATTGGGGGATTTAATAGGTCATAAAAAGGTACTTTGCCTAGCTTATGCTTTCAAAATTGTTGGGGTCGGGACTCTAATACCAGCAAGAACATTCGGTGACTTCTTACTTTTCATGATTATAATGGGATTCGCATCATCTCAGGAGAGCGGAGCACTCCAATCATGGTTTGATAATTCATATAGGGTTAAATCAAAGACCTTGGATGAAGATCGAAATATCTATACGAATTTCACAACCAAGAACGGATTTGTAGCCAACATCGCATACATTGTTGGATTTATTGGAGGAGGGACGTTAGCGACCTATGTTTCTCGGCAGGCTCTCTTTACTTTCAGACTGATATTAGAAGTGACTATTCTAATCATAGTCATCATTCGGATAAGAGAATTTACTGTTAGTAATGACACTCCTTTATCAATCAGGAATTATCTAGTTCAAACCTATTCGGGGATCTGCTTTTTATTCCACAGAAAATCAGTTTTTTTCTATTTCATTGGATCATCCTTCATTTTTGCCGTCAATGGAACAGTTTGGCATCCGCTCATGCTATTCAGAGTCTACGAAACATATTCAGGGTCGGATGCGGGAGCGGGAGTGCTTCGGTCTTTGATCTTTGCCAGTGGGTTATTTTGGCAATATCTCCTCATAAATAGAATGTTTCATTTTGGACGTAGATCCTATTGGTGGGTTTTTGTTTCATCAGTCATGAGCAATGCTGTATTCTTCGGATTAGTGATGCTCTATTTCATCTTTTTACCGCCGATGGGATTTAGTTTAATTCTCGTAGTAGGATTATTTGCCATTTATCAAATTCCTTCATTTCTAGAGTCGCTGGAATTTATCCTGAGGAATAGGATTAATCTCGATTTGGTACCTGACGAGTTGAGGAACAGTGTATATTCTCTGATACCGACTATTGTGACGGGGTTGGGATTCCCGTTTGTACTAGTCGGAGGATATGTTATTGGTACTTTTGGCTTTGTTTCGGGTTTTTATGTCCTGATTATCATATCCCTAAGTGGATCTCTTCTATTGGGTTTGGGATTATTCTTCAGAGGGAAGGAAAGTCCCTCTGTTACAAAAAGCTGAGCGGAGTTAGTGTGGATGTTAAGATTTCAGCGAATAACACCATGCCCGATTTCAAATTCCAATTGATTCACTGTCGCCACCTGCTGCTGAAATGGCAATAGAGACCAAGGCTACCTTTAATTCCCTGAAAACTCGTGCAGCAGCCATTGGGGATCCTTTATTGTTAATTTAGGATTGTTCTAGGAACAAAAAACCCATCCATAAGTTTCTTTCGAAAAATTCGAACGCGTCCAGTCATATCAATACTGGATTATATTATGAGACTGAAAATACAGTCCAAACAAGGCAAATTAGCGATTAAGTTTAGACCCAGGACTTGAGTGTTGTTACCGTTCTATTGTTTACACAGGCCGATCTGGAAACCTTATGAGTTTGAAAATTGTTATATCAAAATAGTTTCCTGACCATGGGTTGTGTTCGTGAAATAAAAAGATCTGATTCAATTTCTATATGATTGAATACTAAGAAATATAAGTTCCATGAGCTTTTACGATATGCACTCTCACAATTGATTAGATCGGAAGGTAACGCCAAATGTTCTGTGATAATTGCGGCAATTCGGTAGATGATGATAGTGTATTTTGTTCGCGTTGCGGGAATCAGCTAATACCGCAAAAGGCTCCCCCAAGCAACGTCCCTCGGCCTACACGCCCAGCAATGAGAACGAGACGCGAGAGTCAAGACTTTTTATGTTTTGGAGAAGAATCAGGAGAAAATCCATATACGGGCGGGATTGTATTAATCTGTATCGGTGTTTTTTTAGCGTTATTGTTCTTTTTTCCCACTTTTCCTATCGAATATTTGGTTCCACTTGCGTTTATGGTATTCGGAGCCCTAATAGTTATCAATGCTCGAAAATGAGGTGATCAAGTTGAGTAAAATATGTTCAAAGTGTGGCCATCCAAATGAAAAAGATTCAAACTTCTGTCGAAATTGTGGGGCCATTTTAGCATCTCAAGTTCTTCCAAGCAAAACTGGAGATCAAGTTGAATTTGTTGGTGATTCCCGATCCACACAACAGGATGATTTTCTCTGTTTTGGGGAAAAATCTGATGTTGAAGGAGCTGCCGTCATAGGTGGTCTTTTCATCATTGTGGGACTCTTCATTGGAATCGTTCTACTGTTCCCTGGCTTCATTGGGGACTTTTTCGGTAATTTTGGTGAATCTATGGGGCGCCTTGGGAGTGATTTTGGTAGTGCAATGGGGAACTGGGGATCAACATTCGGACAGTCGGTTGGGTTTTTCTTTGAAAACCTTTTCACTGAAAATCTCTGGTGGGATGTTCTCCAATTGTTAATACCAATTGGGTTTATTGTCTTGGGAATTATTGTTATTTTGAGGAGTAGAAGGACCTAAGTACCCCCCAATGCGATTAAAAAATGAACGATTCGAAGGCAAAATCTGAGTTTGAGAAACAAATAAACCTACTGTGGGAATCGGATTATAGAACTGAGCAAAGCTGGAATGAATTCCTCAATTGCCTGTCTCTGGAAGAGGTTACATTCGTAGGGAACTTATCGTCTCACACATTCCAATTCATTACAAACAATTTACTTATCATCGCTCTTAGAGACACATGGAAAGAGAAGGATTGTTTAGGCTATCTTAGTGATGTTAGAAAGGATTTAAATCTCAATGGTAAGGATTTAGTGATCGTAACGGCATTATTGGAGCCGTTTCAAAATGTCTCATTTTTTTTTCAACCAGGACACACAGCAGGTTCAAAGATCAAGGTTATTCGGATTCCTCGGTTTCATATCCCATATTTTTTTTCGCTGGACAGGAAAGGAGTCCCTTCTGCGACTTTAAAGGAACTTCTCTGTAATTGGATTGACCAAATCTCGCTAGAGAGGGAGTACTTGGATGTCTTTACAGATTCAAAAACCAGCTTAAAGGAGAGGGTTTATCTTGCCACGCTAACACTAATTTGGGGGCTTTTAGTCCATTTAGAAGGAAAAAAACTTTTGGTATCCAATAAGAGCATAGACCGAGACGGATTTCGTAAGCTGACTTTAAGATTCCTTAAGGAGTTCATTGGGCCCGAAATTGGCTATTCAGACAATTCCCTGGTAAAAGAATTGCTGAAAGACATCGTAGCGGATGATAACGACTTTGATTTTAAGTTGATAAGCCATTTGTCACAATCCTTTCCCTACTCATGGATTGAACCCTCTACAATGATGGAAGAGGTCGCGATCACTCCTGTCATTCTCTCAAAGGTCTTTGAATCCTTCGGATTAGGGGAAAAAAAACACGGCAAATATTACACAAAAATCGTGGATGCGGAATTTCTCAGTTTCCTCGGTTTATATCGATATTTACAGACCAAAAAAGAAGGAATTGATCTTAAAAGTCTTCGTGACGCATATTACTATCCCCTATTATTTTCTAATGGTGAAACGAATTATCAGCTTTCTCCTCACGAAATTTCCATAAAAATACTCGATCCAAGTTGTGGTACAGGAACGTTCTTGATCTCTATAGCCAATTTAATAATCCGCTTCCTTCAAATCAAAACTGAACCTATTCGCCTTAAACTTCATCTCTGGGGAGTCGATATCGCCTCACTCCCTCTCTGGATAACTAAAACGAGAATAACATTCCTAAAAATGACGATTTCGAAGAAAATTAGATCCCAGATGACTTTGCCCCTCAAAATAGACACCGTGAAGCTTATTAGGTCGGATTTTTTTGCATGTTCTTTTCCTACATCTTTCGACCTCATTATCGGCAATCCTCCATGGGTCCGGCACGAAGATATAAACTATGGAATCCGAAGTGGTTCTTTCAGCAAGAATCAAATCCACAATAAAGTTGCAAAGGAATTAGGAACAGGAGTAGTTCTGGACAAAAGGAGCGACCTATCAATCTTTTTTTGTTTAAGAGCATTCTCCTTGCTTGACCCAAAGGTCGGCCAACTTTCCTTTATCATGCCCATTTCATGGTTAGAAGTTCAGTTTGGGCGTAGTCTTCAGAACTTTCTGTTAGATCCTCTAAATCGTATCTCAAGATTTGAGGTGCTTAATTGGGAGCGAAAACGTCTCTGGGAAGAGTTGGGCGTAAATTCTGTTTTCTTCTTGGCATCTCGTGAGACGCAGGTTCCAAAAAGTTTAACGGATGGATTTTTTACTACTTCTTCGGTGCCATTTTCTGAAATTCCTCCCAAAACCTTACAGGATGGAATTCTTGACTTACGGGAGCACAGGTTCAATATTTATAGAACAGAAAAATTAGAGGGAGCTGTTCTAAGGACCACAAAGAAATGGGCTGGTAGTTTTCTACGTACTCCTCTTAAGATACGTAGAATCATTAAGAAACTTCAAACTAAAGGGATAGCCTTGGGTGAACTCGCCATAGTACGGTTCGGGATAAAAACAGGTGCAAACGATTTTTTTTACTTGGAATTGAGCGAAAATTCAGCATCTAATCCGGATCTTATTCATGTACGAAATCGCTTGGGTTTCGGTGGCTTAATGGAGAGGGAATACTGTATTCCTATAGTAAAATCACCTATCGAAATCCAAGGCTTTATCATATCCAAATCGTTTGTATCAACACGTTTACTCTTTTATTGTCAAGAATCTCCAGATGAACTCAAAGATAAGCAGGCGCGCCGTTTGATTGAATGGGGAGAATCGTTAGAACTTGAAATAAAGCAAGGAATTAATAGTGGAAACCAGATACAGGGGATTAAGTCTTTAAGAAGTCTTAGAGGAAGGAGACAGTGGTATTCTATTCCCGAAACACCCATTCCCGATCTTGTTTGGACAAAGAGTTTCCATGATCGTCCGGGCTGTATATTCAATGAGAAAAGAGTACATACTGATCAAAGATTTTACTCAATTATATTGAAAGATAAGTCCTTTACTTCTCTGGTCTTCCTTTACCTCAATAGTTCCTTAGTATGGGCTCAAACTGAAATTCAAGGGAATACAAATATGGGATTTGGAGTACTCGACACGAATGTGTATTCCTTAAGAAGTATCTTCATCCCTGTGGGTCTTGTAAACGATCCTACAAAAATGAAATGCGTGGAGGATTTGGTAAATCGATTAAAATCTCAGCCAAGGAGATATTCCATGCTAAAGAATTCTCCACTTCTTCATGAAATAGATTCTTTGTTCTATGATTACTTTGATATTTCCGAAAAGGATCGGCAAAATCTCTCTTACTTTGTAACAAGTACATTGAAGAAAAGAATACGGATGACAACCTAGGGAAAGGAATAAATCCGGTTTAGAGTGAGTGAGTGTACTTGTAAATCGGGTGATTCACGGGTTTGAAAACAACCGATGAAGAGATTCCTCCAAATATAAGGTCGGTTATAGACCAGCTCGTACGACAACAGTTTTTTCTAACCCCTAGCTATATAATTGATCGTACCAGTCGCAAGAGGTTGGAAGTAAAAGGATCTAATCAAATTCTGGCATTTTTTTCTGAATTTCTCTTTGGAAAGATGAAGGATTTAGAAGGAACGGATCCTGAACCCTACCTTTTGGCTTTGTTATCTGTAACGGCCAAGCTCCAATTGGAAAAAGATGACTTAATAACAAGGTTTGAGAGAAAAGCAGGGGATTTCCTGATCGAAGGTTTGGCATCCGAAACCATTCTCTTAATTACTACGGTTTCTACAATATTAGAATCCCTGGATGCAAAGCATTTTGAAACACTGCTAAAACACCTTCGTTCATGGCTTTCAAAAATAGCTAATCCTCGAAATTTGGAACAATTGTTCAAAGAAGGGATCAAACGACTGGGGGAAACAGCAAATCCTGATTTTTCTCTATTACTAAATCTAGTTAAGATAAAAGATTTGGCAAGGCTTTTCGGAGGAGTTATTGAATTCAACCCTCAAGAAGAAGAGCGGATTCGAAATAAAGTTATTCAAGAACTTTTAATTCATAATTAGAAAGCTTTTCCGCAAACCCTTTAATTGGGTATATTTGAAAGATAACAATCGTCTTCAAAATAAAAGGATGTAAATGATATGTTCGAAATCTTGTTTGATGTCCTACCTATTATCTTGGTTCTCGCTGGAGCCATAGGATTACTTTATGGAGTAGATAGGCTCACTAAGAGGGCCAAACATGAATCTGGTCTCTTTAAGTATATTGCATTGGCTACATCAATTATAATTGGATTAGTAAACGTAGCTCTCATCTTTGAATGGAAAATCTTGGCAACAGCTACAGTTCAAGATAGATTACATTGGTTGACAATCCTTCTGATCTTCATTGCGGGATCCTCAATGTTGGCCGAATCCTTGAAGGAAACACCACTCGCTGCTGTCATTGCGATAATTGCATTTGGAGCGATTTCCGGTCTGTTCTTGTTTACAGCAGATTTTAGCGGGGGTTTCGCTAATCCCGAGGTTCTTGGTATAGTCCCCGTTCCGCTATCACTCGTAATATTGGTGATAGTAGTTCTCGTCGGTATAATATTCCTGCTAACTTTTCTCACAGAATTCACTGTTGATAAGCTTCTTGATGTTATAGGTTGGTCTCCGATCGTTATCGTATTTTCCGCCCTATTACTTGTTCAGGGATTTTTGATTTTCGTGCTTACCGATGCAGGCGGCATTTGGGCTTTGATAGGTCTTTAAAGAGAATTGGGTTTCCTTTTGAAACCCTTCCCCCATTTTAATTACTAAAAATACGCATCAACATCGTTTTCCTGTCCATGCGTTTTATTTCACGTCGAACAAAAGGTACGCAGTTGATTCTAAATCTATAACTGACTTCGAAGCACTATGATTTTCCGCGCGAGCATTTCGAACGCGTCCTCGATGGCTTCCCCAGTTTTTGCAGAGGTCTCAACAAATCCTGAATTTAGCGCTTTTGCTTTAGCAAACCCTTGAACTGTTTTTAGGCTGGAGGTAACTTCTTCTCTGAGATCAATCTTGTTTCCTATTAGCACCACAGGCAGCTCTGGGAAAGTCTCAGCGCGTTCACGAACTTCTGCTATCCAGACATCAATTGAATCCAGCGTTTTGGGTTGTGTAATATCATAAACAGCCAAGGCTCCAAAGGCTCCTTTATAGTAGGCTTTCATGACATTTCTAAATGCTGGTTGTCCCGCGAGGTCCCATATCTGCCAGTTCACATCATAATCATCAATTTTCGTTCTTAAAAAGGCAAAATCGGCTCCCATTGTGGCAAGAAAGTCCGTACGAAATCCTTCTCCCATATAGCGTCTCCTGATCGAGGTTTTCCCGACCGCTCCATCCCCGATGAGCACTATTTTTAGAAGAAGTTTCGAGATCATCGACACATCCTAATAATTTGGGATTTTGGGGCTTAAAGTCATTGTGAAGAAGAATCCGTTAATGAATTTTAAGTAATAGTCATTACAGGGGTTTATATGTCATTCCTCCCCAGGATATTATAAAATAGTTCGGTGATAAAAAATCGACTCCTCCCGTCTTTGCTTCGTAGTGGGCAGGTCAGGCAGCGGAAAGGATCTCTTGATGCGAAAAACAGTCGAAGATCTGGTCCACAAGGGATTACCAGCTGTCATCCTTCAAAGGGTCATCACTCGTAAGGCCGATTCCTCGGAACAATCCAAATTCGTAACTAGAACGCAATTTCAGAACCTTAAGGAACGAGGCGAGTTTGTTCTCTCATGGCTCATCTATAATACTAGTTTTGGAATTCCTCGTAAAGAACTATTCGATTTTTTATCGAAAGAATACATTGTCCTAGTGAATGTGTCTCGTGAATTGCTATTTGAAGCACGGCGTCTCTTTCCGGAATCAAAAATTGTTTATGTAAAAGCTTCACCGGCTATCTGTGAAGATCGGATTCGTAATCGCCAACGTGAAGTCAATAATGACCTAAATGATAGAATTGAGCGGCTCCAAAAAGAGATCGAGATGCCGTCCCCCAACCTTATCATAAACAATGAGAATAGCATAACAACGGCAGTAGAGGAATTCACAGCCTTCTTAAGCGATTTATACAAGGAAAAGAGTGGGGAATGAGGGATACCGTAATTATAGGAGTCGGAATGGGACATAGATGGGGTAACCATCCCCAAAAATCGATCATTGATCTCATGGCCAAGGCTTCGTTAGAAGCAATTGAAGACGCGGGGACTGACCGAATAGATGGTCTCTTAGTGGCGAATATGGGCGCGGGAAGGATGAATAACCAAACTGCTCTTGGATCCGCTTTGATCGATTTTCTCAATTTGTACCCCGCAGTTGGAGCCACAATTGAAAACGGGGCGGCCTCTGGGGCCACTGCTATACGTATGGCAGCTCTGGCAATAAAATCTGGGCATCATAACTGCATTATGATAGCTGGCGGGGAAAAAATGCGAAGTGCATCCAAGGAAGAAATCACGAATTTTATCGCCACTATGGCCCATCCTGAGGCAGAATATAATCAAGGTATCACCTTCCCCAGCCTAGGAGCGTTCCTAACGCGCCTTTATTTTGAGAAATTCGGGGTATCCCGTGAAGATCTTGCAAGAGTTGCTGTTAAGAATCATGAAAATGGATTAAAAAACCCCATTGCCCATCTTCATAAGAAAATTACTGTACGTGAGCTTCTAACAAATGAAACACTCAATCCCTTGATAGTAGATCCGCTTCATCGCTATGACATATGCCCGATTTCAGATGGGGCAGCCAGTGTAATTATTTGTGAAAAAACACTTGCAAAAAAGCTTACGGATGGGCCTCTAATTCAGCTGACAGGCATTGGACATGGAATGGACACGATGACGGTACATGAGCGAATAGATCCAACATTTCTTGGAGCTGTCAAGCGATCCTGTGATCAGGCACTTTTACAAGCCAAAAAATACAGAGAAGATATTTCATTGATCGAACTACATGACGCTTTTACTATTCTGGAACTAGCAGAGGCAGAATCCGCTGGGTTCTTTAAACCTGGTACCGCGCATCTTGCTGTTAAAGATGGAAAAACTGAAATCACAGGAAATCTCCCTATAAATCCTTCCGGAGGTCTGAAAAGCCGAGGACATCCACTAGGTGCCACCGGAGTGGCCCAAATTTGCGAGCTCGTCTGGCAACTGCGAGGGCAAGCTGGGCCTAGACAAGTCCCCAATAATCCCGTAAACGGACTTGCCATTAATTTTGGGGGATTTGGTAATTCCGTCATTTCCACCATTGTCTCTAGAGTGCAAAAAGGAAGTTTGATACAATGAGATCTCCCGTTGGATATCAGTGTGATTCCTGCTCAAAAATACATTATCCTTACCACAAAAGGTGTCTCGAATGTAAAAACACCCAGTTTACTGAAATTTGCCTGCCATCCACGGGTATATTAATCACCTATTCCATCATATTTGATTCTTCAGCCAAATCGAAAGAACCTCTTTGCTTGGGAATCGTTGAGTTAACATTAAACAGAGATAAAGTTCGGTATACTGGACAACTGGACGTTAAAACTGGGGATATCCAGCTAGGAATGAAAATGCATGCGAAATGGGGAAAACTGCGGAGTCTAGATAATCATGATCATTTCGGTTTTCTATGGATAAAAAGCTTGAAATAAATCTCATAAAGCTGGTTTTACGGGATAACGGGGGAATATTTGCCTAAAAAGATTGAAGTCCAATAGAAAAATCGACAGAATGACCAAGGAGGATGCAAAGGGGGCCAACAAAGCCGAAAATGCGGGTGAAAGAAGGGAAATCAGGCTTGTTGAACAGCAGGCAACACCGCTTGCAAGTGCTGATGAGCCCGCAATAATCGTGGATGCCGAATTTGTCGCTACTTGGACACTAGTCGTGGATTTATCAGAGTCAACCTTGCACACTGGTGGAAACATCAGAAGTCCAGCGTAGGTTAGTCCTGAAAGGATTGCAACAATAAAGAATCCTATTCCAGTGTAATAAGGGATGATAATGGCTAAATTCTCTGTAACATTCCAAACCAACGCTTGGGGTTCCAAGAATAGACCAATTTCTTGATAAAAAACCTGGATGATTCCACCGGTTAAGAATACAAAGATGAAGAAGAGAGTCATGGAAAAAATCCCCGACAACATAACGTATTTTGCTCCTGTCCCCCGATCAATGGCTAAACGTTGAGTTGACCGTGTGAAATTGTACGTAAATCCGATAATTGGGATAAGGAGCCCCAACATGGGAATCCATGATATTTTGATTAAATAAACCAAATCTATCAACTGTTTGTCTCCATATACTTTTAGTATTCTTATCTAGATTAAGTATTGCAAGGTTTATTCCTTTTGATGCTTCCGTTTTTTAAGTTCACGAAGAATGACCGATAAAACTAGACCAGGAATCGCTGATATTAGCGATAAACCTGGTGTGTTGAACATATTCTCTCCTGTTAAATCATCTGCCGTAGAAAAATTTTCTATTGGACCATCGAATTGAAAATAGCTTTCCGATCGAAACACCGTGACATCAGAATAAAAGGAGGTAGCAGCAAACCAAAAGGCACTGTATGCTGGCACTTGGGATAATCTCATTCCTTCTAATGGACCTCTAAAAGCTACCCCATTAAAGTTCCATAAACTACCTGTTTGTTTATCGCGAAAAACAGGCAGATCCATTGTGTCAGAATTATCGTAATCCGCTTTATTGGCTTGAGAAAATGTCAATAGGGGTTCAACTACTAACGGGGAGTCTATTGATGTGTTAAACGGTATAGCCAGATTGTTGCTAGAATCATACACTACAACAATAGATGTGTCGGAGCCGTTTTGTTGATGATTTACAACTGGAGATTTCGATAGTTCAAAATAAGGGTATAAAAATGTCGTCGAATCGATATTCAAAACAAGAGTTAGATCCTTTTGATGATATAGATTGAAAGGCGCAGCCGATATGCTATATGTCGTTGGAAACCAAATACTTTCCAAATTACGGTACCCTGGGTACGGTGTATCATCATATCTACGAAGATATCCTGTTTCACGGCTTAGGACTTGGGTGTCTGGATGAAGAGCTTTCCAACTTTGCCAAGTTGTTTCCACCACAGGTATTATGGGAAGGCTTTTGCCCAATGATTCGCCTACTATTATAACGCTTAGCATCTGGCTATACCAATCATCAGTGGTACGAGTATAAAACACCAAATTATTTTCATAAAGACGTCCAGTAGTTCCCAAAGTACTTCCTCCAATAGATGTTGTATCATATGCAATTGCAGATCCAGTGAGAGGACAGAACGTGACACTAAACGGCGAACCATATATTTCATCATTACATATCTCATGCCAGTTTAGAATATCCCGAGGATAGGCCCTGGAAACGCCCTTAACCACTGTTCCCACAACATATAGCTCATTCAAATAACCAATATTGTACAAAGCTTCAAATTCTTGTACTGAGATGAATTTTGGCGAGTCAATGGCAGGAATACCGTCCTTTGGCGGACCGCCACTCACGATCTCATTGCACGGTACGAGGCACTCATCTAGCGCAATTGCAGCTGCCAGATTAACCAAAAATCCAAACATAAGAATTATGAAGGCAAGTGTGACACTCATTCCTCGCAATAGAGATTCCAATGTACGATCGCCACAAAAAAGGGTAGGTTCCTCTTTCCTCCCCGTGCAGTAACGAACCTAGCATCCTTTTATTTCTATTCAAACGAAATTCGTATCATTTAAAGAAAAACAGCGGATGTAAATTTCCCAATTCATCAGATTTCAGCCTCTGTGGCCCCATTCCAGTTGATAATGGCTCCTTCGTATATAAAATCAAAATCTATAAGAAATGCATTACAAAATTTGACTTAATCTAGACCAGATTGACCTAGGATATACCTAGATTGAGAAAATGGATTTTTAAAACGTAACAAAGATCTACAGATTACTTGTCCAAGATATTATTGTTTATTAGTAGAGTTTCACAGGTGAAATGACCTACGGTTTATTAGATTGTTTTGGATTTGAAGTTCAAGACAAAGTGACATTAGGATTTGAAAGAAATTAAAGGAAATACCCCCAAT
The DNA here is from genome assembly GCA_048882505.1 of Candidatus Thorarchaeota archaeon. Taxonomy (GTDB): domain Archaea; phylum Asgardarchaeota; class Heimdallarchaeia; order Hodarchaeales; family Hodarchaeaceae; genus Hodarchaeum. Next base: position 201,944 of record JBHLRO010000001.1, read on the forward strand.
AGAAAAACCTGATCTAATCATCCAGTTTGGTTTTGATAATCTTCTTCCGATTCTTTCGATATTTTCTCTAGGCCTTCATCTACTAGTTTGTTCACTGTCACTTCTACTACCTTTTCACCAGCTTTTTTAGCTGCTTTCATTGCTATATCATTATCCGTTTGTTTTCTGACGTTTTCTTCCACATCATCTTCAATATCATTCCACACGATCTCCGTAATCTTATCTTTTAACGTTTCTACCCCCGCCCTTTTGTGGGCTTCCAGATCAACGTCTTTAAACACAATTTCCCTTCCTTCACCTGACCATTCTTGAGCAACGTTGTGAAATTCCTCGCGATAATGTGCTGCGTAGCCATCAATCTGCATCAAGACAGAACGTTCGATTTTTTGTTTAATTTCCGGATTTATTGCATTTACACTAACTTTTTCTTCTACAGCGGACTTTATTTTCTTAAAAAAACCCATTTACGAATTCCTCCTTTTATTCTAGGCGGAGATTAGTTCTATCAAAGGGAACGATTTTCTCCGATTTTTATACCATTCTCTTTGATTCTCATCAAGTCTCCAGTATTTTGATCCATTGGGGATTATCGCAAACTATTTTTTGTCTGATCTGTCAAAGCACAGATAGGTACCTATCGACCTTAGGAACGGAAATGCGGATCTCGAGTTCCATGGCTTGTGAAATTCAAAATCCTGATATGGTTGATCAAATCGAAACTGTTTTTGCGAGACCTCTTTGAGGTGGTCCCGACAATAGGATAATGCTGAATTTTTCTCGACTATGTTGAGTTCCCAGATATCTGGTTTCCTGCGTGAAGAGAATTCTTTTTTCTTTATACCTTCGGTCTTCTAATTCTATGGGGGTTCGAAATGGTCCAGATCTTTGAAATTGTCTTCCCATGAAAATATTTTTGTTCAAAGAGCAGAATTATTTGTCAAAAACGTCCAATAAAGTATTAAAGATAGATTTGGAGTGACAAGAGGAGGAATTCCAACAATTGATTTTGACTTTACAAGAATTTCAATTGTTGAGATCGTCCTTAAACGAGTTTAAAAGGTGTAAAATCTAAAAATGAAAAATATAAAGATCTTGTGCGCTACGGGAGTGGTAGCGCTAGTCTTTGTAATGTCCTTGGTTGGCGGTATGATTCCACAATTAAAAAATCAGAATCCAGCGACAAACCAAGTGAATGGAACTCCTGAGAATGTTCCAGTTGAACCTCTGGGTGTTACGGAACAACCGGAGTTGGAACAACCTACCGATTTCTCGGAAAAACCAGAATCGGACCAAGATACAAATCTCACGGAGGAACTGGAAGAACCTCCGTATGTCGAAACGATTCCGGAACAACCTACAGGAGATAACATAGCTGATGAAGTCAATCCTGAGTTCGCGTCCTCCACAAGTGAGCTTCAAAGTAGCGTAGGTACGCATCGGTTTTCGATCAGCTACTATAGGGCGAATATCCATAACACGCACGATCTTTGGCCCTTTAGTGGAAATTGGCGTTTTTGGGCAACTGGAAGCACATGGACAGGTACTTATGACAACATTGGAACCGGGATTATTGATTTCTCGGATAGAAAGGGCTCGTGGGATGTCACGGGAAGCACTTCACAGACCGTATTTGTAGTTGAAGCTCAGGAAATAGATCTGGGTCTTGTAGATTACTGGTCTCGAGTGACTATAACAATACCTTCTCCTGCCTACATTACTCCGAACAATTGGCAACAAGATAATTCTCGCGCTGGGGATGTCACGCACTACTGGCAATACAACCTTAGAAATCTTGCCCCAATAGCGCAAGCAATTGGTGGCGCAGGTCTCCACCTCCAATGGCAACCCATTGTTTTGTCGGGCATTGGCTCGGAACCAGAAGGCGACAGTTTCAGCTGGTATTGGGATCTCAATAATGATGGATCTTTTGAGACCAAGGTGTCTAATCCCACGTTTCCCTCAGATGTGCCTGGAACCTACACAGTAGGTCTTCGTGCAAGGGATGATCAATATGGAGCATGGTCAAATGTAGTTACTGCTACTGTTACTATCGTTCCAGACTCAGATATGGATGGAATCAGTGATGGCGATGAAATAAGCATATATGGCACAGATCCTTCGAATCCCGACACTGATGGTGACGGCCTATCCGATGGCGATGAAGTTCTCGTTTATGGCACCGATCCTTTGAACCCCGATACCGATGGCGATGGCCTATCCGATGGAAAAGAAATCATGTATGGAACGAACCCTTTCGTTTCAGACACTGATGGGGATGGGCTTTCCGATAGCGAAGAAGTCTTTCAATACTTCACAAGACCATTATCAGTTGACACTGACACGGACGGACTGACTGATGGAGAAGAAGTTTTAATTTACAATACAGATCCGTTAAACCTAGATACCGATGGCGATGGCACATACGATGGTGATGAAGTACTTGTTATAGGTACAGATCCTTTGAATTCGGACAGTGATGGCGATGGCCTACTTGATGGACATGAGACGGTTATTTATGGTACGGATCCTTTGAATCCAGACACTGATGGTGACGGCCTATCCGATGGCGATGAGGTTCTAATATACGGCACTGATCCTCTAAACCCCGATACCGACGGTGATAGCTTGTCCGATGGGCAAGAAATCCTTACTTATGGTACGGATCCTTTGAACCCGGACACTGATGGCGATGGCCTATCCGATGGTGATGAGGTTCTAATATATCGATCCAATCCTCTGAACATTCATAGTGACTTTGACGGAATCCCAGATGGCGATGAAGTTCTTTTGTATGGAACCAATCCTATAAATCCTGATACGGACGCAGACGGACTAGTTGACTTTGATGAGATTTTTGTCTATGGTACCGATCCCATTAATCCCGATACCGATGGTGATGGCCTATCCGATGGGCAGGAAATTCGTACCTACGGTACAGATCCCTTTAATCCCGATACCGATGGTGATGGCCTGTCTGATGGGCAGGAAATTCGTACCTATGGTACCGATCCGTTAAATGCGGATATGGATGGTGATGGCTTATCCGATGGTGAAGAAGTTCTCATTTATGGCACCGATCCTTTGAATCCAGACACTGACGGTGATGGCCTATCCGATAGCGACGAAGTTCTCATTTATGGCACCGATCCTTTGAATCCAGACACTGATGGCGATGGCCTATCCGATAGCGACGAAGTTCTCATTTATGGCACCGATCCGTTAAATGCGGATATGGATGGTGATGGCCTATCCGATGGCGATGAGCTTCTTGTTTATGGTACCGATCCGTTTAACTACGACACCGACAACGACGGTCTATCCGATGGCGAAGAAGTTCTTATCTATGTCACCGATCCCTTAAATCCCGACACTGATGGCGACGGCTTATCTGATGGTGAAGAAGTTCATTTGTATGGTACCGATCCTTTGACCGCGGATATCGATGGTGATGGTCTATCTGATGGGCAGGAAATTCTTATCTATGGCACGGATCCCTATAATCCTGATACCGATGGCGATGACTTATCCGATGGCGATGAGGTTCTTACTTATCTCACCGATCCTTTGAACCCCGATAGCGATGGCGATCAGGCGACCGATGGTGACGAGGTTTTATTCTATGCATCTGATCCATTAGTAATTGATACTGATGGGGATGGTCTCAGTGATGGGTTTGAGATTTTAGTATCAGGTACGGATCCCACCAATCCGGATACGGATGGTGATGGCTATACAGATTTTGAAGAAGTTACTGATCCACCCAGTGCTCCACTTAATCTCGCAGCGCTCCGAACTAGTTCTGGAGTCGACCTGACATGGGCTACGCCCAATAAGATTGGAGGTACGCCGATTCTTGAATATAGGGTGTATCGAGCCAAACTTACCCTCTATTGTTTTACAATACCCTTTCCACCGTATCTGATCTGCTTTTGGCTACCAGGACCCTATAGTTTTATTGGTTCAAGTAGCACCCTTAGTTACGCTGACTCCACCGCAGTCCTTGGAGAAACCTACTACTATGTCGTCACAGCCGTAAATTCGTTAGGTGAAAGCGTCTATTCTAATAGAGTTCAAATTTAAAACTAAACTGGAGTTCCAGTGATATTTTAAATTTAATCTCTTTTTTTTTTCTCCTATCCTGGGTTTTGTACTCTTCCATTTCCATTCAAAGGCAAATGGACATCGGGAGGGGCTAGAAATGTTCTTTTTTGTGTAAAGGGCTGATGGAAAAGTAAGATTTACGGCCAAAGCAAAAATAGTACCTGAGCGCAATCGGAGACCAACTTACGTTCAGAAAAACACCAGTTAAAACCCGCTAAAAAGAGAAGGGATTTCCGAAAATGTTACCAAAACAAGCTTAAGAATCAATTTTTGAGCTGAAATACCATCAGTTAATATTATTGAGTTTTTCACTTGCATTAAAATCAAATTATTTTGGAGACGAATTGCTATGGTTGGTGATCTTCACGAGTTATTACAGAATCGACTGCTGAACTCGTTAAAACTAACGTCAGACCTCTTTGAATCGATTGGAAATACTGAGCTAACACTCAAAATCAAAGACTCGCCTTCGAATACAATAGGAGAACAGGCCTGGTGCATTATTGGAGCCAGGGAATCGTATTTGACAGCCGTTGAAAACGAAAAATGGGTAGGGTTCTCTTGTAGCCTTCGAAACACAAATGATATTAAAGAAATTAGAAACAAACTTAACAGTTCTTATGAAAATGCTAGTAGAATTATCCAAAGAAGTGTCATATCCATTCTACGGAGTGATTTTTTGTTTCAATTGTTGGAACACGAAGTCCAGCACCATGGACAGCTCATTCGTTACTTTTATACCAATAGACTAAAATTTCCACGAAGTTGGAATGAACGCTACACCGTTTGAAAGCGGAGTGGTAGGAAGTTGTGGCAGTTATTGTTCTTTAAGTGGTCCAGTTTGGAAAAATCCTGTCAAAAATCCGTGGTATTCACTCTCTTGCGAGAAAAGATGAACAAATAAATTCCACATTCCCTTGTATTGGATTTCCTAAATCTTCAATGGAATTTGATTATTTTAGATCTTGGTTTTGTATGAATCGTAATCGAAATTTGATAAAGGCACCATAAGAGGCTTAACATAGTATTTTAATTAATCTTAAAGTTTGTACAATTGAGGTAGACAGGCAATGACCGAGGCGAATCTAGATCCTGAAGATTGGGAATCTTTTCAAGATTTAGGAGCAAAAATGCTAGTGGAAATGATGACACATCTTAGAACAATAAGGGATAAACCCGTATGGCAGCCAATTCCCGATAATGTAAGATTAAAATACAAAGAACCGTTAAATACTGAACCTCAACCTCTAAACGACGTATATCAAGAATTTCGTGACAACATCTTGCCCTATGCGTTGGGAAACATTCACCCGCGGTTCTGGGGATGGGTGATTGGTACCGGAACTCCAGTAGGTGTATTGGCTGAAATGCTGAAGGCCGGGATGAATCCAAATTTGGGCGGAGGAGACCATAGCGCCAATTATATTGAAATGCAAGTTGTAGAATGGATGAAAAAGATCTTTGAATTTCCGCGTGATGCCAGCGGTATTTTAACCACAGGAGGATCTATGGCAAATTTGGTGGGCCTTACGGTTGCTAGAAATAAAAAAACTGGGCATGATGTCCGAAATCAAGGGATATATACGGCAAGACCTCCCGTAGTATATGGTTCCGTTGAAACTCATAGTTCAGTCCAAAAAGCCATTGAACTACTTGGAATTGGCAAGGAGTTCTATCACACGATTCCTGTCAATGATCGATTCCAGATTGATCTGCAAGCTCTTACTGAGACAATCGAAGCGGATAAAGAATATGGTTTACGCCCGATGTGTATTGTCGGTAATGCAGGCACAGTCAATACTGGGGCATTTGATAATTTACCAGAGTTAGCTCGGATTGCCAGGAAAGAGGACGCCTGGTTTCATGTGGATGGTGCCTTTGGGGCTTTCGCGTGTTTATCATCATCGCACAAGGGTCTCACTGATGGTATCCAACAAGCTGATTCGTTGGCATTTGATCTTCACAAATGGATGTATATGCCGTATGATATTGGATGTACTCTCGTTCGTTCCGAAGCCGATCATTACAAAACATTTACCCTTACGCCCGATTACCTAACCCATGAAACGCGAGGTATCCCATCAGGCAAAAAATGGCTATCAGATTACGATTTTTTACTCTCACGTGGATTTCGTGGACTTAAGGCCTGGATGAGCCTTAAGACACATGGCTTGAAGCAATATAAGCTGTTAATTCAGCAAAATATCGATCAGGCCCATTATTTGACAAATAAGGTCAAGAGTAACCCAAATCTGAAGCTTATTGCCCCGACATCTCTCAATACAGTGTGTTTTCAGTTTATTCCTCACGACAACGGGTTATCCACGGAAGAAATAAATCAGATGAATAGGGAGATAGTACTTCAGCTACATGAAAAAGGAATCGCTGTACCAAGCAATGCAATTCTTAACGGTCTTTATGCCATAAGAGTATGTATTACGAACCATCGAAGTATTAAATCTGATCTTGATCTCTTTGTTCAATCTGTGATAGAGATCGGTCAAAATCTAACGTCCACTTGAATTTTTACGCCTAGGCCTTTCACTATATAGGTCACAATTCTGAAAGTATTTCGTAAAACTTCTGGCAATTGATACGCAGTTGTTTTAATTGCTCATTTGTAAGTCTATTTGAAAAAGTTGCGTGGGACGAGGTTAGAATTTCAGAGAATTTCATACCAATTCTGGCTTCAAACTGCAATAGGAACTGAGTCAATATTTCAGCTGATTCGTGAAATATAACAAGATAAGCCAGCCCCGAAGTCTCAAAGCGAAACAGCTTGGTTATGGCGAAAATTTCCACTTCATCAAAAACAAGCGGGAGAAAAGACCAGTCCACATTCTCGAGATCTGTTTTATCTTTCATGGAGAGGATTGAAAGTAAGAGTTGCCATGAGGAGAGCTCGGAGTGCCATGTAGAGCCCGACCAAAGGATCTGGGGTCTTTTATTTTGTTCAATGATGCCAAAAAAAAGTCCCAAACCAGGGAGAGGATGCGAATGGATTTCATCATTAGTCATAAGGCCTTCCGAGACCCCTTTTGCTTTCAATGACAATTTTATGATATTTTGGGTCGACTAGCGATCAATTTGTTCGAGAATGTCGGGATTTAATGTCGCTTTCTCTCTAAAATGCTTCGGGTTTTTATCAAATGAAATATAACCAAAGGATTGAAACCATGTCCTCTTGTATTTCGGCTTCCCAAAAGGTGCAATCTTAGCTTAGAAACAGTCATCGGCTTTTCCTGGTCAGAAGTGGTTATTATGAGCACAAAAAGAATATTATTTGTGAATTCAATCATTCTCTTTTTATCAGTTGTTGGAGGTATGATTTTGATTATCGTTTTATCAACTCCCATAATGGGGATGTTTGCATTGGGACCTATTGTTTCTCCCGGAGGGATTTTTGACTCTGCATACGGATCTACGTATTCATCACAAACAATAAGTGACCCTCATCTGGCAAATCAGGTTACGGTAATACGAGATATTTGGGGGATCCCCCATATCTACGGAGAGTCCCAAGAGGATGTGGCATTCGCTCTTGGGTACCTGCACGCTGAAGATCGGCTGTTTCAGATGGAAATTACCCTACGATTGGGATTGGGGAAAATGGCTGAAATAATGGGCAACGACTCCTTGGAGGATGATATCTGGTTTCAAACTATTGGATTGGAAAAAGCAGCGGAGGAAGCGATTGCCTCATCAAAACAAGATCCCTTGATGAAAGATTTTTTGAAAATTATGGATATATATTGTGCCGGGGTAAACGCTTCAATTGATACAAGAATTAAGACCAAAACCCTTCCGATCGAATTTCGCTTATTGAATTTTGAACCGACCCCTTGGACGCTTGAAAAAATATATGCATATAAACTCTTAATGGGGCTCCAATTGACCTATTCCACGGAAGATCTCAGCGATACAGTTCTCCTGGATGACATGTTTAATGGGAATATCTCCCAGATGGAAGAGCTTTTCCCCGTAAATAACTCTTATTTTCAAGTTCCAGTGGTTCCTGCCTATGGTAATTACTCATCTCGAATTACCAACGGCATTGCCAATTCAAACAATGACGTTCGGCCCAATAATATCGGAAAAATGTTAAGAAAAACCCTGATCAAGAAAATAATGGATGCTACCCCTGATTTTGTACGTTTTTATCAACAATCATGGATAGGGTCTAATAACTGGGTAGCGGGAAGTGTGAAATCAGCCGGAGACAAACCGATCTTGAGTAATGATATGCATCTAGGCATTAATCTTCCTCATATTTGGTATGAAGCCCACCTGGTCGTTTCATCTGAGAATATCAACAGTTACGGTTATACTCTCACGGGTACTCCCGTTATTGTAGTTGGTACCAACACTCATGTTGCCTGGGGATTTACGAACGTTGCCAATGATGCTGTTGACTGGTACGAATACATCTGGAACGGTGACCGTTCTATGTACTGGAGTGGAAAAGAAAACCAATGGAAGTCTCCAAGCAAAAGAAACGTCACCATCGCCGTGCGGGGCGAGCCTGATCATATAGAAACTATTCTTTACACTGAAGATGGAGTAGTAATGGGAGAAACTGAAGGAAAAACGATGATGGCCATGCGATGGGTGGCCACCGAAGCTCCCACATACGAAATGCTCGCACTGAATGGTGCTGTTAAAGCGCAGAACTGGTCTGATTTCAATGCCTCATTTCAATATTGGTCTGATCCCAGTCAGAATGTGATCTTTGCGGATTCCAGCGGAAACATCGCTTTACGTCCAAGTGGAAGATTCATTAAACGTAAATACTTCGGAGAAGGAAGATACGTAATCAATGGAAGTGATCCAATAATAAACAAGACCTGGGAATACATCCCTTATAATGAACTTCCTTACGCTCTCAATCCACCTCAAGGTTATCTTGCCTCTGCTAATCAAAAGAGTACGGGCCCAGATTATCCCTATTATATCTCATCGAGGCAGAGTAACGGTTACAGAGGAAGAGCGATCAACTACCTTCTTAAAAACGCACCTTCGGGATCAGTAGACATCGAATGGATGAAGGATGCCCAGGCTGGACGTGGGGGAATCTTTGATACTCGAGCCCAAGCTTTTACTCCTTTCTTTATCTCAGCGATTGAGGTATCCGGCCAGATTCAAGCTGGTTCCACTTCGGATGATGTCTTACAAATCCTGAAACAATGGCAAACAAGTTCAGATCAATGGTTAATGAACAAAACATACGTTGCTCCGACAATTTTTTCCCAAACAATGACCCGTTTTAAGGAATACGTGTGGAACGATGAATGGACGGCTCGTGGTGTCACCGCATCGAAGCCAGGCGATAACGTTCTGGAATTTTTGGTTAAAAATGAACCCGATTCCATCTGGTTTGATGACGTCTCAACCCCTAGTATAATAGAAAACCGAGACGAAATCATTGTTAAAGCATTCAAACAAGCAGTGATTGACTTGGTTGATGAGTTCAGTTCTGAAGTTAGCGATTGGGTTTATGGGGCATACCATAGAATGCACTTTGACCATCTGGGAGGCATACCTGCCTTCTCAAGGGGTGATTATCCACATGATGGATCAGGGGCTACTTTGCTCAACGCAGGGGGACGTGAAGTCCGTGGAGGGCCAAGCGAGAGAATGATTGTAGATTTCAACGATATTGCAGGCAGTTTGTCTGTAATTCCCGCAGGGGTTAGCGGCAATCCCGTGAATCCTCATTATGCAGACCAAGCTCTTGAATTGTGGATAAAGGGGGAACTTCATCCAATGTGGATCCAGTATGGTTCCGTTGCTGTATTTCCGGAAGAAATTAGAGAGGTTTCGATTACGTTTAACCCATTTTGAGGAATTAAATGTGACAAATAACGAAATTCAAACGTATTCATTTCCGCAGTTTTTAAAAAATCGCAAGATCATGGGTTTTGCATTTTCAATCTTCGGAATACTTCTCATTGATCTTTTTTTGGCCTCACAATTGCCTTTCTGGCTGCATCCGATCATTATTGGAGCCATCGTCGGCATAATCATCGGTAACGTAACCGGAGCCATCGTGGCATTAGTCGGAGCATTGATAGGTCGATTTTCCTCAATAATTACAATTACACTGACCAGATCGGGTGTTTTCGAAACCGCTGACCTATTTCTTCAAGTTATTGGAGAAACTCTTGGCGTATCCTTGCCTGCAGGATCTATATTGATTACTATACTGTCCATGCTATTCTGTGGCCTCTTTGCATTCTTAGGGGGCCTAATCGGGGGTTCAACGACAAAGATAGTAATTGCTTCACTTGGAACTACAAATGAATCTGATTAGGTTTCCTTTTTTTTTGGAATCTGGGGTCCATTTTTGTTTAATCGCTGTGTTACAGAAAGGCTCAAGTGAAATGATGCCTATTTCTCAATAGCGCTAAGGCCCATTCCCATAGAGTTCAGGTAGTTTCTGCTCGAGGTCATGCAAAACCTCTTCCTCATTAATAGTCAATACCCGACGATCGTACATCAATAATTGGCCATTAACAATTAAAGAATGCGTATCACTCCCATTGGCAGCATAGACAAGGTTTGAGATGACATTAGAACTGGGAATCAAATGCGGCTTATGAAAATCCATAATTACTAGATCAGCGACGGGTTGCGGATTCTTTTTGCCAATGAGCGTCCTGGGTTTCAATCGTTCTCTTAAAGCCCAACATGTGTCGTTTAAAGCTTGTTCAGCTGTATAAAGAGCAGGATCCCAACGGTGTGCAGAAATAACATTGGCAGCATTTCGCATCTCGCGCCATAGATCAAGGGTATTATTAGAAGCGGAACCATCTGTTCCAATGGCGACCGTCGCGTTTGCCTTAAGAAGTTCAGGGATCGGTGTTACCCCCCCGTAGGCCAATTTTTGAGAAGAAACTGGACACCATCCAACAATGGATTCATGTTTTCCCAATATTTCCACTTCCCGTTGCGTTATCCAGGTACAATGGGCAAGAATCGCATCTACCTCGTCACGAAAGAATCCTAATTGATCTAATCTTTCCACGGGAGGTGCTTTGTGTTTCTCTTCAGATTCCAGAACTTCTTTACGAGTTTCTGACGCATGGATCATAATTGGTACAGAATGTTTCTCTGCCAAGTCTGCTGTCTTCAAGATCGTTTCGGCATCCACTGTCGATTGGGAATGAGGGGCAATACTGGCTTCCAGCAATGGAGAGGTGTTGGCCAGGTCCAAAGCTCTACGAAATTCCATTAGTTGAAATTCAATCCCTCCCTGGTCTACGAAGGCACTAGGTAGCACACCACTACCCAACCATCCTCTTAATCCCGCTTGAGCCAATACAGCGCCAATTTTTGATTCATGAAAGTAAAAATCGGCCGCACCACCAGTTCCTGACTTAATCATTTCGAGAGCTGCGAGCTTGGTACCCATTGTAATCCAGCTGGCGTCGAATTTTCCTTCGATCTCCCAAACATCCTGAAGCCATGGAAATAATGGTTTATTATCTGAGTATCCTCTTAAGAGGGTCATAGGGAGATGTGTATGGCTGTTAATAGGTGGTGGGAGCACTATTAATCTCCGACCCTGAATCTGAAATTCAGGATCTGGTAATTTGGCTCTGGGTGATATTTCAGTGATCATGTTATCCTCTATTACAATGTTTGTTTTTGTCTGTAATTTGTCTATTCTTGGTTCTGGTAGAAACGAGACGCCCTGAAGAAGTAATTCCATCAAAAAGCCATCCTACGGAGTTCAAAGGTAAATGTATTGACAGAATAAAATGAAATATCCTGATTTCGTTGTCATAAGAAACATCTTTTTAAATAATGACCCGACGAAAATGTTTATTCTGGGATTAATATATCCTGAAACCATTTTTGAGTGGATCATAATGGAAAGAGAAAACGCCCAACAGCAAGTAACATCAGTAGCCTTGAGAGGTAGACTCATAGACTTGAAAACAGCGGAAGAAGAAACCAAGATAGAAGAATGGCAAACTCATGCCTTAGAAGAGCATATAAAAAAAGCTGGTATTAGAAAACGAGGTTTTGCGATGCCATTGGCGGAAGACGTCCGGAATATTACCAATACGACTGAAGCGATGAATGATGTGAAATCCTTCTTACCTGAGGTCCAATTATCAGGATGGGAACTTAGGGTTGAGCGGAACACTAGAGCTTGGGGGGGCAGTTATTATCGTGTCCTTGAAACAACCGATACTGACACCAAAGAGGATTTAAAATGCATTCAATGGATCTATGTGTGGACAAAACAACGTGTTTTTATTAGTCTCTGGATGACCGTTCTTCCGTTATTTCTCTTGTCACTTGTAGGGACTCTGATCTATTCTTATTTATCCTTACAAGAAGCAGCAATCTCTGTCGGTCTAATTGGATTAATCTTTTTCCTGCTTGGGATTTCGCAATTGCTCACAGCAGTTAGGGGTCTTAGCAAGGGGGCATTTTATTTTAGTAATCAACAACTATTCCTGATATTCGGAGGGTTATTTTGGCTCTTATTACTTGAAATCTACTTCACTAAAGGATCGCAGAATAAAGAAATCATTTCAACCCAAGAAGTTTGGCATAAGATTCCAGGTCAAGAAATCATTGACAACCTTACAGAAAATCTAATTCATAAATCCCTTTCGCTATCATGGATTGCAGCCCTCTTTTTTATCTTAGGATTGGTAGCCCTAATCCTATGGCGGTTTCAAGATCGCATTCCCTCGTTTACACATGCTACGCACGATATGGATTACGCTCCCTTGTTTTTATATCTAAGAAAAAGAAATAATTCTTGGAATCTGGAAAAAGTGCGGTACGATGCATTCCACTATCTCGCTGATACAAAATCCTACCAAGAACTGGAGGAACTGGGTGCTTTAAGTGGTAATAAAAAAAGTGCCAAGTTAGAAATACCCAATTTTTGGCATTCCTTCTCTCCATTGACGGGACGTCTTCACGGATGGACGATTGTTTTTTTTGGTATTCTCGTACTCATTGTTTCAATAACGATCGGAATTATTTCCTTTACTGCCTCTGAAGGTAGTTACTTGGGCAATGCAGTTTTCAGATTCGTTGTATTCCCAGTTTCCTTATTCGTGGGTGTCTATCTAATTTCAGCAAAATGGCCACACCAACTTGTGCAAAAGAAAAAAACTGACCTAGCAAATGATAAATTCCATTTGACTGACAATAGGTTGAATATTTTTTGGAATATTAAAGGAGAGGAGCCTGCGTTGAAGGTAAGGTCAAAACTACAAGATCCATGGATGGATGACGAGCTTTTTACAACCTTTCGGGATGATTTAACCCAGATAGTCTTCTATTCCTTACTTCCGAGACTAGCTGCACTAGAACAAGAGAAATTCTTTCGTAGATTGTGAAAGGATACGGGATTCCCCCCTCCCTTTTTTATCAGAAATTTACAAAGCAAATATCACGAACGCTTTACTAGAGAAACTCAAATCGGTTTAACAAGAATGATATGAGTTCTCCTCTAGAGATAAGAGAAATTACAGTCGTTTGGTCAGCCAGGCGTTTTGCTGAGTACGAAAAGCCCATGCAGGAAATAATAATTATCTTGGTTAACTTTGGACAGGCTTGGAGTAACTCTTCAGCCTTATGAACCTGACCTACTCCCACATTTCGCTTCCAATCCCGAATAATAACCCCTATAAGCTCATTCTGCGAATTTTGATGTGTTAAAACATAGGATAGGCGAGAATCAGCAATTGGATTATCAGTTATGAGAGCTGGATGGGTGAACTGAAATCCCATCCCTTCGAATGCAGTGAGAAAAAGCTGTTCCAAGTTAAGAGTTTGATAGTCGATTGACATTTTAGACGGATCCTAAGGATTCGGTTCTAAGAGAAAACTAATTACAAAGCGTTGTAGGTTTGTTTTTTAATTTCTATATTATATAAATAGTCTTCTAATGATCTAGGGGGGAATGTTCCTAAAATAAAGACGACTCAAACTCTTTAATCCATACATATACCGACAAAATGCAAGGAAGAAAGAAAATAGGCCCAAAGGGTACTCATGCTTTAAAACAAGAGGATAACTCTCTCTAATCACAAATTGCCAAATTACAATCGAATGTTACGTAGAAAGAAAAAAAGATTATGAAAAGAACCGGAACGAGCTATAGGATATCAAAGATCACTTATTTGAAAAATTATGAGGCCTTGGAGGCTGCAAGTTTAATATCCGATTCCTTCACTGTTTTACGACCCGAATGAGAGGCAATTTCGACTGCGTACCTAGCAATATCGGTTGCTTTTGCACCTAAAACATCATCAAGTTCAAGGATTGCCTTTGCTGACACTCGAATTGCCCCAGATTCTTTGATCAACTTTTCTATTCTTGCTTTGCTAAACGACGTGGCCATCTATATACACCTGAGCTGTTTTACTCAAATAATTGCCCAACTTCGAATGAATTCCAAAAACTCGTCCGAAGTCTGGATCGGGCCTAGAAATTTTAGATTTTATAAAATTAACGTTTCTTGTACCCCTATTTATACAAAGAGGAATGTATGATACCGTGAAATCATCTTAAGGTTCATTTTCGGATTATCCTCTTCTTTTAAGTCCACGTAGTTGATAGCTATATACCATCGAAATCTATCCTAGAGAACTGAAGTTGGCTCGTGATTTAAAACCCAGATGAAGGATTAATATGTGTAAATTGCGCGATCTTTCTGATCCTGCCAAAAACACTTTACGCTGTAGTTTTCAAGATAATTTTTTGGTTCAAATGCCAAAATATCAAATTAAATCGGTTTTTCATTTACTCTTGAGTTAAAACTATGGCAAAGGCACCTTTGATAGTCGATGGGAGTGGGGAGAATCTAAGGAACTAATACATTCTTCCCGTTCAGATCCTTTCTTTTTTTCTGAACTAGGTAAGGATAGTGACTCAAAGATCACAGGGGAAGGAAGGATCGAGCGATTGAACCACCGAATGATTATCTCCTCACACAAAGAGATGAAGCCAAGGTGCCCAATCTGCCAATCCACGATTTTATGGATATTATTGGTTTCTACTCACAGTCACAACATTTGGATAAGTATTCGGAATTCATATGACCTACTTAATAATCCTTCAAGACCTCACTGGAATACGAGGTTCTAAAAGCTGCCAGAATCAGAATATGGCCTTATTTTCATCAATGTTGCAGGGAATCTTATTTAAGTCGAAATGGACGCCTGTTATTGTCTATTATCAGATATCATTTGAATTCAATACGTGGTTCATCATGGAAATTTCTTTAAGCAAAAAAATAAACAATGGGTTCTCCCCCCTTAAAGAAAAATCCATTCTTGTGGCGTTTTCTGGGGATATCAACTCATCATTGGTCGCCCGAATCATAGAAGAACGGGCCTCCACCGCCTGCCTTGCAACGGTTATTTCCGTTTGGTTGGATGAAACAGAAATTCAAGATATTCGCGCGAGCGCCGCTCAATTCCATTTGCCACATGTCTTTGAAACAATTCCAGCCTATACTCTAAGCCATACGTACTGGGGGGCATCAGATAGCTGCTTTTATTGCAAGATTCATATTTCCTCACATCTTCTGGATTACGCAAAACGAATGGGGTATGATGTCGTAATTGATGGATCTGATGCATCAAGTAAGGATTATCTTCCTTATTTTTTTCCTATTTCGAAATTAGGAGTTTATTCTCCTCTAGCTATGGGAGAAATAACAAATGATGAGGTACAAGCGCTTTTTACTTATTATAGCTTGACAACTGACATACAGAATCTAAAAATTTGCCCCTCGGAACGATTCCCAGCAGGAAGGCCTATTAATCGGGAATCGATAGACCGGGTCTTAAAAGCTGAGTCATATTTGAAGAGCCTCGGCTTGTTTGACCGGATTAAGGTTAGTGATCATGAAAATCTATGTCGTATACTTGTGGACAGGGAATCTTTTAACAAGGCAGCCGTTAATTTGAGTCAAAATCGGGCAAAAATAGTAAAATATCTAAAAGCGTTGGGTTATGCCTATATTGTCCTTGATCTAGAAGGCGAAAACCAATTTTTCCAGCCAGAACATTAATCCAATGTACGAAACACCTGAAAACACATGTGGATACAGTGTCAATTGATTATACTCAATTTCCGTTCAAGTGGATGCCACAAATCATTTCCCTTCTTCATACAACAGATAAACAAGCGGCATTCGAATTAGCACGTAAAATTGGGGCGTGCGTACTTGATACTCGTGAAGTTATCCGAATGCTTTACTTTATCACCAATCAGGGGCGGTTGATTAGAGGAAATCAGAAAAATTCCGAGTGGAGACTTGTCCACGCAGCTAATCCTGAGAAAATGGGTTTTCGTACGAGGTTTATTCAGGACCTAATTAAACTATTAGATCTCCTGCATGAACAAAACGGTTTCTCAAAAGTAGAGGAATTAGCAGAACGGTTGAACTTTGAATATAATGAGGCTTCTCAGGCTTTGATCTTCTTAGAAACCATTACCAATCACGGTCGCCTGGAATACGAGGATATCGGAAGTAAACGTTGTTGGTATCTGCGAGAGTGGCCTTGACTTCAAAGAAGTTGTAGGTTGTTACCATCAAATGAAATCATACCTCGAATAGTGAGCATCTTTAAGAGAGGTACGATTTCAGTTTCTGATTTGTTAAGGAGGGCACACAAGCGATCCTTGGTCATTCCACCGGGATTGAATTTTAGGATTGAAATAATAGCCTCAATGGCATTAACAGATTCTGAACTCGTAGTCGGAACCGTCTTAATGACAGCTTCACTTCCTATCCCCCCCAGATGTGCGAATATTGACTTGAAAACCGTTATGCGATTTAGACATTCTTCGAATACATAGGTAATGGCCTGATCTCGTGTGATTGTTTGGTCATCGAGTGTCAAATCACCAGAGCTCGCGAATTCAATTAATTTCTTTGTCGCAAGGAGAGCTTGATTACTATGGAAGTCTATATAGTATAATCCCCCATAATCAGTTAGTGATTCCGCCAGATCTAAAGATTTGGTCGCTGTTCTCTGCAAACTTAGCTCTTCATCCCTTAATATGAATGCGTTCCGTATATTTCCCTTGACAAGCTTCCTCAAACGTCTTAAGCTCTGAAAAACTGTTGACCCATGCTCGCTGTTGTTAATTTCAATGCCGACGCTGTTTGCTCCTCTGGGAGTCTGGTATGTAAAAACGAGATCAAGACCTTTGGTGTCTTGGGAATCTCTCAGTCTATCAATTCGGACATTAAGAATTGTTATCCCGTAAAAGGGACGTTTTTTTTCTATACTGGTATTCAAAAGATCATAAAGAACTCCTTTGCAGAAGTCACGTCTAACAGGATGAGGATATTCATAAATCTCTGTTTCAAATTCACGAGCATATTTCGCCCATTGGGCCTCAAGAAAATTGATAACCTTGTTTGATCGATCTTCCATAACGGGAGAGGCAGAAGAAACTTTCTCAACGTGTGTATCGCTTCCTAGTACTGGGCCCTCCTTTTTTATGACACCCTCTGAAATCGTAGGATCAAGCTCTGCAAATAGTTCCGCTAGTGCGTGCTGCTCGTGTGGACGTAATTCAACTCTTGCAGACCCTTCAAGCTCTGATACGGACTCGGGAGAAACTGAGGAAGGGGTTGATACTATTTCATCAGGTGTCATTGGTGGTACTCCTTCGACTGCCTCCTTCTGAACAGTCAGTTGGATGTCGCTTTCGGATAGCGCTCTAATATAGCCTTGGTCTTTGAACTCGTTGATTCGATCGCGCAGATGCCGAAGAAACAAACGGGGATTCCCTTCGAAGTTTCTAACGCTCACAGAAATGAACTCCTCTGAAAATGGATAAGAAGGAAAAGGTGGTGAAATCCCAGAATCTTTGAACAGTGTAGCGATGCGAGCTTCTGCCAACAAGGTTGCGGTCTCCGTGTTTAGCGGCTCAAGACTAGTGACATAATCTATTCTTTGCCTGGAATATTCTGGAACCTCTTTAACGATGGATTCCTTCCATACGACAGATTGAACCATGGCCAATACAAGGACATGCCGGCATTGATTGTACAGATTAGTCAGTGAGTCAAATAATAGTCCAATTCCATTATCTCGTTTAAATCTAATATAGATCGATTCTAGCTGGTCAAAACTAAGTAATAAAGGTTTTTTCGCAAGAATTGTGACTGTCTGTATGATAGATAAGGCGCGGTTTTCAGAAACAATGGAATCTGGAACATCCAGTTTTTCAAGGTCCTCCTCGGATACTTCAATGCCAGATAGCCACTTAAACGCAGCAGGCCTGGTTATTGGGTTCAGTGTATGGAATAAAACTTCAAGGAATCCAATATCAATATCGGGATGAACGGTTGCCAAATAATTAATTGCCATTCGTCTTAGATTTGTGGAATAAAATTTCTCTGGTTTGAATTTAAAAATCTTCATTGGATCATTAGCAAATGATTGTGATAAACTACGAGCGACAGGATTATCTGGGAGTCCTTCTGATAGGGCTCGAGAAATAACATCGCCAATGAATTGTTCTAAAGGACTATACTCGGTGCCATCCATCTTCTTACGTAAAGAAATCATAATTTCTTGAAGGATATGACCATAAATCCGTTGGAGATCACCTAAAGGGCGTACACTAACGAATAAAAAGTCTCTTTCAAGAGCAATGCGTCTGAGGCGGGCAAGAATGTGTGTTTTTCCCACACCAGCATCACCAAGAATCATACACATCCCCGAACGACCAGTAGACCGAACTTCGTCCAGGGTCTCTAGCACAATCCGAGTTGCCTTTCTATTGAATTCAGGAACGTCAATGACTTCAGTCTGCCAGGGATCCCCGACACTAGTACTGCGAAAAGGATTGACCTTACCCAATATGATTGCATCGTATATTTCCGGCAATTCTACCTCAACCGTGAATTATCACCAAAACCTGGCTTCTTCTGATAAATTTCAACTGATTAGTGCTAAATTTCTAGTAGGAAGTGTATTCGAGGAGGTTAAAAAACTATCTAATGTTGAATTCATAGATATTTGTATTTTCATGGTCCGTTAAGAGTTTCTAGCCAAACTGGTATTTGTTTTTTGAGCAGCTAATCAATCAGTTTATCTATTGTATCAAGATAGGTCTTTAGTTCGGAGAGTTTTCTATCGCCCATATGTGCTATTCGAAAGTTTAAGTTTGCAAATTTGCCATATCCGGTTGCAAAGAAGTACCCAAGTTGTTTCAGGCTTTTTTTGAGAGAAGAAATATCAATTCCCTTGCTATTAATACAAGTGACGGTATTAGATGCAACTGACTTTTCTGGAAACAGTGATAATCCTTTTCGTTCAGCCCATTCGCGCGTGTAATCCGCCATTTCTGTATGTCGCCTCCACCGGCTTTCTATCCCCTCACTGTCTATAATCTTATGGAGTTGATGTTGTAGCTGGTAATAAATTGGGATAACGGGAGTTGCAGGTTGCATTCCACCTCGATCATGATATTTCTTCAACGTGATAAAGTCAAAGTACCATCCACGGTTCGGGATGCTTTGCGCCTTTTCCATAGCCTCTTCAGAGACAGACGCGACGGCCAGCCCAGGAGATAATCCCATACATTTTTGTAAACCAAAAAGGTAAACATCAATTTCCCAATCATCAATCCTAGTTTCGATCCCTCCCGCAGCCGAGACGCCGTCTACAAGGAACAAACAACCAGCATCCTTTATAATACGGGAAAGTTCTTTTAGAGGTGTTGTTACGCCCGTTGATGTTTCGTTATGAGTTACACAAACTGCATCATATGGTTTTTCATTTAGTTTCTCTTCTAGTTGACTAGGTACGACCGCTTTACCCCAATTCACGTCAAGAGAATCGGCATTCTTACCATTCGCAAAAGCAATCTCATACCAACGTTCCGCAAAAGCTCCATTAATGACATTAAGTACCCCATTATCGGTTATCAAATTTCTTATCGCTCCCTCCATAAATCCTGATGAACTAGATGTAGATAACAAGATGTCATTAGATGTAAACAGCACTTGTTGTAAATAATTCGTGATATCCTTATGTAGGGCTCCCATACTGTCACTTCGATGCCCAATCATGGGAAGACTCAACACTTCCCTGCAATCTGGGGAGACATTAACAGGCCCAGGGATAAAGAGATCCAGAAAATCCTCTTCTCTAATCAAATTCAGATGCTCCATGTTCATTAATGCATTGAGCGGGAATTACTGAAAAGAAAAATATATGTTTGGATTAAAATTAGACTTTTTGTATGGGAACAACCTAGCAAGATAAACAGGTGTTAATGAGTGGAAGTAAAGGTTGCAGACCTTATTGATATAGAATGGCGATCTCAGCTCTTGATCCAAAAGTTTCCGCACATTGGACCATCCATAGAACCCTTGAAGGTATTAAGGTCGAAATTTCCTTCTAAAACACAAAATGAAAAGTTGGATCTTCTTGTCATGCAAGGATCTTTTGATCCCCCCACCCGGGCGCATATTGAGATAATTAGGCTAGCGATTCAAAATAAATTGGATTCAATCCCCCAAGATCAACTGAATCTTATGATTTTTTTATCACTCCAACATGTTGAAAAGCGGCTGAATGTGTTAGAAAGGTCTCTACTCGGGTTTAGAGTCGAAATGCTCTCAAATATTTTAAAAAAAACTATTCTTTCAATGTACACAATCCCTATAACAATTTTTATTTCGAACGTAGGACGGTATATCGATCTTACACCTGCAATAACAACCTTCTTCCCCTCAAAAGACTCTCTATCATATATCGTTGGCATTGATGTATTTAAGAAAATCCTAATGCAGAAATTTTATCAAAACCACATAAGCCATGTTCTATCTAAGGTTTTCCAAAACTACTTTCTGGTTGCAGGAAGAAATGAAATTACCAGTAGAGAGGAATTGGACGCCCATGTGAGAAATATCACGGGAGCTGAGAACCACCTTACAACTGAGATTTTAGATCATATTCGTTTTTTGGAAATCCCACCTGAATTTCAAAATATAAACGCCACGCAAATAAGGAAAACCATTTTTCATGGTGGAAAACCGTCGCCACAACATTTATATCCATCTACGTATAATGAGCTAAGAAAATGGGATTTGTACAGCCCAAATCCAAAATTGTTTGCCCTTCAAGTCGGAATTCAGCAAGCAGTCTCTCTGTCTCTTAAAAATGGTCTCGTTTTGGCAGATGCCCGTTCAAGAATTGAAAGTATTGTGGATCTTCTCCTAAAAGATGAAAGCTTCCAAGAACGGGTAATTAAAGATTATAGGCAAGAACTAGATACGACATTACGTAAGAGGTGGTCAAAATTTCCCAAATAGGCATATTGGGAGAATTTATCAATCGTTTTGATTTAACACCTTCATCGGAGGCACCCTCAGAGCCATTAGGTAACGGTTACGCCATACTCCACCAAGGATGTGAGAAGTACGTCGTCCCGTTAATCCAAAGGAAAAAAAAGACCTTGGCGATAACCGAGCTTACAACCTGCGGCCTAATAAGCGACTTACTGACGGGGGTTAGTGGAGCATCTCAGTATTTCCTTCTAGGGGTAATTCCATATAGTACGGATGCAAAAATGGAGCTAGGGGTCTCATATTCACTCTTAACACATGAAGGGCCCGGTACTGTATCCCATGAAACTGCACAAGCGTTGGCAAACCGTGTTAGGCTTTTTTCCAGGGCAGATATCAGCCTTGCTGAAACGGGATTACTATCCTCTGCAAGCCTCGCCTTCAAACGCACAGCCAAAGCAGCCGGTACCGTCTTTCTATCTATTGTCTCACAAGGAAAAGTTCACAATGAGGTTCTTCGAGTTGATCCTGACCTGGATCGACGAATGATGCGTCTAGAGATAGCGGGATATGTCCTAATTTCTCTTTACACGTTTCTAGAGGGCATTAATGATCCTTAGCACTATCCATTATTGAGAAGTCAATTTCTAAATTCGTAGAAAGTTCCTGATTAACAAAATTTTTATTGGAATTTATCCTATCGTGACAGGAGTTGGCCTTGGTGCAGTTAAATCCTAGTCAGAAATCCCTTCCACGTTTTTGGTTCTTAGTTTTACTTCTTGCTTTGCCATTTAGCAGTTTATTGTTCCCGTCTCCGCTTTCCTCAAATAATAAGATAGTGGAAAACATTCCTTTGAATCCGGAGTCTGATGGAAAAGTCACCAACTTCCTTTTCACTTACGAAACATCAGAACGAGATCAGATCTTTGGTTTATTACGGAAGTATAATGCCAAGCATGTTGAATTTTTCACACATCTTCCAATCGGAATGGTTTCATTCCCAGAGAATCTTTTTAGAGAACTCCAAGAAGATCACCCTGCTTTTGCATCCAAAATTAGACCTTCCTCCAAAAGCCAAGTAGTTCCTGATCTCGATCAGATTTTTACTGTATCACAAACATCTACTTACGTTCATCCATTTGAAATTATCAATGCCACCCAGTTGTATCAGGATGGTGTTACGGGCGAAGGAGCTAAAATTGCCATCCTTGACACGGGCATAGATACTTCTCACTCAGCTTTTGCCAACCGAGTAACATTTCAGAAATCTTTCGTAACTAAATCGTTCGGGTTCTCTGATGACGAACCAGCGATAGACCTTCACGGCCATGGGACTCATGTTGCTGGACTAGCAGTTGGCTCGGGAACAGAATATCCAGGCATTGCTGTCTCGGCAGAAATTTTGAATCTGAAGGTTGCTGATGTGGCTGGGTTTTCGACTGAAGAAGCAGTAATCGCCGCCATCGATACAGCGATTAATAGCAGTGTAGACGTTATTTCTATGTCATTGGGATTTTCAACTGCTTCACCATGGGAAGAGGACGACCTGCTTTCTTTGGCCGTTGATGAAGCTGTTAAAAGTGGAATTTCAGTTGTTGTGTCAGCAGGGAATGATGGGCCAAATATCGCAAGTATTTCTAGTCCTGCTTCTGCAAGTCAGGCACTCACAGTAGGGGCAACGAACGGAAGCGATCAAGTCGTCGGGTTTTCTAGTAAAGGCCCATCCTACAAGTTCAGGGTCGATCCCGACATCGTGGCCCCAGGAACAGCCATCATTGGCCCCTTGGCTTCTCAGAGCGCATTAAAACTTGGGTATGACGCCATTATCGGAACATCGCCCTCAGACTATATCGCGCTTTCAGGGACAAGTATGGCGGCACCTATCGTGAGTGGAGCCGTTGCTTTGTTGAAACAAAAATTCCCGAAGGCCCCTCCGCAAGCCATACGGGCGGCCCTTCTGGAGACAGGTAATGATCTAGGGGAATCCGTGTTCCTGCAAGGGAATGGATTGATAGATGTGTCCTCAGCAGCCGAGGCTTTGCTAAGAACTTCACAATCAAATCCACAGGAGTTTGGAATTTCGGCATCACTCCCTCGGACAGATCTTGAAAAACCTCTCGAGCTATCAGAACGAATTCGATTTCCTGGAGACAATACCACATTAAAATTTTCGGTGATTACAGGGATGTCAGGAATTGTAACTTGGAATATTTCGACTACAATTGCGCCATTCGTCACTTTTGACTCATCGCCAGATGTACTTTCTTCTGCTGACATCCTTGAAAAGAATTTGAGAATCTCTGTTCCTCTTGATATTGATCCGGGTGATTATGGTGGATTTATCTCCTATACATTTCGAGGAATTAAAAAGACCTTTCTTGTCCAATTTGAAATCGATCTGCCTAAGGCCAAAGCGATCTGGCCAATTAAACATACTGGGCGCGAGGATTCGCCATTCTTTAATTATCGTTTTATAGATGGCTTCTTAGCAGAAAATTTGTCTATTGATATAGATACTTACCCAGGCCCCTTGAACTGGAACTCTCTATCTCTCTACAACTTGTTAATTCTAACCGATCTAGAACACCCATTGAGTCAGTACGAGATTTCAGCTATTAAAAAGTTCCATGACAACAATGGATCCATCATACTTGTCACTTCTGCCTTTCCATACTTTAATCCAATTCCATACACCGATTTAGCGGAGAACCTCGGTCTAGGGATTGATTTCGAGGATCGATTGGATTTAATTTCTTGGTTGGATAATGGTAGAATCCGCAACATCGTATCTTTGTCTCCTTCTGAGTTGAATATCTCGTGGGAACCGTCTAACTCTATTTTTCAAAATATCACTACTCTTCCTAACCTGATAGGAACTGGGTTTCAGATTGAAGCTGGTGTACCTGGTATAAGGGATAGAGTATCCGTGGTAGACAATCAGCATTCGATATTTGCCGCAATAGAGTTGGAAAATTTAGGAAAAGTAGCAGTAATAGGTAGCGAACAATTTCTCTACACGGAGTTTTCTCAGAGCTCATCAGGTCAAACATTTGTAAAAAATCTGTTTAACTGGGTAATATCCAACGAAACGCATTCTATTAATGCAGAATTGAATCAAACAAGTAAACAGCTTACCATTGCAGCCTATAGTCGTAGTTATTCCCAAATGTGGATCGATCTATCCTTTAGCAACGGTACAGAAGTCAACAATGTTGAATTAATTGGCAATAATGGATCTTATGTGACAACCATCCCCTTGGGTTTATCGTTAGATAATCATATAATAACTGTTGGTTTAAAGAGCTCAATCTCGTCAGGTTACTTAAAGGAGTTTCCTATTTTTGATTTTCCGTCGGTTGTTGAAAACATATCCACCACAACCAATCATATTTCCTCCGAAACAATTCTAAAGCCTTCCTGGCTTGAAAATAGTTCAGTTCCTATAATAGATCGATCGATAAATCTAACCCTCCAGCTTATCGGACTGGATGCGAATTTTACGGCCAAACCGACATTTCTAATTACGAAAGAATTAGAGGACACGCTGGATATCCTTGTACCTCCTCTTGATGAAATTGTCTATTTCAGTGATGAGGTCCCGTTTATAAACAAAACAACGACTCAACAAGAACTAAATTATTCTATCCCCTCTGATCTCTCTCCTGGGTATTATGTGTATGAAATACTGATATGGGTAGAGACTGAAAAACCTCTGAATTACACTTATATTATTTCGTATTCTTCGCAGGTTTTTACGATTCCTGATACGGAACCTACCCTCTCAAAACAAAGCAGCATCGGAGGCTACTCGTTGGAGGTTTACCAAGATATAGAAACCTTCGCAGATATCCCTGTTTGGAGTGCAGGAGATTCAATCGAAATATTTCTAGTTCCAGAAGACCTTGAGAGCGGTGAATTTGTCATTTGGGGGCAAATTCTACATTATTACCTTTGGTTTGCAGATAGAACAGTCCTAGATTATTTTGAAGTACCTCAGTCGGATAATAACAACAGCGAGTATTTCGGGACCTACTCGGTGCCTACAAATGCGATTCCCGCTAAAGGGGAGCAATTCGCAGTCGCCACTACTGGTCAGATTTTTATTTTACTATTATTTATTCGGGATGATACCGGGAATTATGGAATTGAGGTGATTTTCTTTACCATTAGAGCAACCTCAATAATCGACCCGGGATTTTTGATTCTTGCAAGCGGGATAATAATTGGCATAGGGATTTTCGTATTTATCTTTTTATCGAAAAAATCTCTCCGAAAATCTGGATATAAGTACCCATACGGTTACCCCCCATATGAAACCCCGAAGGAGCCCCCCTCGTCACCTTGGAGCGGCGGTTTTAAATATTGCTTCAATTGTGGGAAACCAGTTTCACCCTACGCACTCTTCTGTCCATCATGCGGAAATAATCTTAAACCAAAGCCTGATGAAGATTGAACCGCAAAACCGAGTTTTGTGGATCATAAAGACTAGACAAGAATACCGTATGTCTCCCTCCTAGCAGAAGCATTTAACGCTCAGTTATCCTGACACTCGGGAATACTGGGTATCGTATCATTGCCGCACGAAAGGATCCAATTCATGAGTCGATGTTTCTTCTGGTTATTTGGATTTCCAAGGACTATATTATGGGATTCGTTGAAATGGAGTCCGAAACTGTTCTGTAACCCGATCGTATAATCGAACTTCCGATTGTCTTCCGTATTGACAGGTATTTCATTTCTGCTCTTTCTTGAAAGTTCTGCTATAATATATCTTTTAAAGTTTCGAGTGCAGGATTACCTGAATCTTACGGTATGGTTAATGAGCGAACTGGAACTTATTCTACTTATTTTTCGACAGATTTGTTTCGGTAGCTTGATCTCAGGGTTTATTATCTTCTTTTTAACGCTCTTTCTCCAAGGATCCCACATATTTGACCACGATTATGACCTAAATCATGATATTGATCATGATCTAACCGTAGAATCCGACCTTACCGTTGGTGTAGATAAAGATATCCACGTTGGGATTGATAAGGATATTAACGTCGGTGTAGATAAAGATTTGGACTTTCATGATCAGCAAATCGATGTTGATACACCAGCCCCTCTCATGCTCATACTGGGTACGTTCATGATAACCTTCGGGGGTACAGGTACGTTTCTTCTAAATAATTCGTTCGTAAATCCCCTTCTTTCACTGTTAATAACCGTAGTATCACCTTTTCTAGTGACAATTGGAGTTGCCAAACTTTGGGCACGAATCGCAGTTGAAGACACATATCAAACAGCATTAGAAACCATAAGAGTCGATGATGAGGTGAAAACATTGACCACCGTGGATAGCCAAGGCGGCCTTGTTCGTGTAGAGACCTCATCAATCCATGGACCTATTAAATTGGCTGCAAAGACCCGTTACGGCGCGATCCCTAAGGATATGCCTGCTTACGTCGTCGAGGTTAAAGGAACTATACTAATTATTGATGAATGGCCTACGCATGATGGGAAGGAGAAATCGATTCCAGAGGGGAAGATAACATGGGAATAAGAGCTCCATTTGCGAGTTCCGCAGGTTATAAAGGTAATAACTTCCTAAATTTGAATATAGGTGAAAAATAAGTGAACACAGACTATTTTCTACAAGCAGATCTAGGACCTTTTCTCTTGGGAAACCTATGGTTGGTTTTTGTCTTTGGATTTGTGCTTTTCTTGTTGTTCGTTCTTTTTTACTTGTCTCGTTATCGAAAGTATAAAACCAATGAATATGTAATCCATTTTAGAGCTGGCAAGGTTAAACGGGCTGGTACAGGTGGAACAGTCATTTTATGGCCAGTTATAGACGAGGTAGTTGTAATACCTACCACTGTCCAGCAAACCCTCTTGGAAGCTCGGGAGAAAGTGGTTTCCTATGAGTATCAGGATGTTGCCATAACCGCATTCGTCTATTGGCGGGTTACGAATCCCGAAGTTAGCTTTTCCAAAGTGAGTTGGAATCCCGTAAGAAGTGATTACGTGGAAAAAGCAATTAAAAACGCTACTGAGGCAATAATACGCACTACTTGTGCCAATATGCCTATTGAACAGATAATACGAAATAGGGCGGAGATTATCAAACAGGTTACGAGTGAATTACATAATCTGGCGGGAGACTGGGGCATTACAGTCGAATCAGTGGAGATCCGAGACGTAGAGGTCGTTGATGAACGCCTAAAAGAGAATTTGGAAGCAGTCAAAAAAATCGCTGAGTCTCAAAACGCTCAACTTCGTCAAGCAGAAATGGAGGAACTAGTGCAGCTCCGAAATCTCGAGGTCAGGAGAAAGACCGGTGAAAGCGATCAGGCAGTTAAACTGACAATAGAGCAGAAAGCCAAGGATCGTGAAATTAAAATCGCGCAATTGGAACAGCAACGCGCCGTAATCGCGGCGGAAACCGAACGCAAGCAAAAACAGATTAACGCCGAAGCTGAAAAATACCTTCGAGTAACCCAAGAAGTAGGGGTTGAAGCAGAACGAATCCGCCAGCAAGCCATTGCCCGCAAGGATCAATTACTGGCTGAAGCTGAAGGCGAGGCCGAAAAGATTCGAAAGACACAGATTGCCTTAGCAGAGGGAATTCTTGAACAATCAAAGGCTTTGAGTCAATCAGATGGTAAATACATCCAACTGAAGACGATAGACATGCTTCCAGAAGTTTTCAAGAATATTAATGTCGATCGGATGATCCTACTCGGCGAAGGTCAAGATGCATACAAAGGGATTGCCCAAATGATCCTTCCATTCATGGAGCTAGCTAAGGAAACAGGGATATTATCTTCAAAGGCAGACCAAAAACGGAAAAGGATTCCTGCGCAATAACCAGGTTAACGAGCCTCTTAGTAGCAATTAATCATGGGGTATCTAACAATAGCTTCACTAGTCTGAGTGCAATCTCTTTGTCTAAGGGGAAATTATCATTCCCGCATTTTGGACTTTGAACACAGCTCGGACACCCGCCAGAACAGGCACAATCCCTGATTAATTCTTTAACACATACAAGAAGAGTCCTAATCTTAGAGTAAAGCATTTCAGTAATACCGATTCCTCCTGGGAAACCATCATAAATGAAGATTTTTACGCGCCCATCCATTGGATATTTTGGGTAGGAAACGCCCCCAATATCCCACCGATCACACATTGCAAACATAGGGGATAAAGCAATAGTTGCATGCTCCAATGCATGAATTCCTCCAGGGAGGTCTCCTCTGGATTCGATTATCTGGTTTACGATTTGGTCGGGGATATCAAACCACAACGCCTTAGTATCGAACTTAAGCGGTGGTAAATCTAAAGGAATTGTCTCTAGGACTTCCAATGGCGTTTGTTTGACATAAGAGTGATAAACTTCTGTTACTCGAACTTCCCCATAAGTTACTGGAAATCCAATTTTAACTTCTTTTAGAACAGACAGGATTTGAACATCAGAAGTGGATTTTGTCTCAGTGTAGTAGTCTACTTCGATCTTAGCCGCAAACGCTTTTCCTAAATCCCAATCCATTTTCTTAATAAGGTAGGTCTCGGCTTGATGGATTAGAATGGCTCCTTCATGGGCTTCACGATACGCCTGGGGAATTGTCATAGTTTCCAAGAGGGTACCGCTCTCCAATACCTCTATGGTGCTAGTGAAAGCGGAATTTAGGTGAACGATGGATGCCGGACGTTGATTTGAAGATGCTGTAATTCCACGGCGTGAGATATTCACCAATGATTCTTGGCGGAGTTCATTGAATAACTGCTTCCCCATTTCGCCCCAGATACTCTCGATCTCCTCAATTTGTACAGGGATTTCTTTGGCAGCACATAGAAGATGGCCTTTGAGAATGTATGGATTTTCAAGGTCAATAATGGCGTTTTCAGGGTTCCGATCTAGAAGGTATTTTGGATGATTTCCCAGAAATTGTTGATAGGCATCTGAAAAAAGAACTAGGGTCGCAAATGAAGATCTGTCTGGATTTCTTCCTACTCTTCCAATTTGTTGCCACAGGGAAATTATAGTGCCAGGAAAACCTGACAAAATCACGGCATCTAACTCGCCGATATCGATCCCTACCTCTAGGGCGTTAGTACTTGTGACAGCTTGAATTTCTCGCTTTCTAAGCTTTTCTTCAATCGCACGCCTTTCTCGTGGGCGGTAGCCAGCTCTATAGGACATTACTTGCTCTGGATTCTCTTGATCTGTTGCTAGATCGTGTTTTACCCACCTGGAAAGCAGTTCTGCCATGCGTCGGGATTGTGTAAAGCAAAGCGTTTGGAAACCTTGTCTTAGATGTTCGTACAAGAGCTCTCTCGTTTCTTGATGGGGAGAACGTCTAACAACATCATTGTCGGAAAGAAAAGGCGGATTCCACATAATAAAATGCTTTTCTCCGATGGCAGCCCCATTGTCTGCAACCACTTCTACTGGTTTCCCGATCAGCTTTGTAGTAAACTCCTTTGGATTATTGATTGTGGCAGAAGAAAGGATAACTTGCGGGGAGGAATTATATTGTCTAAGAATCCGAAAAAGCCGACGAAGCAATTGGGCCACATTTGACCCAAAAACACCACGATAAGTGTGGGCTTCGTCAATGATAAGGAACCTCAAGTTCCGAAAGAAGCGATCCCATTTTGGATGCCAGTCGAGGTACTGATGCAGGGCATATGGGTTTGAAATAATCACTTGCGCATAGTTACGAATAGCTGGCCTTTTTTCTGATGGTGTGTCTCCATCGTAGATAAAGGGCCGCAGTTTTCCCTCCAAGACAGAATCTAATTCCTCCAATTTTTTTAATTGGTCATTGGCAAGAGCTTTCATGGGATAAAGAAACAGGGCTGTTGTCCGTCTTTTCTCTGCAATTGCGTCTGCAACAGCAAGAGAGAAAATTAATGTTTTACCTGATGCAGTCGGGGTAGTAATCACAATATTCTTTTTCTGATGGATTAAATTCAGAGCTTCGGCTTGATGACTGTATAATCGCAGTTTCTTTCTCCTAAGCCATTTTTCTAACGAGGGGCTAAGGGAAAAGTCCAGTGTTCCATAGACGGGGGATTTGGGAGCGAATTTCGTTTCAAAGATTATCTGTTCCTTATAACTTGGATCGGACTTTATGTTTGAATAGATATTGGATATCTCCACTGAAAATCCCATAATTAAGATATATCTGATATGACTGAGTGACCATCTCTATTCCGGCTAATGTTTATAGAATATGGGAATTGATCCGCGATTTCAGTCAAGTGAGTTATTAGGATTATTTTGAACTTATGAGATAGTTTGAACAGCTTATTAACGAAAGCTTGTTGAGCTTCCAATGAATCTAATGAGCCTAGGTCTCCCTCATCTATAAAAAGAGTCTTTTTTATAGTGGAATCCTTAGGATGATTTTGACCCAGTTCAGAAAGCTGCTCACTAATTGCAAGGCGCAGGGCGGCATTGATCTGGGTCCGTTCCCCTCCTGAGAATGTCGCAACATCTCGAGCACCCGTGGGAGTATTGATTAGAATATTAAAACCAGTCGCTTTCTTTTCAGATGAGAGTTCTTCGAGCTGAAGGTTAGTCAACCTTTGATTGGTAAGTTCTCCAAGAATGTATGATGCTCTTCGTCCAATCAGGGGTAAAATCTTTTGAATCGCATAGAACGGAGCCCCTTTGGTATGAAATACATCTATTTTTAGACGTTCTAATATCGACTCTTTCTTTGCCAAATCTGCTAGCGCATTCTCTAGCTGTTCAATCTCAGGCTTGATTTTAGTTAACTCATCTAGATTTCGCTCATATCCCTTTATTTTTTCATCAAGACGGGCGATGTTCTCATTGACAATCTCGCGTTCTGCCTTATAGTTCTCAATATCCTTTAGAAGAGAGGAGTATTCTGCTATAATATCGGGAGATCCGGATAAACTTATCTTGAATTCGGAAATAGATTTCCGTATTGATGTGATCTGCTTGTTTATGGAATCGATTGCACTTGTGGGATCTTTAACCTCCTCCAATTCCTTCTGTAATCTATTATACTCCTGCTTAATCTTTTTGATTTCCTTATTTTTCTTTAAGAGCTCCGCAAGTTTTGTTCCCTTCTCTGGTGAGAACCCAATTTCCTTTAGACGTGATTCTGCGTCTTTTAGCTCGAGTTCATGTCTGGCCAAATCTTCATCCAGTCGATCCATCATGGCCTTTTTCATGTTCTTAAAATCCGCAATTTTACTCTGGATCTCGCTGAGTACAAAAGAATCGGCATTAATTTTGTTTTTAACTTCTTCTAGGCTTGCAAGTTCAGTTCTTGCTTTCTGTTGTTCTTCTCCAAGTTCATTCAGAAGGAGTTCTCCCAAATTCCAAGTTTTTTCCAGGGAAATCCGTTGAATACGTTCTACAAGACGCCCTTCTTGTTTTAGCG
Source organism: Candidatus Thorarchaeota archaeon (assembly GCA_048882505.1). GTDB lineage: Archaea > Asgardarchaeota > Heimdallarchaeia > Hodarchaeales > Hodarchaeaceae > Hodarchaeum. The sequence continues at coordinate 233,750 of JBHLRO010000001.1, forward strand.
TTTTAAAGGCTGTCTTTTGGTCGATATCCGTTGACAGGTTCTTGCTTCTAGTCTCTTCCTTTGAAATACGACTCTCAATTTGCGACTGCTCTAATGTCCCTTTTTCTTTTAAGCGATTCACCTGCTGAACCATTGCTTTTATCTGCTGTTTTACCGATTTACTTTCGTGTTGAAGACCAGTGAGAGTGAGAATTTGATCCTCATCATCCCTTATCAGATTTGTTTTATCTCTAAGATCATCTAATCGTTTTTTTAGTATATTAAATTCATCTAGTTGTTTATTTTGTGTTTTCAATTCTTCTGAGATGCGAACCAATTGGTTTTGGGCAGCCTCATACTGTGCTTGGATTCTACGATAGTGTTCAACCTCTTTTTGCCTGTCATTTTCCTTAGACCTTAACGAGGTTAGTTTATCTGAAATGGCCTTATTACGATTAATATTGTGGACTAATTGAGGTTTTAATTCCTGAATATTATTCTGCATGGCGGTAATTCTTTCTATTTCTTTTTGTTTCTCTTCTAATATACCTGAAAGCCTATTCTTATCATTTAACACATTTTGTAGTCTTGATGTGGCATATTGTGAGGCTTTCTCAAAAATATCAAGTCGAAAAAGGTTTTGAAGTGTGGATAACCGTTCCGTTGACGTTTTTGAACCTAAAGCCTTCATCTCATCTTGTCGGATGATTGTGGCATGCTTGAATGCTTGATAGTTCATTCCAAGTAGGTTGGTTCTAAGCAACCTATTCAGATCAGGGATTGTGCCTGGAACCGTCCTCCCATCAACTCGAACGTCCAAATAACTCCGCCCTTGCTTATTTCTACCACGTTCAACCCTTACTCTAGCTAAATTCGTCCTAAAATGACAAACTACTTTACCATTTCTGCCACATATGTTCTCAATATTGACAGTTGGAAGTTCAGTTCTGGAACTTCGACCAAATAATGCAAAGGTTAATGCATCTAATATTGTGGTCTTCCCCGAACCTGTCGGGCCGGATATTACTAGATATGGAACCTTAAAATTGAGGGTAGTAGGGGATCTGTAGTTCATAAAATTGTAGAGCTTAATCCTTTGAAGGTCAAACCCGATCCCGATTGTCTCACCCACTACTCGTCCACCTCCAATAACGCCTCGTCGAGGATTTCCTTCCCCGTTTGTAACAGTTCCTTCTGGTATGGGAAATCCTTACATTGATCCTTTATGTAGTCGTCAAATAGATGACGGGGGTCAAGTGTAAAACTTTCAAGGATCGTAGGTTTGATATCCTCCATTCTTTGCCACAGGATCTCGTAGTGGAACGCTTTTTCCAGCTGGGCAATGAGTTTGGGCATATTGATTCGTTTTTTAACCGAGGGAGAGATCGAAATGTCCAATCTCAATACAATGTCTTCAAGTGTATCGGGTAATTGTTTCAAAATCGTATTGGTTGGATCAGAACTGCCATCTGGAACCACAATTTGTGTTCTAGTTAGTCTCCTAGGTTTACTAGAATGAAAGGACAAGGTTTTGGATTCGGTGTCATAAATATAGAATCCCTTTTTCTCATTCACTTCCCCGAAGTCAACACGCTCTATGGAGCCTGGAATCAGGACTTTATCATGATAGATAGTCTGCGGAGTATGGATATGTCCAAACACTGCCAAATCGATTTGATCTAGCGGCAGCATTTGCTTTTTAACCACGAATTCATGCGGCAATTGATCAGGGTATGGAATTTTCCCGATTTTCGACCCTGAAACGAAAAAATGGCCCACGATAAACTTGGCTGAAGTATTAAGGGACTGGATTTGCCGTTTGATCCAAATCTCCATCCACTCTTGCATACGCAGTAAACGTTTATCTCTGGGAATTGTTTCTCCCATATTTCGTTCGATATGTTCTAGTAGCTGGGTAGGGGTCATATACGGTATTAGTATAAATCCGATTTCCTCTTCTGTTGATGGTACGTATATGGTTACCGATTTTGGCAGCCTTGTGACAAAACAATTGGAAAAATTAGTTAATTCCCCAAAAGGGGCTCCTTTTTCTGTGATTTGGGGAGAATCGTGATTTCCCCCAATTATGATTAATTGAATATTACTTGCTATGAATTTAGACCAGATTTTTTCACGGACTTGCCGGAGGAGTGTAGGACCGACATTTACTCTGTCAAAAAGGTCGCCTGCAATCACAAAGATATCTATCTTCTCATGAATGGCTTTTATGACGATTTTTTCCAAAGTTTCAACGAAATCCAAAGTTCGCTGACTCAGTCCAGTCCTGTAGTCTATCTGATACGGGTAGCGAATCCCAATGTGGATATCAGCAACGAACAAAATCCTAGCCATTCAAATGTCCTCTAATCTGGAATCAAGGATCAAAGAAGTGTTCCATTTGTTCCTCAGACATACCTTCAAGTTTTTTCCGAAAATCCTCTCTTGAGGATCCCTCGACTTTCCACTTGGTACTCATTGATAGTTCATTGTAATCCAAGACATCCATAGCCGTTGGTGCCTTTATAGCATCTCCAAACATAAGAACAGTCCTGACAGGCATGGCCTTTACAATTGCCTTCCACGCTGCAGGATCAACTGGCCCTGTCAGGGCTCCCACAATATCCTTAGGATCAGTTAGGGAAAGGACGAATCGATTAGCCAACTGAGACAGGATCTCAGTATCAATTTTCGAAGGACGCTGGTCAACCATCGCTAATACAAGGTTGAATTTTCGCATTTCACGAGCAAGACGATCAAAAATTGTATATCGTGCTACCGACGGTTCTAAGAATTTGTGAGCCTCTTCTAATAGTACTACTAAATGAGGAAGATCTGAAGCCTCATCAGATCGACTGTAAAGATTATACAGACGTCTAGATATAATATTGGCTACAAAAACGTAAGCAAAATGATCTCCACCATATTTACCAAAATCAATGACAATACTCTGATTGCTCTTTATATAACCGATAAGGTTATTGAGGGTTCCTCTACCGGATTCTACCACGAATTCTAGTCGATTAAGCCTTCCCATACGTCTAGCAAGTGCATTCAAGGTGTTGACGGTTGAACTATACGGATTCTCCTCAAGGAGGGGTGCAGATCGAATAGCATCCACCAAAGATTGGTTCCCCGCTCTTTTTGAATCTATTTCGAAGATGGCATCTACCATGGAGGGGGATAGATCTTGAAACACCACTAGTAGATCATCGGACGTAATTTCATCTTCCCCAATTAACAAATCCGCATCTCCCACTCTTGTTGCCACTGGATCAAGTCTGATTAGCGTTACCTGATCTTCAAAGAAAAACTTCAACCCGGGGGATCGATCGGCTCTGGAACGCCAACCGTACTCCGACTGCATATCGAAGACCAAAACCTGAGAAACACCAGTAAATAAAATGTTTCCTAATATTATTTTGTTTAAAAAGGTTTTTCCAGAGTGGGTTCGTCCAAATATACCAAATGGTACTTCGATGAGCGTTTTAAAGTCAATAGGTATTTCAAACTTAGGAACCCCTCTCAGTGTGCCTATTGTCTGATGGAGTTCCGGTCTATCTGCAATATAAACTTGATTTACATCTTCCTCATTAGCTAAACGGCCCGAAGAGAAATAGGGTGGCAAAGTTTCAAACTGATATGTTTTTCCACTAGTTTTCTCTATCATTAAAAGGCATTGGAGCATTGCAGTACTAAAAAAAGTACGGCCCCTCGCTGTTTCAATCATACTACTGGGAATAGTACTTCGGAGTCTTTCAGCATTGGCCAGCATGGTTACTGCATTGCTACCTGGGAAGCAAATGTCCGAAAGCATACAATAAAAATCAAATTTTTTTCCCTCGACCACAACTGGGTATCCTATTCTCACCTCTTCGCTGTCCTCTTTCAATTTAAGTTCAATTGCCCCACTGACGGCTCCTGAGATAACCTCTCCAAGAACAGCGTTTTCAGATGATTTAGGATCCGAACTAATCATGTTTCCGTTTTCAATACTGTCGGATGAAGGGTCGCCTTTCAGAATATTCACTGCCTTTTTACCGAGTTATGGTGTCTAAATGTCTATGAAATGGATCTATCGTCATATTTTCATATGTAATGAGATTTTTGAAAAGGGCTTCTTCATTAACCCCCAACTGAAATCCTACTTCAACCAACTCATCATTGTACATCTCTGGAACTCGTCTTAGAAGAGTTGCTATATTATGTGCGTCAACGAGAGGAAATGGGTATCCTGGAATGCTGTCTACCTTTGAGTAGTATGCTAAATGAGAGAAAATATCATCCAGTTTTTCTTTACCAGTTATGGCTATGTCCACTCGAAAGACTTTGATAGGGTCTTCATGAAGCTTGGCTAGAAATCCCTTACCAAGATTGGGATAAACCTGTTTCTTCTCTGGTACTTCCTCAATCCTAGTATAAACCATCCTAGGATCATCCTTTACCAGTTCCCGAAATACAGCTTCATCAGTTAAAGTGTTAGCAAATTTACGAGCAGTGCTTCTTTTCGAGATGCCAATTAAAACATGATTCTTGTTTTTACAGGTGGTTAACAGTTCTTCGGCGGCTTTTTTGATTTCATCAACTTGAACATATGTTAATGCCCCGTCCATAGCCACGATTGCATCAGAGAACTTTTCGGCTGCTTGTGTTGCAGTATAGAACTCTTCGATGTTTCTCAGTTGGTTTAAGATGCCCAAGGACCTTTGTTTTCCCCCTAGTGTTCGAGAAATCTCTTGATGGAGAATCCGATAATCTTGGTCAAAATTTAGGAGATCCGGGTTATTCGGAGCTATCAAGAAGGCTTTGTCATGAAATTGATGTTCGTCCAAAACGAGCATATCAGATACCGTATCATAATCATAAACCACCACAGCAGTTCTGACAACCGCGATCCGTACATCTAGGTCCGCATTATACCAAATCCATCTGTTTGAACCGTCAACCGCTATCATTTTTGGTGGTGGGTCTCCGTATGTGAACTCATGAAACTCTTGAGGAGCGTTGCGCTTGATATCCTGATTTGCGGAATTCTGTGAGCTCTGGATATGGGAAAGAAAGAGCTCGAACTGTTTTCTCATGATTAAATCCCCTAATTATTGAGGGCAATTATTCTTTATCTTACCTAAAGCTTTCTCTGGATCTTATAAAAGTATGCTACAGTCTTTTCCAAATTACGCTGGAGTAATTCTCAAAAAAAACGACGAATTAAGGAGTAATTAACCTTTATTTAGGTGTCTTAAATAAGGGATTACTCGTTTCATCATCCTATTAGAATAGGGCACAATTAGAGATAAAATCGATTGGATGCTAATTTAAATCATGGGATTTTCTGTTAATGCTCACCTCTTAATGAGGATACGGACTAGATCAAAGATGACACGAATATGATGGTCTAAAGCATTCCATCTGTTATCACTAAGAAAGGTGATACTTCAAATATCTGAAAGTTCAATCAAGTATGTCTTGTGAAAAATCTGGTTACGGTACCCTGCTATTTATCTTGTGAATCAAAAAAGTAAATTGGTGATAACTCTGGTTATCAAGGTTCTACTTGCTTATGGGGTTCGGCCCGAGTTACTCGAACTTTATCGTAAGCGACTCCCATCAAATGTTGAATTGATTACTCCATCCGATCTGGATTCGAATTGTCTAGAGACCTATGCTTCCGAAACAGACATTTTCGTGGGATACAGGGTAACAGAAGGATTTTTGAAAAAGGCCAAGAAGTTAAAACATATTCAAGTGCCATGGACTGGTTCAGAGCATTTAGATTTTGACCTACTTAAGCAATATGAATCCATTACAGTTTCTAATTCGCATTCATATGCACTAGCCACTGCAGAACATGCAGTTGCTCTCTTCATGGCAGTAGCAAAACGAATCGCCATGATAGACGCTAGCATGCGAAGAGGAGATTGGTCTATTCGATATGACAGTGGTTCCAACCTTTGGCTGACCAATAAGGTCCTTGGAGTTCTAGGATTTGGTCGGATTGGACAGAATGTTGCTCGAATGATGTCTAATGGATTTGACATGCAAGTTCACGCCTTAAAACGCTATCCCGAGAGGATTCCAGCCGAAGCAATTTTTCATAGGATTTATGGGCCAGACGGTCTAGAAAAAATACTCGAAATATCTGATTATGTTCTAGTATCGTTGCCATTAACTAATGAGACACGCGGATTACTCGGCAAAGCTGAACTATCCCTAATGAAATCAACCTGTATATTGGTTAATGTTGCGCGAGGCCCAATTATAGAAGAAAAAGTTCTTTTCACTCTTTTGAAGGAAAATCGAATTGCGGGGGCAGGAATTGATGCATGGTGGGTGTATCCAAAAGACCGGAATCGACCCAAAGATAATTTCCAGAATTTTCCATTCCACGAGCTTCCAAATGTCGTAATGACTCCTCATTTGGCTAACAAGACTCCAGATCGGATCAAAATTTCTCTGCGTGATACCATCGAAAATATTCTTCGTGTCTCGAGAAATAGACCTCCAATAAATCAGCTTAATTTGGAACTTGGATATTAATGTGATATGAAATTGAAACGAAGGTGTTACATCAAGATGATTGAACCTTTGCTCTTGGATAAGGTATAAAAGAAACTTCAAGAACACGAATGAAGAAGGGGAATATCTCTCCTTGACTCGGGTGAGATGGCTGTTGATACCATCTAGATATTCAATTGGGGATTCTCTTTGAATACTCTGGCGATTACATGTGTATTTGTTCTTTCGACACCGTCTATGTTCATAATTCTTCTCAAAATTCCATTGAATTCGTCTCTATCTTTTGCACGTGCGAGAATAAAGTAATCCACCGCCCCTAGGGCCCAATAAACCGCCCATACTCCATTTATTCGTGCAATTTGAGAACCTAAATCCTCAAAGCTGGGTCCATGTTTAGCGTATACTTGTATTATTGCATGAAAATCCATATGGAGCTTGATCGGATTTAAAATTGCTGAATATCCCTTGATTATACTCTCTTTTTCCAAACGTTTTACTCGATAATGAATAGTCGAGACTGGAGAACCGACCGAGTCGGCTAGCTCATGCAAGGAATGTCTGCAGTCATTTTGAAGCTCTCTTAGAATTTTAAAATCTAGAACATCGAGTTTGGTCATGTCTGGTTCACGCTCCTTATAAGTCTCCTGCTGATAAACTATATCTACGGGTTTAATGAACTTAAAATTTTTATTTTTCTTTGCACACTGGCGTCAGATTTGATAACAAGCATTAGGACAGATTCGGTGACACATCGTGGATAGATTTCGTTTCAAGCATCATTATTGAATGTACGAGTTCCTTCACTTTTCGCTTTGGAATGAATTGTGAACCTGTACGAAGTAAATTCTCTTTTACCGAATCAATTGCCAATGAAGGAAATTCGTCACCCTCAATCTTATATTTGCTTCCATTCTTCATTACGATTTCAATTGAGTTTGCGAAGCCTTCCATTTTTTCATTGGCTTCGAGGTTGATTTTGGAAGCTATCGCACCGACTCTCCTATCGTGATAGTGATTTACTGTTTGTGGGGAAACGTCCCTATATTTAAGAGCGATAGCGCCTGCGCATGGCAATGACTTATAGGCTTGGTTCTTATTTACAAACGGCCCTTTATCGGCAATGTTCGTTTTAAGAGGGCCATCGGTAACCCTGGGGCCAGCAACTATCCGTACACTGTTGATTTCCTCAAAATTTAGATCATTTTGATTTGCTAATTTTACTATATTATTAATGACAGGCAAAATAGTAGTAATCACACTGTAGGGCTTCAGAATAACCTTTGTAGTGTCGTAATTTCTTCCCAGATTCTGGGTCAGTTCATCAAGACCCTCCGGATTAACGTCAAGATAAGCCCTGAAGAATCCCCTATCTCCTTCAAAGGATTTAAGCGCACCGCTGCTACCCTTTCTTGCAATCAGAGCAGCCATCACCCCATTCTGTGCGGCAAGTCCACTTGTAAAAAGCCACTCCGATGTACCTTCTAACCAACACTGCATCAATCCAGAAGCTAAATTTGTAGCTAACGCTAGAGCATCCATGGTTTCTTCCAAATTCAGCTTCAAGATTTTGGCTGATGCAGCCGCGGTCCCAATAATCCCATAGATAGTGGTTCCTCTCCAACCACGTGGCCCGCTATAAGGTGCACAAATGTTTCCGAGCTGTAGATTAACCTCATACCCAGCAGTAATTGAAGTCAAAATATCTTTACCGTGTCTTGATTCTTGCTCTGCTAGAGACAGAACGGCAGGTATAACATGAGGACCAGGATGCAAACCCTTATAGGTATCTTCTTGTTGAACACTGTGCATCAATACACTGTTAGCAAAGGTAGCACCTAGCACTGACGATTTTTGGTTTTTTCCTAATATGGTTGAGTAACCACCGGTACCAAATTCCTTTTCCGCTAAGGATATGGCAATCTGTGATTCAGCTTCATTAATCCCGCAATAGCCAGTGTACAAATGATGTAGAATCAATTCTTTGACTTTTTTAACTACATTTTGCGGTAGATCTTCATATGATAGAGCAGTTACGAACTTTCCAAGAGTTCTTATAATCGTGCTCATCTGTTTCTCCTCGGTTTCCGTAATCAAACAACGGCCAAGCCATAGGGTTGTGTCAAAGCTCTAATTACCGATCCATATAAAGAAACTAGAGTATAATCCCCCGTAACTCCCTTGATAACTGAAGCTCGCCTGATTTCAAGGCTAGCTCCTCCCCCTCTTGCATTAACCAACTGAATGGCATCATCCGAATCAGGATTCGCAATGAGCTTGGATTTTGTCCGTTCAAATCCTATACATGAAAGGGCTACGACTGCATGGGCATTTACGTTACGCGGAAATTGTGAGCAAGCACCCCTTGTAGGCCCCTCATAAAGAACCGTTTCTTCCGTTATGTTTTCTTCAGAAAATTCATCAGTGAAACTAAAATCAATGTTTCGTGGGTGTTTCCAAGTGGTTACTTCAACTTCAATCAGAGTTTTCCTTGCGTCAAACAATCCATCCATACCAAGCAAGGCGCCATGAGGGATAAAAATCCTGGTTTTGTTTGCCAAGCTAATCTCAGTAACTGATTCGAGCAGTTTTTGATCAGCGAGCGCGGTAGCGGATAATATCATCATGTTATTCTTTTCTAGTATCAGTGGGGCATAGTCCTTCACGGCCCCAAAATCAGCCGCTTCTACTATAAGATCCACGGTTTGATTGAAAACATCTTCGGGGGTATCAAGTACAATGGATTTATCTAGCGAGTCAGTTTTCTCCGCCGAAGGTTCATAGACAAAACTCACTTCAATGTCTTTATTTTCTTGAGCTTTTTCGAAGAGATATGATCCGATTCTTCCAAAACCTACTAAACCTATCATTTTTGGCATGGTAAATCACTGTTTATTGGCAGGTGTTAATTCTATGGATTATTATTACACCTTCTGTCTTAAACTTCGTTCAACGGAGCGTTACTTCTAGTATCTCGATGGCTTTATCAATGTCAGTTTTCTCTGTGATCAATGGGGGGCAAAATCTTAACACATTCTGATAAACACCTGCAGGAAACATGAGAAGTCCCATCTTAGCCATCTGATCGATTATATTCTTTGTTAGATTCCGTGCGGGCTTTTTTTTATCTTCAACTAGCTCCACACCTATGAGAAGTCCAAGACCCCTAATATCACCTATGATCGGATGCGAGTCCTTTATTTCCCGAATTCTTTCTACCAGGTACATACCTGTCTTTCGCACATTATCCAGCAATTCTCGACTTTGAATAGCTTCTATATTTGCAAGGCTTGCAGCGCAGGCAGCGGGATTGCCCGAGAAGGTTCCTCCACCTTTAAAATTTTCCATAACCGCTGAATTGCCAATGATAGCTCCAAGTGAAAGGCCAGAGGCTATTGATTTCGCCAGATAAAGGAAATCCACCTGAGCATTCCAATGTTCGATAGCGAACATCTTTCCAGTTCGTCCAATACCTGTTGTCACTTCGTCGATCGCCAGTAATATCCCATGATTCCTGCATAAACCAGCGAGACGGTCGAGATATCCATCTGGAAGAGGAATCACCCCTCCATGTACCTGAACTGGTTCAATGAAAATAACCGCGACAGATTCAGGCGGAATGACTCTGGTGTCAAACTGATAACTGATAAAATCAAGGCATTCGAATTCGCAGTCTGGATATGTTTTACCGAACTGGCAACGATAACAATAGGGATACGGGACATGCATGATCCCTGGAACTTCGGAGACACCATATGTTCTCCCGTGAGGACTAGTATTTAGTGCTAAGGAGCCCAGTGATGTTTGACCATGGAAGCAGCCGAAATAACATATCACCAGAGGTTTTTTCGAATATTGTTTGGCCATTCTCATTACAAGTTCCGTTGCATCAGAACCTGTGTTACAAAAACCGACCTTTCCATGTGACAGCGTTCCAGGAGCAAGTTTCAGAAGTTTTTCAGCAAGTTCAATCCTTGTAGGATTCAACGTCCAACTGAATGAAGAGAAACCAGTTCGGTGAAGTTGTTGTTCGACAGCTTCCAAAATTGTTTTGGATCCATGTCCCAAATTACTGGTTTGTCCACCAGAGGTGAAATCCAGATATTTGTTCCCTTTATTATCTTTGAGATATACCCCATCGCTTTCTGTGATTATCAATGACGGAAATCTGTACTTTCTCGCACAAGCTCTTTGATCTCTATCTGTCCAATTTTCGTTGTTTACCACTGTTATAACCTAAATTCGCTGATTAACAGTATATAGGCCCCTCAAGAAGTAAAAAAAGAGAAAACCTTCTTCGAGACCTAGAGTCTCTCCGAAGGGTTTCCAAAGAAGGATTTAGGTAAAAGTGGCGCCTTCGTAGTGGATATCCCAGAAGTTCCCGGGGCCATAGATGATTCCATTAACGTTGGCTTGTGTGAACTGATACCATACTTCTCTCCAGGCAAAGATATTCGGCACCCATTCGGCCCACAGATCTTGAAGCTCTCCTAGGATTTCAAGTTTCCTTGTCTGGTTTGTAGTAGCGGCGGCCTCGTCTATCAAATCATCTGCATATGGATAAATCGCTGCCATGTCGCCATCAATAGCATGCGAATATCCAGGACCCCATCCACCTGAACCCATAAAGTTCGTTGCCCAGTCATCGGTGTCTGGATAATTTGCCGTCCATGCCCACAGGTTTATCTCCTGAGTGGATGCTCCTTTATATTCATCTTTATATGCTCCGTATTCCTGTTGAACTATGGTTATATCGAACCCAGCGGTGAGCGCGCGTTCCTTCAGAAGAGCAGCTATATCAGGTTCTTGAACACCATAATGTGTCGGTGTAATATAGAGGGTTACGGCAACAGGCTCGGTTTGACCTGCGGCGGCAATTAGCTGTTTAGCCATAGTGGGATTGTAATCATAATTGAAAACTTTTTTGTAACCTATGTATTCGGGGGGGAGGAAACTATATTGTCGTTCACCATTTCCGCCTAGAGTGACGGAGATGATCTCATCATAAGGTATGGCGTAAGCGAAAGCTTGGCGCATTGTCTTATTATCAAATACATCCCAGACACTGGAATTCATTTGGAAAGTAAACCAACGGCGAGAGGATGAAGAGCTCTGATCGTGTGAAGTTAACGCAGAGTTGTCTAAGAGGCTATCATAGTCCGCGACGTTTAATCTTCCATCTGTAGCATGGATGTCGCCTTGCTCGATTGCAAGTTTCATGGTACTGGGATCATCAAACTGAGTATAGATTAGTTCATCTACGGTTAACTTGGCTCCTTCCTTAAGTTTCCACCAATCTCGGTTAGCCTCCATTACTACTTCGCTATCAGTAACCTTACTAACAAATTTAAATGGACCAGTACCTACTGGATCATCATTTAGTTCATCAAGATTACTGGTGTGCTTTTCAGTGGCAGTTAGACTTGGAATAAAGGCCGCGATATGACAGAGCGTGTCTCTAAACGCAGAATTCGGGCTGTTCAGCGTGAATTTGACCGAATAAGTATTTAGAACCTCAGTTTTATTTAGCAGCCCCTCCGTGAAAATATATGTAATTCCTTGACCAATGTCAAACATTCGATCAAAATGGTCTTTAACAGAGCTAGCATTGAAATCAGTTCCATCGTGAAACTTGACTCCTTGACGAAGAGTGAATGTGTATTCCAATCCGTTCGAAGAGACTGTGCCCAGATCAGTCGCTAAAACCGGTTCGATTTCGAGTGTATCGCCTTTGTAACCTAGTAAACCTTCGAACATAGCATTAACCATGACGTCGTCTCCGCCTTGGACGTATTGAGGATGTGGAACTCTTCCAATCGCCACTGTTGTCCCAACTATTAGGGTTGTCTTCGTTGGCGGTGCGCTAAACATAAGAAAAGCTAGGCCACCACCAACCACAATTATTGCTATAACTACTAGAGCAAGAACTATATTCCTTGTTTCCGGCATTAGAATATCTCCAAAAAGAGACCTAACATCTAAAAGAAGTTAACTTCTTTAAAAGAGTTTCGAAGAATGTGTAAAAATATCTCTTTTTTTTGAATGTTATCGGAAAATGCATAATAATATTCGAAAGTAATTTGCACCAATCGCAGAGACTTAATATTCTCTCGATGAACCCGATGCTAGAGAAACTAGGAGATTAATCAAATGGGGTTTTATCGTTATTTTGCGCTCAGATTGCTTTCTATGATAGCCATTGTATTTATATTACTTACGTTTATATTTTTTGCAATTCACATTCTACCTGGAGACCCTGTTGAAGCTTTGGTGGGCGAAAGCGCTAGTCAGGAATTCATCGAAAACCTGAGACATGATCTTGGCTTGGATAAACCCCTTCATGAGCAATATTGGGATTATATAACCGGGATAATTACTGGAAATCTAGGTAGATCAATAATACTTCGAAATAGCGTTGCAAACTTGATCTGGGAACGTGCTGGCGTGACCATTCAATTAGCAGTAATGGCATGGATAGTATCGGTGTTTCTAGGAATTGCAGTGGGGCGATTTTCCGCATATAAAGAAGGAAAAGTAGAAGATCATGTCGTTCGATCCACAACGTTATTTATGTATGCCATTCCAGTTTACGTACTTGGAATAGCATTCCAGTTGATTTTCGGGGTTTATCTCGATATTTTACCAATCTTTGGTACTAATAGTCCCTATGTTAGGCCCCCTAAGGTCACTGGCATGATTTTAATTGATACACTTCTTGCGGGAGATTTCCCAGGATTCGGAGATGCTGTTCTACACTTTGTCCTTCCGGTAATGTCTCTTTCAGCTTATTATATCGCGGTGACTGTTAGAATTACCCGCTCAGAAACAATTAAGGCGCAAAAAAGGACCTATTGTCTGCTTGCCCAAGCAAAGGGATTAGATAAGAAGGAAATTACCAATAAACATGCCTTCAGAAATGCCCTTCTCCCTGTTGTCACAATCATTGGCCTGCAAGCGGGAACGTTACTCACGGGCTCGATTTTAGTAGAAACTGTATTTTCATTACGGGGATTAGGAAATCTGATCTGGATATCAGCATCTCAACGCGACTATATTCTTACACAAGGCGTCGTTACCATTTTTGTGGTTATTACATCGGTCATCGGGCTCATTATCGATACTTCTTACTATTTTCTTGATCCAAGGGTAAGGTACTAAAATGGACAACAGTCTGGATCAAAGCCAGAAACCTGGTGGTGGGATCCGAAGGCTACTTATGGGTAGTCGAGTCTGGGATCTTTCTCGAAACGACCGAATCTCATTCTTTATCGGCTTGGGGATAGTGTCTGTGATTATTTTTGTAACAATATTTGCTGATTTTATTACCCCGTTTTCACCTTTTGAAATACATGTAGAAGACCTGCATCTCGCACCCGGAATCTCATTCAAGTATTTATTAGGGACAGATTCTCTAGGAAGAGACGTACTCAGCAGACTGATACATGGAGCACGGGTCTCTCTGCTGGTGGGACTATCTTCAGTTATAATTGCCTCAGTTATAGGATCGTTTCTCGGAGTTCTTGCTGGCTATTATGGTGGATCCCTGGACAGACTAGTTACTTTACCCATGGATGCCCTATATTCTTTTCCAGCTTTTTTGACTGCTTTGTTGATTGTGGCCAGCTTAGGTACCAGTATGTTTTATCTTTCCCTTGCGGTAGCATTCGGATTATTACCTAAAATCTATCGAACGGTCAGAAGCGCAGCTGTTGCTATCAAGGAGGAAGAATTTGTAGAAGCGGAAGTTTCACTTGGGGCCCGGGATAGTTACATTGTTTTTTATCATGTTTTTCCGCTATGTATCAATGTCTTGGTGGTAGTAATGACAATTAGTATTGCAACAGCGATCTTGAGTATCGCGGGATTGGGATTTTTAGGGTTGGGTGTACCAACTCCAACTCCCGAATGGGGAACTGATTTAGCCGCAGGACGTCCTAATATTCTTTCAGGGGTTTGGTGGACCACCATGATTCCTGCGATCTTGATTTTTTTTACCGTTCTTGGATTCAACCTGGTAGGTGAAGGTATGAACAAGATCTTTGGGTCATCATTAGAGGAGATTTAGAATCATGTCAGATCTCCTCTCAGTTAATGATCTAAGAACCAGATATTTCACGGCTTCAGGGACGGTAAAAGCCGTAGATAGGTGTTCAATTAAATTACAGAGAGGAGAAACACTGGGAATAGCAGGGGAATCTGGGTGTGGTAAATCTACTTTTGCGATGTCGATTCTAAGGTTGATTCAACCCCCTCACAAAATAATCGAGGGGTCGGTAATATACAAAGGAATCGATATACTTAAGTTGACCGAGAAGGAGTTCCGAAAAATCAGGTGGGAGGAGATTTCATTAGTTTTGCAACAATCGATGAACGCCTTGAATCCGATGCTCAGGATTTCAGATCAAATGATTGAACCGCTCATGATAAAGAGGATTACCTCTAAGGAGTCAGCGGAAGTCAAAGCCAGGAAGCTGCTAGAACTTGTAGGAATTAAGCCGGATCGTATTAACAATTATCCCCACGAATTCAGCGGAGGAATGAAACAAAGAGCGTTAATAGCTTTGTCATTGATTGCTGATCCAGAAATCCTCATATTGGATGAACCAACAACTGCTCTTGATGTAGTAGTTCAACACATGATACTTAAACTCATTAACGATCTTAAGAATGAAATGGGGTTATCTGTTATTTGGATAACTCACGACCTAGCGGTTTTGGCTGAAGTGTGCGATACTATTGCAATAATGTACGCTGGAAGAATTATGGAAACTGGCACGGCAGAAGAACTCATCCTAAATCCCCAACATCCCTATACAAAAGGTCTTCTCGCTTCTTTCCCGACCATTGACCAGGTAGACAAGGAATTAGTATCAATCCCAGGCAGTCCACCGAATCTAATCAATCCACCGAAAGGTTGCCCATTCCATCCCCGTTGTAGCTCTGCAACTGATCTTTGTAAAAGAGAGCGGCCGATAGGTGAGACACTTCCAGATCGCGTTGATGGATATATAGAATGCCATAATTGGAAGGAAATTTGAGCTATGGTTAATAATGCGTCAGAAACTCCTATTGTGGAAGCTAAGAATTTAAAAAAGTGGTTTACCTTAAAAAAAGGAATAAGCTCAACCTTTGGCATGTCCCAGGAGATAAAAATCCGAGCGGTAGATGGAGTCGACTTGCAAGTCCTTGACGGAGAAGTTTTCGGGATTGTGGGAGAGAGCGGATGCGGGAAAACTACATTGGGGAAGTTGTTAATCCGTCTCCTTGAACCTACTGATGGCCTCCTCAGTTTTAGGGGAACAGAGATCACCCACCTTTCGATGAAAGAAATGAGGAAATTTAGGAGAGAAATGCAGATAATCTATCAGGATCCGTTTAGCAGCTTACCTGTAAGATTTAAGGTAAGTAGGATCCTAACGGAACCCTTTCAAATTCACAAATTAATTTCTAGCAAGGCTGATGGTATTGAAAGAGCTTCTGAATTGCTAGAAGATGTTGGTCTAGTACCAACCGATGTATTTCTGGAAAAGTATCCCAACGAACTTAGCGGGGGTCAGCGCCAAAGAGTGGGTATTGCGAGGGCTATCGCCCTGAAACCAAAGTTCATTCTAGCAGATGAACCTGTATCAATGCTTGACCTCTCGGTTAGGGCCGAAATTCTTAATTTGATTCTTAAATTGAAAAAGGATTATGGACTTACTTTACTCCTTATAACCCACGATTTAGCCAGTGCGCAATTCATGTGCAACAGGGTTGCCATTATGTATGTAGGGAAGATTGTGGAAGTGGGATCTGGAGATGAAATATTCAGCAAACCTTACCATCCGTATACGATGCTGCTGAAAGCCGCCCTACCCACACTTGACCCACGAACTAAGCATCACCTTTCGCAGCTTCCAACAGAGGAGGAAATTGCTAATCCTATTGATCTCCCACCAGGTTGTAGATTCCATCCGCGATGTATTTATGCGCAAGATTTTTGTAAACGCAACGAACCAGAACTAAGAACGTATTTAGATAGAGAGGTTGCATGCCATGCCATAGGCGATTGGCTGCAACCAGAGGACTAACATAGCTACATAGGAGAAGGAAAAATGGCAGAACCATATGAAAGTCAGAAAATTCCTGATCACTGGAATTCGTCTCCAAAAAGGGCGGTGTTATGTAGAATTGTTGCAATTTCGGGTCTCCGGTTAAAACAGAGAGACACTTGGTTAATGCATCCTAGAACCAGAACTTTCCCAAAATTCGAGATAGCTGAAATGACAATTACTGATGAAGAGCTAGCAAACCCAGGTCATCAAATAAACTCCGTACTGTATATCGGATTTTTGGAGGTTCAGCAGGGTGGCGTAGTTATTGCAGGAGACTCTGTTTCTATTTCAGAAAAGGAAATTGGAGTTGTAGGTGGTTTCAGTGATATTCATGAACCGAATCACCTTAATATCATGGTGAAGGGGAACCCGGATATAATAGGGAAGTATATTACTCCGTACTCGGACGCTTCGGTTGTAAAACTGGATTTTAATGTTGAAGACGAAGTAGTTTTCGGTAGACATGCCAAAAAATGATCATAGATAGCGGATGATGAATAGACGTGTATTCCATGCCGATTTACCTAAAAGGATCTCATTATAATATCGGATACGAGCATGGCCAACAACTATCAGAAACCATCCTGATGACAGTCGTACCTTTTATTGAGGAAGATATGCAGGAGAGCGGTATTAGCATGAAAGAGGGGCTATCAATTGCCAAAAAGTATGAATTACTTATTTCTAAAGATTATCCAGAGGTTATGGAGGAAACGAAAGGATTGGCTGACGGAGCTGGAATCGATTTCAAAAAAGCGCTATTGATTCTTTTCTATTGGGAAGTTCATGATACGGTTGAACAAAGCATTCCAGAATGTTCCTCGTTTGTGGCCGCAGGAGATGCCACAGTAGGAGGGGAGCCTATTGCCAGCCAGAACTCTGATTGGCCAAAAAAAATGATTGGTAGAGGTATTCCAAACGTATTCCACGTTTCCCCAAATAGCGGATATAGCTTCATAGGTAGAGGACTCGCGGGAAATCTGGGACGAACCTCTGTTATCGGTTTTAATGAAAAGGGTCTTGGTTTTGTAGGTTCTGGTATTAATCAATTAAACGAACCTGGATTCGGTTTCCCTCCGTTGATACTGACAAGAATAGGTTTGGAGCGGTGTAGTACAGTAGAAGAATTCCTGGGATTGGTAAAGAGTATTCCTAGATGGTCTCATGCTGGAGAAAATGTAGAGATTGTAGATAAACATGGTAATATGGCTCGAATTAGCTTTGGATCAAGTAAGACCTTCGTGGTGCAAACGAAAGACCATTTCCTTGTGTCAACGAATCATTTTCACAATCAGGAACTTAGACATCTAGGTCCGGAAACTAAGGAATCATATCCGTCTTCATATGAAAGATATGACCGGCTAATCGACCTTTTAAAGGCAAACTACGGGAAAATTGATCTGGAAGTTGCAAAGCAAATCATGAGTGATCACAAACATGGGAATAGGCCACCCGATGGAGGGAGCTCGATCTGCCGACATGGGAGTAAGCAGGAAACCATGGGAAATATGATTTTCTTGCCAAATAAAAGAAAATTCTGGATGTCCCAGGGAACCCCGTGTGGAGGAGACTATTCCGAATTCAAACTTTAAGCCACAATAATCTCCTTACGCTTCTTGGGATACGAATGCCTGCAGATCTTTTGCAGCTCTAACTTTTCCATACTAGACTAAAGACTCTCAATAGATTACCTCCCATTACTTTTCCGACATCTGTTTTCGAAAATCCTCGCTTTTCTAGCAAATTTGCTATCTTTGGTATGTCCCCAATGCTCTCGAATCCCTTTGGATAATGAAATGCTATTTTTTTCCCGCCTAGATCTTGACCACCCATCCAAATGGCATCATGCTTTTCCTGCGGCCAATTTTCTAATAAATCGGGACCGATCCCGACGTGGTTAATTCCCACTAGGCTGATTATATGTTCGATGTGACGTATCATATCATCAATACAAGCATCGTTGTTTTCAGAAAGGAACATTGGCAAGGAATGGATTCCTATATAGCCACCATTTTCGCCTAGCTGATTAATAATATTGTCATCCAGGTTGCGCGGATGGCGGCAAAGTGCCTTTACATTAGAGTTTGAGGCAATAATGGGTTGAGAAGAGAGTTCAAGGACGTCCATGCATCCTTTCTGCGATAGGTGAGAGATATCAATTACCATTCCAATTCTGTTCATTTCTTCAACTACCTTCACGCCAAAATCACTTAATCCTCCGTTTGTACGATCCATGCAGCTGTCAGAAATCTCATTTCTCAGGTTTGCGGTCAAATTCATCTTACGGATTCCCAACCTATAGAATGCTCTCAATAAAGCAAGATCCCTCTTTATGGGCTTTCCGCCCTGGAGACAAAGGACTATTCCAAGTTTATTACTTCGTTTTAACTCTTCAGCCTCTTTTATATTGGTTATGATAGTTATTTTTTCATTGCTTTCTGTTTCTTCTTGAAACATGTAATCTATTCCGTCTAGGGCTCTTTGAAGGTAATCAGGATTTGAAAGTATACTCTTGATTGGAAAGGTTGTAAACATCCGTGTTTCTCCTCCAACATGATCACAAATTAGATCGATTCCGCCCTTTCTTAACGAGGGAAGATGTCGTCTCTCCATTACCCTTTTTTCGCCCTGACTTCGTCTTTCTGCAACATCAATAAGATAATCAGTGTGAGATAATGCTGTGAACCCGGTAAATCCAGTTATATCAGTATTATCATTTATGAGACTCAAATTTCTTAACTCCTAGTTTCATTATGGGATCAATCACATCCAACAACATCAAATGGCTAGTAGTTCAGCTAGAAGTGAAACATCATCACAATTGGTAATCGATTCGACAAAGGAAGAGATTTCATCTACTGTATCTTTGCTGGCTACTCTAGATGCCAGATTCTTGAACTTGGCCCTAGTTTCTTCAATACTCATCCTTCTCGGATTTCTTACTATTCCACTCTCGAACCTTTGACCGTTTTTCATTTTGATTTCAACCCTCGCTGCTAAACGATGATCTAAACCAAGGTCATCCAAATCAGGATCTATGACAATATCTACTCGTTCCGCAATTTTACGAATCCTTTCATCATCAATCTTTTTATTAGAAAACTGTTCAATCCCAACCACTCCATCTTTAAGTTTAACAGCTATAGCATAAGGCAGACTCATCTGGGCAGAATGAATGTTATCGTAGGTCATACCCACATCGTTCTTTTGTGCACCTCGCGTTGTGTTAACAAAAACGGTTTCGACTGATTCGGCAGCAATGTCGTTTGTATCAGTAATATCTGATAATGCATCTATTACGGCATGAAAGCTCGTGCAATTGGGATATTTCTTTAGAGCCATTTTTTGCATTTCATAAACCAGACCGAGACTTTCCGTTATTTTATCGATTTGGGGATCAGAAGAATGAGCCGTACAAAATCCACCTTGTTTCGATTCCAGAATATCCCTATATCCAGTTACACCATTTCTAGCAAGAAATGCTGCCATTATTCCTCCTTGGGCGGCTCGGGCATTAACCAGCCGTTTTGCTATTGCTTTAAAACCAAAAGTCAGCAAACCTCCGACGTAAGGGCCTGTGATTCCAATCGCATTAGTGGTTTGATCAGAACTAAGTCCTAAGATTTTAGCGGATGCAGCAGCCGCTCCGAAGGTGGAACATATCGCCGTTCCGTTCCATCCATGTAATACCGACCAACCGAGCCCGTTTCGAATCCTAATCGACACCTCCTGACCTGCAACAACAGCCTCAAGAAATTGGGTGCCGCTTACGCCCCCAATATACTCTGCGGCTGCTAAGGCAGAACTTACGACTAATGCCCCGGGGTGAATTCCAGTAGGAAAGTAAGTATCATCGAATTCAAAGGAATTGGTGGCATTTGTATTTGCAAAAACGGCATTTACACATGGTAGCTTGACTCCATGGCCCCAGAGGGTTGCTTCCTCCCTTCCACCCCATTCTTTCAGAAGTTTAGCGAGAGTTCTTGCCCATGGTAATGTTGAACCAAAGAGACCGCACCCAATCATATCAAGAACATTATACTTTGCGGCTTGGACATATTCGGACGGGATCTCCGCAAGTTCTAGGTTAACTACCCACTCAGCTAATTGCTCACTAGCTGTTTTCATGAAAAGATGCCTCTAATCCTCAGATTCAGGATCCACTTCTTCTTTCGTTATTTCAAAAACGACTGGACGAGCTGCATCTGGACATGCATGTTCTATAACGCCTTCATTAGCCCATGGATAATCAAATCCAGAGCGCATGGGGAGGATCTTATACATCATGGTAGCTAGAGCACTGTAACATATTGTACCTTCTATCTCTCCCTCTTTGAATGTAATCTTATCCCCAGGTCTATAATATCTGCAGGGACCTTTTCCTGCTGTATCCTCGCCATTAAGACCGTGAACGGACTTTACAGTTGCAACAATATTATAGGTTTTGTACGGGGTTTTTTCTTTTTTTTCCATTGTGTCACCTCATTCAGTTTTTTGTAAGGATTTTGGATCATTCCACCTTGTATACACAGGCTAGATGCCTAACACACTGTGGGCATTGACCGTTACATTCTGGCAAGCTTCCTGGAAGGCCGCTAGTTTGGGCTCCTTTGATATCCATCAGAATGCGAAAGATTTTTTCAGTTTCATCTTCTGAACCCTCAACGACCAGTGTGGTTGCACCCTCCGCGCCCTCAATCCCTCCGGACGCGATTACAGTAGCCTTAACATCCGCAAGGGATATAATCGCCTCTTTTTCAGTTACAACCTCACCGATTAAAGGGATTAATCCAACCGCTGCACCCATGGATTTATGGATTGAAATCCGACCCGATGCTTGCACTGCCTCTTTTATCGTCCCAGGTATAAGCTTCTCTAAACCGACTGCGATTATAACTTTACAGCCCTGAGAGGAAAAACCTGCCATCGCTTTCCCTGGATTATGTCCTAAAGGTGCTGCGGCCATCATTGCCACGTTTCCATGGCTATCCAAAGCGTTAGCGCCAACAATGATTATATCCTCAGCTTGAAGATTAGCGGTCACCTTCTCTATATCCTTATCAATGTCCATTATTTCGTTCTTCTCCAAAAGAACGCAGTGAGGATGTTTCTGTCTTTCTAGGGCATTCATTGTTCCCCTTGGGGAAATTCGTCCTCCAATTCTCAACGATTGACCAGCTAGTTGTTCAGAAATTGTCGAAACAGTTGTTCCTCCCTTTAGTAGCACTTTACCGTTAGCAAGCGCATATTTTACATCAGCTCTGGAAACAATTGCTCTTGCAATGACCTGCTTGGCCTCTGATACAGTTAAAGTTACCTGGACTTTCATACCTGGATTAACTCTCAAATCTTAATCATTTTATTGATCTAGATACCCTAGCAATAGTCAGAATGTTGTTACCTGGGTAGGCCACAGGAGAAGCTGGTACACCCAAAATTGTACCGTCCTGAGGAGCATGGACCTCATCTAGAATATTGCCAAACAGATCGGTTATAGAAACAATATGATCCCCCTTTTTAACTTCCAGATTCAATTTACACTTTTCAGTCGGAATTATTAATCCTCCATATCTACATTTCACATTAGTTCCTTCCAAGATCCCCCATTCATTGGCATACTTTGCAGAACCTTCAAGCATACCTAAATGTCTCAGTACGTTTTTCAGCATGGTTTTAAAGCTTCCAACGTTATTCATGAGAGAGCCCGGAAGCCTATTGCTCGAACCTCCTAACTCTGCAATCACACAGGGGATATTTTCCTTTTCACAAGATACCAAGAGTGTATTGGGATGGCCACTTTCGTGTAATAGTTTCCATTCAGGGCCCATCCCTCTGGCTAACTCCATTGATTTTGGATCGTTACTTATCATAACACGGTTTGTAAGATAGAAGAGACCTCCGCCACCGTGAAGGGATATAACCGTATCCATTTTTTTGACAATCCGATTGAAGTATGTATAAACAATCCTTTGAGACACTGAACCATTCTTATCACCAGGAAATAACCGATTCATGTCATAATTATAACGCTCGTCCGGATTACCTCTTGTGCCCGCCTCATACGCCCTAATATTTAGAACAGGGATGCCTACGACTGTTCCCTTTAATTCCTCAGCCTTTAATTCACTCATGAATTCGACAACAGCCACGGCACCCTCAGTTTCATCACCATGGCAGCAAGCTTCAACTAGCAGAAGTGGCCCTGTTTCGGTGCCAGATACTACTGTGACTGGAATGCCAAATGGGGAGCCATCGGATCGTGTTGTGATTGGTAACCAACCAAATTTCTTGGTTCCTCTTAATTCAATAAAATTTTCAAAATTTGAGATTTCTTTCACGTTTTTCGGCTCCATTCGGTAATAATCTCAATCGTTCGGATCAAACCTCTAACTGCGATTTTTACTCTTTCGGTTATTATATTCCCGTTGTTATCCAAATTCCCTTGACCCATAACTATAAATACGTTTCCGTCGTAGGAAAGAGGGGGACGTATCCCCATATTCCCCAACCCTATCTGAATCAGATTACTCCCAGAGTACATGTCCTCAATACTAAAAATTGGTATTCCGATGACGTCATCCTTCCATGTATCAACGTAGTTAACCTCCACAGCCGCTCCATTATATGACTTTGAAATATGGATTCCTTCTTCCATAACACTACCAAAACTTGAGAATTCATCTTTTACTACACGATATAGCTCGTCAATCTTTTTTCTCATATCATCGGGGTTTTCCCTTAGTTTCGTTAGCGCAGCTATTTGTCCAACTAATCCTTCTTTACCAGGGTCTACAGCTACATAGGCAGTCTTTCCATAGGAAGATGCAGTTCCTCTCCTAGCGCCGTGAAAACCCATTGCCCTCCGAATGGGAATCATAACATCTTCTTTGCCAATTACCAATCCACTCGTCGTGGCCTCTACTGCTTTGTCCATACTGTAAAGAATGACATCTGCATTGATTTTTCGAATATCAGTTCCAATAAAGGGTAATCCCCTAGCATTGTCGCATATATATGGGATATTATAATCCCTAGCAAGATGGCTATAATATTTCATTAGTTTGGGGGTTCCTTCCCCATCTTTTATGTGATATCCATAACCTATTGTATCATATCCCATGGAGGTTATACCTGAGAGTTTGTCTCCATGAATTTCTGCAACAGCACGAATCCTTTCAATCGCCAAATCTGGATCGACTGTGGTTAGCATTGGTATGGCATTATATTTAATGCCATGAGCTTCATATCTTGCTCCTTCAAGAGGAACGATTATTGTCTCAACATTCGACAACCTCTTCCCTTGAACTCCCAATTCACCAGCAGTTACTCCTCTATCAGCAAAAAGATCACGATATTTTGGCGGAAAAGGCCTACCATATCCCCCCTGATGGTGAAGATGTCGTTCGTAAGGTGCGACATATGCTGCCCGATAATTGTCACCTCTACCTTGCATGGGAGGAGATACAAGCGTGTCAAAGGCAACCCAAAGCGCCGCCTCTGCTGTACTCATCGATGCTGCGTCGTAATTGTCTCCGTAAACATCCTTAACGAGATCTCGTATTTGGTCAACAAGTGAAGCAAGAGATATAACTTTTCTACTGGCATCTTGAATTGCTTTAAGGACCTCGGCTGGTACAGTTGGGGGAGTTGCAGAACCACCGCCCAATCCTATATTGCCTTTAAGATCATCCGTTAATCCGATGTTTTCGGCTTCTTTTCTTATTTCAGAAAGTATTTCAAGAGTGTGCTTCTCAAGTCTTTGATACATTCTGAACCTATGAGGTTGGGGCATACACCTTCTGACTAAACTCGACATTTATATATACTATGTGATTCTTTGGAAACTGTTGATAATATTACAAGCAAACTGGGAAAACATACGAAATTATCGGTGATACTTGATGGATTATGCGAACAGCATGCTTGAAGTGATAGGAAATACCCCATTACTTAAACTCAATCGGATAGGTAAGGATTTGAAGGCGAACATCTTTGTTAAACTGGAACATCTAAATCCTAGCGGAAGCTATAAGGACAGAATGGCTTTGGCCATGGTTGAAGCCGCTGAAAGGGGTGAAACCTGGAACGGCAAGAAATTAAAACCTGGAGGTACCGTTTGTGATGCATCTGCTGGAAATACTGCTCCTGCTCTTGCATTTGTTTGTGCAATGAAGGGATATAAGATAAAATTATGTTCTTACGCTCATTTTCTGCATTCAGAAGATAAGAGTAAAAGCGCCAGATTAAAAATCAGCTCCTCCTTCGGTGCTGACCATTATCCCTGTCCTCTTCCGAATGATAACATTCTGGATCAATTTGATGATGAGAAGGCAAGGAGATATGCGGTAATTATAGGCGGAAAACACCACATGTATGAGATGGAGAAAGAAGATCCAGAAACCGTTTGGGTCGATCAGATATACAATGATGCGAACACAAAAGGACAGATGAGTATGGGAGAGGAAATATACAAGCAACTTGACGGAAAAATCGATGCTTGGGGGGCATCGATTGGGTCAGGAGCGACTTTCCTAGGAGTTGCGACCGCTCTTAAAGGACACGCAGTAGAACCATACACATTCGGAGTTGTACCAGATGAGGGAACAAGCCTTGTTGATATTAGCGCAGGTATCATGGATAGCTCCTCAATGGGGCGCCCCCCATTACGAATGAAAATCGTGGAAATGTTTGGATTACATAAATGGATCACCGAGGATTCCATTGTCGAAAAACTATACAAAGCGGGATATCCAGACGAATGGTTTGGTGTAACACAAGAAGATGCCAGGGCGATGGCCCACAGGCTTTGTAAGGAAGAGGGAATATATTGCGGAATGTCATCTGGAGCCAATGTTTATGCCGCGTTAAAAGTAGCAGAAAGAATGGATCCAGGAAGCAATATAGTTACAGTTATAGTGGATCGTCGCGATAGGTATATGGACGAATTCCCAGAAGAAAAATACGTTGTTTGAATAACAATCAGGAAAAACGGAGATACATATAATGCCAATAAACATGGATAGAGCAAAAGAATTAATGCAAAAGAATGAACTTGACGCCATATTAGCTTCTTCCCCAGAAAATTTCTTCTATGCCACCGACTTGTACATCCCTTTTGTCGATCGTTTTCGTGGATTCACTAGTGGCTTCGGGCAGTTTGCACTGATTCCATTTGAAGGAAATCCAACAATGTGTGTTACAGAACTAGATGCCGATTTAGCAAAAGAAACCGGGCGGATAGAGGATCAGAGGTTTACCAAGACGTGGGCATATTTCAATAGGGAAGAAGCGGGAAAAATACATACTTACCCCGAAACTGTTTCGGCCCTAGTTGATGTATTAAATGAAAAGGGGTTAACCGACGCCAAGATTGGATTTGAAGAGAAAGTGCTTCCAATTGCTGACTATAATCGCATAACAAAAGAACTACCGAAAGTTAGGTTTAAAGATGCCTCAAACCTGTTTCTTCAGGTAAGGGCTGTTAAAATTCAGGAGGAAATCAATCGGATGAGGCGAGCAGCTGAAATTTCAGTACAAGCTTTTGAGGCTGCCTTTGGTGTGGCTCGAGAAGGTGCCACAGAATCAGAATTCATGGGTGCATTTCAGCAGGAACTCATCAATCAAGATGGATATATCCACAAAGGATTAATTCATTGGAACTTGACTACTGGTGTCCATTCTGCAACAGTAAGACGTGGGTGGCCACTTGATCATAAATTGCAGAAAGGGGACGTGATGAGATTTGACGGAGGCGCCATCTACAAAGGATACCGTTGTGATATGGCTCGGGCCCGTATACTCGGATCTGCAACTGAAAAAGTAAAAAAGCTCTATCAGGCTCTTTGGAAGGCCGAGGAGACAATGATCAGCATGATCAAACCTGGGGTTCGTTTCTCAGACCTGTTTAAGGCTGGAATGAAAATTGTAAGAGGAACAGCTGATCCAAATTTCGAAAGAAAGCACTTGGGTCATGGTTTGGGCCTCATAACTGAGGAAGAACCCGTTATCGGGCCAAAAAACAGTTCATTCCTAGAAGAAAATATGGTTCTGTCCGTGGAAGTACCATATTACTGGACCGGGGTTGGAGGATTCAACGTTGAAGATGTAGTACTGGTTACTTCTCATGGACATGAGATTCTTACTGCAGGATCCCCGAAGGACTTGGAAATTTGATATAGGTGATAAATATGAAATACGAAAGCAACTTCATCAAACCCAAAGTCAGCGAGGAAATTCCCCATCATGATAGCGCCGAAATGGAAAAAATCGGAGCCAATATGGTTTTACTTGACGATTCGTTGTTTTCCGGGGCAGGAGTCCGGATGACAACCAGGATTGTCCGAGGAGTGGTCGATGAACCAGAGGAGTATGTAGAACTTCATACTCACGAAGTTGATCAAGTTTTCATCTATTTTGGCGAAGCTGACAATGAAAATTCATTAGAAGTGGAATTCAGATTTGAAGAAGAAGTTTATCGTATCAAATCCCCAACAACAGTATTTGTACCTAAAGGTGTTCCACACACTCAGAAGATCATTCGCGGGTCAGGGAGATATATTACACTTCTCAAAAAGGGAAAATATATCTAAGCAGTAAGATCTGAGAAGTTAAACTCTATTTCCTAGCCAGACATGGTTTTCATCGGTTGTACTCATAAATTAAGGTACTGATCACTTTTTCATATTCCGCCAAACCTGAGACTGGGTATTTTCCTTTGATTACTGCGAACTCGTTTGGTCCATGGCTATGTCCTCCGAACCCTACACATCCTGTGGAGAAAGGTAACTCAAGGGGAGGTTGATTGAATAACGATATTGGAATCGTAGCCAAAGAACTTGGCCAGACCTGGTACTTGATATTGTTGAGTTCATAGGAACGTATTAATGCCTGAGCAATATCACTCTCGATTCCTGTGTGACAATAATCGACAGCAGCGAGCTTTTGAACCTTAATGTCTGAAAAACCGTGTTTGATAAGATGCTGTCTAATGAGATCGAAAATACTCTCTGCCTTTTGATTGGGAATTAATCTAACCTCGATTTTTGCTTTTGCGTTGGAAGGAATAACTGCCTCTGGGCCTGGACCTGTGTAACCGCCCCATATTCCATCGATATTGATTTGGGCTGTTGAAAAAAGAAGATCTAAGGCTTTAAGGGGCGAATTTATATCGGATAATAAATTTCCTACCCCCAATCCTTTCATGTAGGCATTTAAATCAAAGTTCTCTGCAAGGTTTTTCATCCCTTCCAAGAAATCCTTTGGCCGGGGTTCAATCTCATTGGAGAATCCCTCAATTATGACGTTATTCCCGTCTTTATCCGTCATGGAAACCAAGGCATTGATTAGATGCCATATTGGATTTTCCACGACTGGTCTGTGCATGCTGTGAATTTCATGGTCGCTTGGCCCTCGCCCCCAGATCTTGCCAGACGCTTCTAATTCTAAGTATAATATACCTTTGTATCCTAGCTGAACTCTAGCTACCCCTTGCGCATTTTGTGAGGAAAAAGGCATATATAGGGCATCAGCTTGTTTCAACCATTCCCTGTTTGCATTTATGAAGTCAGAAAGATGAGGACTAAACATTTCTTCCTCACCATCAAAGACTACAAGCAGATTCAAAGGTAGATCGCCGTGGATTCGTTTTACGGAGTCAATAGCGTTCAGTATACCAGAGATTTTCATTTTGTTGTTTACACCCCTTCCCACCAAGCAAGTACCGATTTTTGGTTTCTCAATTGATATTGCTTCGTATGGAGGATAACTCCAATCTGATTCCTCAACTGGATTCGAGTCATAGGCACCATATAACATCAGTGTCTTTTTGCTTTCGGGATTACTTGGACGCAATTCCCCAAACACGATTGGATTTACGTCCTCGGCATATAGATCTACCCTTTGAAATCCGAGCTCGCGCATCCAATCCTGAATCAGGCCTGCGCATTTTTTTGTCCCGTAGCTGTTCACAGAAACACTGGGTTGTTTCACAAGATCTCGGAGTTTATCGATGTGCTTATCGATGCTTCTATCAATGAATTTCAGAACCTCATTTACCTTGATGTTCATTTTAACCAACCACGATCAAGTACAATTAGCAGAATATTTGTTACTTTCCATTTCGAGATAGAAATACATATCACGAAGAGAATTAAAATCAAGCATAATGTGTTAAACGCATAATCTCCATTTAACTCTCATTCATGTTTTGAACATTCTTCTGAATGAAATTCACAAGTATTAAAGGAAAAACCATCAATAATGATGCCAATTTAAAGAGATCAGGAATCGATACCGTTGTTGCCAATAATCCTCCCAAAACTGCTCCAATTCCCGAGCCAATGTTAAAGATTGTGGAAATGTATGCGGCAGTTACCTTTCTTGCATCCGGAGGAGAATGCTTCGCTAGCAAATTCCATTCGGAAACAACTCTTAAACCCAGTGAAGAACCAAAGATTACCATTACGATGGCTAAGGGGATGAATTCCGTCAATTCAGAAATCAGGTAATAGGCAAATGCGAGTATGCCAAAGGCGGTGAAAATGACGACTCTGTCATCTACAACATCCACAAATTTCCCAACAGGAATTCTAAAACTCATATCTGTGGCACCCCTCACGCCAAGAAGTAAAGCTATTAGAGCTGGACTAAAGAGTAGAATATCCTCAGCATAGAGAACGAAATATATAACAAAGAATCCATAGGTAACCGCGAAGGATAAACGTAAAAACGTCAATATTATTAGATTTCGTGAATTAGCAATGTGATTTAGAGATGAAATCAGGTTTCTTGATTTATTAGCTGCTGATCGATCCAGTTGTGTCATATTCTTTGAAACCATAAGAGGAATGAGACCGAAAATAGGAATGAGAGCAGCAACTTGAAACACTTGCGAGTAGGACATTAGGGTTAATAGAGATGAACAAAAAAATGGGCCTATGGTTATTGCTACTCCGTAAGAGGTAAGAAATATACCTAAGGTTTCGCCGGTTTTCCCAATGGGGGCGAATTCCTGCGTTTTTCCGATCGCGAGCGGAACAATAGCTGCGATCGAAACTGCGTGTAGTACCCTCAATGGGTAAAACCAAATAATCGATGGCAGAAGGGAATAAGAAAGTTGGCAAAAACTCTGTACTAGCGCTGATGTCGCTAATACGAATTTTGCACTTACACGTTCAGAGAGGAACCCGAGCGGAATCTTAAACAGCATCAAAGAAAAGGATAAAAGGCCAATTATCACACCCACCTCGAAAGTTGACGCTCCTTTGTTTGTAACGTACAACGGCAGTATTGGAACCGTGGTTTCAAACGCAAGGAAAACCGTAATAGACGAAAAAATTAGAATATAGAATTCTCGGGGATACTTGCCTTTTATCGCAGACATTTTACATCAAAAGAGTCCACTTATACACATATATTCAAGAGACGGTATTTTCTGTTATGAGGGTCCCGTTACGAAGAATGTAAGCTCCCCAGAACAAAATAAGCATACCGATACACCCTGTGTCTCCATAGTTGTGAAACAGGCTTCACAGATTGCACGAAAGCAGTTAGTACACTTATAGTGAGCCGAAGAAATCGAAATATTACCTTCATGTAGTTCGCAAACGATAGTGCTCGAGCCGAGAACTAATTTATCATCAGAGAGATCCCGGAGAGTGCCAGAGTTCTCTAGAAATCCGTTTATCGATTGTTGAGCAATCAACCGGACAACAATATCATTAATTAGCTCGATGGGAAGGTGTGTAAGTTTGGACAGTCTAGAAAGGCCAATTTCGTTTTTACCCTCCACATCGTAAAGAGTTGTAATTGTACTAAGGACAATGGATTCATTCTTGTCTATCGCGCGTTCACGCTTTCTGAAGGTCCAATATCTCTTAGTCCTTTCTTTTATCGAAGAGAAAGACATATCCTTACCATATTCCTTGATATCTTTGAAAACCTGGGAAGAAACCTTCCTTAATCCAATAGCAGATAGATTTGCTTTCTGATTCTGGTAATAATCCGTTAAAGAGGATCGAACATTCTTTGACTGAAGTTCTAGCGGCTCCAAATCTTTTTGCTTGAATATTCGTGGTACAGGAATTAAGCTGCTGCGACAAAAAGGACATTCGGCCAATTCCCCTTTCTGGTAGCATGCGGCACAAATGAATCGTAAACAGCGCTCACATTGGAAATGCAATTCAAAAACAGAATGATCTGTTTGATCAACCTGGCAAAAATAGGTGTCTTGACGCAAGACCAAAGTATCGTCTTTAATAAAACCTTCGATAAGACGAGTTTCAATAAACTCTTGAAGGATGAAACGAATATCGGCCTCCGGGAGATCTGCTTCTAGAGCCAGTTCAGGAATCGAAATATTTTCTCCAGAATGGATTGAATTTAGCTTATTAAGAGCAAGGAATGTCCGTTTGATAGGATGAGAAGATAATCTGTACTCCTTATCGAAAGTCTGAAACTGATCGACTTCTCGTTGTACCATTTTACGAAAAGAGGCTTTTAATCTCTCAGTGTAACCCTGATTTTGGCCAGACATTTTTAACATCAATAACCGATATTTATAATCTGGTTTAGTTAGGAATAGCGCCATTTATCAGGCTTTTATAATATTGAGTACGGGGACCTACTTCAGGATAAGATCCCGTACGAAGTGATGTTTCCGCTTTTTTAAGTTTAATTGCTCCTCCGAATGAACTGTGCGTAAGCCTTCTTAGGAATTCAATGAAGATTATGACTGAGTCTGTTGTTACCATTTCATTAACCACTAATGGTCGAATTACGATATTCTTTTGCAGTTATGTCACCGATATGGGGGGTAGGACTCTTTTTTTGTACTTTTATAGATTAATTTTTGTGGATCATTGGGATAAAGCACTTCTATCGGATTCACATATACATGTGAATACTAAAAACCAGGTCTAAAAGTAATTTCATGAAAGGTTTGAGCATCCGATAAAAAAAGTCTTGAAGGAGGCCCGTTAATCGTTAATAAAGAGGAAGAGAAATTCAGGTGTACTGTCCTCGATGTTTTACAAAGGGCCATCGCCGTAAAATGAAACCTTCCAAACGTTCGTTTCACAAACAAACCAAGTGGATTTGTAATAGCTGTGGTTTGGTAAAGATGCAGAAGACCTCTAGCAAAGAATAATCACCGAAATATTAAATTGTATAATCACTTATCCTAGGATAGCACAGAAGGCCATGCGTGCAATCCAATAGAAACCTATGAATTTACAGTCACTAGAAAAAATAAGACATAGGTGTTAAATGAGGTAACTCCAATCTTGGATAATAGGAATAAAATTGGATGGTTCCAAAGAAAGGATCTAAAACCTCCCAAAGACCTTAAATCAGTATTTAAATCACTCAGAAATTATTTGGCCGGAAACCTAAAAGGCACAACTAGAGATGAAAGATTAGCAGAACAGTTGATTTTCCTTCTCTTCTGTAAAATACAGGATGAGATACAGACAAAACAAGAAGAACCAGTTTTATTCCAATTACATCATCCTTCCAATATTACACTTGATGAAAGGGTGAAAAAACTCTTTGTTCACCTTAAAGATGCATTTCCAATCGCATTCGATGAGAAAGATAAAATTAATATCGATTCTTATAGTTTAATGCATTTAACCAAGGTATTGCAGCCCTTCAGCATTAGTGAGGCCAGTAGAGACTCAATCGGGGATGCCTTTGAGATTTTTTTGGGGCCTTCTCTACGAGGAAACAAAGGTCAGTTCTTCACCCCCAAGAATGTTGTAAAAACAATGGTTTCGATTTTAGACCCCAAACCAGGAGAATCAGTCATAGATCCCGCCTGTGGAACGGGAGGTTTCTTAATAGAAGTTATCAAACATCTTAAGGACGAAAATAACAAAAAACCTACATCCTTACCTCCCATCGCCAATATTTACGGAATTGACAAAGATAGGTTCTTGGCAAAGATAGCCCGGCTTTATTTGATGATCCTTGGGGCGGATTACAATCCCATTTTCTGTGAAAACTCCTTAACAGATCCAAAAAGTTGGGGGCTCGAATTATCATCGAAAATAAAGCAAAACTCGTTTGATATCGTAATAACAAATCCCCCTTTCGGATCGAAAATTTCAATAAAAAACCAGGAAATTCTCAATTCTTTTGAATTAGGTCATAGGTGGCAAAAATCTAAGGATAAGGAATCTGGGACAATTAGATGGACGAAAACAGCATCGTTGCTCGATTCGCGACCTCCTCAAATACTTTTCATAGAATTAGCGCTTTCCTTACTCAAAGATGACGGCCGGTTGGGGATTGTTCTTCCGGATGGGATTTTTGGGAATCCAACTGATAGATACATTTTGGAATATCTACAGACACATTCTAAAATCCTAGGAATAATTAGTTGTTCTGCATTAACTTTTCTTCCCTTTACACACACCAAAACTAGTTTATTATTCCTCCAGAAAAAGAAAAAAGCCGAACCATACGATTTATTTATGGCAATCGCGGATAACGTTGGCCATGACAAGAATGGCAAACCCTCATATAAATTGGATGCCTTTGGAAACGTTTTAGAAGATAATAATGGATTTTCAATTCTTAATGACGATTTCCCTGAAATTATAAGGCGGTTCAACTTGTTTACCAAAGTTAAAAGCCTTAACCATTCTCATCTTGGTTTCTCTTTTCCCTCTACCTCTCTCCGAAATAATATATTGATTCCCGAATATTATAATCCAGAAATCGATATAGAGTTATCAGAATTGGAGCGAACAGGTGATTACAAGCTAATCACAATTGAAAGATTAGTGCTGGAAGGAATAATCGAAATACGGCGTGGTCATGAAATCGGATCAAAATTCTACGGAACCGGAGACATTCCCTTTGTGAGAACCTCTGATCTGATAAATTGGGAAATCAATATTGATCCCAAGAAACAGGTATCAGAGGAGATTTATATGCAATACAAACAAAAACAGGACATTCGGGAAGGAGACATATTGTTCATTAGTGATGGAACCTTCCTTATTGGCAAATCTGCTATGATTACCAAAGAAGATACCAAAATAATAATTCAAAGCCATTTGAAAAAAATTCGGGCTATTAAGAGGAACTTTTTGGACGAGTACATTTTACTCTGGGCCTTGAACACCGAAATAGTGCAGAAACAGGTTAAATCAAAGACCTTTGTCCAATCAACAATATCTACCTTGGGAGAACGGATGTTTGAGCTGATACTGCCGATACCAAAGGCTCCCCAACGCCGTGACGAACTCTCACGTGAAATTAAGACCATTATCGAACAGAAAATGAAACTCAGAGCTCGAATCCGGGCATCTCTGAATATTTCTAAGGTTTAACTAAGTAGATCAATTCAGGAAGCGTTTTATTTGGGCAAGGACTTATATCAATATTCGATTTTATCCACTGCTGTTTTTAAAAGAGCATAGCCTGAAGTATGTAGAGCATGGCCATGTGCGACTATTACTTTAGAAAATTGGTAATCAAGTAATTTTTTCATTGAAATACGGTGCAGCTTTGGATTTTCATTATATTGATCTGGCATAGGAGCTATTTCCCCTTCATTGGTCATAAAACTATCTCCTGCTACTAACAACCCTGTCTCTTGATCTAATAAAGCAATATGGCCTTTCGTGTGTCCTGGAGTGTGGATAACAAGCAATCCTTGGTAAACCTGTTGAGTCTTTAGTTGATGATCTATTTTCACTCCCGTATCCTGTTTTATTCGCTTGGTTTCCAATTCATGACAAGCTATCTGAGCCATGGTTATTTCTTTCATTCTCTCTAATCCGCCCGTATGATCTCGATGATAATGTGTGATAATTATATTTGCTATGTCTTTTTCATGATAACCACAGGCCTTTATTTCAGAAATTAGATTTTTCGCAGTTGGGTCCGTTGCAGTATCAACAAGAACTAGACGAGAGGACGTTAATAGTGCGGTATGGCTCGTTGTTTCTAGTACAAAGGCATCTGATCCAATTTTTATCAGCTTCAAACCAACTCCCATTTTATGTGGACTGGGATATTTCCAAGAAATAAACTTCTATGGGCAGATTACTTCCTTACTTATAGGTTTTGCCTATCACCTTCAATAGCGCTATTGTTTATTGTGAAAAGAGTCTTAGCCAAATCAATTTTAGCGATCAAGGTACCTCACTAATCCTTCGTCACGTTGGGACGAAGGTTCTAAGTTTCTTAAGTGAATTCGATAATCCTTGACATTCTTTAGCTTACGCAGGCAGATTTCTCGATATTTGGAATCTATTTCAATTCCAACATAATCCCTTGCCATAAGTTTAGCGACAACGGCCACAGTTCCAACCCCCATAAACGGATCAAAGACAAGATCTCCTTTTTTTGATGCCATTGCTATAATGCGTTCGATCATTGCCATAGGAAGCTGACATGGATGGGGATCTCGATCCCTACGATGTCTGATTCGATGCAAATCAAACCATAGATCAGAAATCTCGTTGGGTTGAACCGCTAAATCATTCTCTCTCTTCCGAATACACGAATTTCGTAAACAAAAAGTATCCTTTGCCTTGGTTAGAATCCTATTGAAGGTATAATCAAGTGACTTCGTGTAATAGAGTAAACCATAATGTGCTGGCATGATTTTCCCACGAGGAACAGATAATGCATCCCAAACAATCCAACGCTGCCTGTACATTAATTGATCAAGGAAGATCGCATAGTACATACACCATTTCGGTAAATTAACCACAAAAATAGAACCCGTTGGCTTCAATATGCGATACAATTGGTATAGCCATCTGTTACACCACTTAACATAATCATCTTCGTGTAAATCATCACGATAAGATGTGTACGCTTTATTTAAATTGTAGGGAGGGTCTGTAATGACCAAATCTACGCTGTCAGATTTAAATTTGGGCAAAAGTTCTATACAGTCGTCCTGATATATTCGATTACGCTCTATAGCGAGCATGAAGATCACCTGGGAATGGAGTCAGTAATAGTTTAGAATCGGTATCGCAAGATAAATTTATCAGACGAGCTAGAAGCTGATCAGAAAACACCCCTGATGGGCTAGAAATATACTTCCATACGTCTGAAATTATAGCCCCGTTATGGTGAATGAGGTGTTTCTTGCCTCCATAATCTTTGATATTTCGGCCACAATATTCACACCGAAATGTTTCGCGTATACGGTTAATACGAAATCCTTTGTCAGTTTTGAGATAAAAAAGGGTTCCATTGGTCACTGAAGACAGACGTTTTAATACATCATCGTCATGATCAGGAGGGAGGATTTCGGCTTTACTTACCAACCAATACTTAAAATGCATAAACTTGTCCAGATATACTCCATAATATGGAAGTAGTTCTGGAGTAGAATGGATAAGGTAATTGCCCCTCTCATTTAAGATTCTGGTTACCTCTTTGATCCATTCTTTATGTGATTCAATCACATAGGATCGATCCGGGTTAGTTTTATACGGCTTATTTCTGATTCTTGGATCATAGGGAAAGAATGAAATACACGTATCGATAGAGTGTGATGGAAGCTTTTTAAGTTTAGGTAGGTTATTGCAAATCACAATTGATTCTGGGATGATATTTTCAATGACAGAATCTGGTTGAATACGTTTTTTAAGAAATTCCTGTTTTACTGATTCATAATCTTGAATATTATATACGTTCAATACTTCGGATAATTTAAAATATCCTGTTTCTTGCAGAGGATTTGAAAGTTTATTCCCATCTCTATCATACTTGTTAATTAGGCCCGCTGCAATTTTGAGACGAATGTTTTCCTCTGTTCGATTGGTGATTCGAAACACGTCGGTCAATTTCAGAAATGTTTCTTTCATGGAACCACCTCTACAATACTCATTTGGGAGAGGCATTTAACACAGTAAAAATCTCTCTTCTTATGATCCAAAGAATTAAACTGTGGCTTTAATAGATTGGCGGAAGATAATCTTGGGGGATTTGGATATAGAAATTCTTAATTGTTGATTTAAGAATCAATTTTTAGAGGTTAATTGGTTGGATTTGGTCTTAGGAGTGTCCAAGGGCATCTCACGTTTTATCAAACCTGACGGTTTCGAATCCATTGAAAAGGTAATTGTCCCAGAATTGAATGCTATTGAATTTGGACTTTTAAACTGTACATTGGGTCGAACAGTCATTCCTGGAACATTGCCTTATCCTACAGAAGGTCAAGTGGCATCCATTTTATCAGTGGTTCCTGAAGCTTACCATAGAAGTGTACATGGGCCATATAGGATTAGTGCTACAACGACTGATCCTAAGAAGCTTCGTTTCTCCAAATCTAATTTATCTGCAACCCTCAGAGTTGCTCAAGGACTTAAAGCAAAAACTGTAACCTTCCATTGTGGGAGTTTCAAACGTCGGTTTAATACAGAGCATATAAAGGGAGTACTCAAAGATTGGGAACAGAACAGGGTAGAAAAAGGCTTTCTACCACGTTTGGCACCTGAAGTTGGGGGAAAAGTAAATTCCTATGCAGATTTCTTTACTCTCGCGGAACTGGCAAGTACGATTGAAAATTTACTGATCACTTGGGACATCAGCCATGATTTCGCACGTGGAGGAAATGTCACAACCGAAGCGGGGATTCTGAAACGATTAGAAGTATTAGACGATACTTTTGAGTTAAACTCTGAGAATCGCCTGCCTGTACACTTTAGTGGAATGGTAGTTGGAAAATCGGGAGAAAAACATCATACATTGCTTGACCATGGAACAGGAGTCCCTTGGCAGCTAGTTTTTTCTGTGTTAAAAGACCAAAAGTATCTAGAAAAGTTAAGCCTGATCTGTGAAAGTAAAATTCCTAAGAAAGAAAGACTCATGGGAAATGCCATCACTGATGCATTACTGGTCAAGGAATTTTTACGCTCCAATGTTGTTGTTAAAGAATATAAAGGAAAACCAGGTTATTTGGATTATTATTTTTCTTCATAGGATAATCATTGCCATTTCCAGAA
Organism: Candidatus Thorarchaeota archaeon; assembly: GCA_048882505.1. Classification (GTDB taxonomy): domain Archaea; phylum Asgardarchaeota; class Heimdallarchaeia; order Hodarchaeales; family Hodarchaeaceae; genus Hodarchaeum. Next base: position 271,311 of record JBHLRO010000001.1, read on the forward strand.
AGCCATACAAAGAGGATAAGCTTTAGAAGCGTTTATGAATACGAAACCTGGGTCGCTAACAAACTTTAATGTGATTTCTAATTCAAGGATAGCGTGAAAATTGATATTTCAGGTTGATCCTGTACTCATTGGTTTATTAACTTCAATTTTAACTGGTACAGCTGAAGTACTGATTCTAATGTTCGTTTTTTTGATAACCTTGTACAGATATTTTAAAACGAACTATATTCAGTTTCTGTATCTTTCCTTGGAATGGCTAGCACTGCTACTTTGGCAAGGATTTACAACAGCCTCGAACATTGTCTATTATAGCAATCAAGATCCCAGCATACCTAACCTGGCATCTGTTGATCTTGCAACTCTTCTAGGATATTTCGGATATTTTTCTCTTCTATTCGGTAGCATATTCTTAATCTTATTCGTTGATTCCCTCAGTCGAATGGGTGTAGATCCTGTCAAAGCGATTCTATACGGGATTTTTGTAGGATTGGGAGTTTATGCTGCTCTACTTCCAGGACAACAAGTTAAGTTCGTTTCAGATCTGACGTTTTACGTTTCTGCTGGATTTTGGGGGTTCCGAGCCATTTTATGGACCTATTACTCCGCCCTATTGACCTTAAATTCCCCCAATACGGAAGTAAAAAGATACGCGCTGAGTACTTTTATAGGGTCATTCTTGGTTCTACTAACGGCATTCTTCATTACATTTGGTATCGTTGAATCTGATCATATTATCAACGAAGCCCTCTTTTTATTCAGTGTTGTTTTACAGGCCATTCCTCTATACCTGGAACCGAAATTGTTATACATTTTACCGTACCGGGTAAGCAGTATTACCGTTGTCAATGATAACGGATTACCGCTTTTTACATACAGTTGGGTACCTGAGGAGGCCGCTTCTTTGAAGCATGACATACTTTTTGGGAGTTTAATGCACGGTATAAGTGGCATTCTCAAGGAATCATTGGATAAAGGAAACATACGCGAAATCTCTTTAGAGGGTTCCATACTTTTACTTTATCGTCATGTTCAGTTTCCTGTAACCTTTGTTTTAGTTTCCACAAGATCATCAAAATCATTGGTTCAAGCGCTTCAAAGGTTTGCAATTGATTTTACCAGTAGTTTTGCAGATGTTCTCGAGGTTCAGAACGAAGTAGTCTCTCCTACGGCTTTCCAAGACGCTTCGAGATTGGTTGAGTCAAGCTTTCCTTTCCTTCCTGACTTTTCATCGTCTATTTAGTCACGTCTCTGGAGATGCAGTCCTATAAGAAAAACTATCAAATTGGCCCGGGAATATATCGCCGACGTGGAAAATGAAAAGGCCATTGCCCTTTTAGAAGAAGCACTAGATACCTTCACCCATAACCCCGAACTTCATCGCATGGCGGGGCTCGTATATTCGAATTTGGGAGATCATTCGAAGGCAATCGAGCATTTCAAAAAGGCTCTCACTCTAGAACCATCGCATCACCAAACTTGGTGGAATTTAGGAAACGTATATGAAATGAAAGGCCAATTCAAAGATGCAAAGCACGCGTATGACCAGGCGGCAGAAGTAGCTTTAAGTGAAGATCCAGTTAAAGCCGAACGATATCGTGAATGGAGTAGAAAAGTCCCAAAAAATTTACGATAAGGCCATAAAAAAGATATAATCCTACTGGCCATTTAGCATATTAATAGCTCAAAACCACCGAGACTGCTGACATTGGCAGGCGGATGAAAAAATGGATGAAACCAATGCAAAAGAACGGTTAAAGGCGTTGATTGCGGATCTAAGGGCCTACGGACTCAGATTGATAGATGGATTGTCCCTAGATGAGTTTATTTGGAAACCTAAGAGTTCAAAAGGGCGATCGATACAAAGTATTTTTCGGCATGTGGTCAATACGGAACTCTTCTGGCTAAATACTCTTAATCTCATTGAACAAGAACCTGAGTATTCTCCTCGGGAATCAAATCTCAAGGAATTGAAAGAGCGCTATATCGAACTCCAGGAATTATTAACAAATCTCCTTGATAATGCAGGCCCGAATGATTTGATCGCTAACGTGGATCCCGAATCTAGAACTCTTGCATGGGCCGTTTGGAGAACCTCATTACATTCAGTGCACCATCTGGCCCAAATTTCCTATCTACGCTTTGCTTTAAATAAACCCCCAGATGCAGCTTCTGTTGATACCTCGTGGGGAAAGGTTATTGATTTAATCATCGCCAACATGTGATCTCTGAGGGTATGATCCTTATATTATTATTAATCCTTATTTCGTTGATAGGTTACGCTGTATAGTTGGATATGGTTTTTATCCTCTCTTCAACAGCCTAAATAACGTGCAATGACTATACGTTGTATTTCGCTTGTCCCTTCGCCGATTTCTAATAAGCGTTGGTCACGATAAAATCGTTCCACGGGGTATTCCTTCATCAAACCGTATCCACCATGGATTTGAACAGCATTATGGACGACACGCTTCGATACCTCGGAACAATAGAGTTTGGCCATTGCTGCGAGTTTCCTGTATTCCTCCCGCCCTTGATCAAAAAAGCATGTAGCTTTATATAAGAGGTTTCTTGCAGCTTCTATCTCGGTGGCCATATCGGCTAATTTAAACGAGTTGGCCTGAAATTTCGATATTGGCTTCCCAAAAGCAACTCGTTGTTTTGCATATGCCAGCGCTTGTTCATATGCCCCTTGTGCGCAGCCTAATCCCATGGCACCGATGGATAATCGACCTTTATCAAGAGTATCGAGCATTTGGTGAAATCCCTCCCCCTGGGATCCAAGCATTTGACTTTCGGGGACTCGACAGTCTGAGAAAAACAGTTCGGATGTAATAGATGCCCGCCAGCAGATTTTATTATGCATTGTCCTTGCCTCAAAACCATCCGTCCCCTGATCTACCAGAAAACATGTATATTCTTTACCCCTTCCATCTTCTCTCGTCCCAGTTACCGTTTGCACGGTGCTCCCAAGATTGTATTGTGTAGAACCATTAGTGATGAAGATTTTTGACCCGTTGATTATCCAATCAGTCCCATCTTTGACAGCTTTTGTTCTTGTCCCACCTGCATCGGAACCAGCCTCTGGTTCAGTCAATCCAAATCCCCAGAGTTTTTCTCCAGTTGTTAGTTTAGGTAAATACTCATACTTGTGATCTTCTGTTCCGAAGTAGTATATAGGACCAATACCTAGGCTGTTATGAGCGGCTACAGTAGCTGCCTGGGAACCATCGACGCGAGCAATTTCCTCGACCGCGATGATATAAGCTAGATAAGACAATTCGCTTCCTCCATATTTTTCTGGGATAGTAATACCTAGTAACCCTAGGTCTCCCATTTTTTTGGTTAATTTAGGTGAAAATTCTTCTTTTTGATCTAGCTCACTGGCAACAGGAGCAATTTCCTTTTCTGCGAACTCTCGAACCGATTCACGAATCATTTTACATTCTTCAGGAATATCAAAGTCCATAGATGCCGATTCTCCTTCGATAAGACTTTTTAAGGTCAATTACTTAAATAACCTAGTGTTGTGCACATTTCTGAATAAAAAAATACAATTAAGGCTAAACCGAAGATCTTTTAGTTTGTTTTTATGCTATAGCGCTTCTAAGGTATCGAAATAATTGTTTGAATGCCCCTCTTACGTCACGCATTGACCGCAAGAAGTTCACATTTGGAGTAAAACTTTTTCCAGCAATAAACTGAAATTTGTCCCTATCCTCATAATACCCCCGTTTTTTTTAATTTTTGGCCAAAAAAATAGGAGTCTGGATAGGATCAAACATATGTGGTCGAAATTATTAGGTTAGGGATTGGTGGAGAACATTCGTCTTATCGAAACCAAGCTCTTTCTATTAGAATATTAGATTCGTTACCCGTGTTCTCACCCCCCTTCCAATGTAACGAAAACCTTTAAATGGGTTATAAATGGACAAATATGAGCGATAGATTCTGATTCTTCGAAAAAAGGTGAAGACTTTTTAATTCATGAACGCAGCATTAAAAAGAAAATCAAAGTGGCAAGAATCGTTTATCACTAAAGATTCTCGTGTTTTCGCTGTTTTAAATAATAAAAACGAGGCCTTGAGGTTCACCCATGGCAGAAGAGTCCGAGAAACCTTCCAAAAAGCTGGTTATTCTTTCCGCAGGGGTTGAACTATCACCTGTCATGGAACAATTACTCCGTGCAGGTCTTAAATTTACTGTTGGTCTTAACACAACAGCAGATTTTGCACTATACGAGGATGTTGAAAAAGAAAAGGGCAAGGACAAAGAACCGATTGTCGAAGTTTGGTACCACCATGAAATTGTAAAACTCGCCGCTACTATTGTACCTGACGACCTTACGACTAGTCCACTGACCAAAATATTTACTAGGAATATCGACCAGTCGCGTATTCCATTGAGTGAGACGGAAATGTTCTTGGTTCAGTGGGTATCTGAAATGCATCGAGCAAATCAAAATCTTTTCGATTTCTTCAAAGCACTAAACGATTATGCCCGGAATTCTGTTGAGGTTCATCCTTTAATTCTGGCCCCAGACGCAATCGCAGTTAAAACAGATGGCAATCATGTTCCTTTACGATATTTCCAGATTACTGGCCTTATTGAAAGGGATGCCAAAACTAAACCTGATATTGAACATCTTCAGGAATTGCTTGTGAAAAGCCAAGAATTAAAGGATAAAAAGAAAGCTAAAAAACTCATTGAGATTATAGGCGCGGATTTTGACAGAACAGTGCTGCCTGAAGAATTAAAAAGGGCGATAGTTGAAGCAGACGGTCTTCTGTTGGTCACCGGGGATCCATGCAGTATGGCGTTGATGCTTCTCCACAAAGAGATTACAAAAGCACTATCAAAATCCAGCGCTCAAACCACCATGGTGTGCCCTGGGCGCCTTACATTTCGGGAACAGTTTATATTGGAACTGTTAGACGTTAAACCGTCTCTTTTGGGAATAGCAGAAATTGGCGATGGGATAGTTGACAATTTAGTTGTTGGCCCCGAAGATGCTAGTGAGGTCACTGATTTACGATCCAAAGGATTCAATGTCATAATGCAGGATATAGAGGAGATTGAAGGCGATAAAGATCTTAATTCAATCCTAAAGAGTGTTGGAATCTCACTTAAGGATATATCTATCAAATCTGAGGGCGGGGGATCGATAGGAACCTTAGAGGATTTGGTCACTCAATTAACATTCAAGCCCGTGGAAAAGCCGATACTCGATTCGGAAGAAGAAACCAAGAAGATAGAATTGCCGCCGTCTGCCGCTGTGGCGGATATGCAAACGACTCTTGAAGTACATGCACAACAGGAACCAGAAAACACTGTCAAATTGCAGGATGTCAACGTGAAAAACTATGACTTTTCTGATCCTACGCTCGCCCTAACCGACGATATGGTCGAAGCCTTAATGAAAGAGTTAACAGGAGAGTTTCCACCCTCATCAGTGGTAATAAAAACTGGAAATTCTGACGAGGAAAAGTCTGAGGTCAAACCCCTACAGTTTGAAAGCCAAGAGGCGTTTACGGAGGCTATTCAGAACTTTTTGAAGCTAACCTCATTCAAGAACCAAGAAGAACTGATCACGGGAATCGGAGAAGCCATTGCAGAGAACGCGGACATGGCAGCGTATGCAGCGAAGAGACTTACTAGTGCTTTGGAGGTTCACTCTAATACCCAAGAACTTGTAGACATTTATCTTCGCTATCTCAAGCCTCGCCCCTTAATCTTCATCAAGGAACTGTTGGATTTGCTTTTCAAAGACATTGGAAATCCAGACTTTGTTTCTTTTTCCCAGCGCGCAGCAATTGTCGTTCAAATGAGAAAGACCGAACTTAAATTTGTTAGTGAACTCATTGAACAAATGATTGAGTTCCAACTCGTAAAGTCATTGTCACCAAAAGAGAAGGAACATATTAGAACCGTATTGGTAGGAATCACAGCCCGGGATGTCACTCTTCAAAGACGAGCGATTTCAACCTTTTTGAAACACTACGATGAAACCTCAATGAATGATGAAGTTTGGTTAGGTTTATTGAAATTTGACGCTGCATTAGTCGCTCTAGAAATCGTTGAGCATCAAAGCAAGAAGGGACTTCATATTGTCCAAGATCTTTCTAAACGACACCTAGGCAGCTTTGGACACGTGATTTATGATGTGTGGACCGCCTACCAAGCTGGCGACATGCAACATGTGCTCCAGATTGCGGGAACCTTGTCCGACGGACTTCTTCGAAAACAACAGCGTATTGAGCTCGCTGGTCGAATTAAAAAGTTCGGAAGTGTTCCAATTGAAACACTGTCTCGTAGTGTAGAAATGGATCCAGGAGAATTGGAAGCCCTTGTGTACGAAATGATTAACGAAAATGAATTAAATGCTAAGATTGAAGTCGTGGAAGGTCGATTGACAATCGTTCAGGTAAATAATGAAGAAGTTGCCGATTAAGACGAAGTTAATACGATAAGATAAAGCGTAATGATCAGGAGGGCCGTAACAACTGATATCCAAATGATATTCAGCCTCTTAACCTTTGCGAGCTGTCTTTTTGACAAACCTCTGCTTTTTACACCAAATATCCAAAACACTCCCGTACAAGATAGATTGATTGCCAAAACGTTTAGTACCAATAAACTGGTTGCACTCAATGTAAGATCCCAAGCTCCAAGTGCACCTAGGATTCCTATAGTCGCTGCAGGAGGGCATAATGAAGCTGCGATCGCTACTCCTACAATTGAAACGTCAAGTCCTCTAGCCACGATTAATCCTGCAGCCAATCCCCCCAAAAAGGCTAGAGCAATTGCGGGTGGGCCCAAAATTGCACGATTTAGAATTTCAGGGTATACAAACTGATTAGTTATGGGATCTTTTTCAAGGATTTCGATTCCGGAGATCGCGTGGAAAATAGTTCCCCAGACCGCCCCTGTCAATACGGTGACAGAAAGTCCGGTAAACTCGGCCCAAGTTCCCCGCTTAACGAAAGAAGTAGTATCAAGGCTTAATAGCCCTAGAGAAGTTAGAACTATAGGTCCAAGTAGCGGAGCCACTATCATACTTGCAATGATTACAACAGAATCATTGTTTATTAATCCAATGCTTGCTAATGTCGCTGCAAGTATATTCATTAGTAAATATATCCCAGAAAAGCCTGAAATATCGCCTAAATTCGCTAATATTTCTTCTCGATTGACACCAGCCGCGGAAGGGAGCGTGTTCGCCTCCTTCTGACTTGAAATCATCAAAGAAACTGGCCGTACAATAATATCCCCATATGCAACACCGATTCCCCGGGCTTTTAGCTCCTCAATCATAACATTAGTTTGGTAATCTTCAACAGATAGTTCAAACACAACTAGCTCCAGGAAATCGTAGGTATTTGATCGAAGTTTAAAATCTAGCAAAAACTCGTCCATAAGACTTTTTTTGTCTGTAGGAATTGTAACTTGAATTTCCTTCAAGTACGGCACCTCTTATAATTAGTCTAGAAAAATTAGGTAAGAAACAAGAACAAACGAAGGTAAAAAACTGATTTTACATTTTTGTGAACTGTTTTCCTCATATCGATACTTGATTAAAGGAATCTAGCAACCCTTTCGGTTTAACCTTTTGCTTTTTTCCCCATGTTAGAATTCACGCTTGATCACGAATTATTTGACTTGAATTTCTATTAATGCGGTGTAAGATTGAATCAACTAGAGTATCCGAGTTTTTTGCAGCAATAAATCGATAAGGGAACTCGATATTGCATTAATCTGGCTTTTGTGTTATGAATACTTGTATTGACATCCTATTGCCAAATTTATAACCAGTTTTGGCATTAGTACCAGATAAATGCCCGCTAATACGCCAAGAGCTTGTTTGTGATTTTCGCATCTTTACGTTTAGATTTGACTAACGAAACTCGAACCATCTACGAAAAACTTAATAAACAGTTTTCGAAGTTTAAATCATAGAAACTTACAGAACTATTAACTATTGTTAACAACACTAAAACGGTGAATAATTATGAGTCACGAAATATTTGACGAAATAGACCGAGAAATCTTAGAAATTCTCAGTCAGGATGGTCGAACGAAGTTTACTACCATAGCGAAGAAAATTAACAGAACAGAGGGAACAGTCCGCAATCGAGTTCGCCGCCTGAAGGAAAAAGGCATCATACAGGGATTTAAAGTTATCACAGATCCAGCAAATCTTGGATATGAAAGACAGGCTATCGTAAAGTTTGAACTTACGCCAAAATATGAAGTCTATACCCAACTCTCGAATCTGCCATTTGTATGTAGCTCTGCTGATTGCCAGCTCCTTTCACTCTATCGATCCAATGGAGAAAGTACGTTCATCCTAGAAATTCAAAGCAAGTCTGAACAGGGACTAGATCATTTCCTTGAGGCATTATCAGAATTTGATGGCCTCAGCGATATGGAAGTCCTTGTAAAGGAAGAGAAGCTTTATAGTAACTTAGCCTAGGTAATCTAATTACTTTCTTCTCTTTTCTTTTTCATTTGTTGTTGCTTTTCTCCAGTTTCTTAATCGTTTACTTATCTGGAAAGAGCACGCCATCAATGATTTCGGTTCGTGCCATTTCGATATCAAGGTTTTGCCCGTATATTCGTTCGATTGCATCAATAAATGCGGAATGCCGCCGTGCATTTAGAAATTGACTGGTTCTTCTATGAAGTGATGGGCGTTGAAGAGGCTCTTTTTGGTCCAGCTCTTCCGTCCCAATGGTTTTAGCAAGTGCAATGGTACCTACTGCTCTGTCTTTACTTCTATTTAAGCTAAAGATTAGCTTTGTTTCGCGTTCATTCATCATAAACAGTTCTTCGATATCAATGGATTGCGGATCAGAGAAGGTAACCGTATGGAATCGGTCAACCGCTGTCTCTAGCCCACCTAGCATTTGGACAATTTCAGGTACCATCTTAAATTGCGGATTAACTTTAAATTCGATTTTGCTTGTAATTTTGTCTGAATCAAAAGCGCCCTGGACATAGTAGTTCGCTTCACGTACAGAATCGAATAGCTCAAAGATGTGAAGGTCACCTACTGCATCAATAGTCAGGCCTTGAGCTATGAACGAATAGGGAGCTATAATAGATGAAAAATCCCTTGCCTTGCGGGTCATCTTTTTCTTCACAGGTTTTGTTACAGATTTATCCTTATCCACCTCTGTAGATCCTTTTTTTCCAAACAATAAACCTAGAATACGGCCGAAAAGTCCAGGTTTTGATTTTGGTCTCCTAGGATCTAGTGATGGTTTAGATGAGGTCACCTTCTCGGGAACTGGCTGCTCAGGTTCGATTTTAGTAATGATCGATTCACTAGATCTTTCTAGCGCGTCCCGCCATCCTTCTCTTTCCGCGCCTCTAAATCCTAATATAGTCAATATCTTGGTAAGATTAAGGTCGTCAGCGGGAGTTACGAGTACAAACACGGACTTAGAGGGGATAAACGGATTTCTAATAATGAAAAAGTCGTTAGAACTATTTCCTATTCTCCCTCTTAATGAAACAAAATGATACTCCCCTATCTGTTTATCCAGGGCCTTAACAAGGTTCTTGAGTTCGTCCTGTATTTTTTCTAGGTTTAGCTGAGATTTTCGGCTCCATGCCGCGAGATATGCAGGTTTGCTCGAGTCAAACACAACGGCGCTTTGACTCTCGTTAAAATTCGGAACGCTCACGATTTCCTTCTTTTGAATTGTATGGCCTACCTGATATTTCTTTAGGAGTTCCCAGATATATCTAGTCAATTCTTTAGATCCTTTATGAGACGGCACTTGGTCAAAATAGCCGATCTCGGCATCTGGATATCCACGTTGAAGTGCTGCGGAGATAACACCGAGTTCCCATCCTGCAGGCCCCTCTCCTAGGATGTCTGCAGCAATCCAAAGGTAGGGGGTTATGTAAGCATCCTTTAACCTTAATAACGAAATTTCCCGTGTGACTCCACGATCACCCATAAATGCGTCTTGCGAGCGGATTTCAACCGCCGTCTTGTAGGCTAGATAGATGATTTTTAGCAGTTTTTCGGGAGATTCGCACCTCTTTTGTCCCATGATAAAAATATTAACAACCGTACGATAACGGTCTTCGTCTGTACATCCACTAGGTAGTACAGATGAAGTAATAATGAAATCTGCGACAAATAAGGCTTTTGATGCAGTTTCTGAACTAAGTCCCTTTTCCGTTGCAAAAGATATCCATTCAGGTGAATATGTAGGATATTTAGCGAGACGATCGGCTAGATTATATTCCTTCTCGAGATTGGAAAGCATATTCCGTAGTACTGTTTCATTTGGTATAAAAACTTGCCTTTGCATGGTTCATCCGCCAGCGTCTATGGCGATAACGAGTTCAATGGCCTTTAAAGGGCTATATTCGACAAAGATCGAGAGAGATGACAGTAAACTTCGTAACAGCTAATAGAAGACCCACAGATTTTTAAAAGGTGTTGCAATTATTGGGAGATAAATGAATGATTTTAATGATTTTCCTAATAGATAAGCAAAGGTGAACCTTAATGGGCCGTAGAGTATATGTAAAAGGGAAAAAAACGTACGCCAAGGGTCAGGCGCCAGATTTATCGAAAAGTAACCGCTATCAGAACATTATTAGTCTTAGTAGCATTCGCGTCGAAGATGTTCATGAAACAAATCCTATAGACAGAACAGGTGAATTTTATTTTCAAGTTGGCGGGAAAGGAGTTATCAAACAAGATGTTCGGGTACCCTATGAGGGTACAATCAATGTTAAGGAAAATATGACGTATACGTCAAAGCAAGATTTCACCTTATGGCTAGAATTCGACGAAACGAGTAAAGCGAAGACAAAAGCGATCCCTATCAAACTTAGAGAAGCGGATGCGTCCAAGGATGATACAGTAATAAAAACGGACATCAATTTGGTTTATGGCTCAGGTACAAAACATGAAGTAATAAAGGGAAAAGGGGTAACAGTTAAGCTAAAAATATCATCCCATAAGACCAGATTCTAATTATTAGATCAGATTTCCGACCTCTGGTGATCCTGTTGTCTTCAAATGAAAGAAACGAGAAAATTTCGAAAGGAGAGGGATTATTTGATAAAATTAAAAAGGGAGGTAAAGAATTTGTTGAGGGGGTTAAAGAGGAAATAAATACAGGCATGGCAAGTGTCGAAGAAAAAACCCAGGAATTCAAGTCGGAACAAAGCACAAAGGTGCGATCAGCAGTTGCAAGGCGAAAAACACAAACCACCACGCCAGAGGAGCTGTATTTTTCTACCTGGGCGTGGTTTTGGGCCCTCATATTCAGTATAATAGGTTGCTTCTTCCTTTTTTTAGTTGGATTAACGAATTCCCGCTTTTTTTATCTCGGTTTGTTGTCTCTCCTGGCTTTCCCGTTCATTGCAGGCTGGTGTTTGATTCATATGATTCCGACCGTTAAGATTTTTGGATATACAATATTTGACAGACGCAAGCTTTCACTTAGACGTCAGCTTTCAGTAGGTAAGGAAATTGCCCGCCTTTTTTCTCGAGAATTTATTAACGATGAACCTTTGTTCGCTTTTTTGCTTTTTCTATTCATTCTCGCTTTTGGCTTCGCTTTAGCGATCGCCTTTATCTCGGTTTAACCAATCATGGAGAGGATTAGGCAAATGCGAATGAAATTTCCATTGGAGCTTCATTAATCGATCGGAGGGGAGTTTCTTGAATTCTCCTCTAGGCTGAAAATTCCAAATCATATGCTTGCCTTGACCCAACGCATTTTAAATTGGTGGTGAGGTGGAGCTTAAGGCAAATTGAACGATTTTGATAAGAGTACTGGTCGTGATTATTATCGAAGATTTACTTATTTTTGCGGCAAGAGAAGCTGAAGGGTCTGGAGCTTTCATTGAAGCGCGTTATGAGGATTTAACCCTAAAAACCCTTGTTAGAGAAAAAGATACACTAAAAGAAGTAATCAATAACAGGCGATTGGGAATAGCAATAACTGCGTATTACCAGGGAGTTCAAGGTTTTTCTTTTACAGCGTCCGCAGAAAAAAAAGATATAAGTGAAACTGTCGCCAGGGCAATAAAAATCGCAAAGGTTAGCGAACCCACAGCTCGCTTGAGGCTACCCTTTGATACTGACGCTAATTTACCCGACGTACGAACCCCGTTGGCTCCCAAACATATCAAAAAGCATCCACTTGACTTCGATTTAGAGTTCAAGAAAGAAATGGTAGATCGTGCTGTTAATACGGTACTATCTTTCAAGAAACCTGAAGCAAATTCAGTTATTGGGAGATACGGAGAGTTAACTGGCATTAAAATGCTGTACACCTCTGATGATAGGATGGCGGTTTGGAATCCCCTAATTACGGATCTTCGCATAGGAGCTATCGTTAAAGATGATCGTGGAGAATTGCTTCGCGCTGGTGGCGGGAGTGGTGGAGCTTGGGGATTGGATTATTGGGATGGGAACGACAACACTCCAGAGAAACTAGCGGAAAATGCCTATAATTGGGCCGTTGAAAAATGTGGTGCAAAAAAACCACCTGCAGGGGAGCATCGAGCGCTTACCGATCCTAAACTATCCGCAGTACTTGTACATGAAAGTTTTGGTCATCTATGTGAGGCCGACGGTGTTGTCGAAAATACTAGTCCGCTTGCTGGAAAGATTGGGAAAAAGATAGCTACGGAAGAAGTTTCGGCCATAGATGTAGGTGTTATGGACGGAACAGCAGGTGGATTATATCTACCATTCGATGATCAAGGTGTTCCGACCGCTCGGACGGTTTTAGTTGAAAAAGGAATACTTAAGTCCTACCTACATAATCGTGGAACGGAACATTATCTCCCTGAAACGGGAGGTTTGAGCGGTAACGCTCGTGCCATTACTTATCGCTTTCCCCCGATTCCACGCATGAAAAACACCATTTTCTTGCCTGGATCAGTTAAAACTGAGGAAGAAATGCTAGAACTTCTTGACACAGGTATCTACTCGATTGATACCACGGGAGGATCTGTGGCGTTAGGTGAATTCCAGTTTTTCGCAACCCGGGGATACTGGATTGAAAACGGAGAAAAGAAATATCCTCTAAGAGATCATCTGCTAACCGGACATATTCTACAGGCGTTGCAAAAAGTTGAAGCATTAAGCCAGGATTCTATTCTTCTATCTGGATATTTTGGAGGTTGTGGAAAAGCTGGTCAATTCCCACTTTCAGTTGGAATGGGCGCCCCTCATATGCTGTTTTCGGGAATTCAAATCGGTGGGGAAACTTAAGACTAGTTAGAGGTGATTGTTTTGCCGAAGATACAATTTGAAGAACTAAGGGACTACCTACAGCGGTTAGCAGAAGAAGGGGTGAAATATGGCCTAGGTTCATATCCTAAAGCTGAGATCGAGGTCTATCTTGCCTACGGGTATGAAGCAGAAGTTGCAATTGAACAGGGAATTCCTAAAGCTAAGGATGGAGCGTCAGGTGGAGTTGGAGTCCGAATCGCATTGGAAAAAAACCTGGGTTTTGCAGCGGCATCAGGACTTAGTAGAGATGTGATTAAATCGACGGTAGATGAATCATATGTTACAATGCGAGCTATTTCCGCCCCTGATAACAAATTTGAGGGCTTTGCAGATCCAGTACAAAAAAATTCGAAAGATGGTATAATTTTTAAGCCGATTCTTGACATTACTTCAGCTGATCTTATTGAACGAGTAAATACAATCACTGCGGAAGCGAATGGAATTGACAGCAGGATTGTATCAATTTCTGGTGAATCTGGAGTCTCTTATGGCGGTTTTTCGGTCACAAACTCTCGTGATGTAAATGTAGCAAGTACTATGGCTGCCAGTTATATAGTAATCGAGTGTATCGCTCAGGAACAAGAAAAAAGGAAAGTAGGCTTCGAATTTGATGTTTCACGGGCCAGAGAGCTAGAATGGAATGATCTAGCTGAACTGGCTGCAAGGCATGCACTCGATCTTCTTGATACGCGAAAACTTTCAAAATCGGAAGTTCTTTCTACCGTGTGGGAACCACGTGTAAGTTCCACATTCATTCTTAATAGTTTGGCCAGGGCATTGAACGGCAGACAGGTTGTCGAAGGACGATCACGCTTTGCAGATAGAATCGGAGAAGAAATTGCTCATCCAAACTTTGGATTGGTGGATAACGGTCAACTCCCTGAAGGACTAAATACGAGTGCATTTGATGCGGAAGGCATACCCAGGCAGGAAACCGTACTTGTAGAAAGGGGTACTCTTCGAAGCTTTTTATTCGATTCTTACTACGCCAGAATCCATGGAACTGAATCTACGGGAAATGCAACACGTTCAGGACAAGAATCATTTTCAAATACTCCGAATGTAGGGATAACAACTCTCGATGTCCCTTCAGGCACCTCTAGTACTGCTGATGCCATCTCAAACATTGATGAAGGAATCTATATTCAGGATTATATTATGGGGTTATCACATTCTGACCCAATCAGCGGGGATTTTTCTGCTGTATCTCCACAAAGCTCCTTAATCAAGAATGGTGAAATTGTTGGTGCTTTGGAGCCGATCACAGTTGCGGGGAATTTTTATACGGCATTATTAAATATCCAGGCCATTTGCAATGACGCAACGCTCACACCTTGGAACATCAAAATCCCCACCATGATCATTGACGGTTTCACGGTCTCTGGTTAATTTTTCGAGATAGTTGGTTTTCTCCTCATCGAAGGGGAAAAACTACGAACCTATCATTCCTGAGAATCATATATTGGAAGAGATAGGTAAAAAGTTGTCCCCCTGGGTGAATTCTCTTCAAACCAGATTTTACCTTGATATGCTTGAACAATATTGTATGATATTGACAACCCAAAGCCGCTCCCTCGTTTTTCGGGTGGCCCAATTGATGCAAACGGTTTGAAAATTTCGTCCTGACCATTGTGTGGTATTCCAGGGCCATTATCGCTGATTCTAAATAACCACTGTCGTTGGTTCTCTTGTTTTCTTATCTCTACCTCTATAGTTCCCCCATTTGGGCTGAATTTAATGGCATTGTCCAATAGGTTTCGAAGGACACTATTAATCCTATAGTCTGCCGGAACCAAGATTTCCTCCAGATCTGAAGGCCATTTTTCTTTCAGTTGGAGTTCCTTCTTCTCCAACTCTATATTATAGGTTCTTTTTATAACGCTAAATTCCTTTCGGAGGTTCATCGGTTTTAATTCTAGCTCACTATAATCATGTGTATCAAGAGTAACAACGTATTCCAGGGTATGATCAATGATATCTTCCATTCCTCTGGCTCTAAATGCTATTGATTCAAGATATCGCTCAGTTTCTAATGAAGTATTTTTAACGGCAAGGTTGGAACTCAATAAATCGGCGAAACCTCGGATTACATGTATAGAATTCTTCAAATCATGAGAAATGATGTTTAACAGGCTTTGTTTAAACTCATTACTTGTCTTTAGGAGGTTAGTAACCTCTCGTTCAGAGGTTATGTCCTGAATGAAATATATGTAACCAATGTGACTATCTCCCTCGTGGAGTGCTTCTATAAGAATCCGAAAATAACTTTTACGAGATTGATCTGGCAGGGTTCCTTCGATTTCCAAATTAATTTTTGCGTTAGGATCGCTAGAGAGGGTTATCAACCCCTTTTCGATATCCTGAATTTGGTCAATGTAGGGAGTCAGTCTCCTCTGTTTAGCAAGAAATGAGAAAAAATTCATCCCTATGGAAGTCTCCCGAGACTCAGTGAAAGGCGGATCGGTAATATAAGTCCAACCTTGGGGATTTACGTCAATTATCCTATGATCTAAGGTGGTAATTATTATGCCCAGATTCGTGGTTTTAAATATCAAATTGTGTGCGGCGGGTAGAATACCCAGCAGATCGAAATTATACATACCGATGAGGAAGATTGAAGTGAAAACCATAAATGTTAACGGCGTTATATTCAGGTAAATGGAGAAAGGGAATAATTCGATAATATCGATTATTAGGCCTGCCAATATAGCTGACACAGAGGCTAGAAAAGTAATAACCTGCTTTTTATAGAGAGGATGCGGGTTTAACAAGTAGGAACGTACAACCATAAACACGGCAACTATCACAAACGAAGCGGATATTATTATATGTGCCCAAAGGAATGGACCGGGATTATATGTCAGTGATGGAAACGCAGCCTCTTCGTAAAGCTCAATATGGTCAAAAATCAATTCATGAGATGCATTTGTCAGTACCAAAACGTAAATAAGCGTTCCTGGAACAAAGAAAGGAATAAGACGTCGTCGATTTAGGAAAAAATACTCCGCATAGTGAGTAAAGGATAAACTGAATAAGAAAAAGAAAACGGGGAGATACATGATACTGAAATATTGAATATACAACCAAAAAACCATAGTTGAGTAATCTACAGCCAAAATCTCAAAAATGTAGCCAATTCCCCACCAAGAAGTGGTTCCAGTCATTAGGACGAACATATAATTGGTTCTAGTACGCGGGTAAAACGCAAACACGTAGAGCGTCAATAGACTTACAATGATAGCAGAGAGAATATAAGGAATAACTGCCATTGTGAACTCATACACTTAAATCAGTCTCCTAGGGTATCCACGCGTGTCTTACAATAACTCCAATAGACCTTTCATTAAAATGGATCCTTATTGAAGATATCTCCAAAAAAATGCAAGCAATGTACTTGATTAAATGCTGCCGCTCTTGCCATAGTTACGTAAACTTCAGATATGCCATAGAGGTCGAATTTCACATAGCACCAAATCGGCCCAAATTAGATGGATATTCGAAGGATCGCTTCATTCTTTAATTTTTGGGATCCCAGGTATTTCGCAAATGAAAATAGATCCAGCGGGTTTGTTGTCCTGCACCCAAATTCTGCCGTTGAACGACTCAATGATTTCTTGAACTATTGTTAAACCAAGACCAGTTCCGAGCTTCGTTTTAGAATCGCTGAATGTCGTGAACGGCTTAAATATTTCTTCTTTTAGCGTGTCAGGTACACCTGGCCCTTGATCTGAAAAGCTGATCTGCCAAATTTCTGGAAATTGGATGACGTCGATCTTGATTTCGGAATTTGAGGGAGAAAACTTGACGGAATTATGAAGAAGGTTAAGGAAAGCACTCTTTAAAGCGAAGTTTGCAGGTACAAGTGCCAAATCCTTTTCAGGAGGCTCAAAAACAACGTTTAACTCTTTGTCGTTAATTTCGGGCTCTAATTCCTTTAATACTTGAAGAAGTAAATCTGATACGTCTACCGAGACGATCTCCTGCGATTTGATATCTAAATCAATTTTAAGCCATTTGGTCACATCTTCAATGAGGTTCAAAGTAGTTGTTGTCTTTGCTTCTATTGCTGCTAAACTCGTCTTAATATCGGAAGTATCCTGAGAGGAACTTCTTAATGATGCCAGGGCCAGCTCGGAATATCCGCTCATCGTCATTAAATGATTCTTCAGGTCATGTGATAGAAGTTTGAGGATAGTACCGGTTAGTTTTTGCTTCTTTTGGAGACTGGTTTCCGCTCTTTTTCTATCCGTAACGTCACGTAGAATTACCAAGAATCCTAGGAGCTTATCCTTCCTTCTCAAACCCGTTGCTAGGAGATCATAGTATCGATTTTCAAGACCAGTAACCTTGTGTGGATTTCTAAGGAGGATTTCTGTACTACTTACTATTGTTTCTCCGGCCTCGATCTGCTCTAAACCAATTTGAAATAATGTAGCATAATAGGCGCGCTCCTGAGCGGCTTCCTTTAACACAGAGACGACGTTTTTTCCATATATTTCCTGAGGCTGGTGTTTGGGGACGAGAATACGATAACCCGCTGTGTTTATGTCAACAATTCGCCATTCCTGATCTAAAACAAGCAATCCATCCAAAACTTCCTCGAAGACATAATTGCGCGCAATGGGTGCAATATCTAGGAATCCTGTTTCAAAAATAGCGTACGCGAAGAGAATATAGGCAATTACAAACATTATTGGCGTCAAATCAATGAAAGCTATCGGTGGAATGAGGTTTGTAACCCGAATGATATTGCCAATGAATGGAAAAAGAAGTCCAGAGAACACTATTATTATTTGTTTTTGGTAAAGATAATTAACTGATTTTCTTCGTTGAACCACATATGCCTGGATGAGGAATATCATTCCAGCTAGTAATAGGATATATGAGTACAGAGTGTGAGAATAAAAAGCAAGTCCATATTCATGTTCCACCGATACAAACTCAGGAGTTATTATTAGTTGTGACTGAAGGTAAAACATGTTGTGCATGTCATTGGTAACTAAAACGAGGTAATGGAGTAGGGGAGGGAGGAATAAGAGCCAAAGAAGTGGTTTGGTTACAGGGTTTCCTCGTTTCGTAAATATATACGCAAAAAAGAGAAAAAAAGGGGGAACTGCAATAATTCCAATATATTCAATAAAGATCCACAAAAACTTAGTGGGAAGGTCTGTTGCCGCAAATTCCAAGGTATACCCGCCACACCAAATCGCCGTAGAAATAACCAATGCAATGAAATAGCCAGAATACATTGATCGGGGTCTAAAGAAAAGTGAGTAAAATAAGAGAAAAATTGCACAGACCGTTACGACACCCAATACTAATACGAATACGGAGATTTGGTAACCCAAAGCTTTGTCCCGTTCCGTTACTCCGCTATGAAGAGTAACCAATTATTTTTGATAAACTAAACCTAAAGTCTCAATTAAATATTTGCATTTATTCTTGCCCTGATATTTTGTTACATCATGTCCAATTGGAGAAAAGATAATCAAGCGGAGTAACAATTCCTGTTAAAGTAGTTTACCGAAAAGGGTTTATTCATGATGTTAATATCCTATATAACGCTGTTTGGACTCATTGCACTCATTTCAATTCTCGTAAAGAGTGTTAAATCTGGCGAGGTCGTAATTGATAACATTATTCTTCAAAAATTAACCAGGATTAACGTTCTGCTGAAAATGACGCCTGCAGGTCTAGCGACAATCTTTGCGTATTTATGGATAACAGATAATCCTTTCTACCAGTTTGGCCTTGCTGGTGCATTACTTTTTTGTTTTTTTGGCGATTTTGGTATCGATAAACATTTCTTATTGGGATTTGGGCTTTTTCTCGTGGCTCAATTAATGTTCACGGTAACCTTCTTGGTGGAAACATTCACTCTCGGGACCCCCGTCTATCTTACAGTTACTGGCGTCATCCTCATAGCATTGGTTCTAATTTACATGGTTTTCTATCTTAATTACCTTCGTTCATCGCCGTCTGGACTTGGAAATTACCTTATACCGATAATGTTATATTGTATCGGGATCACCCTTATGGTAGTATCTTCCATCATCTTTTGGTTCAGTTTAAACGAAGTTTACGCTGGATTTATTGTGCTAGGGGCTATTTCTTTTGTTATATCAGATTCTTTTTTGGGGATCCATCGTTTTCATCATGAAATCACGTGGAGAGAATTCAAAGTCACTAGCACCTATTATCTCGCTTTACTTCTACTGAGTTTGAGCGCAATCTATGTATAAGCTCAGTGAAGCCCAATATTCTCGGATCGGAAGAAAAAATAATTGTAACGCGAAAGAAAGGTAGCATAAACTTATAGAGGATCGGTGCACCCATGGCTACATTTGATGTTTCTAGGCAAAAAAAGGAAATAAAGGGTCATTCAATCGAGTTAGATGAATTAATCTCTAGATTAAATACAGATAAGGATACGGGGCTTACCAATGATGAAGCGGCGCGTCGCCTTGAGGAGTATGGTGTCAATGAGATTCCGAAACCTCAACAATCATTTTGGCAGGTGTATCTAGCTCCCCTACTCAACACTCTCATTGTAGTTTACCTTGCTATGACCACTGTAATCTGCTTACTGGCGTTGATTTACCTTTTTATTAATCCCAATGATACTTCAATTTGGTGGACCGCTCTTCAATGGTTGATCATTGTTGCTATCAACTTCGGAATTGCAATAGTTCAGCAGGCGCGGGCGCAAAAGAAGATTGAAGCCCTTCAAAAGCTGGCAGCGCCAGAAGCAAGAGTAATCAGAGAAGATAAGGAGTCGGAGATTGATACAATATACCTAGTTCCAGGTGACGTCGTTAAGATCGCCCAGGGTGATAAGATACCTGCTGATTGCAGGATACTACGATCCAGTTCACTAAGGGTTAATGAAGCGAGTTTAACGGGTGAAAGTGTTCCAAGCACCAAGGTTGAAGATGGTGATCACACGTTTCCAGAGGACACACCAATAGGATCTCGTAAAAATATGGTGTATAATGGGACATTCGTCACGATGGGATCAGGGATCTGTATCGCTGTTAATACGGGAGGAAATACCGAATTCGGAATGATTAGTCGGGAATTAGAAGAATTAAATACTGGAGATATTCCCATTAGGGCCAAAGTTAACGTAATCGGGAATTATCTAACTTTCGGTATGCTAATCGTGTTTAGTCTATTATTAATATATCAAGCGACTCTTATATTAAATAATATTAAATTTGGGCTCTACAGGACAGAATTAGAACTGTTGGGAGATGTTATATTCCAGATTAGTAATATGATCATTAAAGCCATGAGTGTTGTCCCCATTAACATACCATTGCTGACTACTATCGTTCTCCTTACGGGGGTATTGGCCATGGCAAAACGTAACGTAATTATTCGAAATTTGGCAGCAATAGAAAGTCTTGGACGTATTTCAATCCTATGTAGCGACAAAACTGGCACCATAACGACAGGACAAATGACAATTCAGCGCTTATGGGATGCAAGTGAGGATAAATTCTATGAAATTACGGGAATAGGCTATGCACCCGAGGGAAGTATCATTCCTCTTGCCAAATCAAAAACAGAGCCTAAGAAGCCTGCGTCAGAGAAACTAGACCCCGTAATCATAGATCCAAATTCCTCATTAGGCTTCTTGATAATTGGTGGCATGCTTAACAACGATTCCGAAATTGTATCAGAAAAAGTAGGGGATATCCTAGTATACTCAGGAACAGGTTCTCCTACCGAATCCGCTCTTCTAGCACTATTTAATAAAACGGGGCTTTCAAAAGATAATATTTTAAGAGAATTTCGCCTTGTACGGGAGTACCCTTTTGATTCAAGTTTTAAAAGGATGTCTAAGGTCTTCAAGGTCGACGAAAAAGAACAACATCTTGTTTTTTGCAAAGGAGCAACCGAGGTAGTTCTTGAAAGGTGCCAGAATCTGGGATATGCAGCTCATGCACGTCCCCTTAAACCTAGGGATCGGAAGAAGATTCTAGGCCACATGGAAGAGCTAGCCGCCAAAGGATTTCGCGTATTATCTTTAACGTACAAAGAAGTAGCCGAGCTACCAGCTAAGAATGATGAAGAAAGAGATTTAATAGAGGAGGGGCTTTCATACCTTGGATTTGTTTCAATTCTGGATCCACCTAGGGAACGGGTTAATGATTCTGTTGTGGAAACCATTAGCGCCGGAATAACGCCAATTATGATTACAGGTGACTCCTCTACCACAGCACAAGCGATCGCAACAGAAATTGGAATGCTATCTCGGCCACACCATCAGATCCATGAAGGACACGAGGCAGATGATCTAAATGAAACAGATTTCTTCGATACGCGAGTATTCGCGCGTGTGGCACCAAAAGACAAGCAGATTATAGTTGAACGATATCAGGAGAACACCCGCGTTGTTGCAATGACGGGAGATGGAGTAAACGATGCTTTGGCATTATCCATGTCGGACGCGGGAATTGCTATGGGAATATCAGGCACAGAGGTATCAAAACAGGCAGCAGACCTTGTAATCGCGGATGACAGTTTTAATTCGATTGTCACAGGAATCCGTGAAGGACGGGCCCTCTTTCAACGCATCCGCGTAATAATTTTCTTCTACATCTGTGTAAATTTGGCAGAAGCAGCAGCGTATATCGGGTCAACCTTTATTTCTGGCTTTATTCTCAATTTTGAACTCATGGACACACTCCAACGGGCATATATATTTGGAATCGCCCACACCTTTCCTCCCTTGGCATTAATTTTTGATAAAATCCCACGTGACATAATGGATCGTGATCCAATTGATTCAGCAGGAATTTTTAATAAAAAATTAGCAGCGACAATGCTTATTACATCTATTACACTTGCCACTAGCATTTATTTCTTCTATTTCACCACTTTCTTTGGTTGGATTCCAGTGAATGCTATCAATATGAGTGGATTTGTACCGCTTTTTCAAACGGACCCCGAATGGATCGTTACACCGACCATTCGTAAACTTGCGCCCATGACATGGGAACATGCAAAAGCACGAACATTTATGCATACTATCCTTTATCTAACCATTCCCCTAATTGTCTTATCAATACGACGAGTAGATAAATCACTGTTTAACGCAATTAGGGAAGATTCCTGGTGGCCCACCTACGTATTTGTATTTGCGATTATCCCTTTCCACATGTTTCTTATGTATTTTCCCGTTATCCAAGAAATTCTAAGTACACTATCATTTTATCTAGATATCATTGCCCTAGATCTAGTAGATTGGATAATTTGCCTCATAGGAGCTCTAATTCCAGTAATCGTGCTAGAAACTGCAAAGTGGTTAATACGCGCTAGTGGAAAATACTATTAAGGATCTTAAATTAGATAATCTTATTGCAATAATTCTGGAAAGAAATGTTCAAGAATCCAATCTCCAACCGGCGGATACCGATGTATTGCAGGCCGCCAGGTCATTTTAGACTCGATCATATCCCATGGTACATCCAGAGTGTCAGGTATTGCTCTCTGTGCAAACTGACTAAGTCGTTTGAGAGTATTATCAAACGGATATGTCATGTGATCACAGGGGAACTCTTTCTGCGTCAAATTCAGATCGTTGGAGATTTCGGCCATTGGGAGAGAAGCAGAGGTGGTCGGGACAATCCAATCGTATTTTCCAATCGCGTTCAGCCATTGGAGATTTGGGTTCAATATCGGATCCTGATTTAAGCGTGATAATAATTGGCTTTTTGGCGTGAGCTGAAAAAAACCAAGTCCCAAATCGGGGGGTAAACGCTCTTTACTTAATACCTGTTGAACGGAATTGAAAAACTCCTCCATTTTGGAGCGATTTCCCCGCGTTATGCCGTGATTCGGAACTGTAAGGAGCACGATTCCATATAGCATTTCTTCTATTCTCGTTAATTCAATCGAATGTCGGAAATTTGGGCTTGTCATGACCCGTGTGATTATCCCTCCCATGCTATGTGATATAATGGTAACCCGATGTTGTTTTTTTTCATATATTAGTTCGAGAGATGTCAAGAGGTCATTTTCGGCAAGATCAAGAATATTGGCATAGACAGCATTGCTAAGTGTAAGGCTCCAGCAATCGATTCCCTTCAAACTCAAGTAATTCCCTAAAGAATCTTCATAGCGAAACCAAATCTCCCCTGAACTTCCAAAGCCATGTACAAAAAGGATAGGTGGGCCTTTAGAAGAAGGATTGTGATGAACTAACTTTGCAATACCAAATTCAGTCTTAATTTGATATATTACGGCATCTAGGGACATTTTTTACCCAGGAATTAACCTATCTTCCTAATTGGGCGCTATGGTCATTACTCCTGTTCAACTAATATAGATATTCGGAAATGGGTAATGATTTAGAACAGCTTGGGAGGCCATAATCGGAACCATAATGGCCCCAAAATGCTTGATCTCTTGATAGTCCCCAATTGTCGGCTATCTGTACTATACGGGAGATTGTCTCCTAACAAAAAGTATGAATCCTTCTCAATATGAAATTTTATCTCATGATGAAGGGTGGAGCGATTTGAGGAAAGAGTTATATTTGTTGTAGCAGCCTCAATTCTTATTTCTGTCTTGTTTATGGAAACATATTCCCCAGGGAGTCCTAGAATGCGTTTTATTAAGATTTTCGACCCAGTTTTGAAATGACAGAATCCAACGATCAGCATCCTTTCTATAGGATGAGTGTCGAAATAGTTTAAATCCAGTAGAACATATTGATCAGCAAGAATTGTTGGCTCCATTGAATGGCCATGAATGCGAAGCCATTTCCCTCTGAACCGCCCAGTGGAAAGTCTGATAAACGTATCTTTGAGTTTCTTACGACCTTTAATCTGCAGCATCCCGTTGAGATAAACGTTAGATATAAAAAAAGAAAAAGATGGTTATTTTCTTATTTATGCAGAACTAGTTCAGCACCCGCACCTGCATAAGGAGCTTTAACTCTTACACTTTCTATACCTTTGATCTTCCAGAATATTATGGCAAATTCCTGAACAGAGTTGAGCAGCTGAGCGGCGATTTCCAAGTTGATTTCTTGCCGGGCTTGGCTTGCCTGTTGCATAATCCTTGGAACCAGATCTGAAATTTCAGGAAACTGTTCTACGTGAACAGGTTTGATAAAATCTCCCCAAATTACTCTGATTTCATGTTTAACCAGTTCCGCATGTTCCTCTTTCGTTGCAATATACCGACTAAACTTGTGAGCATTGGCCTGATCAGTTCTGTTCGGTAAATCATTGATGAGATTAACCATTCTGATAACAGTATGAGCAGCTACTTGGGCCAAATGCGGATCGTAAATCCCACACGGAATATCGCAATGGGCATAACCTATCTCGGGTTTTAGGATTTTTTCTATTATTTTCATTCATTTCACCTAATTCGTTTGTCTTTTCATAAAACGAGACCTAGCTCGTTGCTAAACGCATTTATACTCTCAGTCCTTAAAAACTTTAACAGTTTCTCCGCATAAATTCGTAGTTTGAACCTATAATTTTGCAAATCTTGGGCGTTTTCCGAAGATATGCAAGGAAAACTTCATAACTTGAATTGAAATGGCAGATGGAATTCCTAGGTCAGGCCATCAGCTGAAATTAGGGATCAGATAATTTTGTTGGCCGAACACATAGGATCTTAGAAAGTTGGACAGGAATATTTTCTCTCCGATCATTCATTGCAACGATTACTCCCTTATCACTCTTTTCTTCGACCTGGAGTTCAATTCCTACTTTATTGATGCCAAAGCTTTCCAATGTACGAGCTGTATCGTCGAAATGGGACGATACACGAGTTAATGTAACTAACGTTCCATTGGGAATATCTAGAAGGCAAGGATCGTTACATCCCAGATCTTTGACCTCCCCATGAGGAATAGGCATGCCAAAGGGAGTTTTCTTGGTTCCTAATTTCTTATAGATAAAATCAGCCAGGACGTCAGAAATACCATGTTCAATAAGACAAGCCTGCTGATGGAGTATGTTAAACGGAACATCAAAGATTTCGTATAGCATAGCTTCTGCGAGTCGGTGATTTCTAGCGATTCGTCTTGCTGCTTGGAAGCCCTTTTTGGTTAGTTTCATGCCTTCATATGGCTTATAATCCACATATTCCTCTTTTTCCAACTTACGGCGCACTATATTTGTCAGCTGGGTTTTCCCTATTTTCCCACCTAGTCTATTGAGGATTTCTCCCATTTTAATGCGCTGATCGTCTGATAAGGTATCTACCGATAGATCAAACAGACATTCCATTATTTCTTGCTCGGGAACGCGAAGACCCTCGGTGGGACTGTGCATTGCGGGCAATCTTATCTCCACCTTTTATTGATTTATTGTTTAATTTAAAATCTACTATCGAAATCCCCTATTGAAGATAGCCTTAGTTTTTATGGAAGCAGTTTATACCTAAAGACCAATCTTATATTTTCCCCCTAATTCTTTTCCTCCATGTCGTTCGGGCCATCTACATTAATACATCTCCGTATTCTTCTATATTTACTATTGACAGTATTCGTTCTAATATTATCCTTCTTTCCTGAAGGTTGGTTAATTTATTGGATAGTCAACACGGAAAATTTGGATTTAATGCACTATCTCCTTTCCCCATTATACCTTTTTTTGACATACTGTGTTACAGTTGTATTTTTTGGAGTTGTCCACAGCCAAATCATCATCCGAGGGTTGCGTTTACTCCCATATCGGGTAGAACCAGGTATCTACCCCCATCATTCAGCAATGGGCAGGGCAGTAGGAATTCGTATTGCCGCGGATGGTATTTTCAAGTCAATGCTTAAAGTTTTCACCTTTCTTCCGTTTATCTGGGGGATTTTTCTTTTTCCATACGGAATGAGATTATATGGGTTACGAGTTGGAAAGAATTCTCATATTGCCACCAGAACATACATCGAAGGAGCAGGATTGGTTGAAATTGGGGAGGATACTTTTGTAGGCTACAATGCAGTCGTAACGGGACATCGGAATGAAGATCGTGCAATCAAGGTAAACCCTACCAAAATTGGAAATCGTTGTCTCGTCGGTGCTTATTCAGTTGTGGCCAATGGAGCTGAAATGGAAGATGGATCGGTGTTAGGAGCCATGAGTGGGCTTCTTACGATGAAAATTCCCCAAGATGAGGTATGGGCTGGAGTCCCTGCAAGATTCCTAAAGAAAAAGGGAGAATCATTAGGCGATAATTCGACGTCTCAACACCATGATATTAAGTAACCTCTGTTTATTAAAACTAGCGTAACTTCCAAAGGTATTGGGGGGAACGGTTACCGTCAATTAATGACCGTTTATCTTGGGTTTGATTTAGTGATAATTGGATGAAAGTTGAGGGAGACCGATTATGTATATGCGATGAAAGATACATTTCCTATCCGCTAGACCATTTTAATAGGGCAGTTTCAATTCATGGAACGCCTAGGGATACGTTTTCCAATGACGTAACAGCTGGAAAATTTTCAGTTGTTACCATTGAACGATATTTTATCGAAAACGGAACCAATTAAGAACCAATCAGAGTACTTCAGTTGTGGATATTCTTATGATGGTTTGAAGAATCTTAGGAAACTAGCTGATAATAAAAGAACAATCCATTCTTGTGGCGTAAAAACGCCTAGTTTTTCGTTTATTGCATTCTCTGCTGTAGCCTAAATAGCTACAGAGGAAAGAAGTTATTTTATAGCCCAGCCAGATTATTCCTTGGATACCTCGAATCCTTCTCCTCTTAGCACGGAGATCGCCTTATCCATATCTTCCTCCTGTATTAGTACATAATCAGTTTCGAATGTGGAGATGGCAAAAATACTGATTTTCTGATTGGCCAAGGGAGTTGCAATGGAGACAAGGATACCAGTCAGATTGAACTCTAATGGGCCCTTAACTTTGAGGTAACGCCATCCACGCTCAGCTTTCAACTTGGGATTTAGGTCCTTTTCCTTCATAACAATTGAAACTTCGTTTTCAGTTTTTGTGATGGACCAAAACGGACTCAGACCTTCAAAGCTTGGAAGACTAGCATCAGGACTCAATTGAAAGATCGCTAGACGTGTTTTACCTACCAAAAGACTATATTTCATTCTTAAAATCCTCAGAGACGTTCCTCAAAAACCCAAAGATTGTTTTTCGTGTTTAATTTTTTCGTAAACCATTATATCAGCTTTGGACTTATTGTACACGGTTTGCTCATATCGAACCACTTGTGAGGTGCAAATTCCCTCAAAACCGAAAACCGAAAAGATCTGCATTTATATTTACCAGTCCAAAAGATTGATTAATAAGACTGGAGCTTATAAATAACCGTATAACGATTTATCCAACACACAATCGGTTCTAGAAGTTAGAAGAAAAATCGAAGATTAAGGATGGACATGTTTTAGAGAATTAAAAGGAGTTTGATGGAACGATGCGTTATGAAGAAGCATACCTGGTAATCATACGGGCTCGCCCAGATTTTCCGAACACAATGACGGAAAAAGAAAAAAAGATCATGAGCGATCATTATGCCAATTTAAAGAGGTATTTGGATCAAGATAAGCTGATATTGGCAGGACCAACGTTGGATGATAGCGGAGGGTACATTATTTTGAATGTTTCCTCGAGGGAAGAAGCTATCGAACTCATGTCTGAGGATCCTTCGGTATCCTCAGGAATTATGACGGCTACCTATCATCCATTTCGTGTTTCTCTAATCAAATGTCCCCCGACGAACATACCTAGCTGAAATGGTACACGGATAACTTAAGGAAGAACTAAATTGCTTTCATAGGTTATTTGAACCCATTGCTTTTATTTGATGAGGCATTGAGATTGTGTATGTTTATATCTTATTGATTCGATCTTTTATCGTCCCTGTATCAAGAAGGATTAATCAGATTAGCAGGATTTAGGATTTCATCTAAATCCTCCTCAGAAATTAAACCTTCTTCTCTTACAACCTCTCGAATCGTTTTTCCTTCTGTGTAGGCCTTATGGGCTATACCTGCGGCTCGCTCATATCCAACAATTGGAGACAACAGTGTAACGAGCATCAGATTTTTGTTTAAGTTTTCTTTGAGTTTCTTGTGATTTACGACCAAACCTTTAACGCATCGATCTGCAAAATTTTTCGCTACGTCCCCTAGCAGCTGAATGGACTGAAGAAGATTGAAAATCATTACTGGTTTGAAGACGTTCAGTTCGAAGTTGCCTTGAGATCCAGCGAACGAAATGGAGACGTCATTGCCAAGAATCTGAGCTACGACTTGAGTAACAGATTCTGATTGCGTTGGGTTTACCTTACCAGGCATAATTGAAGATCCTGGCTCATTTGCAGGAAGAATAAGTTCTTGAAGGCCGTTCCTGGGTCCCGATCCCATCCAGCGAATATCATTAGCTATCTTCATTAGGGATATGGCAACGACCTTAATCGCACCACTTATCTCAACAATAGCATCGTGGCTCGCCATTCCTTCGAATTTATTTTCTCCGGATACGAAAGGAAGATCGGTTAGTTCCGCGATTCGGTTTGCAGCTCGTTCCGCAAATTCAGGATGGGAATTGATGCCTGTACCTACTGCCGTTCCACCTATCGCTAATTCATAAAGATGAGGTAGACCATTGGTGAGCCTAGTGATCCCGTGTCGAATCTGAGTAGCATATCCCGAGAATTCTTGTCCTAAACTTATAGGAGTAGCATCCATCAAGTGCGTACGCCCAGACTTAATGATGTCTTTATACTCCTCCATCTTCTCTGTAAGAATACTCAATAAATGGTTCAGAGCTGGAATTAAATGCTTTGAAATCGCTTGAACAGCGGAAACGTGCATGGCCGTGGGAATAATATCATTTGATGATTGAGATCGATTTACATGGTCATTAGGGTGGACAGGCGTTTTGGTCCCCAAACTTCCACCCAATATCTTAATCGCACGATTCGAGATCACCTCGTTCATGTTCATATTGGTTTGTGTGCCAGATCCAGTTTGCCATATGACCAAAGGGAAATGGTCATTGAGCTTGCCAGCTCTAATCTCATCGGTTACCTGGATTATGACTTCAGCGATCTTTGCATCTATTAGGCCCAAATCTTTGTTGACCTCCGCACAGGCGCGTTTTACGATTGCCAATGCGTGGATGAACTCAATTGGAAATATTACATGTCCAGATGACCGAAAAGGAAAGTTATCAACACTACGTTGAGTTTGTACTCCCCAATATTTGCTATCTGGAACTTCAACCTTACCCAGACTATCTGCCTCTTTTCGAAAGCCCATCGATAACTACCAACCTATTTCAGGATAAATAGAAGTAAAACGATACTGGTTTGATTAGAGGTTTTTTTCCAGAGTTAAAAATGTTCTAGATTCTTGATTCGGAATTTTCAAACAGATACATAGTCAAAACCTTTCTAGTGGATTTGAAATGGCTGAGATTCGTCGATAATGGTCACTGAAAACTGGTTATATTGTAATTATAGACCATCGGTACCACCAGAGAATGTAAACGGCTTTGGAGAAGGAAAACTTTTTTTATCAAGTACACTAATCATTCTTCATCCTTGTCACGGTTTTCGTCAGTTTGCCGTATCAAAATCCCAGATTGAGTGGGCGTTCTAAGGATACCCAAACAAATTGGACCATTTCGTGATTATCGAGGTGTTGAAAATTCGTCTCCTTGAATATGAAAGTAAAGAGATTTTCAGTGAGTATGGTCTTCCACTAGCCAAGAGGATGGTTCTTACCAGAAAGGACGAGTTAAGTTCAAAGATCAACCAGTTTTCCTTCCCAGCAATTGTAAAATCACAGATCGCGGTTGGGAGTAGAAAAAAAAGAGGCCTGATAAAAATCGCAAATACCAGCGAAGAGGCCATACAAATGTGTGAGGAATTCTTTCAGAAGAAAGTGGGTGACTATGGGGTAGAGGCTATCTTGATCGAAGCACTCGCTAATATTCAGCATGAATACTATTGCTCAATAGCTCTAGACTCTTCAGGAAGGCAATTTGTTCTTATAGCCAGTATAGAGGGAGGGATTGACATCGAAGAAGTCGCAGCGACTCGCCCTGACGCCATAATCAAAGAATACATTTCCTTAAGTGAGGGACTCAGGAGAGATGTTGCACAGGATGTCGCGAAGAGACTGGGTTTCGAAGATAACATTTTAGCTGAAGCCACTGACATGTTCCTAAAGCTATGGCTAATAGCAAAGGAAAAAGAGGCTCAGTTAGTTGAAATCAACCCACTTGTTCTAACACCAGAAGGAATACTCGCTGTTGACGGGAAAATGACATTAGATGATAATGCGGTGTTCCGACAACCTGTTGTCCAACATTTTCAAGAAAAAAAATTATCAGAGCTTGAGAAGATAGCCAAAAAAGTAGGTTTTTCATTTGTAGAGCTTAACGGAGATATCGGAATTTTGGCAAATGGCGCAGGCCTTACTATGGCATTACTTGATGTTCTAGCTCAACATGGATTGAATGGCATGAATTTTCTTGACGTCGGTGGGGGAGCTAGTAAGGAAAGAGTTTATGAGGCTTTAAAATTGATTTTTACGATGGGACCTCGGGCGGTTCTAATAAACATCTATGGAGGAATCACTCGGTGTGACGTCGTTGCAGAGGCTATTCTCGCGACGTTGCGTGAGTTCCCTGATGCACCACCAATGGTCATCAGATTAACTGGTACTAGAGAAAAAGAAGGAGTCAGGATCCTAAAGAATGCTGGAATTGATGCATATCAAAACATGATGACTGCAGTTGAAAAACTGAAGCAGATCATTAGATGAGAGAGGATGTGAAACCATGTATATCAGTGAACAGAGTAGAGTAGTAGTTCAGGGAATAACAGGAAACCAAGGAAGATTTCATACTCAATTAATGTTGGACTATAGTACCAATATAGTGGCTGGAGTGACACCTAAAAAGGGAGGAGAAGAAGTTCTTGGGGTACCTGTTTTTAACTCAGTTCAA
The DNA here is from genome assembly GCA_048882505.1 of Candidatus Thorarchaeota archaeon. Taxonomy (GTDB): domain Archaea; phylum Asgardarchaeota; class Heimdallarchaeia; order Hodarchaeales; family Hodarchaeaceae; genus Hodarchaeum. The sequence continues at coordinate 302,544 of JBHLRO010000001.1, forward strand.
GAGGCTGTAAGTGAGAAATCAGCTGATACGAGTATAATTTTTGTACCAGCTCGATTCACTTACGGAGCCGTGATGGAAAGCCTGGAGGCAGGAATTACAATGACCTGCATCATCACTGAACACGTTCCGGTCTTCGATATGGTACGTCTAGTCGAGTTCTCCCGAACTCATGGGCAGCATCTCATCGGGCCCAATACTCCAGGAATGTTAGTTCCTGATAAGATCAAGCTTGGAATTATGCCCAGTGACATGTGCCACTTTGGTCGAGTTGCCGTAATTGCCAAGAGTGGAACGCTCTCGTATGAAATAACGAAAGCCTTAGGAAATGCAGACATTGGTGTTTCCGCTTATATTGGAATTGGTGGAGATCCTGTCCGCGGCAAAACCCTTGTTGAAGCATTTGATTATTACGTAAGAGATCAAGGCACAGACATTATCGTTTTGATTGGAGAAATTGGTGGAGACGAAGAGGAAAAGGTTGCAGAATACATTAAGGACGAAAAAAACGCGGTAGAAAAACCCATAGTTGCTTATATCGCAGGCAAGAGCGCCCCTGAAGGTAAGCGAATGGGCCATGCAGGAGCGATAATTTCGGGAAACGTTGGAACCGCTCAAGGAAAAATCGAAGCGCTAAATAAAGTAGGTGCAGCCGTGGTCGATACTCCTTGGGATATCCCCGCCACCGTAAAGGATTTTCTTTAAGTGATTTTAGATTCCCTTTCATTGATGGGTATAAAGGTACAGCCTTCGGGGCCGCAATATCTCCCCATATAATCAGCAGAAGGTCTGTAGAGAACAGGTTTATGATGAATTTCCGGAAATTTTTCCTCAAGCGCGTGAGCTACCCATCCAGCAGTTCGCGCCATAGCAAAGATTGGAGTAAAAACTTCTATTGGTATTTTCATTGTGGAATAGACTGATGCACTGTATAGATCTACATTCGGATAGATTTCCCTACCTTTTCTCCTCTGAAATTCTTTTTGAGTAGTCTCTACAAGCTTATTGGTAATATTTAACCATTTTAAGTCTTCAACCTCCAATTTCTCCATCATCCCCTCTGCAATACGTCTTAGAATATCTGCACGTGGATCCATGGTTCTATAAACAGCATGTCCCATACCCATGATCCGCTTTCCTTCTTCAAACTGTCTTTTCACCCATTCTTCTACCTGCCGTTCATCGCCTATCTGTTGAAGCATTTGGGCGACTCGAGAGTTTGCACCTCCATGTAATGGCCCACTTAAAGAGCCTACCGCGCCTGAGACTGCTGCATAAAGATCTGCACCGGTTGAAGCTATCACACGAGCGGTAAATGTTGAAGCATTAAACGAATGTTCAGCGTGCAGGACAAGGGCGGCGTTAAAGCAAGCGGCAACAGCATCCAAGGGTTTAACTCCATTTAACATGAACAGAAAGTTACTAGCGTGATTTAATGTTAAGGTGGGTTCAATTACTTCTTTTCCACTCCTTATTCTTTCCCACGTTGCGACAATTGTCTATACTTTGGGGATTAACCGGATCGCCTTCCGAATGTTAGCTTCCTTTGTATCATTTTCAGTCTCAGGATCGAATCCTGCAAGATAAGCGAGAGCAGATTGGAGAACGTTCATAGAGGGCGTACTATGTGGCGTATGAATAAGCATCTCTTGTAATCCTTGAGGTAAGCTCCGATTTCTAACCATATCTCTTGTGAAAACATCTAATTGGCTTCTACTTGGAAGATCACCGTATAAAAGCAGATATACAACCTCCTCAAAAGATGAATGGCTTCCTAGATCTCTTATATTGTACCCACGATAAAAAAGGTTTCCCGTTTTCCCCTCGATTAAGCAAATATTCGTATCAGCAACTTCGATACCCCGTAGGCCAGTGTCCTTATGATCGTGCTCTTGGGTCATTTCGTTCCCGTAAATGCTATTAAAAAGAATTTTGTAAAGATTCGACGAGTTCTTTTGCTGCTTCTGGATCTAGTTCCTTTCGTGGCGCAGAAAATCGAATATCGTCATCTTTCCACCTCGGGATTAAGTGAAAATGCGTATGAAATACCTCCTGCATTGCAGCAGGTTCATTTGTCTGTAGTAGATTGATACCATCACAGCTAGTTACCGTTTTCAATGCTTTTACACCCCGAGTTATGGTTTTCCCAACAGCAACCATATCTTCATCACTAATATCCAATAGATTGCGAGAATGCTCTTTGGGAACAACCAGCATATGACCTCTTGCAGTTGGATTTATGTCTAGGAAAACTAGTGTCCTATTATCCTCATAAACTTTGTATGCAGGTATATTTCCTGAAATAATCTCGCAAAAAATACAGTCAGACATCTTATCATCCCATACTACTCGTTTTTGATATTCCATGGATGTTTTTTTAACGGAATCGATATGATATAGGTTGATCGTGATGTTGTTATTAGTCAGGTTATCTAGTTTTTTTTGTATATTTTGGGAAAAGAATCCGTCGATCCGATTAAAAAGAAGCCTCTTAGCTGATTTGTTTTTTGCTGAATTTAATTGGTCTTAGGAGATAAAAGGTCAACGTACGAACTCTTTTGCCAGTCTAGAAGATAGTTTTTCGAAATATATATATGCCACAATAATAATACTGGAAAATCCTATGGCTAATCCTATATATGGATCAAAAGTGGGTAGAAGGGGCTCCGTGACCAAAAACGTATATGCACTGGCAAGTCCAAAAACAACCGAAATTGGAACTGTTTTTAAATTCCATATGTTTACCCAACATATAACTCTGAAAAGAATGGGGGGGCCCCCACCCAAGGTATATAACGTTCGCAAGTCAGTTATTAGAATGGATCGTGCAATGAGACTTGAATAGGCCACAATAGCCAATGTCGTTGAAATCAAAAGAGGGAGCGAAGTACCAAAAGAGGATGCCCAGAATGGGTCACCCATTTCAATATATCTATTTTTGTATTCATCAAGAGAAAAGTAACCGAGCATCGGATCACCCCCTATCATTTCCATTATCTGACTCGAGGGATTTTGGATGAAAGCTACATTCCGTGAATCCATTGATAACTCACGCAAGGCTCTTAATTCTTCAATATCCATATAAATACAATCTCCACGCGCAAAGGGATCAACTAGTATTCCTCTTATCTCAAAACGCTTTAATTCCGTCGCATTTTCGAGAATCACAGCCTCGGCAGTGGGCTCTTTTCCATCAAATAAGCCATCGCCAACATACACTAGGTTTTCGGTGGTAATCGGTTCATCATTAATGCTGAAATAGTTAAACAGAGAGAAGTTTTGTCTATCAATTCCCCAAAGGAAGGATTTTCCGGACACTCTTCCCGATGATGGATATGATCCGTTTTCAGATAGTTCAAGCGGGAGCAAGATTTCAACTTCCCCGCCAAGTAATAAACGAGTTTCATATGTAGCGGAATCTGGGAGGATCTGCAGAAACGATGATGGCAGTAAATAATCCTTAGAAAGTAAAACTGATTGAAATGGCTTTGTTTGGGTTGATGGATCATAGAGATCCTCTACTAAAGATGAAATCTCAATGGGCGTTACGACAATTACCTGATCTCCATAACCCCTAGATGCAAAGCTGTTAGTAGAGATATGAATAATATTCCCCCCAAAAACGGTAAAACTGATCAAAAACACCAATAGAAAGGTTCCAATTAACATTAGTGATGAAAGGACTCTAAATCTTTTAGAAACAAGGTATCCGACCCAAAATGCTACCTGTTTTGTTATAGAATAACCCCAAACGTCATGGGAACTCTTCAAATCCAAAGTATATTGGCCTTCGATGATTTCTCGAAAGTTTTGTCTAATAATATGATTAATAATTAGTCCTGCAACAAAATAAACTCCCAATAGTTGGAGAACAACATATGTAATCTCAGATACAGGAAATAAGAGTTCCATAACGCCAACGAGCGGGATTCCCAGGAAAAATTGGAACAGAACTTGAATAATTATGTTGATTATCCATCCCAAAATTCCAGAAACAAGAGTTAATAGAAACATTTGCGCCAAAGGAACCCGTTGGATATCCTTGAATGATCCTCCCATTGCAAGAAGAACAGCTAGATCCTTCATCCTTCCGATTGTCAATATTGAACTTAACAGCGTAGCTACTAAGATCCCAGTGATCAATGCAGTCATACCAAGGAATGATAAGAAATTATATAAGATTGAGATAATTGAAGGGTTTAAACCAGTATAAGAAGAGACCTGCCCAGTTAGAAGTTGAGATAAACGGTTGAATAACATCCCAGAGGCCATTATAAGCGACTCAATTCCAATGAAAACATTAGTACGAGATCGTGTCCTTCTGATGTCTACCCAAGCTAGCCGGAGCGATCCCATAAGATCACATTCTTACTTGATTTAATTTTCCCTCTTCCGGAATATAAATCGAATCTGCGAGTTTAAACAGATTTCTATTATGCGTAACGCAAATAATCGTTCTCGAACCCTTCAAATGCGATAGCTTAGAGTGAATGATTTCTGAGGTGGTGGAATCTTGATTTGAAGTAGGTTCGTCTACCAATAGAAGCTCCGGATCCATCAGAAGGCCTCTTATGAATACAACACGCTGATATTCCCCTCCTGAGATAAGAATCGGGAGGGAGTGTTCACGTCCAGCTAATTGGAATTCTTCTATCAGTTCACGGGCCTTATCCTGGAATTCTGCCTGGTTTGCACCAACCAGATGGACCGGAAGCATAATATTCTCAAGGACTGTCAGCGAATCTATTAGATGGCCAGTCTGAAATACAAAACCGATGTAAGTAGCGCGAAAAAGTGCTAAATCCTCTTCAGACATATCTGATAGGTGATGATTTAACACAAAAACATCCCCGCTATCTACGGTGGCTAATCCACCAATAATGGACAATAACGTTGTTTTACCAGAGCCTGATGGTCCCGAAAGAATTATAAAATCGTTCGTACCACATGTAAAGTTCAAATCATTGAAGATTGGGATTTTAATTGAAGCTCCCAATTTAAATACTTTAACTACGTTTGTTAGGGAGATTGCAGGTTCAGACAAGGACGTCTCATACCCCACACTGCTATAGTTTAAGCTCCTAAGGGTCGTCAAATATTTACCGCTAGTTTCAAGGGTATCTTCAAGAAATCGGATGTAAGAGAATTTCTCTACATATTTTAACTATCGCATTCTTACAATGTGATCAGTCGGATATGTTTTCTGAATCTTCCAAAAAGAGATGGGCTCATTGTTGTCTGAGAGAGGTAAGATGAGGAGAGTCGATAATGAGTAATTAGCAATCCTCTCACATTCAAAACTCTCTAATCGTACACTAGGGCGATGTTAACTCTGCAAACACGGCTCTGTGGTCGGAATCCCTAGGACTTCCAGATACATCACATTCCAGAACATTCCAAGAGCCTTTAAGCCAGATATAATCAATCCGATTATCTAAGGTTCCATCATCATTGTACGAAGTCTTTCCACTATCGACAAGCGGATCGTTTCCCGCTAAAACCCATGCATCAGAGAAAGAACTATTCAATAAGAGATATGTTGGATCTGTTCCGTTTGGAGGCGTATTAAAGTCTCCCATAAGAATTGCCTTTGAGTGAGATAGGGTCTGAGCGAAAATAGCTTGTGCCTGTACAAAGCGGTCATCGGCGAAACCACTTGTTTGAAAATGAGTAACAATTATGGGAATTTGACCCGCTAGGTTTCCTGTGTCCACTTCAACAATAATTGCAACACGCTCAATCGATACTTCTCTGGGTAGGTAAATCCATTTTTGGGAGATAATAGGATACCGAGACAATAAAGAAACCCCATAGATTTGAGCTGAGGTTGGAGGCCCATAAAAATAATACTGCATCCCGAGCTGGTGGGAAAGCCATCGGACTCCATTCATGTTAGAGGACGTTATCCTCCCTCCTTCTGATTCCTGTAATCCTACGATATCTGCTCCTGACGCCCAGATAACGTCTCGTACTTGCTCAAGGTTAAACTCCCCGGATTGTCCTGTTGCATAATACTGATGGATATTATAGGTCATAACTTTCAGTGATGAAGTGGACGGAGATTGAGATACCGCTAGAAAACTGTTAGCAAATACACCTGATAATGTAATCAAGGGAAGAATAACAACTAGAATCTGCGCCCCATTAGAAAACGACCTTTCTTTTATAATTTCGACTTGTGGAACTTTAAAATCAAAACAAGACAGAGGAAAGACGAGTGCTAGTACGAAAACGAACACACTTGCCAATCCTTGGGTCCATGCTAACGCAGAAGGCATAAAAGCCCAGTTTCCGGCACTCACTTCGAGGAATATAATAAGGATAGTGATTAGTTGAATTAATCCCATTCGGATACCAACACGGCGAATTGAACCGAGAGTTCTCGTTACAGCATAATTCAAACCCAGAAAGAGAATGATTATGCTCGTTGCTTGAACAATAAAGTAACTTAATAGTGAAAATACATCCAACCAAACAAGATCTGTCATAGATACAACGTACAAGACCCCGGAACCGATGATCCATGGCACCGTCCTTTTTTCCATATCCAGTTTCACTCCGTATAAAACCACGAACAGGCCAATAGAAACGCCTAAACTGCCAGCCAAGGATATGAGAGGGTAATCACGAATATACCAGGTGGATATCACGCTGGGTGTTCCGAGGAAAAGGTACTGAATCATTAAAAATGTAATGACTGGCACTGCATCTATAAGATTGGCAGCAGAAGGTGAGATCGCTCGTTCCGCAGATCTTACGAAACCAAACCAAATGATAATGGGTAGAATTCCCCATACTAGGAGTAAAATACTTCCCAACAGTGTACTATAATATGTAGCGCCATCCAGCCACGATCGGATTAATAATTGAAAAAATAATCCAAATCCCGCAGAAAAAGCGAACTTTTGTTTTTCTACATTAATTTCATGGACGATTAGTGGTGTAACAGCTAATAAGGCACCTAGAGAGCCTATAGACGCAATGAGAGTATCAGGATAGAAGCCAGCCAATATAAACACGAATGTCAAAATCATAAACAGGGAAAGTAAGCGATCTGAATGCGGCCATGGCAAAACCAACTCTAACAACCCTGTAACCAAGAATAAAATCATAATTACTGTAATATTGGGTCCAGCTGTTGAAAAATTCAAAACAAAGATCATTGTAAGAAATCTTTCGATTTGAGACAAGAAAATGAAGACTAAACAACCTCCAAAAGCACTTGGAAGGAGAGAATAGGCCATCTCTTTAATTTCAGTGGGGGTAGTATCCATATTCATCAACCCCCCGAAGTGTAGATGCTAGCTATAAATAACTCACGAAAATGAGGTGTTTCCAGTATAGAGAAGCGATGATCCCAATCTTGAAAAAAAAAGGAGGAAATGGGTGAAGGATTTACCTACCTTTCCTGCGTGATAGAACAACCGCTAAAGCAAAAAAGAAAAGGATAATCCACGCTATGGTAAGAGCGGGTGTCGGAAAAAATCCCGCATCCGCCTCTCGGGCAATAGATATCAAACTTGACAGCGTATTGTTTGACATATCAAAATCATACAACTCTAGAATGCCAGTGCCGTTGTTGTACGTCATTTCATGACTTAATAGCCATTAATTATTACCAGTGCCATCACTGTTGCCTATCGAGTAATTAATGGCATTTACACTCGATGTAGTTGTGTTTTGATAATTGGCATTGGGATCAAACCACCCCATCAAGGCAGTAATGAACGATATGGTATTTATCCAAGCCCCCCAGCCTGCAGTTTCGTTTCCAATATCTAAGGGAGAAACAAAGAAGTAAAGAGAATTTCCTTCCGATGTTGGTTCATCATCAATGTAAACATCAACCCACGCGATAGTATTTGAGCTTACTAATGATGTCCAATCACCCAGGGTAGACAGATTACCTGTGGCATTAACAAGGATTTTAAACCCTTTTGAGACATTAGCAAGCGCTGGAAAAAACGTGGTTATCTCTCAACTATAGTTAGAAACCTTAAACCTTCATTATCCGCCTTCCTTAACCCATTCATGCCAGCTGAGCGTTAAGGCAGCACTTGAAGGTAAGACAATTGAACTATATAATAAGAGACCTACTGAAACTAGCATTCCCATAATTATCAGATCGAGCTTTATGTAGTTTCATTACCTGTCAATTATTTGATCTGTTTCCCGCCATCAGGAGAGAAGTTCCTTTATAAAGCGTTCTGTACTAACGTCAGTACACATGCCAGAAGGACCTGAAGTAGAAACTGTAAGGAAAGAATTGTCTCCTCTTATTTCTAGGACAGTTAAACGTATACGATTGACAGAATTTTCGCAAAACTATCCTAAATACCGCCAAAAGCAGCCCGAGTTTGACATTTTCGTAAATAGTACATTGGATGATATAATCAGGATAGGGAAATTTCTGATTTGGCGTTTTGTGGAGGTACCCAATGTCATTCTAAATCATCTAGGAATGAGTGGCCGTTGGGGACTTATTGATGGCGCGGTTGTTCCCGAACGGGACTATAAACATCCAAAAGTTCTCGTTGAAATGAAAAATCCTCCCCACGCAGTTTTTGATGACACAAGAAATTTTGGCCAATTTAGAGTATTTAAATCGTTGGAAATGGTAAACAATTATTCTCCCATCAAGAAAATGGGCATTGACGGTTTGGCACAGCCATTTCCGACCCAAAGATTTGCTGATCAACTCGATTTGCGCTCCTTTATTGCCAAGCCGATAGGCGAAGCCTTGATTGATCAGAGGCTTGTGGCGGGGATTGGAAATATCTACAAATCCGAAGCTCTTTTCGAAGCGAGAATCGATCCTAGGAAGAAAGTTCAAGATCTTTCCAAAAACGAGAAAAACAGGCTCGGGGAGGCTATTAGTTTTATCCTGAATAAGGCACTTCGATCTATGGGCAGCTCTATCGATGTTCAACCGTATACTCGTCCTAATGGGGATTTTGGAGAAGCACAAATCTGGCATCGAGTGTATAACCGCGCAGGTAAGTCGTGTCCAGTATGTAACAAAAAAATCGAGCGTATAAAGCAAAAAGGACGGAGTACCTTCTTTTGTGCCCAGTGTCAAAAGTGAGCTATTCGAGTACTCGATGAGTTTTCTTCCTGCTTCCAAGTGATTGTCATATTTGGACTGTATACTGGTTCCCCTTGTATTCTAGTTCCCCTTTGATGCGTCTTGGATAACAATTATACTTATATTTTTGAATTAGGTGACTGAAGTTCTTCTGCAGTTTCCCCAAAAGATTCAACGCCCGATTTCTGAGTTTGGAAGATTAATAGCGGTATAAGAAAGATTAAACTTAGAATAGTTGCAGCCACTCCATTAAACCACCACACATCCCAGGTCATATAGAAAATAGCCGGATTGAATATAGCTGAGGTTTGTATAGGACCTGTCAGCATGACGAGGAACCCGGAAATGCCTACCTGCGTTACCCCCATCGCTAGAATTACCAACAAATAATTCCTGTATCTGTATGTAACCTTGTACCGAGATTCAGAAATACCGATTGGTATCAGACCTAGGGACATCAGGAGCATACCGAACGTTAAAAGTTCAAAATAGTGATAAGAATGCAGAATTTCAATTGGTAATAAACCGTTATGTGTTATTGTTGGAGTCAAATAGATCATTCCTCCAATCAATGCGATTAAGAGGAACAGAGGATCAAGTCTTTCGATAGCCCTTGATTTTTTTGCCATATATGAGACTGAAAGGGGCAAACCTCCACTCAAAAGGCATATAATGCCTAAGATAAAGTGTACGCCCCATAGCTGGTGTGAAAACATCGGGTACAGGAGGTAACTATACTCTACCCAACTAAGGCCTAGAATTATAAGACCAATAAAAAAACAGGCAATAAAGTTAAGGGAATAGGTAGTATCGCGAGGGTTTAACCGCTCTCTGAATGCTAAAGGGGGAAGCCCAAGTAGGAGAAGGAAAATCCCCCAAATAAGATAATCAAAACTCTGATGCCACGGGAATAAGGCCGTGAGGGAGGGTATCACATCTAATAGAAGCGCGTATACAATGGCCTCGACACTGAAAAATATTAAAAGGCGAGAAATACTTTCTAATCCCCAGAAAGGTTTAGAACCCGACTTTAAAATAGCGGGTAGAAGAAGAAACGAGCAAACAAATAAAAAATACCCACTAAAGGCTAAGAATACGTAAAATTTGAGCCCAAAAAAGGAATGAATAGGAAAATTAATGTATACGTTTGGATCCATGGAAATCCCTCCCATAAAAACGGATATACCCACTCCCGTGATGATTAGACTTAGTCCTATTATCCAAAGCAGCCAATTCTTTATTTTTCTCACTACAGTCAGCATTCTGCTTCAACCCACTTTTAAACATGAGTGTACAATACAAAAAGATCAAAAGTAGTCCATGAGATCGCGAAATAGTCCTTAGATTCCTATTAGGATCCTATCATAGATAACTCCCATTGGAGCCGATTATATCGCCTCCTATGGCCGCAAATTAATACTGAATATTATTCAGCTTTGGAAACGCGCTGGTACATTGGAACGTATAAAAATGGTACCCAATCTTTCGGATCGGGTCTCCATCGGCCAATAATCGCTTCGACTTCGTCCCCCTCGTTAAAGGAGTCAATATTTGGGTTATAATTAAATCCCCTCACCATTTTTTGGTCGAACATCACCCAATACGGATTGGTAGGATAGCCAGTGCTTTTCTTTTGAGGAGTGGAGAATTTTATTGATCGGATTCTTCCTCGTTTAGGTAATTTGATTTTATGTAGCTTTCCACCACAGATTCGCTTTGCATCTGATCTATCAAATTGGATCCCTCGTAGACACCTGTTTTTCAGTTTTGCGAATTTCTCGGGGGGTTCAAAATCAGGAAAGTTTGTGGCAGTCCATGAATCTCCAAAATAGACTGCTCCACAACTTGGACAACCTTGGACCGCATAGAATTCCTTCCCGAGGGGATCCAAAGAAAGCATGGCAACACTCCTAGCAGCCAATTGGGGAGTGTCACGATAGCGGAAATAATCTTCTACGCTTATCTTTTGCTTGTTTTTCGCAATTTGTTCCATTACGGTAGGAATGCCGTTATTTGCGACGTTCTTGCTATCTTTTTTCATTTTGATTGTAATTACGTCCGATCCCGCACCAGATCCATATAAAACTGTCAAGATCTCTTCATCTACTTTCCCTTCCTCCATCGCAGCACATAAAGCCGTTGGAACCGTCGCCGAATAACCGTTAGCTATCTGGGGAGCTAAATTCGAGACTTTTACTCTAGGTTCTATTCTAAGGAGTTTTCCGTTTTCATCGAATACCTTTTCAGCCAATTTAATCCCGTAATGGTTGGATATATCCAAAAGGGCTTCATGTGGAAAACTACCATTAGGAGAGTGGAGTACCCAGGTTTTATTTGGAAGGGTCTCGGGTTGAATGTCTGCAAATCGCTCTAGGTGCTTTTTAACTGTCGAAAGAATCATTCCTCGATAGGCTAATGATGTTCCCTGACCCTCATGCTCAGGAAAATCCTCGCCTTCTTTACGAATAAAATCAGAGAAATCATAATTAATGGATGTCCGACCTTTGATCTCCGCAATGCCGTTTCCCTGCCCTATTATTATGCTCGTGGAGTAAAAGGAAGCTGAAAATTCCAAATCGTCTCCAGGTGCCCCTTGGCTTGCATCGGTGGCAGTTACTGCCACGTATCGGGCTCGACCTGAGTCTACCAATGCTCCAGCTATATCAAGAAATTCACCAAACGGTTTACAGGCGAATTCTCCCCTAGCTCCATACTTTAGTTTTGTACAACCTACTTTCCCAGCAATTGCGGTGCTCGATTTTACCGCATAAGGATACGATTCCGATACCACAAAAAGAGCATCGATCTCATGCGGTTCGATACCTGCTCGCTTGATCGCAAATTGAAGAGATTGGATACCTGCGGTTAGAGCATCTTCATTGGGGCCAGGAACAACTTTCTCGCGTAACAACAGACGTTGATTGTAGATCCAACGAACCGAGGAGAGAGCCTTGCCCCGATATCGATAGAATGTTTTCTTTAATGCCTTTAGGGCTCTTCTCGCACTGAGATGGGACAGATTATGATATTGCCGGACGAGCTGGTCTACTTCCAGACGATTTGCGGGTATAAAAGAAGCAATTGCCTTAATATCCGCCATAATCGATCCTCCAGTAGGTAGATTGTATTCTCCTATATCAGTTCAGATATGGGACGCAACAGTTTTGATTCACACGTAAGGTTCCTAAACGATGACCATACGTACATGCCTTTTATAAGTTTGCGTTTCTTCTCTTTCATAGGGCTATGACCACCCATATCATGTGGGTAAAAAATACATTGTTGGAACGTAATTTCACCTGGAATTCACAAATGCTTGAGGTTTGCGGAAGGATTTGTCCTCTCAATTAGAATGAACCTGACAACCGACTTTAATAATGTCTTGCCTCCCCAACCATTACCTAGCCCATAAATGTAATAAAACGGGAAGAAGGAATGAGATTTGAAATTTTAGATCTATTATTGCGACAGTCTCCCCATCATCAGGCCACAGGGAAACATAATGATTTTTTATATTCCCGATGCTGGTGGTTCCCCAGGTACGGTTGATCGATAGAATTATGGAAAGATTAAAACGGTTTGTGAGACCCAAATCCGGGGAACTATTGTAAATTGCCTATGACCTGGGATTACGGTTTTCGATACCGTTTTAAGACTTGCAGTTTTGCTTAATCGAATTGATGTAACAAGCTGCATTATGGAAGTTATGTATGTATTGTTTAAGCTGGATTACCAGAGCAATTCCTAAACCGCAAGAGCAAAATTTTCATAAATTGCCGCCAGTCTCCAAAGCTCCTCATTATTTTGAAATTATGGGATATTTTGGATTGTTTCACGCATCAGATATGGAAGAAGTCCTGATATGAAATAAACGGGCAATAGTGGAAAATAAAGCACTATTGTATAAGTTTCGACTGTCATATCAGGCCAGGTGTGAGAATACACAGCAAATCCCAAGAATATTATCATCAAGAAAAAAAGGCCCAAAGCTAGCCTCTGGAGTTTGTTGGGCCAATCCCTAATGATAAGTTCTTTTGGCCATGAGATCGAAAGTTCATGACAGGTGTTGGTCCTCTTGGCAAAACCTGCCATCACAAGATAAAATATAAATTCAAAATATCCATCTAGAGTAAGTAAAATCTTCGCGAGAAGGGGATCCAGATCCATATATGTGAAGGGAACAACGTATGTTCTATCACCCCATGCTTGGAAGGGCCAAAACCAGGAAATTCCCTCCAAGTACAGAAAGTCAAGCAACACATGTAGGAACATCCCAAATCCTACCCCAAGTATCATTGAATTTCGTTTCCATCCATAGCCAAGAATCATGAGTAGTCCTATAATAGGAAGGCTGTGGGTTACTGATCGGTGGAATGTTACAGCGAGATTTAAATCCCCCGTTATCAGGGTGATTACCGAACTACCCAAAATGTCCAGATCGGGAAGAGTGGAACCCCAAACCAATCCCACACGTATACGTTGACCATGATTTGTACTTGGATCGATCCTTGTTGCCAATAAGAGGCCAAGAAGTCCATGAAACCCAGTTGGAGCCATGTTCCTCCGGAGTACTCAGATTTCAAATCTCTTGGCATGATTCATCTTTTACAATAATATCTAGGCCCTAGGTTTCGTTCAGAGAAGGAATTGAATGAACATCTAAGAGGGGCCAAGAAATCCCTTAACAGTGAGATTGTTTTCCCCGAGGAATTCAAACAACTTTAGGTTTAATTGAAAAAACGAATCAAAGGTATAATTTACCTAGGTAAACTTAAATAGAATATACAACCGTTTTACCACGAAATCAATGTAGCCGATCCACAGGAGATGTTTTTATGCTATTACGTGGACTTCGTGGCAGTAACCGGGTTACTCGTATTCTAAAACAAGGAAAAGGATTCAAAGGTGTATATAAAATTGTTGTCATCGGGAGTACTGGTGCAGGAAAAACGACTTTGCTCAAATGTCTCTTGGGAGATCTGTTTAAACCAACTGGAGAGCAGAAACGGCGAACTGATGTTGAAAATCAGTTGGATGCAACACATACTTGGTACCGTGTTGGGGGAGAAACAACGGGAACGATAGATTCCACAACCACTGTTTCGGTTAATACAGCTGGAATATTACTTGTACGGACCTTGTATAATTCCATCGAGTTTCATTCTTTGGCCAGCGCCGATGAATTAATCTTAAGAGACGACGTAGATTCTATCTTCCAGCTAGTTTTTTTCGATACAGCGGGCCAGGAACGATTTGACTTTATTCCCGAGATGACATTGCGGGGCGCCGACGTGGCCATAATCATTGCTGACGGTACAAATATAAGTTCAATTGAGAAAATTGGCTATTTTGTAGAGATAACACAACGGGAAGAGGAACGAAGCCCTGATAGAATACCAATTATTGTGATGTTAAACAAGAAAGATTTAGCCAAATACGGAGCCTTTATTGGCTTGGAAGCAGTGAAAAGGATACTAGACCACGACAACTATTTCGATTTCCACGAAACATCCGCCCTTTCAGGCGAGGGTATAGGTGACAGCGTCCACTCACTGATGTCTAGACTTCATGAGAAAACCATTGGTAAATGAGATCTGTTTTGTACCAATGGATTACAGCCTATCTAGAAGTATCAATGTTATTTCAAACGAAATTATGGGTTCGATTATTATACCCTTAATTTCAGGCCTAAAACGACCAATCACCTAGTGGATGAAAACCAGTTCTTATTCCTTTCGCAAGGCAACTACAGGATCTAGTTTCGCCGCCTTCCAAGCAGGATAAAATCCTGCACCCATTGCTAATATTACTGTCAAGACCCAAGTAAAAACGAAAACATGAGGTTCAAAAATAGGTACCATCCGCCAACCACCCCCTCCTGAAACGAAGTAATTCATGACATACCCTAATCCCACACCCACACCCAAGCCTAATGTCCCACCAATAGCCCCTGTAATCAAAGCTTCATTCAAAAATAACACCAAAATCTGACGTTTTCGATAACCTAAAGCCTTTAAAGTTCCTATCTCCTTTGTCCTCTCCATCATACTTGTGTACAGAGTGGTTATGATACCAACGGCTGCTACTCCCAGAGATACCACTGCTACATTATTCACGAATTCAGCGACAGCTCCAGAGACTCTGTTCACCAAATCAGATATAGTTTTGGGGGATAATATGGATACATCATAGGTATCCGCTATTCTGTTTCTCACTTGTTGATTCTGACTATCTGAGGCAGTTATTACGTAAATTCCGTCATAAACCCCTTTTCGGTCAAAAAGGGAATCTGCCTCCCTATAAGGAATTATCGCCAGATCATCCAAAGGAATTACTCCCATCCCAGTTCCGATATACTCCGCCACACCACGGACATAAAAAGATTTTTTTTCTAACACGGTTTTGCGTCCCTCCGTTTTTTGAAATTGTAATTTGATTATATCCCCTACCTCTGCAAATGAATCGTCTCTTTCAGGCCGGGCTACTTCATTTCCTAGTATAATCCCAAATCTATCAACTTCAGAGACGAAATCTCCCGAGTACAAGGAAAAGGTGGGAAAAATCAAAGGTAGCTTGCCGTTCTCTATCCCAAGTGCTATTGACGTAGTTTCTTCGGAACCTGAAGATATCACTATTCCATTCTGGATGAATGGAATGACGAAACTTACACCGGTATAACGTTCAATGGTTTCCACTACCTGGGAATCCAGGCTCAGATCAGAGGAGCGTGGCGTGAGAACAAGTACATTACTTGCAATGGAACTAAACTGATTATCGATATATGTTACAGTCCCCTTTGACATACCGTTGACAGCCACAATTAAGGACGCTCCAATCAAAACCATTGTCACCGTTAACAACGAACGAAGTTTTCTATCTCTCAGTGCTTGCCAAGACATGCGAAAGAAGGCGGGCATGGTTTATTACCTCTTACGGTAACGTATAACAATATAACCTACCATAAACAGGGTAGTTCCGCCGATTAAGATTGGGATGGCAGCCTGATTGATTAAGGCTGCAAAATCAATACCAACTGGTACTTCAGAGGTCGTTACTGCCTCTCCCTGAATTTGAACGACGAAAGTTGTAGAAATACTGTGTGTTTGGTAAACATCATCTATATACATCACAATGCAATTGATCAAGTAATCCCCTGGACTTGCGGATGTGTTGATAAGTGCATTTAAGGTAAAAGGTAGGGGACTATCTGGTTCGACATCTCCCAAATAACTTCTACTAGAACTAGAGTCAATCAAAACACCTTCACTAGATAAAAGAGTCGTATTGGTAAATTTAGCATTCGTATTTCCTATATTAAGGATTGTTGCTGATACAAACAGGGGATCTCCAGGCCGAAAAGCATTTTGTGAAATATCCGATGCAATGAATTCTAATTGTATAAATCCTATCACTAGGGTTCCTATCGCAATTGTATCTACATAGTCGGTTCCAAATTGATCCGAAAATATAAATTGAAATGTCAAAGCACCTGTGGATCCAAGGGCGGACTCAGGTACAAATAATCGGAGTTTAAATGAAACTTCCGTTCCCTCCGTTAGATTCACAAAAGTACGAGTAGCATTACCTTCCACTATAATAGGAGGAGGAACTTGAACGTTGGCATCTACCTTGCCAACCCATATTGGATTCGTTGCATTAATTTGGACTATATTGAAGTTCCCAGCAATTACTTGTTGTGTAGATATAGTGACTTTTGTTTCGCTAGCGTATTGAGTTTCAACCCACCATGTTTGGGTGATCGTTTCATTCGGATCTGAAACTGCCACCTCAATCTTTTGGATGCCCAACTGATTTTGGCTTGTAAATAGAAATGAGTTGCCATCGGAGTTTGGAGAAGGAATATCATCAACCTCCCATTTTATATCCAAAGAGTCATTATCGGGATCATTTGGAATTATCGTAAAGTTGATTTGCTCACCTGGTTCAACAGTAAGAAGCTCGGGCATGGGGCGTTGCCAAGTAATTACCGGCAACGAGTTGGGAATGGATAATATAATTGGGACTACGACGGTTTCGCCTGAAATAGTACCATTTTCCTGAATTATGTGATAATCTAAGGTTAGATTCGCCAAATAATTACCTTTAGTTGCCCCAACATCAATATCAAGATTAAAGATTAGCTCGAATGGCTCTCCTTTTAAAATAATGTATTGACTGACGTTAATATAAGTGCTGAGTGTTTCAGCAATGTCACTGGCGTTTTCGTCTCCATCCGTTGAGTCTGTAAACGGGTAAGGAAGGGTTAAAATTCCAAAAACAGAAACTACACTTTGATTATGGAGATTGACAAGCTGTAACTGCAGTGGGATGTTCTCCCCTCCAGGAGTTCTGATACCCTGCCAATTAACCTGATCCAGCCTGAAATTTCCTATCATTTGGCCCTGAATTTCAGATGGCGAAAGAATACCCGAAGTGAACAATAGCGATATCAGACATACTAGAACTACAACTAGGCGTTTTATTAGTAGATTTTTGCGAACCATTCAAATCAACTCCTTAACTCCAACGTTCTTTCCATCCTTGAGATAGTATATTCGTTTTGCTAAATTTCCCACCTCAGGATCATGAGTAACAACTATCAGAGTAACCCCTAGCTCACGATTAAGTTTTTCCAATATTCTCATTACAACGGCCCCGGATTTTGAATCTAAATTTCCCGTGGGCTCATCTGCAAGGAGAAATGTGGGATCATTCATAAGTGCTCTGGCTATGGCGACCCGTTGCTGTTCGCCTCCACTCAACGAGGTTGGATAGCGATCATACGTCTGTTGTAATCCAACGCTAGAAAGCAATGATTCAGCTTTCTTACGGCGAATCCCTACATCAAGAGAGGTAACAAAAGCCGGTAATTCAACATTTTCTCCCACTTTGATGCGGTTAATCAAATTATATGCCTGAAATATAAATCCGATTTTTCGGCTCCTTAACCAAGCCAATCCATCCTCATCAAGATCCGTTAAATTTATACCGTCAATCTTTATATCACCTGATGTGGGACGATCTAAGGCGCCAATACAATTCAAAAGAGTACTTTTTCCCGATCCAGAAGGCCCCATGATAGCAATGAAATCCCCTCTCTCTATTTCTAGATTAATTCCATCCAATGCGCGTACAGTCACTTTTTCGCTTAAATAGTAATATTTTCTCAACTCTGATATCTCTAACGCTAAATTACCCGATCTCTCGGTTTTGATTAATTTCTGAAGATCCGAATCAATTGGTTTGGACTGAACAAGGGCCATCACTCCGATAATTATACTGCCTGTAGTTAATCCCAAAATAATGAGAGTTGTAATTAAGGTAATTACTGATGATTTTGGAATAAGAATCAGTAATCCAAGTAAAGTAAACATATAAACGCCCGAGGCCGCCAAACATATCAAGAAGATTTCCCTTGACCCAGTCAGTATTCCAAGAAGTCCAAATGTTCCGAAAAACACCATAAGAATAGGAATGACAATAAAAAATGGATAATCCAAATTCCTGATAATTGAGGAATAAAGCCCACTCATTTCCCCTAGATTAAAGACAGTTAATCCACAGAAGAAAACAATCGAAAGATCGTCTTCAATCATATTCCCGAAGGAGGAGTTTTTTCTATGCATTTAGAAACACTCGTTTCAGGATCGTTTAGGAAAATTCAAGTTTTATTAAGATTTGACTTGATTTAATAATGGCTTCAATAGCGAACCCGTTTACCGATGCACGAAAATCATTCTAATAGGGCTTCCCAGTTCTTCCACACGACAGAAGGCAACTCTTTCAAATTGGATTATGTTACCAAGGATTTCGTTCTGCAAACCTAGTTCGGAAACTCCAATCAGGAAATTCCCATCAGGAAGCAATATCTCAGTAGGAAGGGCGGTATTGACAGGAACCCATTGAGTCATCGGTGCTTTCATTTCCCTAGCGTCTTGAACTTCTTTACTCTCGTATCTACCCAGCGCTATTTCTTCTTTATGGTCTGTGATTGTGATGTTCATAAGGTCCTTCAAACGGATTGTCCTTTTATCACCTAATCTTATTAGTTCTTGTTTAGGAACATAGATATCTACGGTGGCATCCTCAATATCTATCATAATTTCTCTACGGCCAAGATCGGGATGTTCAGGATGCCTTAGAGGTTTGGCTGCCTTGATAAATCCAGGTACATCGGTAATAGTTAATTTAATTGGATCTGCTACAAAGAAGTAACGATTCGAGGTAGAATCAATCAGTTTTCTATTAGCTGAATAAATAGCCTCAGGAGAAAAGGTTACGTCAACTGAACTAAGCCCAACTTTCAATAAAGCGTTATGAATAGCATCTTTTTGGATCCCGCGTCGTTTTAGCGATTGAAGTGACCAAGTCCTCGGATCTCTCCAGTCCAAATAGGTGCCATCCCGAATATACTTCGCAGTGAGTGATTTACTGAGCTTTAAACCCTTGAGTTTCATTCTACCATATAGAAGTATCTTGGGTTCCTTCCACTGGAAAACCTTCCAGATCATCTGTTCGATAATGCCTTCTTTTCTAAGGTCTTTTCCCCTAATTATATGGGAGATTCCTAGATCATGATCATCAATGCCCCATGAATATTCCAAAAGGGGCCAAACACGATACTTGGTGCCAACTCGAGGATGTTCCCTTTCAGATATTCTTAGCAAGGCAGGGTCACGAATGGCAGGATCCGCCAGGGCCATACCTGACTTTAAACGCACAACGGCCCCTTTTTCAGGATAGGTCCCATCAAGCATTTTTACCCAATTATCTAGATTTTCCTCTATAGAATGTGGGCGGCAGGGACAGCTTTTTTTCTGTTCCTTGTAACGATTTCGCCATATATTAGCGCCGCAGGTGCAAACATATGCCTCCCCCTTCGATATTATCTCTCTGGCATATCTGTAGAATAGGTTTAATCTATCCGATTTATAATAAATGCCGTGAATGGTCACTCCTAGATAATCTAATCCTTCCAAAATTGAGTCATATGCCGTTGGATCAATTAATTTTGTTTCGGAACCAATTGTATCATCATATACCAGCAGAAGCTTTCCGTTATACTTTTTAGTGCAATAATCGTTCAGGACCACCATCCGGGAATTTCCAATGTGTAGTGGGCCTGAAGGGTATGGGGCCAACCGGAGCACCGTTTGCGTAAAGTCGGGATTAGGTGGAAGTTCAATATTAATCTCTTTTTTCCTCTTCTTATCTTGGATGAGGCTTTCGGGGGAGATTTCACTAAGTCTGGCCTTCTGTTGTTCAAGAGTTAACGCATTTACCCTTTCCACCATTTTTTCAACTAGGAGCTTTGTTTCATGAATCCGAGGTTTGAAAGCGGCTGGATCACTTCTGATAACGCTTCCTAAAGTTGATTTCAGACTGGCTTGACCATTATATTTGATGGCATTTTGTAAGGTCAATTTCTCTATCAATTCGATGTCTTTCATATCCTTGCACTACTTTACACAATATTTGAGAGGATTCGTTTTCCTTGTATTGTAATTACTAGTTTTAAGGATCACATAAGAGACTGATCGTGTGCTAGTTTATTAATCTTAACCACATGTGAAGTTTCGGATCGATAGGCACAGTTTATCTTAGGTAATAAACAGAAGATGGCACAGAATGGCTACATTCCTTGATGGGTTCTTTGAACTGCTTGTTGATTTAATGATCGTTTATTTGATGATTGCAGGAGGGGTGATATGGCGTTTTTCAAGGTATTATTCCCCTAAATACGGAAGATGGTTCACTTCTATTGTGATCTGGATTTTTTTCCCTATTTCAATAATTTCCTCTTTTGCAGGTATTGGGACCCTCGTAGGGATAACAGTATTACAAATTACTTTGGCCGCTATATCTGTTCATGGTCTCAGTTCACTTGTAATGTACATTTTGGTCCGCAATAGGCCCACTGAAGAAGCGGGGTCTCTTGTTCTGTGCGGTACCTTTCCAAATGCTCTCTTATTCCCTTTTCCTATCATTCTCGCAATACTTGGAGACAATGGTCTAGTATATGCAACTATTTACGTCTTTATAGCAATGACCCTGAGAAATAGTCTTGGGGTTCTGATAGGGATACATTACAATCCACAAGCTCGTGAATATGAATCACAGACTCAGATAGGGTTCAATCTGGTCAAGGACCTGCTAAAGTTTCCTCCTTTTCTTGCGTTGCTGCTGGGTTTTTTCCTTCATGCCTTATTTGGTCCTCAGGCCATAGGACAGATCCCAGGAATAGATTTTTTTAAAACTGTCTCGCTTTATGGAGCCCTAGTGCTAGTTGGGGTATCATTTCAAGATATTAAGAACCTCCATCCACGAAATCTATTTTCAAGAAACGTTATCCAGGTAAGTTTTACTCGTTTTATGATCGGTCCAGCGGTGGCCGCGTTCTTTATAATAATCTTTCAAAGTTCCAGGCTCATAGCGATCCCTCTCATCATCCAGAGTATGGCACCTCCGGCCGTTGCTAATATTCTATATGGTAAGTTCTTCAATTTGGATGAGGGACAGATTAGCCTTTTGATAACTAGCTTAACTTTTCTGGCGTTGTTAATCTTGCCTTTTGAAGTACTCTTGCTTCAGTGGATTTTTCTTTAACGGACATACTCTGGCTCGTTCCCAGGTTTCCACTTAATGCTGCAACCAACGCTTGGTTTCTGAAGCTCTGGTGGCGATTTATCAGCAATGAGTGCATCAAGAGCAGATCGTAAATCTATTCCTGTTGCCTGTGTCCCACTGCGAGGCCGTGAATCATCCATTTGACCTCGATAGAATAATTCATCGTTAGAATTGAACAAAAAGAAATCTGGAGTACAAATAGCGGTATAAGCTTTAGCAGTTTCTTGGGTCTCATCGAAAAGAAAGGGAAATCGCCATCCCTTCTCATTTGCTAGTTTTTTCATGTGTTCAGGTCCGTCTTGTGGATGAGTTTGCGTACTGTTAGCGTTGATTGCAATAAAGGAAATCCCTCTCGGTTGATATTCCTCTGAAAAAGAACCGAACAGATCTCGTACATGCATAACATAAGGACAGTGATTACAAATGAAAAAGATAAGAGTGCCTTTCTTCCCTTTTTGTTGAGAATAAACAACGATTTGGCCATTCCTCACATCCTTTAGAGAGAAATCGGGGGCTTTGGTGCCGAGAGGCATCATTAAAGACTCAGTTCTTACCATTTTGATCAGTGTTATGACGTTAAAGTCCACTACGGATTTTCTGGTCCGGATAAAAAAAAACTCCGATGATAAAACAATAAATAGGTGCAGGTTTCAAGGAGATCTATATCATCTTTTCAAAACCCCATTTTGGAATTCCCTCTCATAAGGAATAAAGACTCACGTACAGACCATTCATCAGAGATAGATAGCTTATGCACCGTTTTACTGCCACCAATGTTCCATTTAAGGTTAAAGCTGTGTGGGATCACGATAAAAAAGGCCATTTCAAGACTACTTACCACTCCAATCTCCTTCCGTTCAGTTGTCCTCCCGATTTCGGAGGCATTGATAATCCCTCTCCCGAAGATTTATTTTTGGTGTCAATTGGCACTTGTACGCTAACTACAATCCTTCACATTTGTGACAGTCTGCGTACGTTGCCCGAGGCTCTTGCAATCACAGTAGGGGCTGAAATCAATAAAGATAAAAACGGGATTTATCATTTTTCCGAGATTACTGTTGAAATTGATGCTTACGGAGAAGAATTTTTACTCCAGAGGGCTTGTGAACTTGCCCCCAAGTATTGCTTGGTTGTCAAGAGTATTAAACCATCGGTTTTCTATGTTATTACAGTAAATGGAACTAAGATTTAAATTGGGCAAATTTCATTCGAGGATAAAAATGGAACCCCAGTTAGTGACTTCAATGCTGGTTTCAAGAACGGATTGTAAAGCTAGGATTGGCAGAAGGGTAATGGAGTATTTTGTCGCAAATCATCAAACGAAATTGATTCGGTCCAAGTGTGGGTAGGGGAAAAACAAATAGTAGGAAATTCGAACAAGTCGACAACAGGGCACATTGACGTTTCGGATGAATTAAATCCCTTTGGTGAGTGTTATGAGTGATATATATGATGAAATGGCCGCAAGCGTTGTGGAACTCGATTTGGAAAGAGCAAAGCAGCTGGCACAAACTGCAATAAAAGATAACCTGCCCCTCCTCGAAGTTATCGAAAAAGGGTTCGGAGAAGGAATCCGAAAGGTCGGAGATCTATGGGATCAAGGAGAATTCTTTCTGCCCGAATTAATGACGGGAGCTTTAATAATGCAGGAAGCTGTTAACATTATCACACCTCACCTGGCCGAAACTATGACAAGGAAGACTAAAGGAACCGTTATAATGGCAACCATAGAAGGGGATATACATTCCATAGGAAAAACAATCGTTTCCACCATGTTGAGGGCTAACGGCTTTAAAGTTATTGATTTAGGTGCTGATATTGCTGCAGAGGATATAGTGGCCGCAGCAAAAGAACACGATGCCAATTTAATTGGAGTATCTGCCCTTTTAACTACAACAATGACAGGGCAAAAACGGGTTGTGGATTTGGCAAGGAAGGCAGGCATTAGGAGTAGAGTTAAAATCATGTTGGGGGGAGCCCCAGTGACGAGGGCATGGGTTGAGGAGTGTGGCGCCGATGGCTATGCGGACAACGCTGTTTCCGCTGTGGAGCTAGCGGAAAAACTAACCAACGCCTCTTGAATTGAAATTATTAAAACTGTGAAAAACGAGGTTGATTGCGATTTCTTTGGAAAGTTTGCTGAAAAAGAAGAAAATTCTCCTTTTTGACGGTTCACTGGGTACTGAGCTAATGGCTCGTGGCCTAAAACCTGGAGAAGTTCCGGACTTATGGAATATACGGCATCCTGAGACCATTAAGGATCTTTTTCTTAGGTATTATACTGCTGGCAGCGATATGGTACAGACTGCTACCTTTAGGGCAAATACAGTCGCGCTTAAGGGAGCAGGAATCGAAGATGCGGAACAAATTCGTCGGATTAATCGAGCTGCCGGTTCTGTTTTGAGCGATGTACGTCCACCCGGACGTCTTCTTATTGGGGATATTGGTCCCAGTGGTGATTTCCTGCCTCCCGTTGGTCAAGGATCCATAGAAGAAATGGAATCTGGATTCAGACTCCAAACACAAGTTCTAGACACATATGTGGACGCTTGGCATCTGGAGACCTTTTCGGATCTTACAGAACTAGTGGCAGCAATCAGAGCTGTCCAAAGTGAATCTTCAAAACCGATAATGGCAAGTTTGACATTTCGGGAAACTCGCAATGGGTTTTTTACAATCATGGGAAACTCGCTCAGCCAGTTTATTGAAACCATGCTTGAAATGAAAGTTCGAGTGGTCGGTTCAAACTGTACAATGGGATCTCAAGAATTTATCGGTCTTTCCTCCGAGATGAGAAGCGAATTAATAGAATTAGGGGAACATAATTACCCTTTGAGTATTAAGCCGAATGCTGGGCAACCTGAGTTAGTGAATGGAGTTCCTAGATACAATCAAACACCTCGGGAATTCGCCTCTGATATGCAGCGTGTCCTCCAAAACGATATCCAGATCGTTGGGGGATGTTGTGGGACAGGTCCCACTCACATAGAAATGCTGCGCTCTACTATCGACAATCATTTATTAAGCAACGAATAGGTGATGGAATGACAATCATAAGACCCAAGATTGAGCTTCTAGACAAAGATCATCTTAAAAAGATTTTTTTGGAAGCAAAAGAAATTCTGGAGACCCAAGGCATCCTTATTGAGAATAAGGAGGCCCAATCGCTTCTTGACGACGAAGGGATTCATAAAAAGGGTGAAAGGTATTTTCTACCTCAAGATCTAGTCGACCGGCTCCTCGAAAAAGTTCCTCAAAGAATTCGGCTTTACGATAGGGAAGGAAAATTTTCCTGTGAGCTTTCTGATGACAATATCCATTTCGATCCTGGGAGTGCAGCGATTTTCTTTCAGGATTTTACCTCTGGAGAGATCAGAGAAGCTCGTTCATCTGATTTTGTAATGTTTACAAAGATCGTCGATCACCTACCAAACTACTCGGCTCAATCTACAGCGATAGTTTACACAGATGTTCCTAAAAGCGCTCAAGACTGGCATCGCCTTTATCTAGCAATATTAAATTGTTCTAAACCAGTTATAACTGGGACTTTTCGGGTCGAAAGTTTCCAAGTTATGTCTGCCTTATTAGAGGCGGTAAGAGGGTCCCCCCAAAAATTAGCTGAAAAACCAATGGCAATTTTTGACGCATGTCCCTCCCCGCCTTTGATGTGGTCTAACCTAACTACCCAATCAGTGATAGATGGGGCCAAGGCTGGAATCCCCTCGGAATTCGTTTCCATGCCATTGGCAGGATCCACGGCTCCGATTTCACTCATTGGTTGCGTTACTCAACATACTGCGGAATCTCTAGCAGGTGTCGTTATTGCTCAATTGACAAAAGTTGGCTCCCCTGTTATCTGGGGCGGGTCTCCTGCAGTATTTGATATGAAAACGGGCACCACCCCCATGGGTGCAATTGAAACCATGATGATCAATATTGCGGATGCTCAGGTTGGAAAGTATTTGAGGTTTCCAACACATGCTTATATGGGATTATCGGATTCCAAGGTTCCAGATGCACAGGCCGGCTTTGAGGCAGGAATAGGGGCAGTCTTAGCGGCATTGGCGGGAATTAACATGATTTCGGGAGCAGGTATGTTAGATTTCGAGTCTACTCAATCAGTGGAAAAGCTAATAATCGATCACGATATAGTAGGGATGGCGAATCGCCTTGTTAATGGCATAACAGATCACGGTGCCCCTTTTGCTTCAGAAATATTAGCAGATTATGATCCTGATCTATCATTATTGTCACATCCCTCTACTCTTGAACTATTCCGAAAAGAACTCTACTTTCCATTCAAAGTTGAAGGATTGCAGATTATAAACCGAGACACACGGGAAACGTGGGAGAATAACGGGGGTTTGTCATCGCGCCAACAAGCAAAAAAGATAGCTGAAGTTCTCGCCCAAAAAAACCCACGAAATCCGATTGACCCGATCATTCAGCGTGAACTTGATCATATTGCAGAAAAGCATACATATTTTTAAGAATTCAATCCGCACTGGATCAGTTGTTAAGAAAGCAAGACGAAACTGTTGTAAGGAAGGCTCACAGTGGGAGATCCAAGTAAACTTCATTTTTTTCAACCGACTAAGGCAACTTGGGAGACCTCCAGAGCTGAAGACCGTCCAATCATTCTAATATTTTGTGAAGAGCTTTGTTCTACGTGTGAAACCCTTGAACAAAAAATTTTTTCTGCACCTTCAGTTCAATCTGTTCTAACTACTCAATATATCCCAATCCAAATAGATGTCCACAGGTTTCCCGAATTATATGAAAGATTTTCTGATAACCAGGGATGGCCACATCCAATCCATTGTGCTTCTCATGGGGAATTTGTAGGATATTGTAATGAGGATTCACCGAGAGCTATCCTTAGTTCTTTAGAAAGACTAAAACAACAGCTTTCAAGGGACAAAAATCCCGATCTCGAATTCGACGGGGAAATCTCTCTTAACGTTCCTGGAGCGAATTCTCCACAACTCAACCCGAAAACATTCGAACTAATCGCTGAAACTACCTTGTCGTTTTTACTTGAAAGATATGACAAGAAGGATGGAGGATGGCCGGAACAAGGGGGAACTAAGCACCATTTTAGTTCTGCTATTGAATTTCTCCTTCTTTTGTACCATCGCTCACGTGATGGATCTCTCCTCAATCTTGTTTTGGAACTGTATAATACAACGGTGAAAGGGTTGCAGGATCCAAAAGAAAACGGATTCTATCATGCCGCAACCTATAATTGGCAGCCTCTCGATAAACGAAAAACCTTGGAGAACAATATTGCCATCAGCCAAAACATTTTTCACACCTACCAATTAACTGGTGACTTAAGAATACTAAAAACAGTAGAGAAAACGTTCTCTTTTATGAAAAAATCCTTATGGGATAAATCGGTTGGAATGTTTCGGTATGGGGCTACAACTGGGAAACTGTACTCCTATTTTGATCCTAAAGGTAATTGCGATGTGGCTAGCCTTATTTTGGACACGAATGAAATCTTTCTTAGGAAATTTGGCGAATCCAGTAATCTTGGGTATGTGGAGAGCATCGTTCGTATTCTTACTTCACACGAAACGGAATACGGAATCCCCCATGATATATTAAATCCTCATGAAAACCAATTTCTCCTCCGAGATCAAGCGGCCTATCTCAATCTCCTCCTACGATTGTATTCGAATACAGGTAAATATCTAGATAGGGTAATACACATGACAAATATGGTAACTTCGCATTATCTTGATTCCAAGAATTTTCTGTTTAGCGATAGAGTTTCATTCCCTGTTTTCGAATTTCAACCGTTATCAAAAGCGTTATATCGTATCCAGGATACCGCTGCCTTAGTAAGGAACCTTACCATCCTTTCTCATCTAACTGGCGAACCCAAATGGCGTGATATGGCCACAAGATGCATCGCCAGCTATTCATCATATTTAGATGTATCTCGAGAGGTTCCATTTCCACCTGAATTTGTCATTTCCCTTTATCACTTAATAGAAAGTCCTATCGAAGTTTTAATTTTTGGAAAACCGAATAATAGTGTCGTCCAAGGGATTTTGGCTGAAGTTAAGATGATCTATGAACCTTTTAAAATAATTCAACTGCTAAACCCAGAAACTGATTCTCATCTCATTAAAAAACGAATCCCAGAGGCACAGCTTTTTCCACGACCCGTAGCTTATATAAAAATCGATAATATGCTTTCACCGCCGGCTTTCACGCCCAAAGAAATACAAACCATGCTCCATTCGTTGGTTCAAGCCATTGAAATGAATTCCTAACCCTACCCTCCTGTAAACGGGGAAAAATGATCTGTCCCTGGAATCCTTTGTTTTGAGAGGTTGAGTCACTTGGCAGAAGAAGTCATTTTAATCGATTCAAAAAAGCTGAAGAAGTTCATTAAGGAAGTTTTCCAACGTTTAGGTACTCCAGCTGAAGATGCAGAGATATGTGCTGATGTTTTGAATAGAAGCGATCTCACAGGTATTGAGTCTCATGGGGTACAAAGATTAAAGATGTACTATGATCGAATTAAGAAAGGTATTCAATCTCCAGTCACCAAAATAA
Source organism: Candidatus Thorarchaeota archaeon (assembly GCA_048882505.1). Taxonomy (GTDB): domain Archaea; phylum Asgardarchaeota; class Heimdallarchaeia; order Hodarchaeales; family Hodarchaeaceae; genus Hodarchaeum. The sequence continues at coordinate 330,823 of JBHLRO010000001.1, forward strand.
CTGTTATCCAAGATTCTCAGTCAGTTGCCCGTCTTGATGCCGGACACGGCATGGGTCATGTAGCCGCCTATCGGGGAATGCAGATTGCTATTAGCAAGGCCAAACAATTTGGAATTGGAGCTGTCGCTGTTGGTAATTCAACACACTTCGGGATAGCTGGATACTATAGCATGATGGCTGTAAAGGAGGGAATGGTTGGAATCACCATGACAAATGCTCGTCCTTCAATCGCTCCTACGTTCGGAACTGAGCCAATGATGGGTACAAATCCACTTACAATTGGTATCCCGACTGATGAGGAATTTCCGTTTCTATTTGATGCGGCGACCTCTATAACTCAGCGAGGAAAAATCGAGGTTTTGGCTAGGACAAATACACCTACTCCTCGTGGTTGGGTTATTGATAGCGAAGGGAAGATGTCTACCAATAGTATAGAAATCTTGAAGGATTTACTGAACGGAACTGCGGCCTTGCTTCCTCTCGGAGGCGAGGGCGAGACACTCGGCGGTTATAAGGGGTACGGTTTTGCGGCTGCTGTAGAAATACTAACGGCTGCGCTTTCTGATGGTCCGTTTTTGACAGATCTAACCTTAGAAAAGGGATATAAGTTAGGTCATTTCTTCCTTGCTCTTAATATTGAAAATTTCTTGCCGCTAAAAGCATTCAAAACCATAGCAGGAAGTATTTTACGTAAACTTAGGAATTCACGAAAAGCTCCAGGCCATGAACGCATCTATACTGCTGGGGAAAAGGAATATGAAACAGAGATTAAACGAAAGAAAAGTGGGATTCCAATCAATAGATCCATTCTTGAGGATTTGAGGGTTATGAGGCAGGAGCTGAATTTGGAGAATTATTCGTTTTAAACAGGTTGGGACCAAGAAACTGGAGTAAAAGGCGAAGTAAAACGCCTACAATCTGATTAGCACTTTTAATCGATTTTTGAATGATCGATGGTTTCCATGACGATAATCTAAACCTTAGCTAGCTCAACAGATTCCTTTTGGCCTCGCTTCTGACGAAAAACGTAAAAATAACCTATTTGAATGCATTTACGATATATTTCAATTCCTCTTGAACAACCCCTTTGGCAAGCAGGAAACGCTTATACCATCTTCTATATTCGTCCAAAATCATTTTTTCATACTCTATGAAAAACAATACTCCACTAGCAATGAGCGAGGCGGTTCCTGCTAGAATAAAGATGATTAAAGTAGGATTATTACCAGCAAATACGTTTAAAATCTGAGCTCCTAGAAGTCCTACTAGAGGTTGCGTCCAAGACGATGCAAACTGGTTAATTCCCATAAATTGTGCCTCTTTTCCTTCTGGTACTAAATCTGCTGGCAGAGAGATTCTTACTGACTCGATGAATATAGCTCCGAGACCTGCTATTACAGCAAGGGAAATTAAGGCCGCCCATGAAGACGCTCCAAAAAAGCCAGTTCCAAAGCAATATATCGCATATAAGATAGAGCCAGCCATCGCTGTTTTCACCTTTCCAACACGTTGAATGATCAGGCCGGCTGGAATGGCCGCGATCGCGGCAACGACTCCCGTTATAATGAGAACAATACCTTCATTTCCCTCTCCAATAACTGCGATCGCAGCTGGTGTTGAAAGATGTATTATTAAATACATGGAAATACTAGCGACTGCGAAACCCCAAAGACTCTGGACTACGAGCATCTTCCCGAAATCTCTTCCGCCAAAGGTTACAAGATATTTTGGCGTACTTCGTATATCAAGAAAAGTGGAATCTATTGGTTCAAAAGGTGGATTAACCTTCTCTACCAAGAAAAAAATAGCCAACCCAGCGACCAAAAAGAGGATACCTGTTACAAAAAACATTCTCATAATTCCATAATTATCAATAACCGCTCTGAGTAAAACAATGCCCGCAAAAGATCCGATTGTTGTGAAACCTGCCAAAATTAATCCTACCCATCCCCTTTGATCTCTAGTGAATAGCTCAGACATCAAGGCATATGCTGGCGATGACCCCAGTCCCAAACCAACGTATATGATGAAAAAAAGTATTGGAAAAATAAGAATGAGAGATTCAATTGGAAAAACTTCCCCAAAAATCGGCAATAGAATTATGGTTGTGCCGGACATGGTTGTTCCAGCTAGGATAAAAGGTGCACGGGCACCATATCTGGACCGAAAATCATCTGAAAAAGCTCCACCAACAATTACAGTCAAAAGTAAGCCGATAGAGCCCGCGGCGGTGGAATAACTAAAGATAGTGTTTGCTTGTGTCTCATCTAATCCAAGAACCGGTCTTAGATACCATGTGTTATAATAGGTAAGAATTAATGAAATAAAAAACGCACTGAGAAAGCCATAGAGGCCGATTGCTATAAGGTTCCTATATTTCTGTTGTAGAGGAAATCGAATGCGAAGAAGCTCAGTGGTCTTATCGATAATTGCCTGGGTGGTCATCATTATTCACTTCAATACACTAGAGAGGTATTCCAGAATAGTACGCCAATTTAATTTCTAGGGAGTAACAACGCAGCTAAGGTATATTAAGATTCATATTATCTGGAGAATTCTTCTTTGGCATTATTAACGAATATTCCTATACCACAATCGAGAAAATCCATGTTGGTCTTTGTTTGCTATCCCATATGCATGTCTGAGGTATATGCAGCATTTCATTGAAAGAGCGGATCCATTATTTTGGCAGCGGCCGTGTATGGATCTTCTTTTCTGTCAATAACCAATTGAAGGATTTCCTCCCATTGTTGACGATCGTATACGTTCTCTAGCATATTTTCAAAGATTTCGTACTTTATTATTTCTTGGATTTCGCTCTTTCTACGAGCGAATTCTCGTTCACGGGCGTATTTACGATTTCTCGGGTTGACCAAGAACTTTTGGTGCCGAATGATAGTATCTACAAGCTCGGAAATGCCTTGCAATGGGTGTATATTGGAGGTTTTAAGAACAGGAATTTTCCATTCAGATAATCCTTCATTTATTGGAGAGAGACTTAGAAGGAGCTGTAATTCTTTAACCAGCTCATTGGCTCCCGGACGATCCGCTTTATTGACTACATAGATATCTGCTATCTCAAGGATTCCCGCTTTAATGGCTTGAATAGCATCCCCAGCACCAGGGATTCCTATTACAATGGTTGTGTGAGCTGTTTTACCAATTTCAATCTCCGATTGGCCAGCACCAACGGTTTCTACTAGGATTAGATCAAATCCCGCCGCCTCAAGAATTCGAATTGCATCAGTAGTAGCTCTTGCCAATCCACCAGCCCTCCCGCGAGATCCCATCGATCTGATAAATACATCTGGATCTCCTTGGATAGAGGTCATTCGAATCCTATCTCCTAAAAGAGCCCCGCCACTAAACGGTGACGAGGGATCAACAGCAATGATTCCTACTCGTTTCTGACGTTTAAGAAGATCTTCTGCGATATTATTCACTAGTGTGGATTTCCCCGATCCTGGAGGTCCCGTAATACCAACAATGAAAGATTTCCCTGTTGCTGGAAAAATCTGCTTTATTATATCGCGATAATATTGGGATTGGCTTTCAACAAGAGTAATTGCCCTTGCAACCGCTCTCTTGTCCCCTTGAAGTATTTTATTTACCAGAGACTGCATCAATTAACGTTCCTTGCGTCTCAGGAAAAGATTCGAATAAAAAAGGGGTCATGGGTTCATTTATTGTGCCTAGAAAATTTTCTCAATAACGGCGATCAAAATCAGGAGAGCGCCAGTGGCAACAATCCCAATTATCCCAAAAAAACCGACATTCACAATGTTATTAGCTGTAATTGCGTCCACAGATGCCCATGCAACAAGCGCCCATATAATCAGAAGGCCGCCGATAAGGAAGTATTCCTTCCACGTCAAGTTTTGCAAAAAACCCACAAGTTCCACCTTTTTATGCGATAACAAAAGGCCGCTTCTTTAAGGTTTTAAAGATTACCTTTCTAGCTTCGACTAAATGGGAGGTCTGGGTCATGCTAAATTCTAACACGTAGTATAACATCAAAGGATTTCCCAAGTTTACTAGTATCTATAGATGAGATTTCTACACGCTTTCAAAGATTCGTCAAATACTCAAGTCCTGTGCCTATTTCGGAAGCGTTTCTAGCATCCAAATCCAGGGTGATAGGCGTTACGCTCGTAATTTTTTTCGTCAAAACTGCGAAAACATCAGTATCCTCCGGAACCGTTATGGTGTCTCCCCATATCCAGTAATAGGGAATCCCTCGTGGATCTTCCCGCTTTATAGTGAAATCTCTATACTTCGTTAATGCCATCCTGCAGATTTCTATTGGAGTATCTGGAGAAATCGAAGCAGGGAAGTTTACATTTAGGAATGCTACACCTTCGGGGAGGCCTCCCTCTTCTAATACCTTTTCTATAATGATGCAAGCCGTCTCGGCGGCTACTTCTAGTCCAGGGATCCATGCATTCTCGTTGAAGAATAATTCTTCGCTAACGTCGATGGAGAACGCAATAGCGGGAAGACCGAGAAGAGCACTTTCAAAAGCCACGGCACAAGTTCCAGAGGTTAAGACGGAATGAACAGAACAATTTTCTCCTGCATTAATGCCGCTGACAACTAGGTCAAATGGCGGAAAATTCTGCTCTTGTCGTGCATGGGCACCAAAGATAACAGCATCAGCTGGCGTTCCCGTCGTTCGCCAACCCGTATTTCCGTTACGATAAGACAAAGATATCTCTTCCACACGAATGGGGATGTCAAATGTTATTGCTTTGCCCTCCCCTGATCGTTGTAAACTGGGAGCCACAATGGTCACGTCCCAGTTCCGCTTGTCCATAGCTATGGCTAACGCGCGAATTCCAGGGGCATATATGCCATCATCGTTTGATAGAAGTATATTTGGAGCCATGGGGTCTCGTATCGTGATTTTTCCAAGGAGCGTTATCTACCTATAGTACCGCAGTCTTTTAGACCCAAAATAATACCTGGTTGTATTAGAACGGTTGTTGACAGGAATGGGGAAAAGAAGATGACAAAAATAACGGCCAATTGAAAATATTCCTTTTTCCTGATTTTATCTCAATCTTAATGTTTTCGGAGATACAGGGCCGAGTCCACGAGGAATTTGAACCTTCATTAGAGGACGAACTGCATCCTTGCATTGCCAAGCTGCTATTATAGTAAGACATATAAAGCTTGTATAGCATGTCATACATGATTGCTATAGTTGAACGCATTGGTGGATTGATAGACATGTCCAATGAAAATTATGAATCAGATCAAAATGAAGACGGAAGGGTTCTGAAAAACGTTACGATTAGAGGAGTAGACTCTGATATTTATGAAAACTTTTCTAACAAGATTAAAATGCTTGATATGACCATAGGTGATGCAATAACAAAAATGATGAGGGATATTGCGGCCAACCTTGATGAAACCTTCACTGACCTTGACCTCAAATCTCCTTTGTCTTCCAGAGCCCTCATCGGTTTGGAAAAAGTTACAGTTTCCCATCATAAAAAGCTAGAAATCAATGCAAAGGATTTAGTCGACGCCAATTCACAGATTTCGTTTGCACATATTAACTCGTTAAGAATTGGCGCTGATGTCACAAAAAACCTGTTTATGAGATACATTCGTAACATCAGCCATTGTAAAGAAGTGAAACTTCCAGGAATTCTGCCAAAGCTTCTTCTTTTGTCTAAGATAAGTTTTTGTGGTAATATTGAAATGTATGAGGTAGATTCAACTGAATTGGTAGACAATGACATCGTCGATTGATTTGAATTGAGATGGAAATCGTGAGTTCTAATTCCAAGGTTTTTAACACCTTACAGATACAATCTACTCTGGCCTCTGACATTGAGCAATATCGAAAAAGAATGATCTTGGATGAGATGCGCCAAAAGGACATGGAAGTTCTAATCGAAAAGCTTCTACTTGAGAGGGAAATATTGATGACTGATTTAGCGGATTTAAAGGATAATTTGTCTCAATTCGCTACTAATGTTACGTACGATATACGAAGTCTAAATTTGCTCCTATCTTCAATAGATGAAATAACGTACAACGATTTTTTTAATTTGTCCAATAAACTCCAGATGGCCCCTGGGAAAGTCCTTTCTTCTCTCATGAAAGATTTTATAGATTCAACACGTGAGGGAGTTTTAAAAGATTTTTCTACTAGAAATTTGGAAAATCTGATTCGGCAGACGAGACCTCGTATTTCAATCAGCAACCAAGAAGAGATTTCCGTTTCCAGGCAAGATCTGATCGATCTAAAAATGAGAATCGATTTCAAAAACATCAAAGTATTGAATTTTGAGTTTGACGTGGATTTAGAAACGTTTAATGCTTTTGTAGGTAGTATAAGTAACTGTAACCTTGTCCGAATTCCCGTTTCTATTCCAAAACTGATCATATGGAGTAAAAGCCGCGAATGCTCTTATTATCAATTATATGATTCTGAATCAAAGGAAAAAAAAGCTGTAGCCTATGCCATGGAAGCGAATGAAGTGGTAGAAGAATGGAGAAAGAATTTAAGGGACTAGGGAGGCATGTTAAACGTTAAAGGTATAACCTAGATTGATAATAATCGAGACGTTTGGATCGTAATAGCCCCCTATATCAATTAAGTGTGATGTTTGTTTCCCTAATAACATTCCTGTTTGTATTGTTTGTTTTACCAACCCTCCCTCCCCACTTTATTATCCCGATTTTTATAGGAATGATAATACTTATGGGAATTAGCTTTGTGATTCGTTACAGGAGAATGAAGTCACAATCTTCTCAAAAAGAGGATTTCGATTACTCTTCTTCTACAAAACACTATATAGAGCAAATAGATGCCCTCTTAGGCGATAAAAAGTAATAAACCATGCATAACGCAAATAATCATTCCGAAATCCGGCATAACTTGATTTCGAATGGAGCAAAAACAACGTTGAGGGGGGTTCCCTTTGACTCATGCCTTGATTTTACTTTTCCATAAACAGTGAGAACTTCCAAATGTCTCAAATTTGATGGAATCGTAACTAGGGCATTTGTCGATTCGCCATTTAGGTTATAGATGGTCACATATAATGTTTTATGCCGAACACGAAGTGAGGAGATTCGAATATTGGGATCGTCAATTTCAATTAAAGGATGAGTTAATATATCTCCTCCGAGGGGTGTGGTAACCTTTTTGGACTTGGTAGGGAGGGAAAACATTTCAGCATGGTCTGCACTCTTTGAAATCGGCTCACTCTTTGAATGAAAAAACAGACTATATTCATAATGAAACTTTGTTCCAATTTCCTGAGCTCCGGGGGTTGGAATGAACGGTCCAGCATGGTTTGGACGCTCAGGAAAATCAGAACGCGATAACCATCCAATTGAACGGATCAATGTGAGGGCAAGTCTGGTTCCCCCCTCAAGTTCAACTTCTGGCAATCCTTTGTTTATTAACGTTAGCGCAGCTTCAGATTTATCATCTTCAACCCGGATGAATCTTTTCTGTGGTTGTATACCTGAGGGCTGCTCCATATATTGTTCTAGTTCTTCAGGATCGCTTTTCCGTTTTATGTACCCGAAATGAGTACTTGTTATGGTTCTTTTTGCCTTGAAAGGTAGATCAAAGCAAACACGGAGTCGATGATCCTTGGTAATGTTTCTTATGCTCGTTTTGATGTCAATACGAGGGATACCGCGATATACCCTGAAATGTGTGATAACGGGTACCAGTACTTTTCCGGCCCTTGAATCCCGTGAACTATTCACTTCCATATAGATTTCTAGATCAAGATTCTGTCTGAACTCTACCATAAGTGGCCCAGATACAATGAGTGTCCGTTTGGCGCCTATTGGCCTAGCATATTCAGGTGCCAAACGGCCAAAGGTATATTCATCACCTCGATCTCCCCAATCTTCAAACACATGCAGATTTTCATAAATTGTACCAGTGACGTGATCTAGAACATTAAATGTTCCTCTTTTTTGGAATTTTAAGGTAAAGAATGCATTACTAATCTCGTCTTTTCCCACAGAAAGCTCTACATTTTGCCTTGGAGGGGGAGCAAATAAAGGATAGATTTCTGTAAAACCCCATGCCCTGAGTGGTAAAGTTACTAAATAAGAGATTTTTCTTTCCTTGGATACCAGAATATGAAAATACTTGTATTTTTTTGAATCTATAAGTTTTAGGGCGTTTGCCTTTAATTGCCCTGGATTCAAATCACCAATTGGCGAATCACCAACAACTATGCGAATTTCACAAACCTGTGGGTCTTCGCCTGTATAGTACCTTATGTCATTAACAAAAAAAGTCATTATCTTTCTTCCGGGCAACATTTGGAGTAGGGTTCGGAAGCGCCATACTCCCACAGACATTTCCCAGATTATATCTGATTGATCCCGAACTTCCTGTATTGGAAATACTTGACCCGCGTCAGTTTCAACACTAGTCAACAACTTTTGGTCTGTTGTAGAAACGTAAACAGGAATAGGGACATCATCACAATTTGAAGGATTATAGATTAACCAACTAGGTCGAACTTCGGTAGAATAGGATTGCTTCTCCACAGCATCCATAGCATCTTCAATGATAGTTTTAGCAAGGGATTCGGCCCAATAAAACCTGGTTTTCATTTCTTCATGGGTTTGGTCCACGGAACATCCGCAAATCGAATCGTGAGGCTGGTTCCTTAAATGCCATTTCCATGCTTCTTTGAGAAATCCAGTTGGGTATCCTCTCTTAAAATAATACCATAGGTATGCACTCAAGGGCTCTGCGTAATGAACTAATTTGTCTTCAACCCGCTGGTTCCATATTTTAATCCAAATCCTACTGGAATAGGTATCCTGTAGTAGATTCGCTCTTGCTGAGGAACGAAATTCACCGGTATATTCAGGAACTTCATAACCAGAACTGGTAATCGAACCTTGGAGCTCATCCATGAACTGATCCAAGGTGGAGACCTTCAACTCGTAGCCGGGTATGGTCAGATCTTGGATTGCTTTCACAATATTTGCTTTGGGAAATTGGTGATCAGTTCCATGTTGGAGAAGATATAAAGGGAGCGGAGAAAAAGGTTCAAGTTGATTCACAATATCAATGATTTCTTTCTCCAAAAGCTCAGGATTTCCTGATAATCCAGCCGCATTACCATAACCAAATGGTAAATACGCCGTTAAAATCGATTTTTCAGAGGATTTGTGGCTTTTCCAAAAAAAGGGTACACTGGTGATTTCGGGAGGAACTCCACGCCAAACAATGGCAGAATCGAAATCGGTTAAATCACCCATAATCTGAGGAATTGCTCTTGAATGACCGAACATATCAGGAAGATAGGCAATGGACATCAACTGGATGTCCAAAGAGGTTGCCAAATCTAAGCTATATTCTAAATTACGGATCAAACTCTCTTCTCCGACCAACCAAATATCTGGCAATACGTACCAGGGTCCAACTTGAATTCTAGAGGTCTTAATATGCGAAACCAATCGTTCCTGATTCTCAGGGCGGATATCAAAATAATCCTCAAGGATAATTGTCTGACCATCCAGAGTAAAACAATATGGTTTTGAATCTAGGATATCTAACAGGGTATCGATAAGATTAACCAACTTGAAACGGAATTCTTGAAAAGGTAGGTACCATTCTCGATCCCAATGCGTGTGAGGTACAATAAATACTTGTTTCACGTTGGAGGATCTGCTGGACATGGAGAAACTACTCCTTTATGTTCTTTGGGATGCTTTCGTTAAATCGCTTGATCGGATTCTCGTACTTATTAATCAGATTATCTCCTAGAAAGACATCAACATCCTCTTTTCCGTGATTCTTTATTGGAAGCTAGGTTCTTCGGATATACATTTAAAAGCCATATCTATGCCAATATGAACGATTTCTCCTACATTCTCATAGGCTAGCCATTTCACTCCCGTGTTTTTCATCTCTGTATTAGTGTCTGTATAATGTATGTCTAAAGAACTCTATGGAACTGCCCTGTTCACTGGCTTTTTGACATGTATTCAATCAAGGTCCCTTTTTTTGGAAATGGAGGAGATTTCGCTCTGTTGGCAGCTTCCTCCACAAAGGATCTGTTTAAATCACAACCGATGAATTTCCTTTGGGTTTCAAGACAAACATCCATCATCGTTCCGGACCCTAAAAAAGGGTCGAATACGGTATCACCTGGCTCAGTCGTTGCCAATAATAACCTTTTAACAATTTTACTTGGAAAAGTAGCCGTATGACCCTTTTTAGGCTCCGGAGCAAATACCCATACTTGATCATCCATTCTTAATCGGCCCGATTTTCCAGGAACCATCATTGGCTCGGGATTAAACTTATATTTCCCTTTCTTGGTAAAGTGGAGGATGTACTCGGAACTTTGCCTAACGCGATCCTTTACATTTTCGGGCATCGGGTTTGGTTTTTCCCAAATTATTAACTCACGCCAGATATAACGTTGCTGCACCAAATTGACGGCAATCCTGAACGGGATACCACATAAAGACTTATTACGGATGATCTTATGTCGTGCTGTAACAGAACTTGTATTTCCTTGTTTACTTGAATCAAGTCCATCCCGTCGAAATTCCGGAAACAAATTGTTTTCCCAATAATTATGATGTGATCTAGAAATTCCGCTACCCATGTAGCTATCTTGCATAATGAAGAAAAGGGATCCATCGCCACGAATTTTGGCAAGGATTGCCGAATAAATGTCTACGTTGCGTTGAATATACTTTTCTAGGCTTTCGCTGCCGAATTCGCGTTGATCGGAAGAAAAAGACCTCTTTCCCCAGTATGTGGGACTGGTGATACAACACTGGATAACATTATCAGGAATTAAATCCATACATTCGAAGGCATCCCCCGAATATAATTTTATACGATCGTTATCATAAAACAATTCCGGGGCCATGATGAGATAGAAAAGCTGTCGATTGAAAAGGATTGTCCTCGGGAACGGTGAACGAATTAGTGATGCAAGCAATTGGGGGCGTAATTGCACGCGTATACGGTTTATTTGATGGATATAACTCGAGAGATTAAACGACTCTTACAATCCAGCCGTACGGATCATCAATCAAACCATATTGTATTCCTATAACCTTATCATGCAATTGTTTGGCGATCGGGCCCACCTGCATATCGTTAACGATGAAATCCTTCCCAGAATAATGAAGACAACCCACTGGGGCTATCGAAGCTGCGGTACCACTACCAAAAACTTCTGTGATTCTTCCATCTAAGGTACCCTCTGTAATTGTTTTGATAGATAGCGCTTCCTCCTGTACCGTATAACCCAAATCTCGGGCAAGTTGGATTGTGCTTTCTCTGGTAACTCCAGGTAATACTGTGCCTGAAGATAAAGGAGCAGTATAGATAACATCTTCATATACAAAAAATATGTTCATAGCTCCTACTTCTTCTACGTATTCCTTGTGAATAGCGTCTAGCCAAAGTACTTGGCTATATCCTTTACGAGTCGCTTCATCGCCAACCAATAGGCTAGCAGCATAATTTCCCCCAGTTTTTGCTGTTCCAGTCCCTCCTGGTGCGGCCCTGATATAATGTTCGGAAACGAATATTTTAATAGGAGCAAATCCCTCGGGAAAATAAGCTCCAGAAGGGGAAAGAATGATGTAGAAAATATACTCATTCGAAGGTCTTACGCCGAGTCCCCGTTCCGTTCCTATCATGGTAGGACGTATGTACAGGGATGAACCAATCTTTTTTGGTGCCCAATCTTTTTCTAACCGGATTAATTCCTTTAATCCTTCGAGATAGGTATCAGGTTCGACCTCAGGCATCATCATCCTACGAGCGGAGTTATTAAAGCGTTTAACATTCTTATCGGGTCTAAAAAGATTAATATGGCCATCAGGAGTTCTATAAGCTTTCTGGCCTTCAAAAATCGTCTGGCCGTAATGTAAACATATGGCAGAAGGATCAAGAGCGATTGGACCATACTTACGAATCTCAGGGGTGATCCATCTTTCATTTTCATATTTCATGTAGAACATCCGGTCCGTAAAAACACGGCCGAAACCTAACTTGTCTTCCGAATCAAATTTTACTTTTAATTCTGATTCGGGAATGGAAGAAATAGTAAAAGTCACATTTTGTCCCTTCTAGGTTATTGAAATGGAGAATGGGGAACCGAAAACTGGATTCGTGCCTAAAACTCAAATGATTTGGTCGAAGTAAAGAGCAAATCATCAGGACTTCTTTATTGTTCTTAATATAAAAACCTTAGATTGTTAAAACAATAGATTTATTCGAATATCTACGGCCCCAGGTCTGTTAAACAAAAATTCTATTGGTCTTTCCGATTTATTCTTTGCCAAAAAAGTTGATTGATTTTCTTGATAATTTTACGTTTGTTAGGATATCAGTTTGATCAATAAAATGGTCAATTGACCCTAGTGAATACTCAAGACTGGCAAGGGGCTCTTTAATCGTCCTTTTAATTTCCTTGCATATTTTTTCTGCGTTTATTACGACTTGATCCCTGGTGTAATATGAAACTGGTTCAATATTCATTTTAGGAATTATTTTCAACTCAATCATTTTTTTTATCAAGATCAGATATGCACGGCATAATAAATTTTCCCTTTGTCGCCAAGATCCTTCTTTTGTAATACTTAGAAGCAGAGAATATAAATCTCGACCAATTGAGAGTTTAGAGAATCCTGTTCCAAACCATTTGGGATAAGGTACATACTTCTTCGATAAAATATATCCAATCCGCATTATATACCGAACTAGTCTTCCTGTTTCAAGTATGGAGCCTAATTCATCGCCAGACATCGCTGGTCTCCCTACAAATGCAATTTCCTGTCCAATATGCTCCCAATCTGCTAAGAGTTTAAATCGCCAGACATTTTCTGGAAAATAAGCCATCCTTGCTTGTACTTGTTCTAGTTTTCCCAGTGTATTGTAAAAAACCTTTCCAGATGTAAACTCTAAGAGTCGCTGTTCTGATAATGTAAGCCAGTCGAATTGAGAAATTTCCATGGTACTGATTCCTAAAAACGCTTCCAAATACGATCGCACTGTAAACAATTCCACTCTGTGATTAATAGGTTTGGTGTTTTTTTGTACCAGAGATTGAGTCATCGAATCATTGGGATCAGGTTCTGACCAGTTTGTGGAGTACCCAGAAAACGTATAAGGGAGCTTTTGGCCCAAGAGTTCGTTGATTGCAGGGCCATGATTTACAAGATCTTCTTCCGTTAAAAAAAGAAGGACACGAGGGCCCCAGTGATGATCAGTCGAAACCTCGTCGTCATAACCTAAAACTTCAGAACCAGAACCGAGAAGCGCGGCATCGAATTTCAGAAAAGGAAAATTCTCTTGAATAGGCGGAAGCACCGCATGGGAAAAGAACCGTTGTGCCAGCAATAGGCCAGGTATGAATTCAGGCATTTCATCTGACTTTTAGCAAGATCGTTTTAAAATCTAGGTAAATATTGGCTATATGAATTAATAGGGGTATAAAATGGAGCAAAGCGCGGATTCAAATAGCGAAAAAGTATTAATGGATCAGTCATTATTTCTCACCTCCCGGAAAACTATTGCAAGCTATCCTGGGGGAAAGAGTGATAGACGTAAACATTCTACGCTATTTTTATCGGTTCCAGATAGAATTCCCTATCTCATTGAACCATTTGCAGGCCTGGCCAACTTTTTCCTCGTTTTATCCCCACGAGTTTCAAGAGCATGGCTAAATGATAAAGATCCTGAAATTTTTTCGATATTAAAGAGCATTCAAGATCCCTACCTATTGTCAAAGTTGATCGATCAGGTTAAATCGATCGAGCCTATCGAAAGAGACGATTATTATGCGTGGAAGTCTTCTACTCCTGATGAAATCTTAGAACGGGCAATAAAACGTCTTATTGTACTCAATTGTTCCCCAAACGGTGCAGGTGGAGGATATAGCAGGGAAAAAGCGCATAGGAACTGGTACCGAAGTAAGCCTCCTGTTTGGAGATTTATTCATAAGATCTTCCGTGAGAAAGAAGTTCGTATTACCAATTGGGACTACTCTAAGGTTTTAACAGCCTTGGCTGATGGACTGCGCCCTCGCTCATCCTTTTGCTATCTAGATCCGCCTTATATTGAAGTTGCCAAAAGTGGAAATCTCTACGGGAAGTTGTACAACATTGTGGACTGGGGATTGTTGAAATTCCATTTAAATCAGGTCCAATGTCACTGGATTCTTTCTAATCGAGATGATGCAAGAATACACGAGCTTTTCACTGGGTATCATATTCTCCAATATAACACATATAATGATATGAACAACACACTTGGGAATAATCCGGAAATGCTGGTTAGCAATCTGCCATTTGAGGCCACAACAAGTAGAAGGAAGCTTCTAGAAGCGTTTCTTGATGATTCTGAAAATTCCCATAAGCCCTAGAAACCCCTTAGGTCTTATTGAGAAAATCATATAGTAACTTATTATGAAAAGGATTGGAACTCATTTTTCTAAAGAGTTTGAGACAATTTATGGCTTGAGTGGACCTTTGATATTTATTAAAGGGTGGTTAAATGAAATTCTACGAAAATATATTGGAAACAATGGGGAGAACACCCCTGATCCGATTAAATAAAATCGTCCCGAAAGATGGGCCCCTTGTGTTGGTGAAAGCTGAATTTTTGAACCCTGGAGGAAGTGTGAAAGATCGAATAGGGGTCACTATGCTGGAAGACGCCAAGAACAGAGGGCTAATCCAGAATGGAGGAACTATTATTGAACCGACTTCTGGTAATACAGGGGTCGGCCTGGCGATGGTAGGAGTTCTTACGGGTTATAAAATGATCTTTACCATGCCTGATAAGATGAGCAAGGAAAAAGAGCAATTACTTGGCGCTTTCGGAGGGAAAGTTGTACGAACACGAACCGACGTACCTCCCGAGGATCCAGAGAGCTACTACTCAGTGGCGGAAAAGCTTGTTAAGGAGACTCCTAATGCTTACTCACCTAACCAGTATTATAATCCGATGAACATCTACGCCCACTATAAGACAACTGGACCCGAAATTTGGGAGGACTGTCCAGAAATTACACATTTTGTGTGCGGTATGGGTACAGGAGGGACAATAACGGGAGCTGGGCGGTTTTTAAAAGAGAAAAACTCCGAAATAAAGGTCATTGGGGTCGATCCGGAAGGATCCATTTACTATGATCAGTTCTATGGCCTAGAAGGTGAAGGTGCGAGGGTTTACAAGACTGAGGGAATTGGAGAAGACTTTATTCCGGAAACAATTGATCTTAATATAATTGATGAAGTAATTCGTGTTGGAGACAAGGATGCTTATACAACAGCAAGAGATCTGGCCCGTAAAGAAGCCATGTTGGTTGGTAGTTCCTCAGGATCCGCAGCATTTGCAGCAATCCAAATCGCTCGTCGTCTAGATGAGAACGCGGTTATTGTGGTTCTTTTCCCTGATACGGGGAGGAATTATCTTAGCAAATTATTTGATGATGACTGGATGCGCCAGAATGGGTTTCTGGGATAATATAAAACTCTGATTAGCAAACCAATTCAGAAATGTAGTTCATTTAAAGAAAGTAAGGCAAATTATTACGATTTGGAGTTACAAAAATGACTGAGAAGGAATTCGCGACGAGAGCGGTACACGCAGGTTACGTACCTGATCCAACGACTGGCGCTATCACTCCGCCAATCTACCAAACATCTACATATGTACTCCCCAAATTGGGAGCTAATTTGGGTTATGACTATTCACGCACGTCTAATCCGACTCGGACGGTTTTAGAGAGCCTGTTAGCCGATTTAGAAGGATCTTCTTATGGGGTTGCTTTTTCTACTGGTATGGCCGCGGTCGATGCTGTGATCAGAGCACGATTAAAATCGGGTGACCATGTCGTGGTTTTCGATGACGCCTATGGCGGGGTCTATCGTTTGTTTGAACAAAATTACAGGAAGTTCAGTTTGGATTTCACGTATGTTGATATGAGAAACGCGGAGAGCGTAAAAGAAGCAGTTCAGGCAAGTACTAGATTGATATGGTTGGAAACACCTACTAATCCACTGTTAAAGGTGGCAGATGTAGAAGCTATTTCTAAGATTGCTGCGGAGGAAAACAAGGCTAGAGAACCTCATGAAAAAATTCTAACAGCAATTGACAACACCTTTATGACCCCATATTTCCTGAAACCTTTCAAGTACGGAGCGGACATTAGTCTCCATTCGACCACCAAATTTCTTTCAGGACACAATCAATTGGTAGGAGGTTTCATCGCGGTACGTGACGATCCCTCACGGTGGTATTATCAAGAACAGCCTGTGGTCGACGCTTCTGGGCGTTCAGTCGGGGAAGAAACAGAATTGGTAAATACTGTTTACCAGGATCTAAAATTTATACAGAATGCTGTCGGCGCAGTCCCAGGGCCATTCGATTGTTGGTTAACAATAATGGGGGTTAAAACGCTCCCTCTCCGTATGGCTCAGCACGATTCTAATGCCCAAAAAATCGTTGAATATCTCCTAGCTCATCCCAAGGTGTCCCAAGTCAATTATCCTGGTATTTCCTCGCATCAAAATCATGAGATCGCGAAATCTCAGATGTCTGGATTCGGCGGCATGCTCTCATTTGAATTAAAAGGTGGACTAGAAGCTGGTACAAAACTTATGAATGGAGTGAAACTTTGGGCATTGGCTGAATCGCTAGGCGCTGTTGAGTCAATGATCACTCATCCTGCAACAATGACTCATGCATCGGTACCTCCTGAGGTTCGTTATGCCCGGGGGATCTCAGATGGACTCGTAAGATTAAGCGTAGGAATTGAAGCTCCAAATGATTTGATTGCTGATTTAGACCAGGCATTATCCCGAATCTGAGTCCTTATGGAAAAGGGGGAGGATTAAGACTTACATAAACTCCTTAGAAAGTCGTCAAACAGCTCTGGCTCATGCAGCTCCGGGGTATGGGTTGGGGGGATCTTTCGATTCTCCCTAGTTGTAAATTTTTTCGCAAAAGATGATTTTCCGATAGTATACATCCGTAATTGCGGAACTTCGTCCACAAATATGGAATGACCTGCAAAAGGGATCACTGGATCCATAACATCCCACAGAATGTTGAGAGGTTTATTCCATCCGCGAATCAAGAACCTATTTTTCTCCCCTCCCGAAGGTGCGATTAGACCTAAACCTGAAATTATCTTTGGTAATCGTTGAATCAGTTGCAGAGCGATTTGACCTCCGTACGATCTTCCAATAAGGATTAGCTCCTGAATCCCAAACCGTTTTGATATACTCTGTATAGAATAGGTTGATGCATCTAGATGATCCTGATGGGAGACCTTGGGGCGGGAATGTGGAAGTGTCGATTTACCATGGCTTAATCGATCCATTAAAATCGGATTACAGTTGTCCAAAATGCGAGCCAAAAGAGGTTCCCAAAAGTCCGTATTCTGGGTTTTCCTGCTTGCCCCATGTAGGAAAAAAGCATAGGACTTATCACTAGTGGGCCTACTAGGTACTTTAAGATGGATTTTTCCAAGTGAATGGTTCAAAAATAGCGAAATTAACCGCATGAGATAAGCAATCAAAGAAATTCGTAAGTTTCTATTTTCTTTTTGCATCGACCTTCCAATGGAGCGAAATTGGATGGTCAGTTTTTCGGTCTCAAAATCACCTTTCCACTATCTATGCTTTTAAAAAGGACGGATCAGGGTTCAAATCGCCATTAATATGATCATTATTCTTCAATTAGTCTTCTAATTACGATTTTAAAAATGAAAGAATTCTGAAATTTTGGTAGGTGAAGAATCATTGAGTATTGTGGAAACAAATGGGTTAACCAAACGATTCAACAATGTAGTTGCTCTAAATGACGTTTCGGTGAGGATCCAGAAGGGCGAAGTCTTTGGTTTACTTGGTCCGAATGGTGCGGGGAAAACAACCCTTATTCGGATATTGATTGGACTATTGAAGCCAACCAGTGGGCAGGCGAAAGTTTTCGGGTTTGATGTGGAAAAAAATGTTATGGCTATTCGAAAACGCGCAAGCCTATTACCCCAGGAAGCAGAAGTTTATGAAAATCTAACTGCTAAAGAAAATATTCTCTATTACGGCCAGATTTACGGGAACATGCCGAGCGAAGAGGTTAATCAAAGGACCACAGAGTTGGTATCATTAATTGGATTAGAGAGTCGGCAAAATGATGTCACCAAAAAATTCTCTGGGGGGATGAAACGAAAGGTGCTCGTTGCTAGGTCAATGGTCATGGATCCTGATTTATTATTTCTAGATGAACCCACGACGGGGATTGATATTCTCGGGGCTCGCACGGTAAGAAATCTAATTAATAGACTGTCTAAGGAACTCCATAAGACCATAATCCTTACCACACACGATTTGAGCGAAGTGGATGAACTTTGCGATCGAGTCGGAATTATGGTTAAAGGGAAACTTAAGGCGGTGGGGCGACCCAGTGAGCTTGAAACCCAGTTTCAGAAAGCGGGCTTGGAAGACGTATTTATTGGGTTAACGACGGGTGAAGGGATATTGGAGGAAGATCAGGTAATACCCGAGAAGAAGAGTAGACTTCTACGAATTCTTGGAAGGTGATAACAAAGATGAATCCTCTAAACCAGATCTATTCATTAACTAAACAGGAACTACGCATTGCAAGCAGGACCCGGTATATAGTTCTTACCTTCATGTTGATGCCCCTAGCCATGTGGGGGCTTCAAGGTGGAGTTCAAATACTCATTGGCGCCTCACTCACAGATTCTCAACAGGGAGCAACAATCTTCGCTGTGAATTTTGATGAAGGAAATGGAACTCATTCTCTTGGAAATGAATTCATTGGCGCTCTGATTGATGAAACACAACGTAACGGATCCATACTGTTCGGTGCAACCATAGATAATACTTCCTATACGAGCAGTACGCACACACATTCAGAGCTGGGAATTTTGCTAAACGATTCTACAAAAGCGAAGGCCATGACGCCCATGATTATTATTCCATCGGGATTCACTGCTGCTTACACGAACTTTCCAGGCCCCGTTCCAACGATTGAAATGTACTCCTTTCCAGGTGGCATTTTGGGTTCTTCGTTACTAAATGCTGCTGTTATATCTGTCGCTTCCTCTGAACCTTTTACCATTGTTAATGTTGAGAAAGTAGTTCAGGTCAAACAAACGACGATCGTATTTGAAGGGGAAGAATCGGCTGCTTCTGGATTTGGAGCTGGTTTCATAGGAATGTTTTCAGTGATTATTGCAGTAATGGCGCCCGCGCCATTTGTTGCAACATCATTTGCAGGAGAACGCGAAAAGAAGACCTTGGAATCGTTGCTTGCGCTACCAATCGGTCGATTCAACATTTTGGTGGGGAAGCTGATAGCGGGTATGGTTCTGGTTGGGATCTTTTCACTTATGAATATAGTGGGGTTGGGAATGTTCGCATTTTTGTTAAGTTCCCAGGTTACGGCAGGCCAAATCGGTGATAGCTATTCCTCGGTTTTTTCGATAGATTTTGGATTAAATCTCATTATGTTGGTGGCGTTAACCATGTTTCTTTCAGCCTTTGTATCAATGGGTATTGGGATTTCTGTGGCAAGCCTTACGAAAGATGTCCGATCATCTGAGTCGCTTTATAATCTCACCATGCTCTTGCCAAGCCTTCTGGTTGGAATGACCGGTTTATTCGGAGCTTTGCCAGAAGAATCATTTGGTGGGGCAGGTATATTGCTTTACATCATTCCATGGAGTCATGCCATGGCAATCCTGTCGAAAGGTCTTTATCCCCAAACATATGGGTCGCGTGCTTTGACTGGTAGCATTGCAACAGATCTTCTATTTCATCTGGGGTATTTGGTGATTGTCATATTGATCTGCCTCTTCATCGCCTCAAAAGTATTCGACCGCGAAGGGATCCTTTCCTGATCCCTGGCTTTTTTTCTTTTTTTTGCCCGTAAAATTAAATCTTTAACCAGAAAGGCAGATTTGGTTCTCTTCTTTCGATTCCAACCAAGAACTAACTCAAGTTACGCAATCTGGATGACAGTTGTTTCAAACAAGACGCTCTGATCTGCAACAGCCATCGACGATAAGAGTGAAATGCTTTCTGCATCTACTTCAGGTTACATATTTCGTTTATCATTTCTTCCTAAAAGCCATCAATCTGAATAAATTCAGAGTTCTTGACTCAGCCTAGCGAACAATATCGCTCAATAATGTTCTTAATAGAACTGCATCAATTTGTCATTTAGTAGGAAGTTTTCGAGGCGATTTTCTGATTAAATACATTTTATTAACTAATAAGGGGCTCTATGCTCCCAACAAGGATGGTACATACTCCATCACATCGAGCGATAAGGCATTTATCCATGGAGACGTAAATGGAAGGCAGATGGCTCTTATTGTTGAAGGAAACGAAGTTTGGGTTGGTAATTTCGAAAGAGGTTGGGAACCGATTCTGAAAAGCAACTTGAAATTACGGTGTATTCAATGGTTCAGTAAGAACCGATTACTAGTTGGGACTGCTGGTGCCAGATTGGCATGGATTAAAGACGGAAAATTGGATTTTATTTCCGGTTTTGATAACATTAAGGAAAGGCGAACCTGGAACACCCCCTGGGGAGGTCCACCCGATATCAGATCAATTGCTATTTCTGGAAATTCCAATATCTATGCCAATATTCACGTAGGATGGATCGGTAGGTCGTTTGATTCAGGTAAAACATGGAAGAACATCCAGAATGGATTAGAAAAAGATGTACATCAGGTGGCGACTCACCCAACCCGCGAGGAGGTTGTTTTTGCTGCTACTGCTTGGGGTTTTCATGTTAGCTTCGATTATGGAGAATCCTTTGTTAGAAAATGGAAGGATATGCCACTAAATTACCAACGAGCCACGATTTGCTTCCCAAATGATGATATTTACGTTGTATCGGTTGCACGCGGCTCGTATGGACGAAATGCACAACTATATTGGACCGACACGTCTGGTGATACGTGGCAACAGGCCTCTGGACTTCCGATCGACATAGAGAAGAACATCGATACGTATCAATTAGGTCGAATCGGATCCAAGAGAGGTTTGGTCGTAATTGAGAATAATCAGCTTTACGGAACAGAAGATCAAGGAAAATCTTGGAAAAAGATCACGATAATTCCCCCACGTGTTAATCAGGTTCTTGCCTTATTAGAGTAGAATATCAGGGAAGCTATAATTTGTCCCAGAATGAAACAAAGAATAAAAGCCTGGGTCAATATTTTACACCACGTTATGTTGCAGAGTTTATGACAAATCTCATTTCATGTTCCTCACCAAGATCAATTATCGAACCCGCGGCAGGAACAGGGATTTTTCTTCAGGTGATTTCTGAACGTTTTGTTGAAACTGAAACTATCGGGATTGAAATCGACTCGACCTTGCCAAACAAGTCGGATTGTCCCGTGATCTATCAAGATTTTTTTGATTATCCTTTGAGCCACAAGTTTTCCATTGTTATAGGGAATCCACCTTATGTTAGGTGGAAACATCAGTCACGAGACAAGAGAAAAAGGCTGTCAGAAAGATCTTTCTGGGGTAAACGGATGAACGGTCTAACAGACTTGCTTCAACCTTTTATCTTCAAATCTGTGGATCATTTGGAAGAAAATGGTGAACTAATCTTTATAACACCGAAATTCTGGCAGCAAACAATTCATTCATGCCCTTTACGCGACTATTTATTGTCTCAGGGGCAACTTGAACTTGTTATTGATTTCAACGAAAAAATAATATTTCCCCGTGCTTCTCTTAATCTAATCATATTCAAATTCGTCAAAAATGCGGAAAATAAATTCATTAAATACGTTCAATTTAAGAAAAAAGGGCGTTTGACTCCAAGCCAGCTCGATCGTGCTAACAGGCTCCTGTTTCAGCTTGAGACGATTTCTGTGGAAGAAACGTTTGAAGAGGAAGAGATGAGAGCGTATTGGGCTGCAGCACCAGAGGATCCAATCAAATGGACATTTTATCCCATAGAAATCAAGAGACTCATCGCCCAGATAAACGAATCATGCACATATTCCCCTTTAGTGCAATGTCAACAAGGGGGGAGGAGGGCAAAATTTTCATTGACTCAATTGTATACCAAGGACGATATCATTCGTTTTTCTTTAAAGGAAAATAATTTAGTGGATACCTTATTTAATAATAGAACGTATTTCGCCCATCGGGCGATAAAGCCGCTTAATTCCTTCGTTCCCAACCTAAAGAATTCCGTTCCTGAATCTTTACCTAAACGCCCTGTTAGATTGGGGGATATTGCGGAGATAGGGAATGGAATGGTTTCGGGATTAGATAAGGCCTTCCTTAGGGATCGTAATACTCGTTTGTTACCTCAGGAGAAGAATTATGTAATAAAGGTTATAAAAGCCAGAACTCTAGACCGTTTCCTGGTAGGTAAGCCGACGGATTACATTTTTATTGAACAACATTCGTTTTCAGATGAATTGGAATTGAAGGGCCACCTTCCTAATATCTTCCAAATGCTCATTCCGTATAAGGATCAGCTCAAAAATCGATGGACCCCCCACCCTCTACCCTGGTGGACATGGGCATTCCCTCGAAACAAGAATCTGATCGAAGAGAACCCAAAGAAAATCTTCGTGCCCTGCAAAGAAAGAATTGACAGAAGAGGATTCATCCGTTTTGCATACGATGACCAGGGTTATTATGCAACTCAAGATACCACTGTAATCATAAAGGATGAATGGGTAAAGGAATCTGACGAATACTTACTGGCTTACCTAAACTCCAGCCAGATTTTTCAATTCCTAGAAAATGAGGGATTTAGGCGGGGAGGAGTACTGGAATTTTCAGAAAAGCCTCTTTCTGAGATTCCTATCAGGTTAATTAATTGGCAAAGAGATGAGGAAGTCGAGATTCATAACGAAATCTCCAAACAAGTAGCCAAATTCAGGAAACGATCGTCTCCGGACTTTGTTGAAGAAATAGTTTCGACTAATGATGAATTACTGAAGCAACTCCTAAATTAACCATAAATGCAGCGTACATCGGAAGCGAGGCAAATTGGGTTCCCAGGGAAAGAGAGTGAACAAAACCAACCTCCTGCTTGATTTTGGCCCGAATAGCGAGCTGGCCAAGAATACTATTCGATTTTTGCACAGGGCCCTGGAAGAATCGCTTAATATGGACGATGAGGACATGAGTCAAGAAAAAAAACAGCTTCTTGATCATATAGTAAGGTATGATAAAAGACATCTGTTAGAACTCGGCCAGTTCTATAAAATACCTGGGAAGGAACCGAGATTCGTTTTATTTGGAATACAAACCTATTTCGCGCTGTTCATTAAGTTATTTGCGGCTGAAGTTGCTCACCTCCGCACACGGAAACATTACGAGGTATCCTACTTAAAAAATATAGTGAGTACGTATTCAGAAACTCCTGAGAAACTTAAATGTGTTTTTGAAGATCTAGAAAGTGGAAAACTATTTCTTCGTCTGATAAAGGTTAGGAATCTTATTGATCAAAGCATCTTCTCGTGGTACCTAAATGAATGGTCTGGAGAACTAGCTAATGTCATTTTAAAAATAGCATCTCGACTTTCGGAATATAATTTCAATTTTAAAAAGGAAAAAAGCAAAACAGATGATGTGTTCAAATCAATATACCTTGAACTTATACCAAAAGCTATTCGTCATAAGTTAGGAGAATTTTACACGCCTCATTGGTTGGTTCAGTTTTCATTAGATAAGATTGGATATAATCTCGCTTCTTTCAAGAAGATTGCCCGAAATACAAGGGATCTCTTGGCCCCTTTTCGTCTTAGGGTAATTGATCCCTCATGCGGTTCTGGATCATTTCTTATTGAAGTATTAAATAGATTAAGATCATATGCTGAAAGGTACGGCTTAGAAAATGAGATGAGGAAGGTAATTTGCGAGAATATAGTTGGAATAGACCTTAATCCCCTGGCAGTATTAGCAACAAAAGCAAATTACCTGATCTCAGTACTAGATTTGTTTCCACTAGAAAAGGAAATTGGACTGCCAGTTTTCCTAGCTGACGCTGTTTCACCAAAACCATCCGAGGTTTTATCCTCGTTGGGCGAATTTGATTTTCTTATTGGTAATCCCCCCTGGCTATTAATGGATAGGTTGCCCGTTGAATATCGGGAGGGAATGCAATCCCTCTGGGAATATTATGGGTTATTTACGCTAAAAGGATATCAAGCACAGCACGGAGGAGGAAAAAAAGATTTTTCTACATTATTCACCTATGTATGTTTGGATAGGTATCTTAAAAGTTCAGGAAAGGTTAGCTTCCTAATAACTCAGTCTGTGTTCAAAACTGTTGGAGCAGGAGAAGGTTTTCGTAAATTCAAGGTAAATGGCAAACCGTACAGAGTTACAGAGGTTCATGATTTTGGAGAAATTCGACCATTTAAAGGTGTAAATAACAGAGCCGTATTATTGATACTGGAGGGAGGCCATGAGACAGTTTACCCCGTTAATTATATGATTTGGATGCCAACCAGAAAAATGGACAGAGACTACCCCTGGCCAAGTTTTATCCAATCAATGCATCCAATACGCTTGGTCGCCATCCCCTCCATATCGACCAACATTCTCTCACCTTGGATAACAGTTCCTATTGATGTCCTTCCTATCGTAAAGAAGATTTACGGACGAAGTGAATATTCCTCTAAGGAGGGAATAAACAGCGGGGGGTTAAACGGGGTTTTTTGGATAAGGCCTATGGAAATCCTATCCGCAATCCCCAGATCAGTTCCATTGAGAAAGGATTTACTTAAGCTCCCCGGAAGTCAGAAAACTCTAGCGATCCTCGCAATCCAAAATGTCACTCATGGTATGAAAAAGAAAGTAAAAAAAGTATTTGCGCGGATTGAGGATTTTTTTGTGTATCCTCTCTTGAAGTCCCGAAATGTTGAGAGATGGAAGATCAATAATTATAATTACGCATTACAAATGCAGGATCCTGTCAAACGGAAAGGATATGATGAAGATTGGGTTATTAACAATTTTCCGCTGACCTACGCGTATCTGAGAGAATTTAAGCAAATACTCCTCAGAAGAAAGTCGAAGGTTGTGCAACAATTGATACAACGAGGCCCCTTCTATTCAATGTACTCCGTAGGTGTCTATACATATTCCAAATTCAAGGTTGTCTGGAGTCAAATGGGATCAAACCTACAGGCATGCGTTATATCTCGAGTTCAAGACAAGTACCTGGGAAATAAGCTAATTCTTCCTGAACACGTTCTGGCTTACATTCCAGTGGAAGATGAAAACGAGGCGCATTATCTCTGTGCCATTCTTAACTCAATGGCGGCCAATCTAGTTCTAAGATCAATAGCTCGAGGCACTAAAAGCTTTGGTACTCCCCGTTTGGTGGATAAAACGATAAGAATACACAAATTTGACCAAAAAAACCAATCACATATGAAATTGGCGCGCCTCTCATTAAAGGCGCATAATTTCGCTCGATTAGGGTCATCCAAATTAATAGAGATTGAAAAAAAAATCGAAATGAGTATCGCAAACTTGTATAAGATTACTCCAGAAGAATACCTAAAGATTCAACAATGGTTGGAGATTATATCTTGATTACGGCCCTAGAAAATCCATAGATTTCATTCCTATTTGAAAATTGGTGTTCAATGTTAGAATAGCTTGAGGAAATGATTCAACCCAAGTGATTAAAAGGAGAATTCCAAAATGAGTGAAAGCCAGAAAAATTAAGGTTTTAGTATGCTTACATTCAAAGAAAAGGTTAGTTACGGGATTGGACGTCTCGGGTCTTCCATAACTATAGATATGGCGGATCTCTTCCTAGGATATGTTTATTTTGCTTTCTTTGGTCTTGATAAAGATCCTTTTCTTGCGTTCCTCGGTGTTGCACTTGGAAAAATAGTCATTGCTTTTACTAGCTATGGCGCAGGATACCTTTCTGATAGGACAAACACGCGGTGGGGGCGTCGCCGCCCTTTCATTCTCATCGGAGCTCCGCTATTAGCTGTTTCCTTTTTCTTCCTATACTCTCCTCATCTTGTTCTTCCCCCTGGGAGCAACCCGATGGCAATTTTTACGTATCTCCTTGTCTTTAACACGCTTTACCAGGGATTATATGGATTTTTATTGACCCCATTCCAAGCCTGGATGCCCGAAATCACTATTGAGGCAGAACGACTTGAAATTTCAGGATATCAGAATACTGTCAATCTCATAGCATTTGTTATAGGTGCTGGCTCTGCGTTTCTTCTGCCAGCATTGTTGGGGGGTTCTTCAGAAGACGTAGATCTAGCAGCAGCTAATGGTTTTCTTCCCTTTTTATCAAACGGATTAGTTATCACCACTCTGATAGGTATATTTGCAGTATTGGTTGTAATATTCTTCATACCATCATTAATCGGCATTCATGCCAAAGAAGTATTTATTCCAAAGCCAAATATCCGAGAAGAACTAAACGTAATCTTTAGTAACAGAAATTACCTCTGGTGGACCCTATCCCGTGGTTTCCTCTCTGTAGGATTGAGCATAACTCTGGGAATCGTTTTGTCATGGATAGATAAGGCACTTCGGTTTGGATCGTTAGAATATATAGTATTTGGATTAACCCTTCTAGCTACGATTTTTGCCGGATTTTATTGGTGGGTCAAATATGGTAACAAAGAAGGTAAGACCAAGAGTTTCATATACTCAACACTTTGGATGATTGTATTCGTCCCCTTTTCTATACTTGTGGGCCAAATCCAATTTATTTCTGAAGTTGTTCCTATACTTGTCCAGGCATTGGTTTTTGTAGTACTTACTGGAGTTGGGGTCGCGGGATTCTATCTTCTACCTTATGCAATAGTCGCAGATATTGTGGAAGAAGATGAAAGGAGAACGGGCGAGTCTCGGGGAGGAATCTACTACGGATTTGAGGCCATCCCACTTAATTTCTTTCAATTTATAGGATACCTGACTGTTGGTTTTTTACTCCAAAACCTACCATTATTTACGGACTGGCGAGGTTATCAATATTCAATGGGATTTTTATTGTGGGGACCCGTCTCAGCGGTGTTTATTCTATGTTCCCTACTTATCTTTTGGCGAAAAGTGAATGCAGATCCCCTTAAGGATACCCCTCCCACTCGATAAAATTATCCTCATTATTGATGGTTTCAATCGGTTATCGTATCAATTTAAGACATCGGATTGAAGCACTTTGATCGAGTTTTTACAATCTAGGACGTGATGAAAATTACATTCACCGGTGTAAAAAAACTCACAAACTCTGATTTCACGAATTTTGCGGCAATTGTGATTAGAGCATACCCAGGTATGCTCCCAGAAAGATTTTCGCAGGAGGACAAAGAATCCTGGATAAACCGGATGCAAGCAGTCCATGAGAAGAATGTAAAGATTAATTACTGGGGATATTTTAAGGATGATGTTTTAATTGGAGGCATGATCCTGTATGATTATAAAATGTCTCTTTTTGATGTACAAATGGATGTGGGCGGAGTTGGGATGGTTTGTGTGGATCTGTTGAGGAAAAAAGAACATACAGCTAAGAAATTAATTGAGTTTTTCCATCAACACTATCTGGATCGAGGGTTCACAATTACGTGTCTTTGGCCGTTCCGTTCAGACTTCTATGAAAAGATGGGATATGCAATCGGGAAAAAAATGAACCAATATCGGTTTAATCCCGACCAAATCCGATCGATATCCAGAGAATCCACGGTTTATTTCGAAACCACTGATATCCCAGAGTTATGTCGATTCTTCAATTCAGTTGCTTCACATACCCATGGAATGATCCTTCGAGAAGACCTTCAATTTAAAAATCTATTTAGGGACAAGTTCGTTGTCGGTTATCGACGAAATGGGAGGATTGAAGGGTATATCAGTTTTTCATTTAGAAAATTAAGCCCAGATAACTTCATACGGAATGCAATTGAAATTCATGAATGCATCTATTCCACCCCCCAAGCTTTCGGTGCACTATTAGTATTTTTAAAGAAACAAGATGATCAGATTGATCAAATCATATTTAACACTCCTGAGGATTCATTTCATCTTGTTCTAACTGATTCCAGATTGGAGGATCCACCCATGTTCTTAACCGCTCAGGCCTCCAATTTACAGGGAGTAGGAATCATGTACCGTATACTTAATATCAAGAAGTTCTTCGAAAAACTCAAGGATCGAAGATTCGCCGCAGAGACCATCCGTGTGAAGGCTTCGGTTTCTGACACTTTTCTTCCAGAGAACTCAGAACCCTTTGTATTATCCTTTAAAGACGGCCATGCTTCCATTCTCCCAGAACAAGATAACTTTGATCTAGAAATTAGTACAGATGTAGCTACATTCACGTCCATACTGCTTGGAATAGCTCCATTCAAGACATTACATTCCTATGGCCTTATCCATGCCTCAGATTCACGCTATATTGAGAAATTGGATCGTATTTTTAGAACCAAAAGGCAACCCATTACTATCGAACAATTTTGATCCGATTTGGAACCTTTTGGTTCCTCACCATAACTTCTAATCTTCTAGAATCCTCCAACCCCTCTCCTATCGGTATTTTATTCCGCAATCTTAAGTGTTATAAAAACTGCTAAAACTAAAGTCTTCGGAGGTTTTCCAAAAATAGGTGGGAACCATGGCAAAGGCTGGATTAAATAATTGCCCAAATTGCGGAACATATGTTGATCCAAAAGATTTCTTTTGTAATAGCTGCGGATCGGCACTAACCAGTCCTCAACGACCCAGAACAAAAGAGGTCAGGGGTTATATTCAGATCATTGGTGTCGTAGAAATAGTTTTCGGAATAATGGCCGTTTTTATTGGCATTATTCTCTCTGTATTCACGGCATACCTCCCCGTCTTATTGGGTTATGCTAATTTGAATTCGGATATACAGAATCTAGCAGATTTTACAGGTGTCATTCAATCATTTCTTGTAACAATCGCTCTTATCGTGTTCTGTTACGCCCTCGCATCGATTTTTAGCGGCTATAAACTAATGCAGTATCGCAGCGTCGGCCGAGCCGGTACAATGGTTATGGGGGCTCTGAATCTCTTTCTTATCCCTGTTGGCACCATTTTCGGGATTGCAGCCCTTTATATCTTGACCCGCCCAGAGGTTGAACCCCTCTTCACGTAGTATCGTCCTCTTCTTCCTTATTTACCCATTTAAGATCTTTTGCTGTATAAGAAAACATACCCTCAAACCTCTTGAACTGGTGCGATCGAACAGACGATTCGGCGTTTCCGACGCCACATAATTCATCGGGAGCTTTTAGAAAGTGGCAAACGCTCATATCCTGCTTAATCGCGGAAATATGATATTAGAATCGGCCAAAAAAGATGAACTTTGGCACTAGAGAACCTCAGATCCTACGGTCTGATAAGCCCTATCCATCTGGAGTATACATATTCATTTTAGCCATAAAGGAGTTTACTCCCACTAGGATCAAATTCCTCCATAGCACCTCTGTTTTTTATAATCATAACTTCAACAATTTTTTTAGCTAGATTATCAGAGATGTCCAAGGACTCTTGTAACCTTTCTAGGAATTCTTTTTCCTTTGTATCCACGATTCCATCTGCTAATACGATATCTACTGCAACTGCAAATGCCGTTTCCTTTAAGTTATGATCTAAGCTGTTTTTAGCGGAATCTACAATCGTTCCAATTCCTTCTCTTCTAATTATATTCTGAAATCTGTTTAACATGTCTACAACTTGGTTAGGATGGAATCTCCTAAATGCTCTCATCCTTCCAAGAGTATGTATCATGGAATTGATTTCAACCTGATTAATTACGTCATCAGCAGCTACAGAACTCAATGCGATTCCCAAAAAGGCTTCTTCTGTAGATAGCTTTAGTTCTTTGGCACGTAATGAATTTACTTTAAATAAAGAGTCAAATAATCCCAACTTGATACCACCTCTCATTTAGTTTAGAAAAGCTATTTAAAAACGCGTATTTGTATCGGTGTTTACTTTTAAAGTTATCTATGCAACTTTCTGCTTCAAAAAACCCCCTAATATTGGGCCTTCCTCTAGCACAATCTATGGGTTGTAATTTGGTCAGGTTTGATTTCAAGAAGGCTTAACTGCATTTAGAAACTAGTCAATTCCTTATTCTTGCAGTTTAATGCAGTGTTAAGCCGCCTTAACCAAATTTATTTCATTTGGTTTGTAATAAGATCGAATACGTCACTCATGTAGGTTCCTAGAGTTCCGAAGTAACGTGCCGTGTCATGAAAGAAATCGTTTCTTAAACTACATCTCCTCCCGATCTTCATCGACGTTCTCAAACTAAGGAATGAACCTGTAATTCATTATCAAACTGTAATGGTTGATTTTATATCAAAAACGTCATAAATGCGTCCTCATGAATCCCTCAAGAGATGGGACCTCTGTTTACCAGATCTCCCCGTTTCGTCTCTTTTATTTGTCCTTGAAACTACTTGAAACTACCTAAATGCTAGGCCATTTGAAAATTTCGGGCTGATTAAGCAACCAAAACTTTAAAACCACCCACTATTATTTGCCCTGGGTTTTAGCACACGATGACTAATCACAACAAGCAGCTTGTAAGAGATCTAGTTGAATGCATGAATGAGCGAGATTTTGACCGGGGAAAAATGTTGCTTCATCCAGATGTCACCTTTGGTGTATTTATGACATCGACTGGGAATTTCCATGATGTAAAAGGAATAAATGATGTGATCGCGGTCTTGGAAGCTAATTTTGGAGGGTCCAATGATATTATCTTTGTTACTAGCAAGATAGTCTGCGAGGGGAATGCAGCATGCCTGTGGGGACTTTTGAAAGGCTCAACCTTCTTGGACGTTGCCCTTGGCCCATTTGAGGTCAAAGCATCGGCACTGATTGAATTTGAGAAGGAGAAGATGATCCGATTTACATGGATACCTGACACATTTGCCGTGATGCGTTTAATGGGACGGGTCTCATTTGTTTCAAATGACCAAGACATAATAAACCAGTATCTCGATAATCTAGTTGAGATGGGGCTAATCCGTGAAACGGACAGAAGGTTAAGACGGCCAAAAGAACATGGGGCTTAGATTATGACTGCTCTATGATGAAGTTAAAAAACCAGAAACGAATAGGTTCTTCAACAGACGGTGATAGAAAATCGCAATTTAACATGAGACTACGATCATTGTAAATTCTAGGAAGAATAAAATGCGCAGACAACAGACAATTTTTGAAAAGAGGTTTGAATCATGGATAAAACCGATATTAGATCTCTCCTTGCTGTTTTGATTGTGGTAATCATTGCTTCGGTTCTCGCACTCGCGGGAAGTGATGGAGGAACAACTGTTTTTAGCGGAATCCCAATATTTGCTCTTGGGGTGCTTATTACTTTTCTCATTCAATGGATTGCATTTATCCCTTCATATATCAAGCGAACGGAGAAATTTTTCGATTTAACTGGCTCGTTCACTTATATTTTTGTTGTGGTTTTTGCTGTACTACTGAGTCCTCTCAATATTCGGTCCGTAGTTTTGATGGTTCTAATTCTAATTTGGGCACTTCGTTTGGGGGCATTTCTCTTTATTCGTGTCTTAAGAGCTGGAGAAGATCGCCGATTTGCGACACTCAAGCATTCTGCGTCACGATTTCTAATAACTTGGACGCTTCAAGGACTCTGGGTAAGTTTTACTGTTGCTGCTGCATTAGCAGCAATCACAACAACACAAGGAGAAGATTTTGGTGTTTTTGGTATTTTAGGTGTTCTCATTTGGATCATAGGGTTTGGATTTGAAGCTATCGCAGATTACCAAAAGAATAAATGGAGGTCAATCCCAGAAAATAAGGGAAAATTCATTACGACCGGGTTATGGTCAATTTCCAGGCACCCTAATTATTTCGGTGAAATCATTCTCTGGGTTGGTATCGCGATAATTGCGTTACCCACACTTGCTGGCTGGCGTTTCCTCACTCTAATCTCCCCCGTTTTTGTGACCCTTCTTTTGACTAAAGTGAGTGGGATTCCATTACTAGAAAATTATGCAGAGGCAAAATGGGGTGGGTTGGAAGAATATGAGGAGTATAAAAGAAAGACTCCTGTTTTAATCCCTAAACTTCCTCTTTGAACAGCTCCATTGTTTTTCTTCAATAAATGGAGACAGCTTGGTATTCTTGGAACCGGAGGACAACCTCTTGGAACCGTATATAATCGAAAAAAAACTCGGATTTCGGAGACGATTGGTTCACTACTTCCTACTTCATCTAGCTCGGATGATTTTTTGGCTTATTCCTTTCAAAGTAAATGGAAAGGAGAATCTACCTGATGAGGGTATCCCCACCTTACTTGTCTCTAACCATATATCACATATGGATTCGATTTATACAGCAGTAGCAGCCTTTCCTGTGAAACGAGCCATTCGGTTTACTGGTGCTGCCGATTTCATGCGAAAAATTATGTTTCGGTGGACAAAATACGAACTAGCCTTCCCTGTTGGCCGGGGATCCAAAGAGAGAGATAGGTTTATTCGCAAAACTCTCACATTATTAAAAAATAATGAAACCGTGGGCATTTATCCTGAGGGGGGGAGATCAAGAACGGGCAAATTTCAATTGGATCGCGTTAAGGTAGGGGCTGGATGGATAGCTAAGTTGGCAGGTCATAAAACCAAAGTTGTCCCTGTATATGTTTATGGTACAAATAGGATCATCCCCGTGGGAAAATTTTTCCGTTTGAACCTCCATGCTCCTGTACGGATTTATTTCGGCCCTCCTCTTGATCTGACTCCCTATTATACCTTGCCCAATAGCCTTGAAACCTCGCAATTGATAACTCAGGAAGTTATCAAAGGAATTCTCGCTGAACAGCGGAAATGCTTTCTAGATCTAAACTTCTCCTGATAAAAAAAAAGAGGAAAAGGGGAATGAGGCGTCAGGCGAAGATTAGACCCATAAAAACAAGCCAAGCTAGCGCAGATTTTGCAACCAAACTCAGGATTTGATAACCTCGTTCTCCAAACAGATAATCTTTCCAAGGCCCTATGCGTTTATACTGAAGAAACATGTTAAGGGCGAAACTATTGAAGAAGATGAAATACATTACAACAGCTACATAGATAAATGTCGGAATGGCTTGATCTACGCCTAAATCGAAACTGAGGAATGTTCCAAGAATGACAATCCAGGGCATGATCCCTGCAATCCAACCAAGCCAATACGGAAGCCAGTTCGTGTGTGTTGTGTATTGATTGTATTTTTCCATCAATAATCCAAACATGTTCATTAAGAAATTCAATACAAATATCAATGCAATAACCCAGAAATCCAGAATACCAAATGCTAGGGAAATGAAGATGATCATGACTGAAGAACTAAAAGCATATTCCCACCAACGGACTGGATTCATTTTATTTTTTAGATTCTCGACATAAGAATTGTTCAATGGATAAGCAATCAGAAAATGGGCAACTGCGGACATAAAAAGGAAGCTAGCCAATAATATCCCAGCTATGTTCTCGAACGCAAAAAAAACTTCAGGTTCAGGTCCAAAAATCGGTTTTGTTCCTGTTAATTGCTTAATCACTAATTTTGATATATAAATGTCCACGCTGAAGTTTTTAATTTCATCTATGATCAGACTAAGACCGAAAACTAAGATACTTTGTATTAAATGCAATATAGCCATCGCAATATTAAATTTCTTTAGGTAAGACATACTTATCGACGATGTTTCTCCACTTGTAAATGTGAATTCACTCATTCTTCTCAAACCTCTTCTTAGAGATAATTAAAGGGAAATTACCTCTATTATTAATACCTCTAGCATTTCCAAAGCAGTCTCATCACAGCTGGGCCATGACGAAGTTAAATACATCACTCATATAATTTCCTAGGATTCCAAAATAGTAGGCGGTGTCTTCAAAGAACTGTCTCATAAACTTCTTTTCATCTGGATCTATGCTTATTTGCTCGAGTTCTGGGATAAACCTACTATTCATGATTAGCTTGATCTGATTGATTTTATGGCGGGAGAGTTGGATCCGGGTACTTATGAATGATTGAAGAGAGGAACTGGGAGTGTAATACTTCTTGCGATCATTCGGTTTCTTCACAATGGTAACGAATTTCTGTCTATCCAGCAGAGTCAAAGCTTCCGAAATGGCAGCACGGCGAGATCCCGTCACCCTCTGTATTTCTTCTTGTGTGATAGGATCTTTATCCATGAATAACATGAAAAACGTATAAGCGAGGTCTTTATTTGTTCCAGTACCGCTGCCTTGGCCCAGCTTTAACATTTCCTCCATAAAATCGCGTTTAATCTGATCTAAGTTATCATCTTCAGGAATTGGAATCTTTCCATGTTGAAGTTTTCTGGTTACGTCTTTTGTTAAATCTGATTCAGATATAAATTCCTTCAAACTCGGTGGATATTCCGGGTTTTCAAAATAACCTTCCAGGCAAGCCTCATAGGGACCCATCACTACCTGAATGTAATAATTATATTTGTAGAAAAAGACCATGAAATCTTTGGTGTGATTAACTTCTTCATTTTGTGGCCCTAAAGCCTGACACCTTCTCAGCAAAGCAGGTACAAAATCTAGGTTGAATGCAATTGTTTTTAATGCTCCTCCAAACATTCTCTTGATGTATTCTGGGAATTTTAGAGGTACATAGTAATAATTTCTACTATCCCCCCGTTTCCTGGTTTTAAGCACGGGTATGCCACGGGGATCATTTATTAAGAGCGAGAGAGTTTCAGAAATCGTAGATCTGCTCAGTCCAGTAAGATCCATTAACTCCTTCTGAGTAATCTTTTTTCGTTCCATCAAGAGTGCGTAGATTATTAGTGTAATATTTGGATCATGCCAATCTAGGAGTTGCACCATAAACTGTAAATAGTCTATTTTCAGCTGAAATAATGCTTCATTGGTGTCAGTTTTCTCCATAAAATATCACTTAGTCGTGGATTGCTGAAATTGGGCCGATTCAAGGTTTTCTTGAGGAATATAAGAAACTAGTTTTTCCGGTAAAATTCCGAAAATTGTTCTTCCAAGGAATCCCCTTAAAGCGAAATAAAGTTCCTATTCCAAAATACGAGGCAAGATTGAAGATCGTAGCTTATCTGGATAAAATTGATATTTCTGGTCATAATTTTCGAATTCAGGTCACTCTCCGCTGGTGGGCGCAGAACAGTTGTGAGACAACGACCACAGCTCCATCAACAACGGACAACCCCACAACTACCGAAACCACCCCAACACCCACCACCACTACCACAACCAGCCAAACGACCACAAGATCTGTGGTAGACACACCGTTGGATATTACGCTAATTCCGATAGCAATTCTTCTTCTATGGATATATTCACAGAAAAAGGAACGAAAAAGGCGCGACTGATTAACGATTCCCTTAGACTGGGCAAGAAGATGTTCAGGGGGATATGGCTTGGTTATTGATCAAGCGGGTTTCCTGCACCTCGTCCCTCACTCCGTGCAGGATGGTCTCTAAATCTCTGATAAAGTGGAGGAGCGAATTCACAATGGCTATATAGTGGTGGGGGTTATCATCGGGCGAGGTGGTTTGGTACTCGTTCACTAGTCCTAAAAAATCATGGGAAATAGAAAGAAATTGGGCTGTGGTTTCTGGAGTTAACTTCGTTGACGGGGTGGAAGCACCACTGACTGCCATGGTCAAGTCCAGCCTTTGATGACCTCTAACACAAACTCTGCCATTTCAAGATCGGTCTCCGCAGGGCCATTCTGACTAATGAACCGTGAGATTTTCGCGTGCTCTTGGATTTGTAGATTGTCGAAGACATCAGGATGGAGCCGTTGGAGCCGGTTCAACAGCATGTACACTTGGGTCACTTGGATTAGGTTTGTCGTATATGACATGTCTCAAACCCCTGATATGAGGTCAACCCATTACCGCCTTGGCCTTTAAATACTAGAAAAAATCGCTCGGACACACTCTCCATTTATTTCGCAGTTCTCTCATCAACCAGATCGTGCTACTTTTTCGATCTGCACTTCGGTTTTTTTATCAATGACAACGATCCCCTTCGGTTCTGTAGCATCTACTATGATCCTGGTCGTTTCTATTCTCGAAAATGGTTTGATGCGAGGGTAAGTTGGAGGGGGAATTTTACGAACATACCCTTTAAGATGAAACACTTGCCCTTGAGTCACGGATGCATAGGTTAACCTATCCTTCAGAATGGTGGGCGACACGAGCAATGTAACTTTCTCTTCGACGGGTCTGAAGGTCACTGTGATGGCGATTTGCTTGTTGATAACCTGGCACTCGACAAACTGGCCCTCTTTAACTTTCAAATTCTCTCTGGTTATCTGATCCATCCTCAGGATGGGAAGACCAGAATCTCTGCTATGGAGGGGTAACACTCGTACCCCCAGCCTTCGTTCACTACCTTCGGCCCACACTGCCATATATTCCGCCCGATCAATCCCTAACAGGTGCATTTGGGACGGTTCCATCCGAACGAGGCCCCGTCCTTCATCGGACGGATACGAATGCGCCACTCGGAAGGTGAAAACCGATTCTAAATCACGATAGCGGGGCGCGATTTCAATCTGGGTCGCGGAAGTGACGATCACCCCAGGGTCATTGGGAACAATCTCCATAATTCGATAGAACCAGTCACGCCTGCCAGGACGGCCCACTCGGAGAAATTTGTCAGAACGAACCGTTTCCTGGAATTTTTTTGAGAGTTTAGGAAGGATGTGTTTGAGGGTCGTATGCTGAAGAGCAGGAGAAGAGGGAATCCGAACCACAGGCGCCACTACTATCTTATCTGCAATCCTTTCTGCCATCCTAGTCCCTTCACCCCCTCAAGATACCAAAACCGCTTAAATACTCGAAGTGAAATCCAAGGGTTCTGGTCTCAATATTTTCGCCTATATAAATTACCACCCGTTCTGTTGGAATGAAGGCAAAATGTATGGCAGATCTCCTCCTCTGTACCAACGAACCTGATATTCTTGCCATGTATCTCGAACAAGAAGATCATACAATCGTCCGCAAGGCATTGAAAGGGCGTGATTTTGAGGGGGCCACCATTATTGGGGAGATCAAACGTAAGGGCGACCTATTTCGCTCCATCCAGGATCGACGGTACATCAATCAGATGAAACGGATGCGCGAGTCCGGAAAACGCCCTTTCGTGATTCTTGCCGATGTCATTCGAGATGAACGATATCGTCTGGAGCCCGTTTTGGGTGCCCTCTTAACTGCGGCCTTCCATTATGGGGTGACCCTCATTCCTGTTCCGAATAATGAGCAAATCATTGCCTGGGTGATTCATAAACTCCTTACGGACATTGAGGGCCAGACCCCGAATCCCAATCGGTTTCAAAGCTATGACTTCACCCCAAACCTCCATCAAAATATTACTGTCAATATGTTACGGATGATCCCCGGGGTCGGATTACGACGGGCCATCACCGTTGGCACCAAATATCCCAGCATCGTGGCGATAGGTAATGCCCCCCTCACTGACCTCCAAGCGCTCGAAGGTATTGGCCCGAAATTGGGTGCCAAAATCTTGCGTGCTATCACGCAGGGGACGCTTCAGGAGTAGATCTTATGTTCCCATTCCACGGAGAGATAACCTGTGACCCTACATGATACAATAGGAAAAACTGAGGCCCTGGTCATAACCAGGCTAAATCAAAGATTAGGAAAACCCCTGGTAGGGGTACCTAAACGTAAGATAGGTTCGCATACATGTCATATTTTTCATTGATGGAGTGAGTACGGACTTAAACACCTTTTTAAGGTCTTATCCATTGTTATCTGATTTCACAGCCCTCCCTCTTATTTTTTTTGGTAGAATCAATTAGCCATCTCCCTATTGAAACCTTCGGTGACAATTTCCTGACCAAAAACTAGGGTGCTTAAAAGGATTTTATAAGTAACCAAAAACTCCTATAAAATGGAGCCCTATCCATCTATTTTCGAATAGGTCGGTGCGTCTATAGTCACCGACCGTCAGGAAAGTGATGAAAATGGGTTCCAACCATCTTGAGGGGGCTGTAGCCCCCATTCCGCAATTTGCGGGATTGTATGTCCCACTAGATGACTTTGACCCCCGACGGGGCCATCCAGAACGTCAGCGAATCTGGGTTAATGGCACCCGTGCGCGGATTAAAGAATGGGCCGAGTATGGCCCCGAGTTTCGCCGATTGGCGCGCCTTCACATCCTTGTGTCACTAAGGGTCTGTGAGCGGACAAAAATAACAAACATGTTCTCGCATTGGTCTTTTCAGAAATTTCATTTGAAGGGTAGATCTCCTTTACGGAAGTATTGCTTGAGAGGCCCCTCGCAATACGGACGGACCCAGTGTGGCAGGGGTAACATCGAATTCGTGAGGGTTCGGTAAGTTTCTGCAATGAGGAGGAGCCCAATCACAAAGCATTCCGCTTTCTTCCCTGGAGCCAAGGAGGAGGCGTGTTTTTTGGCCTGAGCTATGACCTGCTGAATCTTGAGGTGCGGGTGTTTTGACTCCAATGCCTGAATCAAATTCCTTCTGAACAGCACGTAGATCATCTGAAAATGAAACACGCCTTTGACAAACCCGCAAAATTCCAGCTCGTCCTTTATCTCGGGGAGAAGCATTTGTAGGTCATTCTTGACGCCTTCGGCAGTTTCCTGATCCTTGAGGTTTCCAGGTAGACGTCTTGAGGCTGTAGCTTTGCCTAGCGTGAATAAGGTGGTGGTGAGGCGGATTACGGTTCGCTGGGCGAATTTTTTGTCAAATTCCTTCTTGGAAAAATACGTATCTATCCAGCTGGGGAGCGCAATAAAGCCAGTTGTGTCGGGATGGATCAACCCTAGCGCTTCGGTGGCAAAAGTATTGATTAAGGGCACGATCTCGGGGTGGTGGGACGCAATGACGTATCGACTTCGATCGCACTGGGCACAGTAGCCATTCAATAAGAAATGATACCCTTCCTGAACGGCTGAAATTTGACCAGTAGTAGGGATGGAGGCTTCTTGCCCATCTTCTGTAAAATATGTCATCCCGTTTTTCGAGAACGCGGCCCCCTCGAAGATTACGGGGACGCCATTACAGACATCGCATCGAAAATTGAACAGACAATCGATTAGCGCAAACTTGGACGTTTTATCTTCTTTCAATCCGTCAATTTGAAGCAGTTTAATGGCGATGTCGGATTCTACCAAGCTGGGCAGAATGTCTTTAATCTTGGCTGGTAATTGATCGGGTGTTACTCCTGGAACGTAAGCTAGTTCTCCAGTGTGGGTTTGGAAAAATGATTTAACTATCTCGTCACGTTCGGGATCCTTCATCGAAACTTCTCCCTGAGCATGCCAAACTTGGCGTGTTCCTCGTAATTTGGAGGAATAATGGCGCTGATCTCATTTCACTAAACTGTCAGGCGACCTGCTTATATAGATGAAATATGCCCCGTACAAGAATTTTTCCCTTTCTTTATCCTCTACTAATAATGGTTAAACAAGAATTTTTTATCAATATATTGATTTATAAATGTCTGCAACAAAAAAAGGCCGAGATGAACACCAATAATAGATATTGCATCAATAAAAAGCGGATGATATTCTTGAAATAAAGCCCAGTTCAGAAGATTGTTCCAGAAATGGATTACATAACCTATAGAAGCCCCATATATTAATAGAAAGATAATTCTCATTCTTTTTTGATTTTTGATTAGTAGAATTCTCGATTGATTTATACACAATATTGAGAAAAATATACCAGCAATGAAAACTGGTAAAATTCGGAAAGTCTCATGAATGAGAGCCCAATTAAAACTTGAAATTACTATAATTATCCCTAGCTTATAATCCTCAAATAAAAGTAAGACTCCCAGAAATATAAAGCTGAATATTAATGTGAAAAAACTACAGTCACTAGACAAATAATTCTGTATTCTTAAAAAGCTCATTCCGAATTCGAAATATACAGAAAGTATAAATGCCATTCCCCAGTATATTTTTGTTTTTATTGACTCACCTTGAGCTATTTTATTAGTACTATAAACAGCTGTTAGGATACCCAAGTAGCGGTAGATAAACTCCTCAAATAATGGGGCGATGATAACAGATCTAGTAAAATTAGGTATCTGTTGTTGTTGATAATAAGGAGTAAGGTAATGTAATAATAAGGAGAGTCCAAATAATCCTGAATAAACCCAAATTTTATCGATTTTTTCAAAGAATAAGATTCTTCTTGTCATCTATACACACGTTGATCAGGTTCTGAATTCAAAAAGCTCTTTTTTTATTGATTGAATGTTTTAGGATTTCATTGAAATAACAACTACATTTAAATCAGATCAAATGAACATGAAAAACCACGAAAATTTTGATTTTCCCCCCACGACATCCTGAAGTGTATGTATATACTCGGGAATTTTCATAAAACCCAATGACTGACCATACTTCCCCGTCACCGACGTTTGAGGAGTTCTTTGGGTTGAAGAATTTGAAAGATACTAAGGAGAAATGTCGGTACCCATACCAATTAATTGAAATATGTGGCGTTTTTGAGATTCCAGATAATTTCATAAAACTTTTAAAAAAAGAAAGGGCCCCCTCGGCGTTCTCCTGAATTGTTTCTACAACAGGATTCCGAGGATTTTTAGGAGGAGAATTACAATTTCAATGAATTGTGCAGCCCGTTTAAAGAAACGACGGGCGGTCTCTGGGTTTTGGGTTTCCGGCCGCTGAGCTATTATGTCCAACAGGGCTTCTAAATCTTCTCTTGTACGCTGAAGTTTCTTTAGGTACCGATGAAACGCTGGCTCTTGTTCTGATGAAATAAATTCACTCAAAGATTCCGCCATTTCTTCTATGGTTTGTAAACCACGAACTATTTGATCTAATGAATCAGGGCTTGCAATTTCCGCGGAAATGAGTCGTTGGAGATCCGTAATCGTGTCTTTTTGGGTGTCAACTTTAATCTGAAGTCTGTCTGACTTCCTCCTAACCGTTTTGTATCCTATCAAATATGATTTAGGATCCTCTTGAGTATCAAGTGCTTGCTTGATGCCCGAACTATATAAAAAGGCAGTCTCTTTATAGGAGGCAGCCACTTGCTCTGAGACATGGACTAGTTTTGATGAGAGATCTAGAA
The DNA here is from genome assembly GCA_048882505.1 of Candidatus Thorarchaeota archaeon. Classification (GTDB taxonomy): domain Archaea; phylum Asgardarchaeota; class Heimdallarchaeia; order Hodarchaeales; family Hodarchaeaceae; genus Hodarchaeum. The sequence continues at coordinate 371,956 of JBHLRO010000001.1, forward strand.
CTCTTTTTTCTATTGTACGGAACATATCCGTTTTATTATTACTTTTCATAATCTGAAGGTGCACGGCAAGCATCTTCAGATTAAATATCATCAAGCACCTTTTATGTCTAGGATCCATTCTCGTTGTTATATAAGGCTTTCTATGGTCTGACCCCGAAGCATCCATTTCCCTTTCGAAATCGAGGGGCGTTGCCAAGAATTTGACTTGACTTAAAGGGCATATCTACCTAGTTTAGCCACAAAGGAAACATTTTGAATCTGGAAGCTATTAATCACAAAGGAATTAAATTCCGAAGTCCTTTGTGTTAAGCAGAGTTAATTTTTGAAGGAAATTGGAGATCAGGGAATGAGAAATGGATAGCAACCTAAGGACAACTCAAAAAGCCTTTTCTGATCTAAAGGACATGATTCACAAGGTGAAACGAAGGAGAATCTACTCCAAAACTTTTGAAAATGAGGTCAGAACGATTTTTGACCGTTTTCACATTATTGTTACTCAGACTCAAAGTCTTTCCTCCTTTTACAACGCACAATTCCCTGATCGAATGCCTATGGATTGGTATAATCAAAAAGGGGGCAAATATTTCGCGGATGAGGATTTTGATTCCGATGATTCTTACTATACTGATGATGATGACTTTTTAAAATTCTTATTTCAGGAATTGAAGAACGAACTTGAGAAATGTGAGTTGGTAGTCAAAAATGCCCTTTATGAGTTGGAGCAATTGAGACAAAAGCAAGTACAATCTCTACCAAATGCAAGACCAACAGGACGAATTCCAAAAAAAGCGCAACCTAAGCTCATTTTTCCAACTCGTGAAAGGCAAGATTTAGCTCCAGAAAAAAAGGTGGAACAGAATATTCAAGAAGGAATTTAGCACCAGCACTCAAGTTATCGATCTACGCAATGAAGGATTGATAGAGGTCGATCTATCCCAATTATTTGATTGTAAGCAGCTGGAAATAATCAACCTTGAGGGTAACCCGCTGAAACAAGTGGATATTGGGGGTTTAAGACAATGTCCGATGTTAACTTCGGTCAAGGTCGATGAAACGGTAGATCTTTTTATTGGTGGATCCCTTGGTCATTTAACAATTCATGTTACGTCCCTTTTTCAGCATAACTTACAAGCAAATTACAACTTGAGAGGGATTTTACTAAAGCACTTGAAACGTAAGATCAAAGCCAGTAAAATTACGCCAAAGGACTTTTCGAATCTTCAATTACCACTTATGGAATTGATAACCAATTGGGAGGTACTAACCAATCTAAATGGGTATAGAAACCCCGAACTAAGTGATGCCATCGAAATCTTAGGAGAAGAATTTCCATCCTTTCTAGCCCCTGCTTATCACTTCAACCAGTATCTCAACTACCTGTCTCAAGATGTTGCAGAATTTGGCAGAATATTACCAATAAGGCACATCGTTCCATTTAATGCTGTTGGTAAAGCAACATTAAATAGTAGTTTACTTCTAATAGAATTTGAAGACACCTTGATATCCCTTAAGATTGCACTAGATAGGTTTGTTCGCGTGTTGATCAAGTTTTTTCCAGCGGCTAAAGGGACTACATTTGGAGGAATCAATAAGAAGGAGAAATCCAGGGGTTTTATGAGTGAAGTAGTCCGAGGAAAGGAAGGAAAACGGACGGGGAAAAATGCAGCTACTTGGTTCATTTCAACATACATTTATGACCAGTACTTTGATTGGATTCAGGATGTTGTTATACCCCGAGATGAACTAATACATTACTTTGGGGCTCTCCTTCAATATAAAGAAATAGCGAATGTCAATCTGGATCAAAAAACACTCCTTTCAACCCAACATTGGGTGAGAATCCGAAAAAAGACACAAAATGAATTAGATCTGGATGCCAACGAAATTCTCGTAACTACTGACCAAATTAGTGGGTACGTTACGAAGTGGTATGAATTCTTCTTCTATCTCCTCAAATATCTACCTGGTAAAAGACGCTGGGAGTTGGAACACACAAAAAATCAAGAACAAAGCAAAACTGAACAAGCTGAATAACTGACAGGTTAACTTCCCCCATGGGCTTGTTCCTACCGAATGCATGTTACAAAAGCTCGCCGGTTATGGTCTGATTGAACTAGAAATGATGATCTCGCAACTCGGTAATACCCCGACCATCCTATAGAGCTTTCCAGACATATCCGCCGATCTAGAAAAAATCTAGAGCTTTTCGAAAGACTCTGCGATCATGTAGGTGAAGTCGAAATTGGGACTTGACGGGGTGCTACGAGAGGATCCGGGAAAGCAACTCAATAAAGAATTGATAGTCTCTCAGAATTATTGCGATCAAAAGAGATAAGATGGTTTTTTTCGGCATTTTGATCGAGAAATCGTTTTTTACGAATACTGGGGGAGAAACATACTCAGGTTTATGAGGATACGTCTTGCTAGAATAATAGGAATTTATCGCATCCCTAAATCTCTTTCTTTGAAGGAGATTTTTCATGTAAACCACCAACAAGGAAAAATCGAATAGTATCGGAAAAAAAAAGAAAATTAGTAGTTCTATATCAAAGATTAAAGTTTTGTGAAGCTTTAGGTAGTAAACAAGTAACCACAAAGATAACACGAGCCAAATAGGCGCCAATTGGGCCGTTTTTATCTTATTATTGAAGAACTGTTTTTTCTTTTTGTATGAGTCCATTGATATTACAGCTTCATTCTCTTTTAGAGAAAAATGGTGATAAGCAATGATGAAAATCCCACAGAAAAAATAAGCAAATGTTATGACCCATATTAAATCATAAAAAATAATAAAAACAAATGCATCAACCCCATATAAGGATTTCATGGCTATAATACCATCATATATGGAACTTCCTTCAACGAGCACTCCATAATATAATGGAAGGGAGAATGAAAGGAAATTAGGGAGAAATAAGAAAATAATCATAATTGTCGGAATTATTGTTATAAATAAGCCTGGTAAAACAATAGAAAATATAAATGACGTCAATTGGTATGTCTGTTCTTTGTCTTTTGCGATCCAGTTATCATAATCAATATCATATTCAATATAGTTCCTGTATGAAAATGCGCGCAAATCTCTTATCAAGGAATAGCTTTTATTTCTGATTGACATTATCCATTTCCTAAATCTTGAGTTCTTCATGGACAATTCGGCTGTCCTCCTGACTATCATCATTAAAGTGCAGCATTTAATCCGTTTTGGAAGGTTGAATCTTTATCACGGATTATATCTTATATTTCTCTTCTAATCATGCCAAATAGGTAATTATCGAAGATTAGATAGATTTCTCACATCATTTCATCTTCTGTTCTTCATCAACTCTGTTGGATCTTCAAGTCAGTTTCCTTTTCATCTAGGTCTTCTTGATAGTGACACGGAGGGTTCGTCCTTCCCGCATCGTCTCGAAGGAGAGATGAGCAGGATCAAAATTCTGGAACTCGAACTCCAACGACAGATCCTCATGGATGACCAGATCGACACACACCTTGGCGTCGCGCGGGTCACGTTCCCAGTAATTATAGATATAGATGGGAAAGTAGGCCATACCCAGACGCCCCTCCGTGTTGTGAAGGTTCAGCGGGGTTGTACGGGCCAGATGTTGGCCACACAGGATATAGGACCGGAACAGACTCAGATAGTAGTCTTGGGCCTGTTGGAGAATGTGGTCTTGTTCCTCTGGGGACAGAATCGAGTCGTTAGGATCGGACATGGTAAATACCTTCACCTTCCAATTCGTACCCCTGTTTTAAATAGGTGAAAAACTTGAAAGTTTCGATGAAGAATATTAAAGAAAACTACGAATTGGCTTTCTTAGAAGTGATTGGGGCGTGAATCGAGTGAGAGTGAGGTAGGAAAAATAAGTAATGTTGCATCATTTCCTTTTCATTCACAATTACATGCCCACAACTCGCGATATCAAGTTTAAGAAAAAGGATGGCGGTCAATTGGATGAGGCACGAAGTAACAGGAAGTATGGAGTAAGATTACCACTCAAATCTCATGCGGCACGTTTCGCCGATATAGAACGTATCATTCAAGGCTATCCTCATCGAAAGGAAGGTAGATTTCAATTCATTACCTTTTATGATCTCAATATCGATCTTGAAAATGTTTTAGGTATGGCACGCAGCTTATCGGCATTTAAATTTTATGTTGATGGAAATGAGATTCCTAAATCGAAAACTTCGGCGATCCAACGCGTTCTTTTTTGTGAATATAAAAACCAATGCCAAGGGGTTTGTATGCGCAGTGCAATTTGGCATCCAACCAGTTATCAAGGCTTTAGCGTTCCAGATATCCTACATTTGATCCTCGCTGAAACGTACTTCGAACCTGACATTGCTGATCTCAAAGAAATGGCGTATATCGGTCAAAAAGCTGGCTGGATCTCCTTTGAAACGACAAAAACGCATAATATAACGCATATTAATCCCACGAAGCTTTTATCAACTGTAAAAAACGGACTATCCCTGGAGTGTAGTTACTGCCCAATCATTAAATGGGAGGAGATCGAAAAACAAGTACAGGAAATCCCACCTGACCGATTACACATTGAAACGGACTTGGAGGGCGAAGAAGGAGAAACAACTGTGGAACCAATATTGGTAAGTTTTACCGAAGAACAGATAGATCTACTAGTGGCAAAGATCAGTACCAAGATGCAGCACGTTTTTCGCGACCTCTTTATTGAGGCCGGATTATTGAAAAAGAGATCTTCGAAGAAATCCTAAGAATTCCCTAATGCGAGCGAGTCATCTTATGTGGTTTGGGATTCAATGTCTAAACTGATTTGAGGCTTAGTGATGGATATGGAAAAGTACAGTTCTGCCATTAAAATGCTAAAAAAAGCTTCGAAGGAAGCACAGGAAGCAGTAAATGAGGAATTCAGGAAAAAGAAATATCCTTTGAAAGAGATTGACTTTATGGAGACCTGGGACTGGGCGTTTTCCTGTCCGAATTGCACCGCGTTAACGGATCAAAAAATGTGTCCCAAGTGTCAAATATCCATGAATGGAGAAAACCTGCTGTTCTTACGGTTGAAATGGCTTGAACCCCCTGAACCAACCGTGGCTTATGATGATCTCATTTCAGCGGAAGAAAAGGAAATTTATGATATTGAATTCAAGAAAGCGGAACAAATCCTCAGTAGGATGTATGCTAGTAGTAAGAACAGGGGAATGCCATCTCAGGTAGAATTAAGGAGAGCATTAGAGTACTGTATGTGGGCAAATAAACAAGACGGTCACTATGCAACGGCTATAATCGCGGCAGGGGTTTGTTATTATTTGCTAGAGGAGTACTTTGAAGCTATTCTTTGTTGGGTTCACGAAGCGGAGGAAGATGACATCGACTCTCTGTATTATCTGTTTAAAGCCTATAGAAAAGTTGGGTGGTATCGCCATGCAGCTGGCGTCGCTAGGATGATCAGCAGCTACTGTAGTCCTACTATGAACATTGTAGCTAAAAAACTTGAAGAAATTCCTCGGCCAAGCATGGATAAGGAATTAATTGATTCTGTTGATTCAGCAATTGAAGAAAAACTAAGAGATTGTCTGAGAGAGTGTTTAGGAGCAGAAGATATAATGTATAGACCAGCCAATGAATTTTTTGATTAGAAGAGAAATAAGCAAGGATTTAATAATAGATTTAACCAAGACAATTGATAAATATCTGCAGTGAAGGGGTTATTGGATATGGTGCAATGCGAATTTGTTGTAATTCTCGATATTGATCTTCCAGCTGATCAAGAATTTAAGAATAAGGAGGAAATACTAAGCTACTTGACTGATGAAGGGTATCGGCAACTTAAGAAGCTTCCGACCTTTAGTGAACTCAGTGGTGAGATTCATGTCTTTAATGAAGACAAATTAGACAGGTATTTTTCCATTGACGAAGAAGAAGAAACCCTATGATAAGGAAGAAGAGCTTGAAATATTTAGAGAAGTGAAAGGTTAACTTGGTGACCCTATGTGGTTTACTCAATTAGGATGGGGAGCCCCAGTCACAGGAATTTTCTGGGACTATGAGAACGTTCCCCTCCGGCATACCGACTGGGAGGACTTTCTGCACGGCTTGAGAGCCTATGTGAATAGTAATCAGGTGATTTTCGCCCGCGTCTACGTACGGAAGGCCACCCTGCCTATCAAAGATCGTGAGCTGATCAATGCCCTGAATATCTTTGATTATAAATGGATCCGCAAGGATGATCCTAATGCCGCCGATTATTCCCTGATTCAATCCTGTCTGGATGTCCTAAAGATTCATTCCCAAATTAACCATGTGCTTCTCGTCTTTGGGGACGCAGATTTTCTCGAATTGACTGATCAGCTTCACGAATGGCAGGTAGCTATCAGTTTGATCTGCCAGTCTCGCAATTATAGTGAGGATTTGCGATCCGAGGTGCACTACGCATATTCGGTTCATTTCGTGGCGAGCCATCCCCAGGATTGGTGGCTATATCGGTAACCGGGGGGTAACAATGCGGATTTGCCGGTCATCGGATCGCCAAATACTGGAAAATCGAGAGTCGTTTCGGTAACTAAATCGAGGAATTCGTGATCTATGAGGAGTATAATATTCATAACAATCGGAGATGGTTTCATTTGAGTGATAAAGTTGAGAATGACATAAAATTTGCTTATAAATTTCAAATTACTTTTGAACAGGAGGCAAACTCTCAGCTCTTGGATGTCAAAATCAAAAGCCGCTTCTTACACGATTTAAGGAACATTTGGGCACACACGATTAACTTATTGGACCAAAACATCAGGCATTTGGGACTTGGACCACCGACGAATATTATGATCAAAATTATCCCTACGAATACGTTTCTGTCGCCCAAATGGATCCCGACTTTTCACAAGGGTTCACGGCCGCGGCCTGGGTTTGGTATGACGTGACGAATAATAATTCTCGAATTATGGACTTTGGAAATGGTCAAGCTTCGGACAATATCGTGTTCGCCAATTCGGGGACTACCACAGATCTCATCTTTAAGGTGTACACAGGAGCTACTTCGGGGGGAACTATCACAGCCGCTGGTGTCATCGAAACAGGAAAATGGATGCACCTGGCAGCGACTGTAGATATGAATGGAAACGCCAAAATTTACAAGGACGGAGCAATGCTTGCCTCAGGTACAACCGCGGTTCCAGCCAGCATTAATAGAACCCAGAATTGGTTGGGCCGCAGTAATTGGGCCGGGGACTCCTATTTCGATGGTCGCCTGAAAGATTTTGAAATGTGGAATTATGCGTTAAATGAGGACGAAATTGTCCAGAGTATGATGGATGCCCACTATGATCCGATCGAGGATAATGTGGCATTAATCCGAGACGGCCTCCTCGCTAATCTACAAAGTATTGTCTTACCTGCCACGGTAATGAATACTGTCCGCCTTGAACACTATATGCAAACTGAAATTGAGATGTATGACCCTAGTTCGGGCGCGGTTCTCTGGCATCCCTTTGGCCAAGTGTTGTTAACTTCGGATTTACTTCCCGACGCTATTTGGGAAGGATCCCAGAACGGGTCAGTAGTTGAACAATACTTGGAACAAGGGGGTAAGATGGTATGGCCAGGGGGTTATCCTGCATTCAGTATCCATACCACGAAGGCAGAGTATCCAGATTGGGCCACGGGGAACTATGTCGGTATTGGATTAGATTACGAGGGCGCTTTGGGTCATCAGTTTATTTTTGACATAAACACTGCCAATAACCGGGGGAATTCCTTTGGCACTGGATTGATCGCCTACTCGGATGGGGAGTACCATGATGACGACTATGATGCCGATTACGATTATGCCACCCAGACCTACAACAGTAACGATAATGTAATCGATGCCTTTACCCAAAGCGGGGGAAATTGGCACCAAGACACGAGCGGGAATTATGATGACATCAAGTACGATATCGTCGCAGCCCAGCATCCCGCGTTTACCCAAGCCATTTGGGCGGGACTGGATGCCCACGTCATCCTGGGTAAACATGAGTTCGATTCGGAATGGTATCGCGATGGAGTCGGTGGTGGAACAAACAAATGGGACGTTTACGACCTTGATGGTTATTCTCGGGGAGTAAGTCAGAAGGATCCTACTACTGGGTACGGGATATTGAACGTTCAAGATGAATTTCGCGACGAGATCGGAACTGATCCCATGGACATGGGACTCTGGTTCAAACCATACTTAGCAGATACAAACGGCGCTATTGAGGAGGATCTCATAGATGCAAATACTGCAAACTGGTATGCTCAAGATGAACTTACTGGTGATCCAGTTCCAGATTCTAGTAATTTTTACCACCATGAACTGTGGAATGTCGGATCGGGTTCGATTCAGGCTGGGGTGGATGGGCGTGGTATTGTGTCTTTACTACCCATGTTTCCCTGGGATGATTTTCAGCATCCGATTACTGGTACTCAAGTTAGAAAGAATGGTGGACCGACTACCTGGTATATTGACTCCACCGATGACTATTACGGTGTGTACAGTGATCGTGGGTCTGGAGGACTCATGAATAGTCCTTCCACGCGTGATTTATCCCGCATAAAACTCGGGATGTCTGTCGGCTCCATGATGGTGGCTATGGCGTTAGATAACATCATCATAAATGCGTTAAGAGATAACCAGACGTCAGGAACTAACCTCCTCAATCCTATGTGGTCTGATGGGAATGCATTAGATAAATACCCGTATTTGGATGATAATGTGTTAGGTCTTCGGAACAACGCATCCACAGGTCAAAACCAGTACAGTCCTGACCATATGAATTTCCCAATCTGGACTGGTAACTACAATAAATGGATGTTTGCTAATGGATTTGCTCTCCGTGGAGATAATGCGTACGTTTTGGAGGGCCCTGGTGGTAACTTTGATAGTGGTGATTCAATCTTACAATTGGTTTACGAGGGGAATAATCTTATTACCACCCTGCCCGTGGAAACAGGAGGTCAAGATGGGGGAGGAACGCCCAAACAGGCGAATCCGTACACCAGGCCCCAGTATTTATCTCTGGAAAATATCACATATAGTGGCGCGGACTCGGGCGATGACGGTAGTGCCTTACCCTCCATTATTTCCGGTGTTGCTACCTCTGATTGGAGGAATGTCGGAAGTCAGTATGGTCTTGAGATAATACCCTCTGCTTCAGGTCATCATTACTCCGCTGGAATTAGTAGTAATACCCACATCGGAGCGGGCGGGCCAAACGGAATTCATGAGTGGAGTTATTACCCCCAAGATACCACGAATGACTCCCGATCGCGGCCCGTCCAGCTGTCTCACGATATAAATTCTTACAGCGGTTTTGCCACCTCATCAGGGGCCATGGGCGATTTACTGGACGATTCGTTTACGACGAACCTAAATCGAGAAATAATTCTCAGACACCCTATAGTGAACTTGTTTTCCAATCAGGCATACTATGAGGCTGGCATCATTGATGATATATCCGCACCAGAATGGTGGGACTACACTGTAACTCCACGAGGCAGAGGTGATTCGGGTAACTCTTACAATTACGGGGCCAGCATGCCTTGGTCAATCTATTCCCCCCTGATATTGAATGATGGGTTCAGTAGTGATAGTATTAATGCTTCTTTTACTGCAGGAAGCTATGGTGGTCAAAACCTTCAATGGGGTGAGGATGGGGGTAGTTCCTATACGTTCTTACCCTCTTACGTTTTGGACGGGACAGCTTATGACAATTCCTCTCCACAAGCGGGGGGTGGTTCTACTCCTGCAGGGCAACCTCGTCAATGGTTGGCCGCGGATGAATATCATATTTTAACCCTTGAGGCCAATGAAGCAGTCAGTCTCGACGCTATCCGAATTTCACCTGCTCTAAACTCAGTGTTCGATTTCGTGGGTCCCAGCATTGGTTATCTAAAAGTAGCCCCAGTTAAGACGCTAGAGGTGATCATCTCCAATACCAATGATTTTCCCATTGGTGGGGATGATATCTTAGCCAGTTACCTCGTTACGCTGCAAAAATTCCAGACTACCGATATAATAATCCCTGTTAATCCTTCTGGCACCGTGGATGATTTTATGTCCGTGCCTGCTGGAGGGTCAATCACTTTCCGTGTGGTTAATTCCTATGATTCCTCGTATGCAGGATTTGCAGGGAATACGGAAGACTTTGATATGACCCTCCCTTATCTTGCGAATTCCAATTCTGGTGGTATCGGGGAGATCTATCTCTATGGGACTCCTGGGACAACATACACTCCAATATCAACGAAGCTAGTACCCTTCAATGCACCCGAAGATGGCAGGCGCTACACTGATAATTTGAAGCCATGGATGATAGATGGAGGGACTTATTACCAGGATGATCAAGAAAACAAAGGTATCCGCCGAGGAATGAATGGAGGGACATACCAAATATCAATTAGTACCGCTAGGAACGAACCTGACATTGGTAGTCTCCGATTTATGGTAGATCATGGAGTTCTTGCCAATGTTGCGTCCACCGATTTCACCCCTGAATTCATTGCTCATTGGCAGGCCGAAATTCAGAAAACACAATTAGCTCAATTAATATTTCTTCTCTTCACTGTTCTTCTCTCCATCATTCTAATTGCCGTAACCGCAGGGATCGGCGCCCTCGCAATGGGAGGAGTTACACTCTCTGCCGCAGTCGTAGTGGGAGCCAAGGCTGGATTTGTAGCTACTATGGCCATAGGAGGTATTATCACAACGGTCCAAATAGCGGGCATCGTTAGTCCAACACTGGGTGGTTTCCTAGGTTTACTTCTTCAGATGGAAGATATCGTCGCAGGTGCGCTCATTAATCTATTCTGTGAGCTCCTAGATCTGGGTACGACGTGGAGCTTTGGTCTGTTCAACTACCTGCTGACAGGGGAGCAAATCGTCTCTCACCGATGGCGAAAGAAGCTACAACCCCTCCTTTATGCCCTGTACGCCCTATTCCTAGACTTCAACGGCACGATACCACGTCAAACTGCGGGGGCCTTTATGGACATCTTCCTTGGCTATGACCCAGATGATCTGACCCACATCATGTACGACAACTACGAACTAGCCCTCCAACGGGGAGAAGCCTATAACTTCTTCGACTATGCTAGCTATTTCAGCTAGGTGTCGTCCGCCATATCTTGCGACCTGTTTGACAGAATACGATAACTCCCATAGCTAAGCACACAACCTCCCAGAAAGATGAGGGGGGTGTACAACAGATCTACTGGGACACTGAATCGGAGGTCAAAGATCCCCGCAATAAGGTAGGGGAAGAAAATACTTAGAAATCCGAAGATAGACAATATTATTAGAGGAATGATTCGTAATTGGTAGGTGCTTGAATCAGATTTTAAAACTCTCTCGAGTCGGTTTTTCATTTCGTGTGAGATTAGGGGATACTGATAATAGCTAGACAAGGCTAATATGGGGAGGAGGAGGAGACAGCTCTGGATTAAAATGACCGTAAAGATCTGTAGGTTCATTATCCCAGAAAAGAATCTTACAATGGCTTGATTACTGGCCGCGCTATTAATGTTATCATCTATCCTCATGAAGAAATACAAAGAAACATAGGCCATAAGCATAAGAGAAGCAGCCAGTGTTATTACGGGGGGTTCATCTGAGTCAAGTTGAGAGTTAGCCTTTAAGAATTGGGGAATGTTGACTACTAACAGCAACAGAATAGTGGTTAAAATGAACTCCTGGAATATAAGAAGAAAGATGAGGGGTTCCAATGGTAGAACATCAGAAAGCCACACCTCCCATTGGATCCACTCCAATGGATAACCTTGGTCAAAAAGATAGGAACCTGGGATCCCCAAGGCAGCAAGAACTAGTGAGATGATGAGAAGAGCGGCGAGACTTTTCGTAAGACCACACCCGATGTAGATTGTAAGCCATGAGTGGATCGGAGGATTTCGAGATTGATCTTTCACTGGTTTTCGAAGACTGAGGTAACCGAGTGTTCCAAGTAGAATGCTCACACAAAGCAGAAGAATCATGTGCCATTCGGGACTAATCAATAGGAACCGTGAAATCTCTGCATACAACCCCTTGAGTTGAAATACTTCTGCCCTCCTTCCACGACTGATGCTATTGTCAAGTGAAGCAAAAATAAAGAGCATATAATTGAGCACACATAGGAACACCCCCAAGATGCATAATATACTTCCCCCCAGGTAGTCGTAAGCAGATCTCGTACTCATTCTCAAGCGGTCATGCTTCCTCTTCTTCCTCAATCCACCTTAGTCTCGGATGAATGCCAGACCGCCACTTTAGGTCATATTTTTCGGCCAATGCATAAATCTCGTCAATTTTTTCTTCAAGTTCCTTTTCATTAAAGAGGTCAACATCGCCTAACCAAATAAGATACGCGTTCAAAATCCGGTCCAATCTTTGTTTAAAGTCAATTGGTCTGACCAACTGCTCCAACTTTGTCATTAACGGGTTATCCTCATAAGCATCGAAGAAAAATAGCAGGATTTTCCCCTCCCCAGGATTTACGGCCGCTCCAATGAAGGATTTGTCGTGTTTTATTAGAACCTCCCACACATCGGAGCGTTCGATGTCGTCCCAAAGCCTATGATGGTTTATTTCAGCCCCTTTATATCGTAGGTACTGGTAACGAGCCCAGTTCTCGTCTTTAATCCTCTCATGTTCTGTAATGTGTCTAAACTCTGAGATGTCTCGATCTTCCTCATTATCGGGATCTTGGCGAAACCCATGGGTCTTGAGGAATGCTTCTAGATCTGCGACGGTCTTTATATCCATAGTATTCATATCTCAACCCTATATTAGATTTAAGTCCACAGTCCTGCACTCTATGGAATTGGAACCAATTCGTCTATTATTAGTTTTATGGTATACTACCTAGATGGAGAGCCACTTCCTTTTTAAAGTCTTCACACCACGCAATATAACTAATCATTTCTCAAATTGACATGCCTTCTCCATGTATAGTTATGTGGGTAAACCCCCTTCATCCATCCTTTATTAGTCTTCAACTACCTAAAACACAATTTAATCATCTAAACTGGCTGATTGAAAATAATGTGAGTGACTGAGATACTTTTCCTCCCCAAAAAGTCAGGAAAACAATTTCCGAAATGTACACTTTTTTACGCCCCCACCGAAATGTATATATACTTTCCGCAAATTGCGAAATTGACGCAATTAAATTAACAAAAAAAGGTTGAATCAACATTTACGCAAAAATTCAATTGGCAAGGAGAACGGAAAAAAATGAGTAAATCGGAAAATGGAACCGTTTTGGAAGTTTCCGACCTTACCAAGGTTTATGGTCGTGAGATCAGTCTTGGAAGCCGTAAACTGGTTGGACAGAAGGTTGTAGGGGCCCAAAACGTCAGCTTTTCTGTGAAAAAAGGTGAAATCTTCGGATTTTTAGGACCGAATGGTGCTGGCAAGACTACCACTATGCGAGCTATTTTAGATTACTTGAAGATCCAAAAAGGGGGTACAGTTACCATTTTCGGTCTTGACCATCATCGAGATCGACTCGCCATTCGGAGACGGATAGGCTATGTTCCTGGCGATATGGCGTTATTCGACAATTTCACCGGCGAAGAGCTCTTGCAGTATTTCAGTAAGTTCAGACCGATCGATGAAGATTTCCTCAAAGAGCTTCGACAATTCTTTAGGGTGAAGCTAAAGAAAAAAATTAAGTCGCTCTCTACAGGCAACCGTCAGCAAGCCGGGCTAATTGCGGCAATTGCATCAAAACCAGATCTTCTGATCCTCGATGAACCAACGAGCGGACTAGACCCACTAATGACCGCAAACTTTCATAAAATTCTACGTAAACTCAGAGAAGAGGGTTTTACAATCTTTTTGAGTTCACACGATCTTGCCGAGGTTCAGGCGGTCTGTGATCGAATAGGGATTATCAAAGAGGGCAAAATGATTCTTGTAGAATCCGTTGAAGAACTCAAGACAAAATTCCTTCAGAAAGTTACTGTGAAATTTAATGGAACAGTCACACCGTCTGAAGAAGAAATCAAGCAATTAGGTACTGTAATTTCTGTTGAAAAGAAGAAAGATACCTTTATCTTACAGATTAAGGAGAATGTTAATGAATTGATCAAATGGCTAGCTAGATACGATATAAGGCGGTTTACATGTGAGGATGCTTCGTTAGAAGAGATTTTCCTCCAGTATTACAAGTAGGTGATCAAAAAATGGTACATGTTTATTTGAAGAATTTACGGAAATCTTGGGTTACTGGGATTGTCCCTCCACTAATCATAATCGGATTTGTTGGAGTTATTGCCTTCGGATTTCCATCCATGATTGATTTAATCCTGGACAGACTAGAAACTATGAGTACACCAATATTTCAGGCAATCGTTGGTAATCTGGGTCTCGAACAACTTGGGTTTACTTGGCAAGCGACTCTTTTTATGTATACAGGAGGAACACTAAATCTTGTTGTTCTATTTCTGGCAATTTTTGTCCCTGCAAGATTGTTATCAGCGGAAGTAGATAAGAAAACACTTGACATTATGTTAAGCTATCCTATTCCTAGATGGCGGTATCTATTTGAAAAATTCTGTGTGTTTCTTACGTACAGTCTTCTAATCCCGATTTCCATAATTGGAATGCTCATTGGTTCAACAATGGTCATGAATTCGCTCTTCCCTGAAGGATTCTCGTTTACTAATCCTACTACCCAGCTCACGGATACGCAACTGTATGAGATCGATACGAATTTAGTGGTTAATTATGCAACAGGTATCTTTCTCCTTATCTTTGCCTTGGGATCGGTCTCATTACTTGTTGCTACGATATTCTTGGAATCAAACAGGAGTCTAAGTGTAGCGGGTTTGGTTATCACGAGCCAATATTTTTTGGATAGCATGGGTGGATTGTTAGATCCTGATGGAAGTCTCGGGATTCGAATGTTGTCTTTATTCCACTACTTCCAGGTTTCGTCACTTCTTGATGGCGGAGTTCTTCCTATCTTTGATCTGATTGTGGTTGTTGGAGTGGGATTAGTCGCCCTTGTTAGTGCCCTAGTCATATTCCACAGAAGAGAATTTGCGCTTTAAACGTAAAAATCCCTTTTTTCTCCACTCTTTTTTTTTCCTTCTTGATAACGACATCACGTGGGATCTCCCCATCCTACTTAGTTATACGAATCTAACCTTGGTGACCATCTAGGAAATTTATTTTCCAGATCGTCTGCGGAGACAACGGATCTCCATCTGATATTTTGATCCGATGTATGAAAAATCCGCAACAAGATTCTCGAATCAGAATCATGACGGGAGTAGTACTCATCCAGACATACGTACTAAACAATTTCCCGCAGCTATTCGCTCTAAGCCTATATTGACCATTGTTAGCACCAACAGTATAAGCACTTTTGTCTGAGCTAATTTCTGGCATTAGAAATTTATCGCTTTAGAAGATGTCAATTCATTGTTTGGTTGTTAAGCCAATCTATGATTAGATCATTGTAAAACCAATTATGACCATTGTTTAAGCTGTAAATAATTGTAAAAAATTTGTTGTAATCCTGTATAATCTCCTCTAGTATAGATTTACTCTCCCGGGAGGGTATTATGGGATCCTTATCACCCCACAACCATAGGCCAGGGTTAGTCATATTCATAATTGACGTACGAGGATCAAAACCAGGATTTCCATCGAATGTTGCCAGTTCGGCGGAAAGGGCCTCGTGCTCAATCGATGGTATGTAACCCTCTGTGATATGTTCCCAAAAGTTTTGTACACCTACAGAAACCGTAGCACCAGATACAATTACAGAGAAACTAGAAATATTCGATTGGGATGCAGCGAGAGGTATAATCCATCCTGCTTGGTCCCAACCTATAAAACCTATCTGCTCAGGGTTAATCTCTTGGAGATTTCTCAAGAAATAAGCTGACGCAAGCAGATCATCAGCTTGGAGCTGGATGAGATCAGCACAATTCTCTGATACCTCACCTTCTACAATGAATTGAGGGAAAAATCCCGCGGAATCACCAACTCCACGTTGGTCAGGAAAAAACAATGCGTATCCCGCCTGTTTGAAGAAATAAACGAGCATATCACGGGTACTTCGCGTTGCGTAAATTGCGCCTGGGCTAGGTACAAAAATGAGTAATGGAAATGGACCCTCTCCATCTGGCATCACAAGTGTGCCGACAAGTCTCGTGCCACGACTACAGAATTCAATACGAGCAAGGTTGGCAATCTCTTGTATTGATGTCGGAGAGCGAGGCGCACTACATGGAAAGAGACCACCGTATCGTGCAATTGAATCGTCAATATAGAGAACCGTAATAACCGAACCACTTATAGTCAGAACTATCAAGAGGCTAATTATTATAAGGAACTTCCTGGAAACAGACATCATTTCACATCACAGGTTCTCAATTTAGGTATAATCATCCTCAAATGATTTCAATAAAAACCTTCGATGAAAGACCGAACGTTCTTCCCGAGGACATTGTGATTGTAGCCTCCTTCGAGTACTGCAAATCGATGAACTGCATCCTTTTTTAAAATCTTACCTATGGTTTGATAGTCCTCTGTGGTTAATAAACCTCCCCAGTCATCAATGTGACGATCAAAACCAGCAGATACCCCTAGAAGATCAAAATCAGGCATTTCAGTCAAAATAGCCTCAATATTATCGAAAAATTCCTCTCGAGCGTGGCCTCGTACCCAATAATAGTGAACTTGGGAATTCTGGTTAAAGGTGTTATCTGTACCGTCTCCGAAGTGGTAATCGAAATCTATCACCACTCCATGATCAATTTTGTTCGTGATCAGCATTTTCTGCATTGCTATGGCCATATTATTGAAATAACAAAACCCCCAATATCCTTCCGGGCTGGCATGATGGCCAGGGGGACGTATGACACCGAACATGGGCCTTGCAGCAAGAGCAGACTCCGCGGCCTTAATGGCTCCACCAACACTAAGAAGCGCAACAGGAAAAACCTGGGAATCGTTTTTAACTCTCTGAAGATGAACGGGGGAGTGGACAAGCAAAATATCTTCCTCAGATGCAGGATCTGGCGAGATTAGCTCGAAATCTTCCATTTCTGCTATTATCGCCTCCATCCGTCCAGGTTCAGAAGCGGGATCTCCCGAGTAGTCCTTGTAGAATCTTTCCGAAAATACGATCTGTTTAAGCACAATAAACCCTCATTTTCTTCACATACTTATTGCCAATTATAATACCTATAACGGGATGTAGATCGACGCCTGTTTAATATTCTTATAATCCAAGGAAAAGTGCCTTCTATTGACCTAGATTCCTATAACGCAGATCTTGTCAAGTTTGGAGATTGCCTTGGTGTCTTATCCTAAGCAAATGGCTGCTCATTTCATAGGAGTGGGGGGCGTTGTTATAAATGATGGCAAAGTATTGCTTGTAAAGTTAACGTACGGACCGGCCCAAGGGAAATGGTTGATTCCAGGAGGGATGGTTGATCCTGGAGAAACCCTCGGCGAAGCAGTTAGACGCGAGGTTGAAGAAGAAACGGGAATGGTTGTTGAACCCGTCGGAATTTTAAGTGTAAGAAGCATGGTACGGACGGGGGATGGATTGACCGATTTATACTGTATTTTTCTTTGTGTCCTCGTTGATACTCCTGATAGTATCCCTCACGCAAACGATGGAGTGGAAATTACGGAAGTGGCTTGGTTTCCATTGGACCGTTTAGAACGTGATAAGTTGGTAACAGGATATACCAAAAAGATTGTTAAGGCCGCGCAACGTCAATCCTTCCTTGTTCCAGGTCGACAAAGGTCCAAAGATGAGTTAAGAGCAGGAAATTTAGAAAAGTACGAGGATTTCTGGTTACAAGATCATATTGGGAAGATATAACAAGAGGATGTAAATTTGGCTTTACGTTGCAGGTTCTTCGACGGAGAGAATCACTAAAACAATTGAGGAAATGAGCGCAAAACCTCCAAAGAGATACCATGGCGTAATTGGTTCTGATAAAAATACCAAACCAAGAAGAATAGCGCTGATCGGTTCCCCAAGAAGAAGGATGGATTGCCGAGAGGCTTCGACATTAAATGAATTACTTAACATGATCAAACCATAAGGTAGAATGGACCCGAAGAAAGCAAGACCTATCCCGAGGACAAGAAAATCTATTGACAACAAAGTATTGATAGAAAATGTGCTCAGTTCGGGAGGTAAGGGAAGAAGGAACTGTAAGAGAAGGAGAGGAAGACTTGCTATAAACCCCCATATAAGAACCCATGATATTGACAGAGCAGGAGGTATATTTCGACGGGATTCGCTCGTATAAGCACCCACAAGAAGGTATAGAGCGTACACAGATCCATTGAACACAGCCAATAAATCGCCGCCAAATGAGGAAAGAAATGAATCCCACTCCCAAGGACGGGTTAACACTACAATTCCTGTGAATGCCAACCCAAGAGCAAGTAGCTTTGATCTCGTCATCCTTTCTTTTAATAATAAAGTTCCAAGTAATAGAGTAACAAATGGATGGACTTGTACAAGGAGGGCAGCTTCTCCGATTGGGGTTTTTAAGGCAATTGCACTAAGATAGGCCACAATGCTAAGTGTGAATAGAAAACCTTGAATGATATAAGGGATCTGATATTGTAGACTAGTAAAAACTATACCTCGATTACGGATCAAAGAAATAAGAAGGAAAGAACCCCCCCAAATTGCTCCAATGAATAAACGTATAAAGGTTTGTTCTACACTGGAGGCTCCTATGTCTCGCAATAAAGCTGAGAATACTGGAATCGATCCAAACGTAAACCCAGCTAGTACTGCCACGAAGTACCCAGGTAACCTGCTTTGTGATACCATGTGAATCACTGCAATCAATAACGGCTATTCAGTTGCATTTGGGGGTGGCAAGCGCCTCATCATTTCGTTATCCATAGCAGAATAACCCATTTTTTCATAAACTGCGCGAGCTATTTCGGTAGTGTGCAAAGATGTCAAAGAAACTTGTTGTTGTTTGAGAAAGTCATGAATTTTTTCTAGCAACTTCATGGCGAGCCCTTGGTTTCTCCACTCCTTGCGAGTATACATATTCATAACGTATGCTTCTCTGCCAGAAGGATTCTGTGGAGAAGGAGGTTTTTGGAGGAAAATTAGCCCGCTTGATGCGACTATCAGGTTGTCTGAAAATGCGACCCAAGAAAGGAATTTTCCAGAAGGAATGTTTGTACGAAAGAATGATCTTAAAGAGTTCCTGAGTAATTGCTCGTCCTTTCTGGATGGAATTGCGTTCATTTCGTAAAACAGTTGAACACGAAGCTCTACGAGCTCTGAAATATCTTCAATGCCTGCTCGTCGAATAATAATCATAATAGATCTCTTCTCTGGAGCACCAATGGTAATTCTGATTACTAGACAGCAGAAATACCAAACAAATTTAGATGATACCTCAGTTGGCGTAGGGTAAAAAAAACTTCAGAAGCGCTATCTAACTTACATCTTTTTAATTTATTATCAGAATTATTTCATAGCAAAGTGTCTAACCATAAGAGTGTAATTGAAAAGCGGAGCTACCAAACCCAGATCCTAAAACGGCTTCGGGATAATTTTGACCACGATCCCAAACAACACACCATTGCTGAGATAGACACCGGGATGGGGAAGCGTGTTCTAATGTACCTTCTGATGAAAGAGACCCTTCCCTCTCAACGCACGCTCTTATTACTTCATTCAACCACCAGCTTCTCAGAGACGATTCATTACTTCAATGAAGAATATGGGGGTTTTCCCGAAAATTCCTTCCAATATATTAGCTCTCGCACTCCAGGGTGGCTTAGGAAAAAAATCCTCTTAGACGATAAGTCACGCATAATTGCGGCAACGCCTCAAGCGTTCGCCAACGCCTTCGATAAGCTTTCAGGCTCAGAAAAACCAACATTCGACGTTGTCATCATCAACGAGATTGATAAGATTGTCAGACGACAAGGCGATTCTCGCCTCCTGATTTTTCCTTACAATTCTCTGATCCCTTATTTCATCGAGACAGGCAGTTGGATTCTGGGAATGACAGGGACAATACGAGACACCCATATCCTGTATGATCCACACACAGAACAACTTGAAATTCGTCCCGAAGCTGTCACGATAGATAAACGGATTCCAGATCTCTTTATTCTTCGAATGGATACTATCCTGGCCGAGACAGACATAGAAGACTATATCCAATATACGCAGATTCAAATGTTCCCTATCCAGCCAGAACCAGCCCTAAACAAGATTTTAACGCTTATCGATGACGCCATAAAGGGATTAAGGGAGCATGTTATAGAAGAGACATTAGAAGACCGTCCTACGCTATTAGATGCTATCCCCGAAACACAGGTCGCACGTGTTGCTTCAATGTTAGAGGCACGGGATAGTAAAAAGCTGATGGGACTTCTATTAACCCGAAAATATTGTACAGCTATGCAATCCCCCAAATTTCGGAAGTTCTTGTTCCGCTTGAAGCAGTTTGGCATCACCAAAGACATAATTGATGCCGTCCCTCCAATAAGTCTTAAAGCCAATAAGGTATTAGAATTGCTAAAAGAACGACCTCAAGATTCAAAAACCGTGGTTCTATGTTCTTATCTCGATACCGCTCATCTTCTTGAGGAGGAAATCGGCTCAATAGGCATCACACCCTTTCTTGTGACTGGTGAAATCCGCCATAAAGGAGAAGTTCTCAATGACTTCAAGGAATATTCTGGCACGGCTACATTGGTGGTGACAAGCGTTGGTGAGCGTGATATTGACATCCCTCAAGCAGACCTGTTGATTGTGTACGATGTTGTCAATACTGTAAAAACAATGTACCAACGCATGAAACGGACACGTGGAGGACGAGTTTTATGTTTGTGCTATCAGGATACCTTTGAAGAACGGAAAGTTTCCAGGTTATTGAGAGAAATCACTCAACGTTATCCGTGGTCTTCTATAATTGAGTCTCCAAAATAATTTTCGGCTATCCCCACATTTACACTTATATTGAGAAACATTTAGGGATTCTTGATCTAACATCGTTATAGGAAAAACGTCAGACCACCCCCAGTAAGGAGGAGGAGAATACACGATCCAAAAACCGCTCCCCATATTCGCGGATCCCAATTCAATACCTTTGCTCCATCAAGAATACCTATGGGAAGTAGATTAAACGTAGCGAGAAACACGTTTAGTCCCACGCCCATTATGCCCAGGATTATCATCCACGAGGCGATCTCAGGCGTAGTGTTCGAGAAAATCCAACCTAACCCATGAATTGTCATGAAAAATCCCGCTAGAATGAGGTTGGAGATCGGACCTGCCAACGAGACTCTCCCTCGAATACCTGAGGATGCACTGGCCTCTCCCCACCAAAAAACTGCTCCTGTTGCGAGAATAGGAAATCTTATGATTATGGAAATCAGTGTCATCATGAGAGCTTCTTTTGCTAACCTATATTCGGCTCTCGCGCCATATCTTATGGCCGCAAACTTATGAGCAAGCTCATGTGTGAAAAAACTTAAACCAAAAATGAAGAAAAACAGAATTAACTCATCAGAGAGCCGCCCCTCTCTAATAATGGAATCAAGGTAAAAGAGATATACGATCACTGCACAACTGATCATCCATCCAATCCCAAGTTCAGAGATCTCATTGAGAGACAGGTGAAATCGATCTAAAAAGGATTTTCGTGCATAATCTGCGTCCAATCTTTCTTGCCAATCTGATTTTTTCTCCATTCCTTTAACCACCATCAGTACATATGTGATCTCCTCGTAGGTAGTGTTTGCCACAGAGGTATTGTCCACATAGCCCGCAACGGAATGGCTTATGGATTTGTCTGCCACAAGCTCCACAATATGCCATTTCAGGTTTTTCTGCTGAAGAAGGCTCCACTTCCCTAAATGTCTTTACTACCCGGAATTCTGAAAGATCAGGTGCAGCCTCATATTCCGCGGTGTAACCCTTTATCCTTTCGGGGGCAAACAAAAGATAAGCAAAAAACACGCCTACCCCGATGGTCACAATTCCTAAGAATATATAATATTCCCCAATGCTGACTTGTGGTATGAAAACGGACCCCAGGAATGTAAAACCGAGACCAACTATCCCCAATATTCCAAATCCAATCAAAAACTTCTTATGCAAGTACATTCAAAGAATCATCCTAATTTCGTGGAGGTAGGATGTCTAATAGGTCTGTGAGCGAATTAATGACCATTACATTTGGAATTATCTGTTCGAAATCTTCCTCATTAAACATTCCTCTACGCCCGATAAAAAAGATGCCATTAGCCTGACTTCGTCGCGCATCATTCAAACTGTCACCCACGAAAATTAGTTCATTCGGACTTAAATTGTATCTATTCATAATATATTCAAAATGATCTCTTCCCTTTTCAAAGCCAGGTCTCCAACCAAGCACATCATGTACAAAACGAGACAATTCTTTACGTTCAAGATATTCCTTTATTATATCTTCAAATGTTCCGCTAGAAATTCCTAATTTATACCTACGACGATTAAATTCCATTAAAACCTGCGGGGTCTCCTTGAAGGGATCTTGATCGTAGATTCGTTCAATTTTCATTTGTTCAAATTTCTCAACTATCTCAGCGTTTTCGTCAGTGGATCCTGGGGCTATAATCTCCATCTGTTGAACAAAGGGGAGTCCCGTTGTTTTCCTGTACACTTCAGTGGCTTGATATTGTGACATTCCATGATAGTGAATGAGTAACTGGACAGCATTTTTCTCAAGGAATGGCATGGAATCTATACAGGTTCCGTCAAAATCCAATAGAATATAACGGAAATTTTGAAAAGGCGGCAACTAATAACCCTGACTTCTTATTTTACCAGGTTGCTATATAAGCAACTTTTACGAGGACAGACCTAAAAAGAAATAACTAGATTGATTAAATACGTATTCATGGATAATGAGTGTGTTTTCTAAATAGTGATAGTAACCCAAATCAAACTAGATAAAAATTGAAGCAAAGAAAGGCATAGAAAAAAAGGGGGAGGGGGGGAGGTATGTACTAGTCTTTAGACATAATAGACTCTTAGATTCCAGGATTCAACATTTCCATAGGTTTCGTAACCCAGTAGGAGTACTAATACCCATTGAATGTCCTGACTATCAATAAAAACTCCTTCAGGAGATCTTAATGACGCTCCAGAGACTTCAACATGAGTGTCGATTCCGTCATCCCAAAGAATAATCATGTCCAGATCGCTTGTGGGATATTTGGTCCAGTCATTTTCCCACCAAAGTTCCACAATGACACCATCAGTACCGTACCCAACAGGAATCCAGCCAATTCCAGCACCCGTTACTAAAGTGCCGAAATATGACTCGTTGGGACTTTGGGGTTCAGTTTCCTCCGTTACGGTGATCGTTATTTCACCCGAAATACGCCCAGCACTGGTCCAATCGTTTTCGAGCACGATTTCCATGTAGCCTGGTTGTATGATCTGATTATACCAGTCACCACCGAAGTATGTAGCACCAATCCAAGTTGTACTGTAATCCTCTATCCAGAAAGTCGCTTCACCGTATACATTTGCACTGTCCAGGAAATAATCGTATCCAGAACGGACAGCGCTCCCAACATAAAGTTCAAATGTATTCAATCCGTACGGATTTCTTACCGTTCTTACGTTAGAGATGTCAATAGTAATACTATCCGTTGCCTCAGTCACTTCGATATAGAAATGCTTTGCAAGCCCAGGATCAAGATTCTTCACCGAATAAGTGAACGTCCCACTTCCCACAATTCCAGTATTCATTCCTTTGGGCGGTACTGGTGTGTTTGGGGCTGGGGCAGGGATCGGAGGATGGGGGGTTCCCCAAAATGGGTCATTCATTAGCGCGTTCATCGAATTCCCTGCATTAAGATAACCTGCTCCTTGATCAATCTCATCAAATCCTGGAAGCCAGGTCGCTCCTTCTCTGAGTGCTTCTTTATAGTCATATGGAGATGCTCCTGAGCCTTCTCCGACGGTATTAAGTAGGGCTACGGCTCCTGAAACTGCAGGACACGACATCGATGTTCCTGAAGCCCATGCTATGAGCGAGGCACCTGGAAAGGCGGGATGGATATAGGCGGATAGCACGAAGATTCCTGTTGCAGAAAGGGTAGGTTTGAAACGTCCGTCAGCTGTCGGACCACGGCTACTGAATGCATAAATCTGAGGAGTATCACTGACGAAGAGTTGATGTCCAATTCCTGGGATTCCATAATCATTATCCCAGAAAACCCTTGTATTTACTGGATGTGCAGCAGCTCCTACTGCGATTGAGGTATGTGCTGTACCAGGACTGCCAACAGATTCAGAAGCAGGTCCATCATTACCAGCGGAAGTAACTACTGTAATTCCTTTAGAAGTCGCCAAATCTACAGTCTGGTCTTCTAAGTCACGGCCATCATAACCAGTACCACCACCAAGGCTCATACTGATCACATCGACATCGTAAGCTCCAGTATCATGCAGATCAATCGCAAAATCAATTGCATTGATAATATCAGACTCGGGTACACCTGCTCCCGTATGGTCAAAGACTTTAATGCCATATATTTGGGCCAATGGAGCCACACCAAAAAGTGGGATAATATGATATCCAGGATACCCAATGGAGGAGGCTTCTGGAGGAGGAGCGGCGTATTGAGCAATTGCTTTATATAGAGGATCGCTAGAATGTACAAGAATTCCACCTGCACCCGCTACTATCCCAGCAACATGTGTTCCATGCCAATGGTTATATGGATTATCAAAACCTTCAAACTCTGTTCCAACATCGCTGGTCAGATCTACTCCACCGATTACTGGACCATAGGGATACCATCCGAGCAGGGCATGATTAGCAAAAACTCCTGTGTCAATAATTACCACTAAGGAATCTTGGCCAAAATTACCTGTACCCCATACCGGACCTGCGCCCATCGCAATAGGATTCCAATATGTATTTGGCTCCATTAGTGGAACCAAAGCTTCAATTTGATCGGGAGTAAGACCTACAATCTGATCTTCTTCTACGTTGAGTTCAGAGATCGCTCCATTTCGAAGTGCCATGTCATCAATAGCAGAGGGATATCTAAATTCATCGACAGAAATCTTCTTCACATTATAATGTGATCTTAACACTGTAACCGTATTCGGTGAGATTTCCGCAGATAATCCATTGACATGTTTGAACGAATGAAATACTGTTCCACCAGATGATTCTATTTCAGAAATAACCGATGAATAATCGTGGTCGATTGTTTCGATCAGGACCCTTTGAGGATTTCCTTTGTTCAGAGCAATTTTCTTCATTAACTCAGAAGAGACGGTCATTTGTGTCCGAGTCGTAACTATGGGGATTAGGAGCGACAGTGCAAGACCGAAAATTATCACACTCATCAAAATTCTTCTTTTCACATGTGTTCACCTTTTTTTATATTAAGAACACGAAGCTATTCTAGAAAGCAGGATTTGGGCAAGACATTTTCAGTTTTAGAATTGCATTTGCTAATGCTTCTAATAGCTCGTTATTCCTATTCGTTTCGACTTTATTACAATTTCATTATGTACTAGAGAAAAACGCTATTAGCAAGCAATAGAGATTTGCTGATAAACTCTCTAGTCACCTATGAAACAAAATACGGATTTCGCTGTCCGTTCTTTAAAAGATTTCGAGATAAATTTTGTAGAACAATAGTAGGACTGATTCTAATCAGTGAAATATAGCATGTACGATTAGGTAAGATCAGTGTCTTACAGGTTACACACTGCAAAAACTTATAGATAAAGGAAAGAATGCAGAAAAACCTGACAGAGGAATTTCATTCAAAACCATATGATCAAATTTTAAGAGAGGGACAGCACTTTTTCAAGATCGATAGGAGACTAGTGGAATGGACGTAGTCAGCGGCACTCGAATAATATTCTCAAGATTTCCTGACGTCAATTGTATAATGTATTAATCAGCTATACATATAGCGGATATAATTTATATTTAGAAAGTGATGGATTCAGAAATTGCTTTTCCTGCGTTTTATTACCCTTGAATTGCGGGTTTCTACACATAATTTTTTTGAAAATTCCAAAACTAGAAAAATTTCCTGCATATACTCCCTTTAGAGAGTTCATCCTCAGATTTTTTACGAAGTTCTTATTGATTCTTACCTTCTTTTCGATTCAAGCGCGATTCAAACGCTTGGGTCGTTGATGGATTCCAAACCAATGGACTCGACGAACCTTGGCAGTTAGATGTCTCCTACCTATGAGGATTCACACCTCATTCTCCCCTCCTCCCATTTTTTTCGCTAACCTCTCTATTCAGATAAATTTATTCATTTTGTCTCCAACAATTTTCACTGCGGTGATTTGAGAGAGCAAGGACCCATTGATGTATCTACACACTCTGTGTGGCCATATGGAATTTGTGTAGGTTCATTAAAACAAGAAGAGAGCTTATCATATCATCGTGTGGACTGAGAAAAATAGCCACGCTTTGGATGAACGAGCATGAAATTTCGTGAGGTTTGGTATCGAGGAATTATCCCGGATAGCTCCCTGTTTTAACGTTCAAAGATTCCCATATCAGAGCTGCAAAAGAAACGTGTCAATTGAGTTACGAAAAAAGAAAAAAAAGGGGGAATGGAATTAAACAATAGAAGAAGGATGATCCTAACCGAGATAGTGTACTTCTAATGTCCAACATTCTCTGATTCCGAGGGTCTCGTAAGCAATTACGAGTACGAGGACTTCCGCGATGTCCGTGGCTTCGATACGGACTTTTTCTGGTGAATTCAACGTTGCACCAGAATAATCCCAGTGTAAACCGTCATCGGTGTCAAACCATGACACAATCATATCTAGATCGGTTGCAGGATACCTAGTCCAATCATGCCTCCACGAAAGATCAAGTTGTACCCCAGCAGGGCCAAATCCGACCGATTCAAAGCCCCAAGACTCGTGGTTGTTAAGTTTACCGCTGTACACGTCGTCTGCTTTCATGCCGGGTCCTTCAACGATAGAGATTTCGACTTGCCCTGATATGGCATCAAAGGAGGTCCAATCGTTCTCAATCACTATTCGGACGTAACCTGGCATCAATGGCAGATCATACAGTAGGTCATCGTCATCTGCGTCGTACGCACCCGTACCTGTCGTACTTAGGTCCTCTATGGTAAAACTAGCGTCTCCAAAGACGTTTACCGTGTCAAGGTAAGAGACCAGCGTTGTTCGTACCGCGCTTTGGACATATACTTCGAACGAGTTCAAACCTAAGTTGGTTCCTAGGTCAATGTTCGAGAATTCTAACGAAATCTCTTTCAGATAATCCGTTGCTCTGAAGTAAAGATGACGCGCATGTCCAGGAAGGAGTTCCTTGATATTGAGAGTATATGTCTGTTCACGGGTTTTCTTGTGATACCAACCGTGCCACCAGGAGAATCCCTTAAATGGTATTTTTGTACCCTTCGGTCTAGCGGGCCACGACCAGTAATGATGACGAAGTCTGGGGTGTTCTGATCCCAGGTGTTTGTCAGCGAGTAACTTTGCCATCGATTTGCCTGCATCCAAAAACCCTGCGCCTTGATCATATTTATCGTACCCTGATAATTTCTCAGCACCCTTGACAAGCGCTTGCTGATAATCATATGGAGAGGCTCCAACAGTTTCGCCATGATGATTCAGTAAGGCAACCGTTCCCGATACTGCAGGACATGCCATGGAAGTTCCTGAAGCCCATGCCAGGCCATACCCAGAACCTGTAATTGCCGAGAGAACGTAAATGCCGGTTGCGGAGAGAGTCGGTTTTCCGCGCCCGTCAGAAGTTGGGCCACGACTACTGAACGCATAGATTTGGGGTTCATCACTTGTGAACAAGAAGTCGCCGATTCCGAGAATCCCATATTGAGCAACATCCCAAAAGATGCGTGTGTTTACAGGATGGGCCGCAGCTCCAACAGCTATGGCTGTGTTTGCACTACCTGGGCTACCTACCGTCATGGAAGCAGGACCATCATTTCCCGCGGAGGTGACTACTGTGATTCCAAGCGAAGTTGCATAATCCACTGTTTGATCCTCGAGATCGCGACCATCAAAAAGGGTCGAGCCACCAAGACTCATACTGATAACATCAACATCGTAAGCTCCACTAACATGTAGACTTATCGCGTGCTCAATTCCAGCAATGATGTACGATTCTGGAACCCCTGCACCAGTATGGGGGAACACTTTAATTCCATATAAATCCGCGGATGGTGCCATACCCAGAAGGGGCATTATTCTCTCAGAAGCATTGTTAGGATTGACTAAAAGTGAACCACCTGTGTGATATTCCCACGACATTGCTAATAAATCATCGTAAGGGAGGATAATTGCCGCATGTCCGGCTACAATACCTGATACGTGTGTCCCATGCCAATGATTTGAGGGAAGATCAAAGCCTTCAAACGCTGTACCCACATCGGGGCTCATATCGACACCGCCAATCACGTTTCCTGTGAGCATTGTATGATTGGACTGAATTCCGGTGTCAATTACAACTACCAACGAATCTTGTCCGAAGTTTCCAGTCGACCAGATTGGTACGGGATTCATCGAGAAATAGTTGTAATAAGTCTCTGGATTCGATTCCAATACATTCAAAGGAAGAGTTTTAAGACGATAATTGTCCATATTAAGATTCAAGGTTTCCTCAGTTTTCATAAACGTATCTAAATCGGTTCCTCTGTCAAGGGAAGGTTGTTGAGACAATGAGGCGGGGATTCTCTGAGAATCAAGGGATACCAAGACAATTCCTGGCAGTCTCGCAATTTGCATGATCACTGAGTCGGGAATGGACGCTGCAAGTCCATTAGCATATTGGAAAGTTCGAATGTTGATAGCACCCAGCTTTGTGATAGCTTCGATTATAGGATCGTATTCCTGGGTTTCTGTTTGAATCAGGACATTGATCATTTCACCTTGATGGGTTGCAACATAATCTAGAAGAGTGGGGCTTATTGCCGGAGTTACTGGGATTACTGGGTCGATGGTACGAGAACTCTCTATATACTGAGGAACGGAAAGTAAAGGCGTTAGAACAAGGGAGCTGGCCAAAAGCACAGCGAAAGCTAACAACAGTCTGTTTGATACCTCAGTATTAGTTTTCGTCTTTAATAAATACATTTTTCTGTCCTCTATGGGAAGTTTTCTTTCTGTTTGGTAGTTAAATTACCTGGCCCATTAAGCCATATGGAAATATACTAGAAAACCAAAGATTCTTTCCAAAAAAGGTCTGAAAAATGGAGAGACTCTCTGGATCCACTATATTCGAGGCCAGTTCTAACACCAGATTCATTTTAAAAGGGTTTCTAGACTTTTAATCATAAACTGTTCTGATTAGAGGCCATCGGTGAATTTAACGGTACAGGTGAATACCTGGCCAGATTGTATAGGAAAGGGTAATCAAAACAACCTACACTTCCCGAAGGAGAGATTTCTCGCATTTGGAGGATTAAATGAAATAGGATTATCGAGAAAATTATAAATAGGAGACTAAATATATCCAAAATACATCTAGGATAGTGGAAAAATAGTTTTTATTCCAAGGTTAAAAAGAAATGGAGCACTGACACAATGATTAACCTTTCTTCCTTGATCACCATTCCCAAGAGGTGAGTCTGGCGCGAACGTTGGACACAGTCTGGTCGGGGATTTTCCTAGTAGGAATCGGAACTATTGGATTATTCTGGATTATTCCAACATTCTTTGTTCGCGTTTCCTTGGATCCGATCTATAACGCAATTTCAATAGTCCTGATATCCCTGGGCGTGGCAGGAATCGTTGTTTATTATTTCCTCTATAAGAATGAAAGAACTCAAATTCTTGGAGGTTTGATCTCACTCCGTGACAGTGGCCTAAAGGTCTTTCTGGAGAGGTATGAAGTACTATTGTACGGTCGTGATGCTGGCGAACTCCCCAGGATTAGTGGATTGGCTTTCAACCACAAGGCGCTGGCAATCGTTCAACCTGCGAATTTGGAAGAATTACGAAGAATCATTGTATTTTGCAATAAGTTTAGAATTCCCATTATACCACGGGCATCTGGTACAAGTGGGTATGGAGGAGTCATTCCAATTGTTTCGGGTGTTATAGTAAGCTTGCGAGAGTTCAATAGGATTCTTATGATAAATAAGGAAGAAAAGGCTGTAGAAGTGGAATCTGGTGTCGTTTGGGCTAGGATGATCCATAAACTGGAACAAGAGGGTTTGACTCTTGAATGTTATCCATCATCCAGTCTCTCTTCAATGGTAGGGGGATGGATCGCCCAAGGAGGGTACGGAATAGGTAGCAGCAAGTATGGGAACATTAAGAACTCGGTTCTTTCTGTTACTCTCATCGACTCAAAAGGAGAAGAAGTAATTTTCCACGAACCTGAGGATGTTGTAGGGAGCTACGGAACATTAGGCTTTATACTTAGAATCAAACTCAAAGTTTTGACGAAAGATAACATGAACCATCTGGCGTTTACAGCGAAGCAGGAGACCGTGCTATTCCAAGCCGCGCAGGCTTTTCAATCGTTGAGTCCATACTTCTTGCGTTATGTTGACCAAAGGAATCTTAAGCCCCTTTCCCAATCTCAGTTTGGTTTTATTCCTGAAGACCACAAACCACTTGGGGGCGGGATTTTATCAATTACTTTTAGAGGGGAAAACGAGAATCCTGCCAGAATTGAAGAAATCGTTCAAAACTATAACCTTGTCCAGCTATCAGAGGCCTGGGCAACTGAACTTTGGAAGGATCGGTTCTATACGCTTCGAATGAAAAGGCGAGGTCCCTCGCTAATCATTGCGGAAGTAAATGTTCCAACCCACGCATTGGTTGAATTCCTTGAAAGTTTAAACCGTCAATTTGGGCCAAATCGGTTTACGAAAGAATTTATTACAAATATGGGGGATCAAACCACTGTAATGCTCTGGTTTCTCGAGGATATTAGGAAGGCGATTCTACCAAGGTTGGGTTCACTCACTTACATGTTTCGTTCATTAAGACCTTATATCGTTTTTCAAATTGCCCGATCTTTCGGAGGCCAAGCATATAGTACCGGATTGTGGTTCAGTCCGTATTCGAAAAGCGTTCTCGGGCCCAGTTTGGCCCGATTTAGCGACCTTAAGAAGCAATTGGATCCTTATAGACTCTTTAATCCAGGGAAAATTTGGGCACCTTACTTCCCTAGATTTTTCCCGATAATTCCATTTTCAGTTGTGGTCCGTTTATTCATACCGATTTTGTCATTCCTTCATCGAATACTCCCTCAGAAACTCAAAAGAGCCATTTTTTAGGAGTTTAAACACTATTCATGCTTATTCTTCATTTTGATCTGAAATTCCTTCTGAACAATGTTTTTGGACAAACTCATGGATTTTTTCAAATGCTTCTTCGGCCTCCTCGGAATAAAAAAACCATCGGGCCCCTTTCTCATGGGTATAACGTTCTTTTAGAGGAGTGTTGACTAGTTTATCATAGATGAAATCAGAAGAAGTATGATCATCTTTATGATGAATGATCAGGGTAGGCTGAGATATGAGAGAAAGCCGCTGGTTTGTAAATCCGATGATCCGATATAGTTCTATTAGGGCCTCAGTAGGTCGTTTTGTATAGAAAAACTGGCCATCCTCATCCATTGAATCTAAAGAACCAAGATCAGAGACTGTTTGGAAATCTTTTTTGAAATATTTAATGAAAGGTAATATTGTTTTTACCATGGCTGAGGGGGCGTGATGACTTGGCGTAATCAGAATTAAACCATGAATGTTTTCTCGTTCAGGAGATGCTGCGAGCATTACTGCTAGAATAGAGCCAAGTCCAACTCCTATAATTATACACCGTTCGTAGGTTTCCCTTAAATAAACAAATCCCGCTCTTGCATCGGCATACCAGTCGAGCCATGTGGTATTCCGTAAATCTTCTGGATGAGAGCCGTGTCCCGGAAGAAGCGGCGCAATGCCAGAATACCCTTTGTTGCGCAAATAAGCTCCAAGTGGCCTGACCTCGGAGGGACTTGTTGTAAACGAATGAATAAGTAGACATCCTATGGATTGATTCTTGCCATACCCCTTGAATTCAAATGGTAACGCTACTGGGTCGATCTCGTGCATGAACTCCGCTCGGTAGGTTTCTACGAGACTTTTTTAATAAGCTTTATTGAACTAGTTAGACTGAAGATAGTCGTGTATGTAACTTAAGAATTCACCGCCATATGGGAAAGATCATGTCTTCGGGTCACCAATTTCAAACAGGTCTTCGTAGCTTGGATATTTTTTTAGGGGGCGAGGATAATCCTGGCCTACCAGACAAAAGCGTCATTCTTGTTCTTGGCCAACCAGGTACCAAATTCGTAGAATTTACGACTCAAATCCTTTTTCGAATTCTTGAGCGGGGCTCGACTCAAAAAGTCATTTACCTTAGCTATGAAAAAAAACTTGAAGATATAGTTGAAGAAATGCAAGTTTATAATTTTAACCTGGAGAATTACATCAAGGACGGTAAATGGGAATTTATGGACGCTTTCACCGCCAGAATTGCAGCTGAAAGTGCTGTTATCGGATTACATAATCTTCCTGGCGCAAATTTTGGTAAAGAGTACGCCCAAGACTCGTTGAGATATTTTAGCAGGCAATTTATTCCAGAAGTTCTCAAATATGATAGTATTTGTACTTGTATTCACTCTATGTCTTCATTGATTAGAAGTAACTCCATAGAATCTGTAAGCATTGCTATTGAGACCTTAAAACATATAGTAAGGGGCCGTTCTGGGGTTCATTTTATATTAATGGTTAAAAACATGCATGACCCTCCTATTGAGGTTTTATCGTCTCATCTTGCAGATTTCGTCTTCGAAATTTCTTTCGGTAGAGTAGGTGGCGGCAAAATTCAAATCAATTTTGCAGTAAGAAAATCATGGAAATCCACACTGCTTCCGATCTCCGTCCCAATGACCATTGACCGTAGAGGAATCCGTCTCGAAACGGTGGTACGAGTATAATCAATATCCCTTTGTAGTGTTAAATAATCGGATAGTTTTGAGGAATTACTCTCGATAATTCGAAATAACTCGAAGTAATATTTTACGCCATTGACTCCGTAAATAGGCCTCAAGTCCTTAAATCACTCTTACTTGAAGAAAACATTGTTTGGCCGAACATTAGGATATCTACGGTAGGACGAGATAGAGTAAACGAAATTAATCATGTCCCGTCGAAGGGGGGGTAGCTTATATAGAACTACGTTAGGTTTAGTATCCGATAGATCAATGAGGGCATATTTATACCGGGCCGCTGGACCTGGATTAACATAAATGCAGTTCGTGGTTTCCTTAACTAGAGGGATTTCATGATAGTGCCCAAAAACTGCGATGTCTGGATTAAAAAACTGTATCAGCTTGGAAACTGTGGCCGACCCGCCTTGACCTATTCCTGATTGTTTCTGTATTTCAAACTCAGGGGGTTCATGAGTGATTAGAATTCGCGTAATTTTTGGATCTGAGGAATCGAAATCCCTACTACTATTGAATAACGGATTTGTTCTTTCCCTATACTTAAGGGGGTGATATTCGCGATCACAGAGGGGCATTTTAGATCGTGAACTATCTAATTCAGAACCACCTACTCCAATGAATTCGATATCATTTAAAACAACCTTTGCGCAGTCCAAGAAGTACGTCTCGGCCTCCGAATGTTGCAGGATTGTTTCTCTTACCTCGATACAATCAACATTTCCAGGGACATATATTATTGGAATACTAAGAGTTCCCAAAAGCCCTAGTATTTTCTTAATGGAGTGTTTTTGTATTGAAAGAAACTTTGACCTTCCTTTTCCTTTGTATACCCAACTTGTATAGCCAGTTTTAGATAAAGCTCTCAACGGGTGTTTTATCATGAATTCAAACATCAATGAGACCTGGGTGGTCGCGGGCATATCACCAGCAATCAGGATTAAATCAAAGTTTAATCCTCGACTATTTATATGCTTCATAACAGTAGAAAGGGCGGTTAAATTTCCATGAATGTCGGAGAGGACTAATATTCTCACATTAATGCCCACTCATTTGATTGATCCTGCTGTTCTCAATACTTCTGCAATAGATCCCTGTTATCTAACTTCGTAATGTTGTTCCTTACGTTCCACAATTTTTTTTCCGATTTCTTGGAACGGTTCCAAATTATTCTCTAAATAAAGGGCACTTGCTTCAATTAGAGGGGCCACATCCATACTATGTTTCAATAACGTTTCCCCCATTTTCATTCCTTCTGAGGTAGTTACTGGATCCTGTAATGTGTTTCGTAAGTCTATTTTATTTGCAACTAGGACGCAGGGAATAGAACCCGTTTTCTCAAGCACTTCATTCATCCAATTTGGAACGTTCTCGAAAGTTCCTCGACGAGAACAATCATACACAATTACCGCACCGTCAGCTCTGGCATAAAATTGTTTTCTGATAGTGCTAAAGGTCTGTTGCCCTGAAAGGTCCCAGATCTGCATGATCAGAGTGTGGTTGTCGACCTTGAGACTTTTCTTGCCAATATCTACACCAACAGTAGCTCTGTATCCAGTAAGGACCGTACCCCCCAAAAAAGACTGAACAAAAGTAGTTTTCCCGACTGCGTAATCTCCACACATTACGATTTTGGTTCCAATGGTTGCCATGGTGGACTACCAATAACTGAATAATTTACTGGGTGCTTAGCGATAATGATGCCCCGTTTGTAACAGACGGTCATCGATTTCATCTTCATCTACCACTAGATCGAAGCCTGCACCTATCCGTAGGCCGTTCTTGAGCTGGTATCCAGATTTGCAAATGTTCTCAGCCTGGCGACGTGCTGTACGCCGCAGGACTAAGCCAATCCCCTCTAAGTATTCGAGTTTTGCCGATTGAGTTACTTCATCAAGGTGGAGAACTGCATCGCCAGATCGTTCTCTAACCTCCGTAAACTCTCCATCTTTAAATATGAGCCTAACCATCACCAAAAATCTCCTTAAAGCAGATCAAAGCTTTGAGAACGATCGCATATGTATCATCCTTAAGCCAGATAACATAAAAGTCTAGAGCTATTACTCTATAAATACATTTGTTAAAAACTCCTGAAATATGACAGTAAAATCGACCTTGTCCTACGGTTTGTTCGCCCATTTAGGAATTATAATCGTAATCTATGTTAGATATCATAGTAATTCTCCCAACAATCTTTCTATGATCAAGTACGAAGATAATGAACCAGAAAATCAGCTTAGATCCAAGGTAAATTAATGAATAGATTTCTACGGATTCGCAAAAACAGATTCAACTACTTATTTGGTTTTTCCAACTCATATAGTTTGGAAAGAAGATCTTCATGCTGGGGCGTTATCTTCTTAGGAAAAACATAGCGGATTCTAATCATCACCCGATCACCAGCAATGGGGTCGATAAAGCTTAAGACTGTTCCATCAGGCGTGTTAGGTTTAATACTACCAGATAGACTATTCCCTTGTGGTGTTTTGATATTTATTTCGTTGGTTCCTTTCAAGGCCAGAAATATGGAGATGGGGATGGTTATGATATCGTCATTAACTTCAATTAATACCAATAAATCTCCGGCTGGCCCACCATATTTCCCTTGGTTTCCTTTCCCAGGTATCCGAAGTGTCTGACCGTTTTTGACATCCTTTGGTATTGGGATTCTGATTCGCTCTTTTTTAGAGGAACCGTCTTGATATTTTCGAGTAAGGCTAATTGTGCGGCTTATTTTGGATTTGGAGGTATCTTTCAATTCTGATAGCTTTATCTTAAGAGGAATTTTGACATCCGTCCCTCTCTTAGGTATATTACGAGATTCGAATCTTGTAGAACCGCCAAACGGGGATCCTTGTCTGGAAAATGATCCAAATATATCATCACCTCCAAATCCTCCGAAGAATTGCCTGAAAATCTCCATAGGATCGATTCCCATTCCACCTGCTCCTTGGCCGAACGCTGAATGGCCAAAATTATCATAGTTTCGGCGTTTTTCCTTATCCGAAAGAACGGAATAGGCTTCACCGATTTCCTTAAACTTTTCTTCAGCGTCTTTTGGATCAATCCTGCTTTCTTTGGCTCGATCAGGGTGGAATTTCAGAGCGAGCTTTCTGTAGGCTTTCTTGATATCTTTCTCGGATGCATTTCTTGGTACTCCCAGTACATCGTAATAATCTTTACGCCGCAAGCAAAAACGACCCTAGTCTCTATCTTTTTTCATGGGTGCGACCAAATTAAATCTTATTCTTTTTTATTGATTTAAGCCAAGATGGGATCATTTCCTCTAGGGCTTCTGACCTCCGAATAAGGTAGGTTTTACACCCTGATTTAAAAATCTTCCCTTTTTTCCCTTCCTTTTCCTATACGAAACAGAAATAAACATTCTTAGCTCTTGATGGCTCGCTGAATCTCACTTTCAACTTTTCGCATATTGGCTCCGATGATTCTCGATATCAGCTTATTCCCCCTGAGAATAGCAAAAGTTGGGACTCCCCGAACTTTCAACATCTGACCAACGTTGGGATTGTGATCTACATTTATCTTTACAAAATCAGCATCGGTATATTTCTCACTTAGCTTTTCAAAAATTGGTGCACTAACACGACACGGAGCACACCAATCCGTAAAACAGTCAACAACTAAGGGACGGGGCGTATCAACCTGTACGTTCTGTTTGATTATACTAACAAATTCGTTTTCGTCAATGACTTTAACCATAAGGATTTCACCTGGATAATTAGTACAAATTTCGCACACAGCGGTGGAGTAAAACATTCACCAGTTACCAAAATTTAATTTGGCTGAAAGATTGAATTGGGGGATTCCAAGTCAATTAGAGCGATCTCTCGAATTAACATAAACCCTTCTCTACGAAGGTCGCTGCACAAAAGAGTTCAACGCTTTTCTTGACTTTTCTTTCCCCGTACGATAAGAATTCCTTGGTTTTCGGTAGTTTTAGTTTCATAAATAATCATGTGAATTCCAATGTTGTGACAAAGGTAATATCCTCGCAAGTAATACATTTATCACACTCTCGCCATCATTGAAAACACATTAGATTGTCTCCCATGATATGTTCGATCAATATTAAACCACCATTCGTGGTGTTACCAATCACGAGGATTTAGTAATGGCTCTGTTTTCCTTCATCGATCCGTTTCTTCCATTAATAAACCTTCTTTTCTTTATTCTCGGAGTTCCATTTGTCCTTTGGCTAAATAACAAAACTAGAAGCGACTGGATTTGCCTTTGTCTTGGAATCGCGTACATGATACTCTATGGAGTCATTGTTCAACCGGAAGTTGATGATTGGATATTCTTCTTCCTTGGACTGAGCGTAGGTTATATCACAGATTACTGGGGAGTATCCTCAAAGAAGTGGAAATACCATCCGTGGGATCCCGACTTTGGTTACTCATATTACGTTGGATTTTCATGGGGTATGATTTCGATCTTCACTTACAACATTAGTAGGGCTTTACCAGTATATCCGAGCTTGATTTTTTTACCTGGAATTCTTTTCATGGCCCCCATGGTCGTTTTGGAATGGAAATATGGGGAAACTCGACGAACTCAATATTTTTTATTTGCGCGAGCATTTTTCACCTTCCTAGCATTTGCCGTCTCAAATAATCTTGCTCTCCTCTTCATTGGCTGTTTTGTAGGATCTTATATTGAATTTACGGGTGTTGAATGGATTAAAAACTGGTTATATATTGATTCCATGAGCTACATCTTCATATCATTTGGATATTCTCTGATATTGCTTTTCTCCAAACTTCTAGTGGACGTGTTGAATCAAACTCCTATTGACATTTTGGTTGTGATTTTCTTTCTTTCTGCGATAGGGGCATTTGCGATAGACACTTTCTGGGCCCAAAAGTTCGTACCAATCGATCAGACCAAAGCTAGGCGGGCAGCAGAAGAGTATTATTCACGAAGGTAACATATTCAGGGAATAGAGCAACCGCCGCCGATTGGAGGAAAAAATGAGATCTCACAAGATTGAGTGATCGTAGTAAATATTCCGTCAAGGGCATGGATGTTTCGACCATCCATCAATACAATAAAATCTGGTTTTAACGATTTTCCTTCTAAAAAAATCGTATCAGCTCCTTGGCCCAACTTTGTGTTAAACAAGGGAAATATGTGTAGTATAGGAGTCGGTTCTGGAATTTGAAGATCAATATTTTCAGGAAAAATGTCCTGTAATGAGGCAAAGAAAGTAAGCGTGACGTGAATGATGAGTACAGTCCTCCTATAACACAAGGGATTACATACGAGACCTAATAATCTCCTTTAATCGTTTGGTAGCCTCGAGAGGATCCGCAGATCGGGTTATTGCGCCTCCTACGATCAGTATATCTGCTCCAGCATCGATAGCTTCTGGGATGGTCTCGGCCTTAAGTCCTCCAGCTACCGCAATTGGGATTGAAACGGATTCTTTTAATTTTTTTAATGTTGGAAAAGGGATTTTATCAAA
Organism: Candidatus Thorarchaeota archaeon; assembly: GCA_048882505.1. GTDB lineage: Archaea > Asgardarchaeota > Heimdallarchaeia > Hodarchaeales > Hodarchaeaceae > Hodarchaeum. The sequence continues at coordinate 410,451 of JBHLRO010000001.1, forward strand.
ATCAGATCTTAATTGTTGATCTATTCCAATATGCAGACCAACAATGTCCACTCCAATCTTTTCAAGTTGAATTGCCCGCTCTATCGGATTTTTTACTCCAATTAAATCTGCAAAAATCTTAACACCAAACTTCTCTCCGGCGCCCACGGCATCTTCAAGCGTTTCATCAGGAGCAATTCCCAGGATGCACACTATATCCGCCCCAGCCAGAGCGGCCATTTCAGTTTCGAGAAAACCCGTATCCATGGTTTTTAGATCAGCTACAATCACTTTGTGAGGGAATAAGTGCCTTAATTGTGTAATAATGCCCATTCCTACCGCTTTGATCAGAGGAGTTCCAGCTTCAATCCAATCAATTCCGCCCAATGCGCTTCTTTTGGCAATCTTGATGGCTTCTTCTGTATCACGCAGATCCAAAGCCACCTGCAGCTTGGCAGCGGTTCGGAGAGGCTTTAGCGAAAGTTCCTCTAGTTTTCGTTCAGAGGGAACACCTAGTTCATCCCATCCTCGCAGACGATAATATTCTGAGAGTAGGTCGTCAATGTCAGCTAACAAACCTTTAGCGGGGCCCTGATCTAGGGGCTCAACCAGGAAACGTTTAGGTAATGAATCATCCAATCTGGTTAATCCTTCTCTAAGATTAAACAATCGTTCTAGGTTATATATTCGTTCTCCGATCTTTCTAAACTCATTCACGTCAATAAAAAAACCTGTTGCCGTTGTCAGTAGTCTGGCAAACAATTCAATTTCTAATTTCAGCGTAGAAAATGTAGCCATTGTTGTAAATTTACAAAATTCCGCAGAATCTAGTACGGCAAATATGTCCTGCATTTTACTGACTAATTCTGCTTTCCCGTCATCTGTAAATGGGTCGACAAAATGGGGGAGACTCAGTACTTCTTGGATAATAGTATACGCCCTTAAATGTGTTGCCCCGCTTGTTGAGGTAGCATAGCTTAGAGCCATTCCCCTGATCCCGCGTGGATCATAAGCGGGCATCTCAAGGCCCTTGATGTGTATAGCGAAGTCTCCTGAACCGTGACCTGTCTCTTGGGCAGCCTTCCGAACTCCATCAGCGAGTAAGTTTCCCTCATCCTCGCGATACGCAATCTTTCTAACCAAAGCTAGAAGTTTCTCTCCATCTCCAAATTGAGGCGCATTCGAAACCAGGCCTTTTTCTCCACACTCCATGTACCATCCTATCGCGTTTCCTGTAGAGATTGTATCCATCCCAAGGGTGTTGCAAAGCTCATTGGCCTCAAAAATATGTTTCAGGCTGCTAATCTCGCAATTAGGCCCAAAGGCCCATACTGTTTCAAATTCTGGCCCCTCTGTTTCTACCCCCTCGTAATTACTCACACGTCCACAGCCTATTGAACACGCACGACATGGCTCAATTTTCTTGAGATATTTTCGAACCGTTTCTCCCGCGACCTCTCTAATACCCTCAAATACTCCCGCTTGAAAGTTTTTAACCGGTAATGCCCCGTGCTTATTAACCAGGTTGGCAAGGATTAAGGTGCCATAGCGCCTCATGCCTGTGCCAGTGACAGGATGCCCCTTGAGAACCTTGGCAAATTCCTTATTCGCTTGCCTGTAAGCAAATGGATTTGCAACGGTGACTGGTTTAGTACCCTGAACTAAGATTGCCTTCAGCTTTTTAGACCCCCAGACTGCTCCCACCCCTCCACGTCCAGCTGTTCGGGGTCCATTTCTTACACAGGCATAACGAACAAGATTTTCACCAGCCGGGCCAATTGCAGCAATCGAATGTAGAGGGTGTCGAGACCTTAGGATCTCCTCCGTTTCATCAATCAGTTTTCCCCAGAGATCCGAAGCATCTTCCAAGGTAACTTCTTCATCTTTTACCCTTAGATATACTGGTTCATCTGAGATACCCTCTATTATGATGCCATCATATCCAGCCCGTTTTAACTCTATTCCCAATTTACCCCCACAGTGCGTATCGTTAAGTGTGTACTCTGTTAGGGGACTTTTGAAAACCATAGACCATCTAGAGGATGTAATTGAGTTTGTCCCTGTCATTGGACCTGTCATCAGGGCTATCTTGTTATTTTCGCCTAAAGGATCAATTCCCGGTGAAAGTTCATCATATAGCAATTTGGCTCCCAAACCCCTGCCTCCAAGGAAATGTTGAGCAAATTCCATATTTAAAGGCTCTATTGTGATTTTCTTATCTTTTAGGTGGACTCGAATTAGTTTTCCTTGATAAGTCACGTTTTAATACCGCCAAAGAGAGGAATCTTCAGTTCCGAAGGTCATGTGCGACCGAATTTTTATCCTCTAAATCGTTTTCTGGAGGAATTTCAAATCTCGATGAGATTAACCTTGTCCAGTACTCCAATTTCGATGGTTGTAAATCGACTTTGAGCTACACCATTCACCTAATTTAACTCAACTCCACCGTTTATGGCCGTTAAGATAAAATTAGATCATTTAAGGCCAGAGTTTCAAATTATAAAAACCGAGTTCGTGGTTTGAGATTTGAGTTACTGGATATTCGCGTGTTCTCGGCGCATCTCTGATTCCGAAATCCTTAGGTCATGAGCTAATTGGGCTACACATGAATCCATGAATATAGCAGTTACATATTCAAAGGAAGGTAAAAGTATACGGAGATCCGAGATTTGACGCAGTTCGACGGCCCGAGACTCAGTTCTGCCCTCTAGTTTAATGAAAATATCACTATTTTGAGCTAATCGTGATTCAGGAAATGATGTAAGTCCGACAACATTCATTTCTGCTGATCTGGCGCTTCCTACTCTTTCGAGTGTACTAGTGGAATTTCCCGATCCAGAGATCGCAATAAGCATGTCATCTGAATCCCTGAAACGCCAATCATAGTTTGATTTTATATTTACAGAACAATGGATCAATCTAATCGACGTCATACTCCCTATGATAGCATCCAAGCCACTACCGTAAATATACACTTTTTTTTCTGGCTTGTTCGAATATCTTTCAATCAAACGGATGAATTTGGAGAGAACTTCTTCATTATCGTTTATATATGCTAATGTTGCTTCAGAAGCAGATAGCACCCTATTGACTCCGTCGTTGAACCCTTTTATGGTAGAATCATCATTTAATCCTGAGAAAATACCCATTCCCACCAAGAGAGAGTTCATCTCAAACATGGTTCCCATGGGAGTGAGGGGGGCATGGTTCGAGCTACTTTCTTCTTCAAATCCAGCAATAACGGGATATGGAATCTCAATGATGGTGTCTGCTAATCGTGCAGCTTTAGAACGGGGGTCTCGTGTCATAACGAGGATTTTTGCCCCTCGCTGGATCGAATCATCTAGTGATTTGCAGGTGAAAGGCGTCCAGCCTGATCCAGTGACCCCGATGACCACATCATCCTTCCTCACGGGTTTTGCTAAACTTTTACCCAAGTAACTTATTCGAAAGCCTATATTCTTTAAAATCTCCCCTAGTAACATTCCTACCTTTCCAGAACGTCCCATTCCCACGATATGGACAAGGTTTTGCTTTTCTCGTGCTCTGGACAAATATTCGCAAAATTCCATTAAGGGAGGGGGAGCTTGATTAATAAAATTTACGGCCTTCTTACCAGCCTTGAGTAAACGATGATAAGCTGAATAAAATGAGGAAAGTTGGTTGGAGTCGGTTGATATCACGCTGTACCCTCAGGTCTGATGATCCCGATATTGGATCTAAATTCTTTTCAATCCTCCTGAAACTCTCACCACGTATTGCTAGTCGGAGAAACCATGGATGTCCTGGAAAATTACTCTCGGTAAGCCAACGAATCCATATATCATTGGAAAAAGGTGGGTTAAGAAAAGATACACCAAGAAAGACCGTATTTCAAAAAGCCATCATCAAGAGTCTGGCTGTCCTGGCGCAATCTACGATATTGGAGAACACTTCCTCCCTGATTCACCTAGCAAGCGGACTCACCTCTGGATATGTATGGCAACTGGCAAGCTCTTCAAGAAACCCCCAAAGATTTCTCCATCACGCACTAAAGTTATTGTAAAAAAGCCTAGACCAATAAAGATTGCTCCAAAACCAAAATCACCCGAAAAGGTAAAACCACCAAGAGAAAAAGCCGAAATACCAGCTCCCGAACCTGAACCAGCGACAATCGCAGCGAAATTCGATAAAACAACCTCCGTAGGTGAGGTCAAGGGTATTGGAAAGGCGGCCTTTGAAAAGCTTTCTGAAGTGGGGATAAATACTATCCAAGATCTTTTAAGACACCACAGTCAAGAGATAGCAACCTTGATCGGTCGTAAATCGGATGTGCAGATTAAGAAGTGGCAGGCCACCGCGAAGGAAATGATCAGTTAAATTTAACTACAGGTTTGTTAAGAAAAGTCATCTGGTAAAATATACTTTTGTGTATTGTTTCAGCATCCGACGTGCAGAGAAATAAGGTGCGATCGTTTTAATAGAGTTACGCATTATCTCTATCCAGTCTTCAGGAACATCGTTACCGTCTCTTCGATAGAATAGTGGACGAATTTCCTTTTCCAAGGTTGTATACAAGGAGACTAGATCGCTTTCATCCTGAGCATTGGGGTCATCCCAATCTTTATCTTCGCCAATAGCCCAGCCATTACTCCCATCGTATGCTTCTTTCCACCAACCGTCAAGTACTGAGAAGTTGATGCCTCCATTGATCCCACTTTTCATCCCAGAAGTTCCTGAAGCTTCCATTGGCCGACGTGGTGTATTTAACCATATGTCACAACCTTGAACTAGATATTGTGCTACCTGTAAATCGTAATCCTCAATAAACGCTATCCGACCGCCGAAGGAAGGATCGATCACTCGATTATAAACATTCTGAAGAACTTGTTTCCCTGGATCGTCTGCAGGATGCGCCTTTCCAGCAAAAATGATCTGAATAGGAGTATAGGGATCCAGAAGATTCTTTTTGAGGCGTTCAAGGTCTTGAAAGACCAGTCCTGCTCGCTTATATGTGGCAAAACGTCTAGCAAAACCAACTGTCAAAGTGTTTGGATCAAGGAGGGCGCCTGCTGCCAGTGTCTGTCGTGAATCCTTTCCCTCCTCCGTTCTTTTCCATCTAGCTCGCTCTCTAATGAATCTAAACATGTTTACCCTTGCCCTTAGTCTTGCCTCCCAAAGTTCCTTACTGGAAATGTCATCGATGGCCCTCCACATCCCCTTTTTATCATGGCTCATCAGCCAATTATCCAAATGTTTTGAATAAAGCTCCTGAAGCGGGGAGCATACCCATGTGGGTAAATGAACACCATTTGTTATGTTTTGGATTGCGATGTAATCTTGACTTCCGAGAGACGTATAGAGCTGTGTCCACATCTTACGACATACTTTGGTATTATGTTTCGAAACCGCGTTCTGATAACGACTGAATCTAATGGCAAGGGCGGTCATATTAAACCGAGAACCGTGACCACGACCCCAGTCAAATGCGCCTAACGCAAGGAACTCATCACGGCTGATACCTAACTCTTCCCAATATTTCTGGAAGTATTTTGAAACCAATTCAAACGCAAACTGGTCGTGCCCTGCGGGGACGGGCGTATGAGTCGTGAATATAGTTTGCTCTCGCACACGACGCTTTGCTTCATCAAATGACTTTCCACCTTCCACAATTTCGCGACGGAGAAGTTCTAAAGCAACGAATGCGGAATGTCCCTCGTTCAAATGAAACACCGCAGGATTATAACCCAAATAAGCTAGAACTCTAACCGCTCCAAACCCAAGGACAATTTCTTGTCGAATACGCATTTCCTGGTCGCCTCCATACAATCTTGAAGATAACCCCCGATTCCATGGATCGTTTTGGGGAATGTCGGTGTCCATCAAGATGAGAGGGGTTCTGCCTACTTGTAGCTTCCATATACGAAGCCAAATTGGCTTTGGAAAATTGATTTCCACCAAAAGTTGATCCTCCCCATTCTCTGTTACAGGATTAATCGGGGTTTGATCGAATATTATATTCTCGTAGTGGGCCTGCTGCCAGCCGTTTCGTGGGATAATCTGTTTGAAATACCCTTGCGGATATACAAACCCTGATGCAATTAGTGGAATCCCTAGATCGCTACTCTCTTTTACGTGATCACCCGATAACACTCCTAATCCCCCTGAATAAATGTTCAGCGATTGATGGAGGCCAAATTCGGTTGAAATATATGCAATTTGTTCAGAATTATGATCAGGGTACGTTTCCTTAAACCAAGTATCCTGCAATGATAAATCGCGGTCGAATCTATGAATAACCGCGTCATAACGTTTTAAAAATGATGGATCTTCTGCAATATATCGTAATCTAGCCTCGGGTATTAATTGTAACATACGTACAGGATTATGGCCAGTCGACACCCAAGTTGGATGGTCTAATCTTTTGAACAAGTCCCTGGTTGGAGAATGCCAAACCCAAAGTAAATTGTTGGCCAATTGCTCCAGATACTTCAGACGTACAGGGATATGAGAAGTCATTGAACAACCTCGTTGTAGATAGAAGACCATGAAGAGTAACAGTCAAGTGAATGGCAGACTTAATGTAATAAATCTCGATACGTGTGTTCTAATTCCCGAAGAAAGGCCTTTCTGGCTTACCATAAGTACTTTCCATCTAGGTTATCAGAACTAAAACCACGTCGGAACTGTTGTCTAACTTCTGGGTTTTCCAATCAGTTTGACCTTTCTTGTTTCACCTTCGCTACTTTCTACGAAACCATGTCTCCTGCGATAGGATAAGATAGTTACTGTAGCATTTGATCATGCATTTAATCAAAAGAGCTTGCTTAAAAAAAATAGGGCGTAACGCTAATAAATGATGATTAAAACGTTCTTATGACTTAGTTTCAATATTGATCGAGGTTTCTTTAAGTGGTTCAAAGACCCGTTAATATATATTACTTGTTCATGGTGCTGGCACCTCTTGGCTGGGGATTGAGCTGGCCAATAAGTAAGATATTAGTAGGCATCGCATCCCCTTTAACGATAGGATTCTTTAGGTTCTTTTTTGCATTCTGCTGCTTTCTCCCAATCCTCCTGTGGAAATTTTCCCCTAGCCGATATACACGCAGAAATCTTAGGGATTTCCTTTTGTTAGGTCTTACTGGTGCATTTGGATACGGTGTATTCTTTTTGGTGGGTTTGAACTTCACAACAGCAGCTCAAGGTAGTATCATTGCCGGAGCTAATCCAGCAATAGTAAGCTTGTTTGCCCATTACTTTTTCAAAGAGAGACTTCAACAGACTTGGCAGTATTTAGGATTTGGCATAAGTTTCTTGGGGATAATCTTCGTGATAGGGGTGCAATCCCTATTGGATTTTCGCTTGGAATATCTGATTGGAAATCTGTTGGTTCTTATGGCCATGGTATGTTGGGGGTTATATACAAATTTCAGTAAACTGACCATGCAAGATGGAATATCGGCATTCGAAGCTACAGCGGGGGGTGTCTTTATGGGAATGATTTTGTTTGGTATAGGTTCAATTTTGGAGGGGGTATGGAACCTTTCCGCTCTGAACTCCGTGACCTTCTGGTCAGGTGTTCTGATTCTTGGAGCTCTTGTAACTTTCATGAGTTTTACGTTGTATTTCGTGTCTGTAGCATCAATAGGTCCAACAAGGGCTGCTATCTTCATCAATCTTGTTCCCATTTTCGGAACTATATTTTCCATGATCCTCCTCCAAGAAGAGATTCTATGGACGTTTATGATTGGATTAATCCTGGTAATTGGCGGAATATTTGTGATAAATTTTCCTAATGGTGAAGAATAAACAATAATGTTTTTGATATTCCTACATAATGCTTAAAATTTTCAAGCCGAAGATTGTAGTTTCATTCGATTTTCATGGTTTGGTTTGAATGGCAATTTTAGAAGTCTCAGATCTGCATAAAACTTTTTTTATTCCCCGTGCAGAAGATATTGAAGTTTTAAAAGGTATATCAATGAATGTGGAAAAGGGGGAATTCATTGCTATAATGGGACCAAGTGGATCTGGTAAGTCAACCCTTTTAAACATAATAGCCAGTATAGAGGAAATTACAAAAGGAATAGTGCTCGTGGATAAAACTGATCTCTCCCGAGCCGACCTTGTGGAAAATAGACGGCATATTACCTCGCTGATTTTTCAAGATTTCAATCTCCTACCACATTTGACCGCTGTTGAAAATGTTATGTTTCCAATGATGCTGACAGGGATAGACGAGAATGAAGCAAGGAAAAATGCCCTTGAATTGCTGACTAGGGTAAACCTCGTTCATCGTGCGGATCATACACCTGATGATTTATCGGGGGGAGAGCAACAGAGGGTTGGGATTGCTCGTGCTCTTGCAAATTCTCCCAAGATTCTCCTAGCGGATGAACCAACCGGAAACCTGGATACTAAAACTGGGCAGCAAATTATCCAGTTGTTTCGGGACATCACGAAACTACAGGGTATAACTGTGATAATGGTGACACATGATCTGGCAATGGCAGAACAAGCAGATCGAATACTTATCTTACGCGGCGGTAAGTTGCATCAGGAACACGAACTATTGGAGGAGATAGGATGAAGACGCAGGAAGCTTTTCCTCGATCGTCTCGAATTCGCATGAAAGATCGATTATCCTATATCTGGCAGGCTCTTATATCCCTGAAACGGAATAAGCGTCGATCGGTCTCGATGATCGCAGGATTAATCCTTGGTATTTCAATTCTCTCAGGCATTTCAATCTATACAAATGTATTAATGAGCAATGTATACGAAAGCATTATTGAAGGCTCCCCATTTGAGATTCGGATGGATTTTGAAGGAAAATTAACAGAAAGCGAATACCTGGCCATGCAGGAGTATTTTGATAGTAATGAACTGGTAGCAGATGCCCAGTTATTGTATGGAAACGGCCGTTTGGTATCCCAAGCTACTCAATTCGGAAGCGAAACGTACATTTCAAGCTTCCTTCAAGCAGAAATTACTGTAGAATATAATAACGAAACTTTTTCGGCTGGAGAAGGAAGGATTTTTAATAGAAGTTTCTTTAACAACGAGATCGGGAGGGATATACGAGATTTACTGATAACAGGCAGTGATCCGGGGATATATTTGGAAGAAAGCCCTGATTACCATGGAATTCTTATTTCGGAAGATTTGTCATCTCGAGCGAAACTACAACGAGGCCATAGATTAAACTATCTTACGCTTGAAGTCCAGGTAGCGGATCCTAACGCCCCCGGGTTTCCAGATGTGATTCAGCGACGTTTGGTAAAAAGCGTAACACTAGAAAATGTAAGTATTGCAGGAGTACTGGCTGCAGAAAGCGAGGCAAGTGCTGGTTTATTCAGCAGCGCTTTCGATTTTGTAGAGGGCGGAGAAGGAGGATTAATTTATTTGCCGGTAGAGCTAGTTTTGGATGCTAATCAGTCATCATTTCTCCAATCGGCCCAAGACAATGAACTGAGGTTTTGTGCGCTTAAAGTTGACATGGCCCATCCTGAATTTAGCGGTTTACTTGGAAATCCGACGGGGATCTCTGCTCGAATAAGCCAACTCATCAATACTTTTGAGGGCGAGGACAATAGGCTTATTGGAACAAATACAGTTGCGGGCAAACTCGAACCTTTTCAGATCATGAGTTACTTCATCTTTGTTTTCGATGCCATATTAACTATTCCCGTTGCGATTCTCTCTATATATTTACTCTCCTTTGGCCTAGACATCTCATTACAAGAAAGACGTTACCAAGTGGGCGTCTTAAAAACTCAAGGAGCCTCTCCAAGACAGATAAAGCGTAAGGTGATTATGGAAGCGTTAATCTTGGCTTTTTCTGGCTTGATTATTGGATATATGATTGCTGTTTTTGGAGCATGGATTATTGGAACCGCTTCTGGGTTTATGAGATGGAGTGAGAATGCTTTTGACGAACTGGCATCTTTTACGCGGTTATTGACGAATATTGATGCGATTGCATTTTACTTGGTTGGAGGATTCGTTGTTCTCATCTTGCTTCTGATGATCAATGGCAAATCGAACAAGTTCATTGAAATGGAAGTAATTGAAACCGTACGACAAGTTGAAGATTCAAAACGTGAGGGATTCTTAAGGCGTAACAATCTCGACATAATTTTTTTTGTTACAGGTCTTCTTGTACTAATACTTGTTATACTTCAAAATGTTCGTGTCAGCTTGGATCTAGGCCCCGTAGGTCCCTTGCTAGCCTTAATAGGCCCTGTATTATTTTGGATCGGGGGTTCTGCAGTGGTTTCACGTCTAGTGGTGTGGATCCCCACGAAGACTGATCCAATAATTAAACGTATTGGTTTTCTAAAGGATGTTTCCCTGTTGGTAAAAGGGAATGTCTTTAGGAAATCGGGTGACATACCTCGTTTAGCTTTAATCATTTCCTTAACAGTTTCGTTTGCTATGCTAGCGGCTATTCAAGGTACAACTGGAGAAATTCACAAAGAAAGACTTATTACATATGATATCGGTGCAGATATCGCTGTTACAACGAATATTAATTTTTCTACACAGACAATAACCAAATTATTAGCGACCTCCTCGGATATTGAAGGGGCCATGGCCATATCATCCACTGCTGGTCTTCTCCGGAATGATCCTATTTTAATCCATAGCGTGGATTCGGATGCGTTTGATACGGTTGGCATATGGCAAAGCGATGCGCTTCTACCTGGTACGAGTCCGACTACGCTGATGGAAAAACTCTCAGAAAATCCAGAAGGCTGCTTAATAGGCTCAAATGCTCTTATTGAAAAGGATGTACAGGTGGGTCAAACCATATCGTTGGAACTACTTAGTTACGGAAGGAATGACACTCTGATTTCATTTGGTTTTAATCCCCGTAATGTTACAATCGTAGGGACGTTTCATCACGCGCCTGCAGGGATCGGACCCGGAGATATAATTATCAATCATGAATTGCTTAATGACCTAATGGACTTTTCCGTATTCGTTACTTTGGTTAGCAGCTTTCCTGGGCTTCGGAATCAATTGCCTCCTTTCATCAATAATGTATTTGACTCGTACACAGCCAATCCAAAGGAACTCTTGGCAACAGATTACTTGCTAAAGTTAAAACCTAATTCTGATGCTGACCAGATTAAAACCCTTCTGCTCCAGCATGATTGGGTGATTTCAGTGAACACACTTGTTGGGGAAATTCGTAAGTCGCAGGAATTACAGCAAATGGATTTTGGTATTCCAGGACTCCTCACAGCTGATTTCATAATTTCATTAATTGCTGCAACTCTCGCGACTTTTATCTTCATGTCGATCCTCATGGAACAGAGGAAAAAGGAATTTGCGATATTACAGAGCTATGGAGCCTCCCGACGACAAATTTACAAGGTCGTATTTAGTGAAACAATCGTAATGCTCCTAACATCAGTGATTTGGGGATTACTGATCGGCCTCGGGCTAGCCATTTTATTCAATGCATTTTTCGAGTTCATTGACATCTTTGTAACGCCTTTAAGTGCTTTGTTTGGAGGAGGAACTGGTCTTTCTCGTTTATTAGTATTTGATTGGCCTTCTCTAGTGGTAACCATGCTAGTCACTTTTTTTGCGATGATATTAGCCACTTTTCTTAGTGTTCGCGGAGCAATGACATCGAAGATCTCAGTCGTTGTGAGAGAGTTATGAGGTGCCTGTCGTGAGTACAGAGATCGATCAAAAGGGCCAAAAAAATATCTTATCAGAGGCAATGCTACGGTGCAAGAGTATTTACCATATCTACCGTGGAAGGGCTGAAAGAGCGTCAGTTGTGGCCCTGAAAGGTGTTAGCTTCGATATACAAGAAGGGGAATTTGTCTCTATTGTGGGCCCTAGCGGATCTGGAAAATCATCACTATTAGAAATTGTAGGGGGTTTAATGCGACCAACAGCGGGAACAGTGTATTTTGATGGCCTAGATATTACACATACGCCCGAAGAAGATTTAGTGAACTATCGACGGGAGAAGATCGGTTTTGTGTTTCAAGAGGGTAACCTTCTGCCAGATTTAAGTGCAATCGATAACATCATACAAAGTTTGGCGGTCAACGGGGTTGAGTATGGATTCCGTAAAAAGAGGGCGATTGAGCTATTGGATTTAATGGGTGTTTCCCACCGAAAAAATCAATTGGCAACTCGTTTATCGGGTGGGGAACGTCAACGCGTAGCTATTGCTCGAGCAATGGCAAATCAGCCGCGATTAATTATTGCAGATGAGCCAACAGGGAATGTCGACTTTGCAACGAGCGTCAGATTATTAGAACTGTTCAAAGAGCTTAATCGAGAGACGGGCATGGCGTTTATGGTCGCTACTCATAGTACATTTGTCGCAAAGTATGCAGATAGGAGCTTGGAACTTCGAGACGGACTTTTGCTTGGTCAACATGCAGAAGGCGTAGATCTAATGAAACTAGATATGTCACGGATGGTTGTAATGGACAGTGACCATCGTATTAGTTTACCAGAGAATGTAGTGAATCAGTTAAACGACTTCAGCTCACTATGGGACGTCAAAGTTATTGATGGGTCGAGGATACTACTAAGCCCACTTGAATCCCTTGCAGAGAAAGACATCCAAGTTACAGTTGAACCTGCTGATCAAAAGGAGTGTCCTGTTTGTGGTATTTTCAATCCCATTAATGCTTTGTTTTGTTCATCTTGCGGGACGAAATTTTGAGTTGACAAGATTTTTTATTCCTTTTAGTATGTAAAACCGCTTATTTTGAAAAATTATTTTACTAGGAATAAACCCAGAATCTACAAGCAAAATTTTACCCCTTCCAACAGGAATAGGGTGGGGTACCCAAGGTAAAGGAGTTTTTCTACCGTATTCAAAAACAACGACACTTCCACCTGGTCTTGTCTGGCTGTATGCATTTTTAAGAGCGATCAACGGATTTTGTTGATAATGAAGTGAGAATCCAAACAAGATTCCGTCAACAGGATCAATTGTGTATCTATCGTGGTTAAAATCACTCAAAAGAGGGATGATATTGGCATTATTAGGTAAAGATTTTCTTAAATGGGTGATTCTCGATAAGTTCTGATCGACCGCTATAACTTTATTGACTAGAGTCGACATTGGAAATGTAAAAGTTCCCGTACCGCAACCGGCATCCACCCAAATTGCTTCAGATTTGAGGTGAAGCATTTTCAATTGATCCATTACTCGGTCATATTTCCAAGAATGATGAAAAGCCACGGTCTTACACAATCCCCCTGCCTTAAAATTATATTTTAAATTCTGCTTATGCTTGATACGCTTGCTCTCCTGATGCAACATATGAAAATCATATAATTCTACTGTATAAAACGTCTTTTGAATGATTTGCAAAGGGAAAAATCCTTCATAAATCCAGTTTATTTATAGAGATTAGAGAAATGGCGTTGAACGTCAGATTTCAGGTTCCGTCGTGCAGGAATTACTATTTGGAAATGTCTCAAACTTCAGTTGGTTATCAATTTGAGCTGTTTAGATCTGGCCACAGGATCAAGTCATTTCAGGTTACGGAAGCAGATTTCACGAGGGAAAACCTTCGAAAGACGGCAGCCAATAGTGGCATCGAATTTTATGCTCTCTCTGGGCCTTATGATATGGCAGATGAGATCCTTCGGCAATGGAAAAAGCATTTTCAGAAAAAAGGTTTCCTACAACGACTGTTGCGAAAATGAAGATGATAAAAGCTGGGCATATTGTGGTTGTACTGATTTACCCAAAACCCGGTGGTTTAGACCATATTTTCGATTTAATCCCTTGCTTATCAAACCAATTCCAGCTTACTAGATGCAGACAGAAGCTTTGAGTTTTTCAGATTTTTTTGGCGTGGCATAAGAAAACGGAAGACAGAAGAAAAATAGGCCTAACATAAAATCGTCTCTGGACATAATTTGGATTTAAAAGACAGGATTTACAACTGATTTGATTTGTTAAAAGTTAATAAGTGAGAGTACAAATAATGCGAATAGTGGTAATTGGCATTGGAGCTATAGGTGGGCCGCTTGCAGCCCATATTGCAGAAAACGGGGTGGACGCTATTGTTGTTACAAAATATCCCGCTCTGGCTAAAACAATACAAGATAGGGGACTGAAACTTCAAGAAGAGGGAAAATTTCGATTTGTTCAGATGAAAGCTGTCCCATTGATCACAGATCTCGATGGAACCTTTGATATCGTCTTTTTTGCCATGAAAGCGTTTGACGTTGTTCCAGCGGCGCAAGCCATACTTCCTTACCTGGATGAAAATAGCGTGGTTGTTACTCTTCAAAATGGTATCGTTGAAGATGAAGTAGCGGCAATAGTCGGAAGAAACCGAGTGATAGGAGGAGTTGTTTTTTGGGCCTCAACGATGTTAGACTCTGGAGTAATCGAAAGGCGATCCCGTGGTAAATTTTTTATCGGATTACTTGATGAGAGGGGAAACCAGCAACGCCTAGATGACGCTGCAACTCTTCTAAATTATTGCTCACCTGTCGAGATAACCGAGAACATTTATGAAATACTATATAGCAAATTGACCTTCAATGCCTGGACAAACGGATTACAAGCGATTTGCGGGCTTCCCTACGCTGATTTGTACGCTTCCCCACGGACACGACTGATCGCAATGCGGATTGGTTCTGAGGCTGTGAATGTTGCTGATCGTTTAGGTTATGAACTCGTTAAACTTGGAACGATCGATTTGCCCAGATTAATCTTTTCTGATTCAGCAAAACGAATGAAGGAAAACCATGATTTTCTTAAATCTCTGGGGGAATATTTTAGTGGCTTTAAGTCGTCTAGTCTCCAGACGTTAGAACGAGGGGGTAAATCTGAACTTGATTATTTCAACGGATTCATCGCCCTTAAAGGGAAGGAACTCGGAATTAAGACCCCTATTAACACTATGATTAATGAGATTGCCCAGGAAATTGAGAGTGGAACCCGTAAGATAAGTCCAGAGAATCTGCTCGAGCTTCCCATCTAAGAATGCGAATCAAATCCCCATAACATTTCCATAAGATGGTTCCGAATATCTATACCTACATAGATAGGATAAAATAAATATTACAGTCACGGGTGTCAAAATATCAAAAAGGAGCTCCATTTGGGCATTGATAAATAAGCAGCAGTGATTTTCCCAATAAGATGGGAAAATACTACGCTTTACTACGAACTCGAAAAATCCTGTTGGCTAATTGTTTTCTTCATCCCAATCCTCGTCGTCCCAGTCTTCGTCATCCCAGTCTTCATCGTCCCAATCCTCTTCTTCTGCTTCCTCTTCTTCTTCATAGACTGGTCTTTTGGAAGTTGGTTTCCTTTTCGGTCCCGATTTCACATTAATCACCTATTTCAAACTTGAGATCGTGCCAACCTGAATCTGGTTAGATTAATTCATTTTTTCTTTGTTGTTTTAGCTTGTGGTTTTTTTGCCTTTGATTTCTTTCCTTTTTTGGACATGTATCTCACCTAATTGTATGTGTTCATTCTGGCCATCTTTTTCAGGCCATATGGTGCCTACTTTAGAGCCTATTTAAATGTTACCACCGCTTTACTGCTGGTGCGGATACGTGCGGTTTCAAACCGACGAATAAATTCTGATATATATTCTAAATGACATATAAATCCGTTAAATGGAGTTTTAGAAAAAAAGAAAATGGTTCTTATCTGTTCAAATTGGTGCTCAAAAGTGCGAAAAGCCCTAGAACTTGCGATAAACTACCATGCTGGGCTCTAGGAGTGTTTCTATGTATACAGCTGGTCAGTTTTTTCATGATTTTGCATGAGTTGAAATAAAAGTTCGAATAAAGAAAGCCTGTTTTGGCTGCGAAAAATTAAAAGAAAATATAAATCAGAATGAATAGGTGGGGTTTGATTTTCCCTAGATTACAGGGAAAATCGCTCCTCAACTAAGAAAGATATCAGCTAGGTTAGATTACTCGTCTTCGTCATCCCAATCTTCGTCGTCCCAGTTCTCTTCTTCTTCTTCTTCTTCTTCATAGACTGGTTTTTTGGGAGATTGGTTTTTCTTTGGTTTTCTGTTCATAAATCTCACCTTTTCTAAATAATTAAGCTTATAGATTTAAATTTCGACTAACCTAGTTACTTTTTCTTTGCTGTTTTAGCTCGAGGTTTTCTAGTTTTTGGTTTTTTTTCTTTATTTTCCATTAATTTCACCTAACGATGTTATTGATTATTGACCGATATTTTTTGGTCAAGGTAAAACGCTATTAACAGGGTATTTAAACCTGATGGTATTTAACGAATAGTGCATGAAGGTGCTAAGTTTATTCAGGCATTAAATACCCAATCTGGTAATATTTGTCTATTAATACTGTTAGAGCACTTTTTAGAAAAATCAAGAAGGTTCTAACTAGTTCGAATTCGTGCGAAGGGGTGCATTCAGTCTTTGGATCGATGCTACGTGTAAAATCCTAGGCATACAGATAGAGAAATCTGCGATGGATTAGGATTAGATAACTTATGTCTAATAGCGATCTAAAAGCAGATTAGGCACGAAATTCCCTACCTTCTGGTCAAATTCGTATAATTGAATCATTGCAACCGAGGACAGTTTCATTCCTAGAAAAACGATGAACCCTACAGGTGCCCAAATGAATAAATGAATCTTTAAATACGGAATTCTGGACTTTAGTCTAGTGAGATATTTGTAAATTGCCTCAATTTTCCTTAGTGCATCATCTTGATCTAAAATGCTGTTTTCACGTGGCTCTGGCCTGACTGAAAAGTGAACTGTGAATTTTGTATCCATCAGATCCTTTTGAAGATACTTTTCAACATACCTGATTATAGGCTCGCTTACACTGATTAGAATGTTGATTTCACTTTCATTTTTGGGTTTTTTGTACCTTGTGGAAAGATTCCAGTGGACAGAGGCACGTATACTTTCTTCTATATCCTTATATTTCCAATATTGGCCATTTTGTTGAACGTATAGCTCTAAACCTTCAAAATAGTTTACTGAGTGCCCTAAAATAAATGCAAGAGAAGCATGAGGTTTACACTCTCTCAATAAAAGATTTGTATTGAAATGGGAATTATAAATGGTTTCAATGGTTGTAAGAATTTCATCCTCGATGGCTAACCATTGGTCCCTTGTCGGAAGTCCCTCTTTAAAAAGCCCAGAATAATCCAAACAATAATCTACATTATTTCTGTCCTTGGGAGCAGATTTGCTATATAATGCCAAAGAATAGTCATATGAGGGTTCAAGAGAATGATTCTTTGAAATTAACCGCTCCATTATGCTTATTAGATTCTTGTTGGAGGAAAAAAGCAGTCTCGTGTCTTTACCCAATTTAATTTTGTATATCAGACTGCTAGAATCATTATTCAAACGGCTTGTGAGCTTCTTCCACACATCGATGGTTAGTTCGACGTTGCATTCTTTCAAAATAGCATCAATTTCATCCTTAGTTAATTCATCAAAATCCGGTCTTGCTAAGAACAAAAGAAGTATAAGATTATGATAGTGTTTTAATGCTACCCCTGGAGCTTTTATATCAGAGAATGCGTTGAATAGCTCTTCTGGATATTGTTTTAGACGCAGTGGGATCTTCTTGTCAAGAATCATATTGAAGTTTCTTTCGAAGTGATTCTTGTGGCCTTGAAACGCAAGTATTAATGACGAGTATTCTTTGGTGAGCCTTTTAATCGTTTTGGAACTCACATACGAAACCCCTATAACCGATAACAGCATCGTAAAAAAGCAGAATGGTTTTTTCAGAATGGATTTTTATTCATTGTTTATGTTTTCGAGAACAACAGGTCGAATGAAACCCGAAAACATTTTTTAATATGCTTAATTTAATTATATATAAGTTTGTGCCTAATAAGGCTGGTCAAAATCATTGATCCAGTATGAGGCCGCTTTGTCATTCGATATAAGAGACAACGTTCGCCCTTTTTATTGTTTGAGGACATAAGGTTAATGAATCAGCCACCTGAAACCATAGTCTTTACAAAATTTAATATTCTTACTGATTTCGGCGGCTATTTCACTCTCAATATCCCGATCTTTTGCCAAAAGTGTGGGAAATGCTGTAAGGAGACCTCCTTTCCTGATCCAGACAATCTTGAGCATTATCTACAAATATGTAGATCACAGGTAACATCTGTGAAATGCACAAACATGGCGATTTCAAATATAGATTACCTGTCCAAAATGCAGATACCGCCCTGTGTTTTTCTAAAGGATAACTCGTGCCTTATTTACAATGATAGACCTGATTACTGCAAAGAATGGTTCCCTAGAAGATCCAATAGGTGTAAGGCATTAGATCTTCATACGAAAATGTGTGTGAAAATACTTAAAGGACGAAGATACCAGGTAGGCATTCGAGAGGTAATTTGTGTCGGAGAGGGTGGCCTTTCAACGATCTATCCTCACGTTTTAAGCCTGGACCATATTTCAAAAGAGGTATTACCAGGCTATCAATCAGGGTCATATGAAGAACTTGCTAGATTATGGAAGATATTCCTCACATTTGAAACAACCGACTCTGAAGAACAAATCTTTCTTGCGCTTAATCCAAGCATTAAAAGCGTCATTAACTGATTCTCCAAGGTTTGAATGGAAATATATTTCAGTAAACAAAATTAAATTTCATCAGTATCTCTGAAGTATCTTCATAGATTCGCCATTCAACTATGCGACCTTCCTGGACTCGTGCAGCCCAGAATGCATGATGTTTTTCTCCTCCCTTTCTCTAGATTGCATAACCTGGAACTAAAACCAAATTTTCCTTTTATTCGATTCTGGGGAAGTAATTACGATAATCAGCGAATTCTGTAAAGAATAGTTTCCTTCTTTTCACCATCTCCTCTTTGGGGGTGGTAATTTCGTTTTTACGATCGATAAACCTGTGATCTCCCGTCATTGGGTTTACCAATCCGTCAATGTCCTGATTGTTAATATATTCATTAAATAAGAGCACGATTAGTTTTGGATTCCTCTTGTTCATCTTTTTTACGCTTCCATGAGTTACTATAGGGTAACCTCCCAATATTCTGGCATTTTACTCCCTGATTGGTTCATTTCCGTCCTTTAAATTCGTCCAGTAATTGCCTGTATTGTAACTCTAATAGCAAACGCCCCTTTACATCAGAAATATTATGTAGATTGATATTTTCCAAACCTATGATCTCGATCATGCCGTCAAGATCAATCTAACGACCATCATGGTGCACGTACTCAGGCTAGCGGATTTAGTATTGGCAGATTAAAACGATTTAAACCCGAAATAGCGGAAAACCTCGTTAGAGATCAACCGTTAGATTTCACGAGAAACCTGCAAAGTTAACTCCCGATCCAGAAATACCATCTAGGTTTGGATTCCAAAAAAAGATAAAGGGGCAGCTTCAATCAAGTTTTTTCTCTAAACGATAACTTTGTTCCGTTTGAATGAAGCCCCATTCTTTTCCGGATGGTAAACGCGGAGAGTCAGGAAAGAAGGTCGTTTCAAATCTCTTTTTACCTCGTTTAAAGGCTCTGTTCTCAAGCTCCATAAAGAGGAGCCGTTCAATCTCCTGGTGATCGCCGCTAACAGCTACGCCGCCGAAATAAGCCTTGTCATTATTCTCATCATTAGGCAAAAACATTGCATAAAAACCGACCGCTTTTCCATCTTTTTCAGCAACAACCATTGATTCGGGATCGTAATCACTTGAATTCATAAACTGCTCATAATCTGAACCTACAAAAGGTGATTTCATTTTAGGATCATTCCGAGAAACCTCTTCTAGTACAGTAAGATCTTCCTTCCTTAGCTCTCGAAAAGTGTACCCTTCGGGAATTTCGAATTCATTAAATTCCATATCTTTATGATGAACCAGAAATTCGACCATTGTCTGAAAATCTTTGGATTTGAAGTAGTTAAGTTGTTCAGGATATCGTGGAGATCCGAATACTCTAAGAATCGAAGTCCCTTCATCCCGGCATTTGGTCTCCATTGCTTCATAAAGTTGATCTCGGACACTGGATGGTGTACCCTCTGTTAACCACGGATAACCTACACCTCGTAAATTCAGTTCTTTATCCTTCCCAGATAAACCAGCATATCCTACCATGCGATCGCCATCATAAGCGTAAAACATACGACTTTGGTCAAAGGTCTCTCTCTGGAATCTTCTAACGGTATCTTCAACCTTTGCAGGTTCAAATTCGGGTAATCCTGAAGTTGCATCATTGAATATCTTAGTTTGCCCTTCAGCTAATTCTTCTAATCGATCAGGATCAAATCCTTTAATTTCAATCGGTGACATCGACTTTCCTCTTGTTTTTGAAATCCATCTGTAACTAGGATTAAAACAAAAGCGATCCGATTCTGGCAATCATCGCTATCATTCGTGAACCATTAGATTACTCGGGCTCTTTTTTCATTTTCACAACCATCTGAAAATTCTGAGCCAAAGAATCGTAGAAATCGATTAAAGTTTCAAGGTCATCAGCCATGAGGGATCCCCCGCGTCCAATTTCCCCAATTCGACGGAGCATAAGTCGATCGGCTTCACCTAAGCCAATCGCGTACAGAACCGCCTCAGGCAATTGAGTTACGCGATCTCGGACAACAGGGATAGGATTCACCCCCAAGCCATTTCCTTTGTTGGGATTCCCATCAGTCAGCACAATTATCATTGTCGGATTCTTCTTATTGATCGCCGGATTAATTCCGAATTCTTCGATGCTTTGGTATGCTTGGTCTAAGGCTCCTGATAAAAACGTCAATCCAGTACTTTCCTCAGTTTTTTGAACTACGTGGTTAATGATACTCTCTATTCCTGCTTTCTTCGTTTCTCCGACACACGAAATTACGGGAGAGTCTCCCAAAACATATTTTTCAACCTCACCAGAGAAAGTAAGAAGCTGAACCTGCTCTCCCCAGCCCTTGGCGATTTTTAAAGACATAAACAACATTATTGCCATAGCAGCCGCATCAACACGACTTACATTTTTTCCATCCTCAAACTTATTCATAAAGGCAATCAGATCTTTAGATTCCTCCAATCCTTTACGTAGTCCTTCCAACGCGCCACTGATGTTTTTAACCTTCATGTCTTTCTTCTGCATACTTCCAGACACGTCAAGTACAAGGACTGCGTTAAAACTCATTTCTGTATACGGTTGAATGTTGATTTCAATTTCTCTTCCAGTTGGATCCACAATCCCAATATCGCCTTCTGCAATTGGGGGAGCGGCGCCCATAAACCTAACAGTTATACTCCCAATAGGACAATCCTCCCAAGCTATTTGCAAACCACCAAAAACGGGACGATTACGTAGAATATTGGATAATTGTTCAAATTCAGTAGCGATCCAGAGAAGGACCTCCTCTACCTCTTGGCCAGCCAATGGTTCGATGCCTAGCTGTATAGATTTGATGCCTGCGGCCATTGGAGCTTTTTCTACTTCAACCGAGTCTCCATCGGAAATGTTCGCTGAGCTTAGGACACTGTCATCAACCGCGATGGTACCTAATTCAACCTCATCACTCGAAAGAATCTGTGCAGCACCCCAGTCCTCCCATTCTGATGTAAGTTTCACATAATCAAATTCCTCTATTCCAACATTTGAAATGTCTTGGGGATGCATGTATGCTCGGCCCTCAATATTACCCACATTAACTACGTTAAGTTTAACCATTCAAATCACCGCTTTTCAATAGAATACTAATTTTATCGCTTTGGTTTTTCGATTTTTAAGATATTAGTTACATTTCCTTGTTATCAGATTTGAAAAGACTCGACTTTGGATCCTTATATCCATCTTTTTCTCTTTGATTTCATCCCATGCACCCCTATTGGTTCTGATATAAGCTCAAAAGGAATCAGGCCGTACTGGTTTCGTATTTCAGAAAAAAAGTACAAATAACCACACTTTCTAGGAGTTTTAAACTTAATATTTGGGACTCTGAATTCATCTCCTCTATCAATTCTATTGAGCTTAAAATCAGCGAGTTTCTTTGTTTGCCCAGTTGGAAAAGAATCGACATAAATGGTTACTGTTGCCGGTGGCATTGAACGAAGGAAATGAAAGACAAAATCGATTTCATAAGAGGTTTTTGGAACCACACCTTTGTTTAGGCCATTTTTGGCGGAAGGATCAACGACATAATCCCAATCAACAATAACTTCATCTAGGATAGGTACTCTAATTGTTTTATAGGCCCTTGCTTTCTTAAACCGACCTATTTTGACGCGAGAAACAACGAAAAACGTCGAATGCTGAAAATTCACCAGTAAGTTTACGCTTGTCGCGAGTTCCAATTCTTCATTCGGCTCCAAGGCAAATTTTGAAGAATAAATCGGGAAAGGATCTGATAACGTCTGAGATACAAGCATTATGCTAAACTCCCCCTTCTCAGATCGTGAAGAATTGTTTACCGCTTTATAGACACACTCTGCGGTACCATAGTTCCCGGTAAGATAGAACTCTTTTGTCTCTACTGGAATTTCATCCTTTCTATTGATTTTAAATCTTAGTTCTTTTGAAAGGAGGGATTCATTGGTTGAGGTAACAGCTGAAACTGAAATGTCAATATCACCCATTAGATCGCCTAGATTTACAACACAAGGAATGTGGACAGATCCACGTTTTTCCAGGCGACCAATGTCAATTAGGGTTTGGAATGACGTCTGAACCACAGATTCTCCCTTTTTTGCCTTGAAAGAAAAGATCACTGGGTTATTACGGAATTTATACATAACTTCTTTGATGTCTCCGAATCCCAAAGTAAAATAGCCAAAAACTTCATTCCCAGAAATCTGGGGGGGGAAACTCAGCGAGATGTTTCTCGGCTTGGGAATAAACAATTTGCGTTCTTTTTCCAGATGCTTCTTGAAAAACTCCCTCCTTTTCTTTTCAACAGTAGAACGTCTTGTACGCATTGCACTAGCAATTCTAGATTCAATTTTTTGATATTTTGGCTCAACAGATATCGAGGGTGAGAGGATTTGAAGATCATCTATGTCGTCAAAGGCAGAAAATATTACTTCTTTCTCGGGGATAACCTCTGCTTTCTCTTTATCTATAACAGCAGGAATTGGTGGCTCGGGTGTTATTTCTGGCACTACTGGAGTGATCTTTGGGGTTCCTAGAGTAGTAGCGATCGGAGAAGGGGGTGAGATAGGTCTGGGTTTTTTTCTTTCTACGGGCTTTTCTGCAGGTTTTCTTTTCGGAGAACCTTTTTTTCTTGTTCCTTTATCAGGTTTCGTTCTACTTAATTGACGGCTCGTTAAATCATTTTTTAGCGATTTTTGAAGGGCAGATCTTGGTTTCGAAACCCCGTCTTTCATTTGACCTTCCTTGGGTTCTAGGCGCGAAAAATCTTCATAAGGAGTTAGAGGATAGGTATTTGCAGGTTTATAATACAAATCTGGGAGAAATGAAACTTTTCCTCCTTCCCTTTCATATAGATAAAGAAGGTACTCAGCTATTGTGATTGGAGGAGCGAATTCTTTTGAACCCAAGGCTGGGATTAACAAGGGCGCAGTATATGCTGGCCCAAAAGCTTGAAGTTCATCCTTTACGTACATTAACAATGAAACGAACGAATGAATAAGTTTCGATGCTTTCTTCCCGTTCAGCATATCCCAATTATAATATTGAGCAAACTCCGGATCCAGTTTAGGGTCTCCATTAAACTGAGCTAGCAGCCCAAACTGGACCGCCTTGCGACGACAATCGTATAGAACAGGGGAGGAGACAGCTGGTATAATTTGGGATTGCTCTGTCAGACTTACTGCTTTTTTTGCGATAGCTTGAATAAGTAATACAATTGCCAATCGATTTTCGGGCCATGGTTGAGCGTCAAAGAAACGTAGCTCTATGGTTGAGTAATCTGTAAACGGAAACAGATCGACCATTCTATCATCTGGTGGAGATTTTTTGACCATCCGAGAAAAATCGTCTCTAGACGCGTTGACATCCAAAACTGGGAGATAGTTTGGAATATTTGGTCCCATTTGACCAGAGTTCTTCAGTAATCTATAGGAGTGAGTACACCTTCCTATAATTTGTTTCCGTTCCATTCTACCATTTGAGTTTCGAATTAACACCTTTCCGCCTATTGTTTGGTTAAGAAATGGAGACGATGCACTTATCGCAATCATATGAGGAATAAAATTCCTTAACAGATTGTATACTGGAATAAGGAGATGTTTTGGTATACCGATATGATGATGTTCTCCGCAAGTAAGTCCTGAGCGAACACGTTTTTCCGTAGGATTCAAGCCAATGGGGAGTAATGCAACATCTGGGGTATTTTTAAGTCCGTAAAGAGCCGCCGAATATAAAGTTTCAACCCACCACTCCATTTCCTCCAAGTATTGACAAGGAGGAGTCACCAATTCAAGCAACCAAGTTATTTGGCCAATATTTGGGTCAGGTCCGAAAACGTTGATTGGGATATTCTTCTTATCAACCCTATAGTTTATAAAGACGAATTTTAACCTTCTTTCTCGTTTCAGCTCCTCCCTCACCTCCACTTTAACTATCCTCTTTGCAATTTCCTTAGGGGTTTTTTTATCCTTGGATATTCTTTTCAGGTATTCAGCAGCTCCCTCAAACATCTTCTCCCATGCCTGTATTAGATTCTCCCCCACCAAAACCTCTCCATCAGCTTTTCGAGACACTAGATGATTCTCTATCTCAATTCCATGAGTGAAATAGAGTCTAGTTGAGAGAGTTGTTGTCATTGTTCATCAATAAAAAATTTGGATAAACTAGCATCAGTAAATGAATCATAACGAGAGCGCCTTCGAGCCTTGATAACCTCATTTCGACAAATAAAGTCCTGCAATTGTGGGTTCTCAAAATGGCGTGCTTTGTTCGCTTCGAAAGTTGTTGCGTTTTTGATAGCTGAAAATATAACATTTTGCTCATGCCTTCGTTTCAGAATTTTGAACGATTTTTTCATCCCCGACCTTCCAATTGTAACTATTTGTACAAAACCAGGCAATTCATCAGGAAATCCCATTTCTATTGTGGCATAACAATTATCTTTTGACATGTGTTTGTTCAAAACGGAGTATATGGAAGAAAAATCAGAGGTTAACCTGGGATTCCTATCTAAATTTGATTTCGGAGAAGAGATTTTTTTATAGGACGCTGAGGGAATGATTCGCAGTGCATTCCCGCCAAGAATTAGGGCAGCAGCATTCAATAGATCAATGGTTGTTTTATTCTCTTGAAAAAGCTGACTGAATTTCTTAGAGAGGAGAAAAGTAATAAAATCGGCAGCCTGGAGTACACTGAAGTAATTATGATCACTTCCAAAGACAATCTTGGAATACCAATTTTCTATTTGCATAACATTACGAAAAAAGATTTCAACGTCTTTTCCTCGCATTCCAGATGTCTCCACCAACATTTCCTGGTTATTAAGACATTCAAAGACTTCAGGGGAGCTATAATCAAAAGCTGAATGTCCCAATACCACATATATCGGATATTCAACCTCTTTTCGAGCGATATCAGATACATATGTTATATCTTGAGCTACTTTCTTATTAGGGACGTCGAAAATGGTCGGTATCCCTAGGTCGCCAGCAGCCTTCAGTATTTCTTTGGTCTCGGCACTCGTTATTTCCTCAATCCAGCCTTGTGACATAGGATGTAGCTTTAAACCCCGCATTCCTTGTCTAATTGATTCTCTTACCTCGTTTTCGGATCCCTTATCTCTCGGATCTACCCTACAAAATGGAATGAACCGAAAAGAATAATCCATGGAAAAAATTTGGGAACGTACATATCTGTTACTCTTTATAAATTTCGGCTCAGTAGATTTATGGAATATGTCATTGAATGGAAACGAAACGACATGATCTACCAGCCAGCCGCGTGTCTTTCCCTTTTTGATATCCAATAGATCCTTGACGAATGGATAAAGAGGCTTTGCACATTCGGTTTCGGGGGGTAACGTTATATAATAGGCGTCTGGGTCCTGCTCTATTCTTTTATGAATCTCAAACTGGAGTTTGGAATAGAGGGCAAGAATGTCCTTGGGATTGTTAACCCTTTGAGAGGTTCCAGATGTTGTCTGAATTCGCACTTTCCCTATATGAGTGTGAAAATCTACCAAAGGGAGAAAATTTTTCTTATCGTCTTCATCCAAAACAACTAACACGAATAACACTCTCATGGAAGAGTATAGAGAGTCTTGAAGAATTTTTTTGCTTGTTCAACAAGACTGAGCCAAGGATTTTTCTCTATATCAATCCGAGAAGATAAAATCGATGGTAAAACTGATCTCTCAACAGATAAACGACGAATAATGAATGCAAGAATTGGTAGGATATAAATCCCTAACAACGATATCCTATAATAACTTAATTTTCCGTAGGTTTCTTCAATAATATAGGGGCTTAATTTATTGAGAGAACCTCCCACAGATTTTCCCTCAAAACGTGCAGCTAGCGCTCTCTTCGAGAATCCAGTCCCCAAACTTAAATAATCCCAAATTAAATCCTCATAGATTTTGAAAGCGAGGCTCTTTCCACTAAATGTCTTTGGGGTTTCAAAAATCAATTGCCTTGTCCGAATTTTCTGAGGATCCCTTCCAGTTAGCAGATCTGATAACACTTTATTAAGGATCTTTTCGTTAGATATCATTGTATCGACCAAGAATCGAATAGCCGATTCTTCATTGGTTATATTATCTGGCATTGACATCTTTTCTTGAAATCTTCCTCGATCCCATTCGACTTGAAGCGGGTCAGGGGTAACAAAAGAGACTAATATGTACAAAAGTGCTAATTCACCAAGAGGGCTTATCGTGTGAAATGAAACTTTGGTGGAGCTGATTATCTGCTCTCGTTCTCTTTCTAGAATCTCCACATTAACCATCGAAGTGATATATCCCCTGACTCTGGCGGTCGTAATCCCCTGTGGGCGGCCTAGAAGCGCTGTATAAATTTCCGTGATCCCCTTAATTGTATTCTGGTCGGCACGCTGACCCAGGTAGATCGCAAGTAGACATAATGCTCGATCATAATGTTCAATAACCTGGAGAGTACCGAATAATCGCTCAAATGGATCTTCCTCTGACATTTATCTCCACCTCCTCTCGGATTATCCTTGCCCTTCCCAAACATCGAACGCAGAACTCTCTGCATCAAATTCACAAAGGTTGAGAATTCCCCGCTGGCAATTTTTCCGTTCCTCTTCAAACTCGGCCTTTTTGACCGCTACTGTTACCAGTATGTCCTTAACAAGTTTCTTTTTCTTGGAAAGAAAATAATCTTGCACCTCGGCCCTATAGTTGTCTGCATTATCCTGAGCAAGATCATACTTGTTTAGATAGATACTGATCTGCTTTGAGGGAATTTCTATGTCGTCATAAAACCTAATTTGATTCTCTAGTGGTTTTGATAGATCGAACATACAGACAAAGCGATTAGCATTACGAAGCACATACACTCTGTAATAGTCCGTTATGGGGGTTTTATGGCCTCCTGTTCCGTATAGAACGTGTATAAATCCTTTCCATGAAAAACGGATAAAATCCACGGTTTGAGTGGTATACATTTCCGGACCTCCTGGCGCACCTGCCAAGATCCGTTCATCTGCGGAAGTTAGCTCGTTCATGAAATTTACGAAAACGCTTGTTTTCCCGCAGTTCATGTCACCCAGAATACCTATGTTAACCATAAACCCACCAATTAAGTTTATACACTTACCGCTGTCAAGCATACTTATATTTTAGACTTTCACCTTTTCTGTAGTCCTTTTATTGCTATATCTGTTTGGATTCTTTATATTTTTTTGAGAAAGAGCAGTTTTAAAAGGCTCACGGAAATGTTTTAAGAGTTAGAAACCATAAGTTTTCTTAATAAACCGTTATTACACACGGAAAGGATGTCGATATGGTCGCTCCAGACTTTTTTCTCGGCAGAATAGGAAACGAACAATTTAAACTACCGAGTACTACCTTCTTGACTCATGCCGCCATTCTGGGCGCTTCGGGAAGTGGTAAAACGGTTGTTTGTAAGTCGATTGTTGAGGAAGCTATTCGTGCTGATATACCCGTAATTGCGATTGATCCTAAGGGGGACATTGGTGCGTTAGGAATTGGTTTGGGTGAATTTGACAAAGATACTCTGATTATTCACGCTCAAGTTGAAGCTGAAGATCGCGGTCATGGGGATCCAGAGGAGATAGCAGAAGAATGGATTCAGTTATATCAAAACAAACTAGAAGACTCTTTTGGCCCAGAATATCTTAGTGTAGAAAAAGAGTTTTCTAACAAGGTTGCCGTTGTTCTTATCACCCCAAAGAATGCCGCGGGGGTGCAAATATCTCTTACTCCCAGTTTTGAAATGCCTACCAATTATGAAGAGCTGATGACTGAATCTCCTGATGCACTACTTAGCTCTCTTGATCTTAAAATTCAATTGCTCCTTTCTCGATGTGGTATCGGTACTACCTCTTCTACTGATAATCGCGTAATCTTTTTGAGCAATATTATCAGACATATCTGGGAAGTCGAAAAGAAAAAAGCGGTAACGCTTGAAAACCTCATAGAAGCCATTGAAGATCCACCCTTTGAAAAAGTCGGCTCGTTAGCAGTAGAAAAATTCATTTCTAAAGTAAAACGTACCGATTTGGCGCGCAAA
Organism: Candidatus Thorarchaeota archaeon; assembly: GCA_048882505.1. Classification (GTDB taxonomy): domain Archaea; phylum Asgardarchaeota; class Heimdallarchaeia; order Hodarchaeales; family Hodarchaeaceae; genus Hodarchaeum. Next base: position 439,048 of record JBHLRO010000001.1, read on the forward strand.
ATCAATGCTTTGATGGTTAGAGCAGTTCCAGGAGTAGATCTGAACTTTGACAAGTTCATTGCACTCGCGAAGAAACAGAAACGGACTCCGATAATTGTATTCGATTTAAGAAAGATTACGGATTCCGATGAAAAAAGTACCTTTGTTGCTGAAATTCTTGGTGAGGTACAGCGGTGGGTATGGTCTAAAGGAGGAACCAGTCGCCTTCGCGCAATTTTGTATTTCGATGAGCTATATGGTTTCATGCCCGCGGGTTCATTAAGTCCTCCTTCTAAAACTGCCCTGTTAATAATTCTTAAGCAGGCTCGAGCGGCTGGGCTTGGTTGTGTGCTGGCTACACAAAATCCTGGTGATTTAGATTATCGGGGATTGTCAAATATCGCAACTTGGATACTGGGAAGGCTAGCCACAAACCAAGATGTTGCGAAAGTCCAAGGAGCTTTGAAACCAGTTTTTGAAGGTGCCGGAGGATCCGAGGAAGACTTTCGTAAATTGATGAGTCAAATTCGGGCATTAAAACCGGGCAATTTCATAGCATACAATCCACGATATGGAGTGAACGAGCTCAAAACCAGATGGCTGTTGAGTTTACACAAGGGCCCCTTAACAGATTCTGAAATAGAGGCCTTAACGCTTCGTCCCCCGAAACCAGAGCCAAAGAAAGGAAGAAAGAAAGAAAAGATCGACACTGAGGTAGAAGAGAAGGTTCCATCCAAGCACGAATTTACCAAAAAGAAACCAAGTGTTGGGAAAATTACGGAGCGCTTCCTAATCCCGAAAATATCTCAAATGAATGTACCAATCACTGTTTACGAAAGATTAAGTATACAGGGAAATCCAGAAGTGGATGGATTTGATATAGAGTTTGACGAACAAACCCAGTATTATGCTCCTTTATACTTTTCCAAAACTCTGATCAATATTAAACGCGAGGTAAAAGAGGGGTCTATTATCTTTCCTGTTGAGATCACAGAAACTATGTCTCGTTCATTTGATTTAAGCACGAAAATAAAGTGGGATCAAACCACTGTTGAAGGCATTCACGCTTCTTCGCTACCTCCGGAAGATCTAACCCTTAGTCCAAACGATGATTTCGTTTTCCATACTCTTGATAAGGAAATCATAACAAAATTGCCTGATAATCTCGTATGGTATTTTACGCAATCCCCATTTCCCGAAGCGGGGAACATTTACCAAAAAAAGTTGCGTGAGTTTGAAGTAACCGAATTAGAGAAATTAGCGGGGAAAAAGGAATCTAAAGCGTTTTCTAAGATTTCTAAAGACATGAGTAAAATTGAAGAAAGGATAGAAACCGAAAACCAACGTCTTGACGAAACCCTTGCAAGAATTGAAGTACTTCAAGCCGAGAAAAAAGCGCGCTCCGCAGAAGGTAGATCAATTAAGGCCGTACTAAGATCTTTGGAGACCGCTGATGCTAAAATCCTTCGTCACGAGGAAAGGAAGAAAGAGCTACAAAATCAGCTTAGAGCATTAGAAAACAAGCGAGAAGAAATGATTAAGGAACAAAAAACCGAATACGCAAAATTGCATCAAGGAATCGAAAATCTAAAGAAAAAGGGGGCCCCAATGGATTTGTATCGGCCTGGAAAAGCGGATATTAAAATTGAAGAAAAAGCCGTGTATTGGATCCCAAGGTTATTAATTCCTATTTCATTCACTATTCCTGCATCCGAAAATGATAATGGGGGAATCGTAGTACGTTCTGAAATTGACTTAAATCTCTATAATGGGAATGCAGAGCTGTATTGTGATGGCTGCGGGCCCGAAATTAGTACCGAAAATTATTATCAGACAATATTGGCTTCAGAGATAAGTCCCCCAACTTTTATCTGTACAACTTGTCTTAACACATATTGCAGTGAGCATATTTCATTCTGCGAGGAGTGTGGCAAAATTTCGTGTTTAGATCATGACTATGACTGTCTCATTTGCAAGAAAAAGCTTTGTGGCACTTGCAGGGTCTTAGACACCAGACACGCGGAAATCGTCTGTAAAGAGCATTCTTGGCAATGCATCGTTTGCCAGGGAGTATTTAGCTCGAATTATGAGTTTAAAAACACCAAAGAAGAACCAGTGTGCGAAGATTGTGCCCCGTCCTATCTATTAGAATGTCAGGAATGCGGGAAATTCAACACTAAGGACAATTCGGCCATTTGTGAAGGTTGTAGTAAATCATACTGTGCCGAACACCTCCAGCAGTGCCGTAAATGCAAAACAAACGTTTGTAATGACTGCGGGCGAGTAAGAGTTAAGTTGAAGGGGGAAGAAGTTATCGCCCAATGTATCGTATGCTCTTAATGCATATTGGGAGAATTTTTTATTTGTTCTTCATCCTACCTTCGTTTTCAGGATCCCCCCCAGTAAGAGTCTGACCGCGTCTTGGCTACACGTTTTACCTCCATATGCTTAACGCATTAGTATTTTTGCTTTCAGCTAGTGTATATCGCTTCTTTACACTGCGAACACTTCTTCGGGGAAACCTCCGTAGTAAAAGTTGTGTGCAAGCCCCATTATTATCCTAACCCTAATTGATGTTGAGGCGCCAATCCTGTGGACAGTATTGGCCCCTCTGTCTCTTTTAGTTATTACATTATTCTTCAGGTTCCAGGTGTAAGTCATCTTAGAACGAAAAAAACATGTCTCAGAAAAAAATGTATCAGAGCTTGAGACAACACAGATATGGTGACCTAGGACATAACACCGATCATGGATGGTAAGCAAAAACTTGAATGGTTGGATAAGTCAGAGTAGCATCATCTAATCTCTTCGTTAGAGACACATGTTTCTGGCTGGGCACACAAACCTTTTTTATAATATCTGAGACCAGACTTTATACCTGAAAGGATGGAATCAAAAATGTCCCTAGAGGAGCTTTTCGCCTCGCTAAAGCGATCTATAGAGAAATATGAACCAAAAACAGCAGAACGAATAGCCCAGGATCTCGTGGAAGCGAAAGTTGATCCTCTACGGGTCATTGATGAAGTACTTAATCCAACTATGGAAAAAATTGGGGATCAATTTGATAAAATGGAAATTTTCCTTCCTGAACTTATGGTAGCAGCACAGGCAATGCAGGCAGCCACCTCAGTACTGATGACCCAAATTAAGGGAGCAACAGCTGCAACAACAAAAAAGGGAAAGGTTGTTATTGGAACCGTGCATGGAGACATTCACGAGATCGGAAAAGATATCGTTAAGGTAATGCTTGAAGTTGCTGGTTTTGATGTGTTCGACCTAGGAAAAGATGTACCTTCTATGCAGTTTGTCCAAAAGGCAGAGGAAGTCGGGGCTGATGTCATTGCCCTTTCCTCACTAATGACCACGACAATGACTTCACAAAAAGAAGTTCTCGAGCTCCTTACGGCATTGGGAAAACGTGATGATTATGTGGTAATAATTGGGGGGGCCCCAACGAGCGCAAAATGGCAAAAGGAAATTGGTGCCGATGGGTGGGCGGCCACCGCTGCAGGTGCAGGTAAACTTGCCATAAGACTCCTCGAAGAAAAGGCTGCTTAGACACCAGGATGGCAATATGGTGAGGACAGAGGTGAACTCTAGGGAATCGCTTTTCTTTCGAGAAACGTTTTTATTCGTTGATTAAAGTCACCAATATTCTCTAAATTTGTTACATGACCTGCATCTGGAATAATATCAACTTCACAGTCAGTAATTAACTCTTGCATTTTTCGTGCGTGCTTGAAGATCGATTTTGGCTCATATTGGCCATTTAAAACCAATGTGGGCACTCTAACCTTCGCAAGATCTTGAAGTTTAAAATCGTAGATAGAACCCAGTATTTTGAGGTACTCGTTGGTATCGAGCTGAAGCATCTCATTCTTTTCATACTCAATTATTTCCCTATTCCCAAGCCATTCTTTGCTCCTGGTAAATTTGGCTAGCCAAAATGAGAATCTAATAAATCTTTTGACGCCCATCATCCTTAAAGATACTAACATGAGCCATTTGGGCCCGATTAGATACCGCACCACGTAATCCCATTTTGCTAACGTAATCGTTACGGCAGTATCAGAAACAATAAGGGCGGAGAGACGTTCAAAATACTTGGTAGCAAATACTTGGGCTATCATACCGCCCAAACTCAATCCGCAAAGGATCGGTTTTTGTATGTTTAGCCTGGAGAGGAGCTGGGCAAGGTCATCCGCGTACAGCTCCACCGAGTACTTCTTTTTGTCAGATGGACCAGTTCTTCCATGGCCTCTAAGGTCATACACCAACGTTTGATAATTTTTGGAAAAATACGCTACCTGCGGATTCCACATTGTGGAACTGACAAATGCTCCATGTATGAACACCAATGGTCTTCCCTTACCCGTGGTCTCATAATAAATTTCTAAGCCGTTGACCTGTATTTCGGGCATTTTTTCTTTCTCAGTGACAGAAGAGATGAGTATTTTGGGGACTGAAGAGGATAAGTGTGGTTTTTGGATTTATTCCCCCCATTTAGATTAAACTGTGATTCGATTTGGACCAACCTTGGGATCACTAGGACAAGATCTGCAATTTTCCTGGATGAAAGCGTCCCTTAGCCCTTTTGCCAAGGGCGACCATGAACATTACACTTTTTCCTTTCGCATGGGGAGAGAAAAACTCGGTAACCGCATCATCATAAAAAGTCAGTCCGGTAGCTCCGAAATTTTGGCCATAAGCTCCCAAATAGAACCTCCCCCCTAGAATACTGGCCTCTAATTGTGCGAGACGATAACCCCGATTTCCAAAACGTGATAAAATTGGAGTTAAATTCGTTAAAAAGAATATAGTAACACTAGCATCGCCAGGAAGGTCTTGGTTTAATCCCAAAAACTTTGCCGTGGCCCGATATTCCCCTTCTTTTAATTGCTCTAGTTGTTTCGATATCGGATGGTAAACATACGCTCCTGAAGGTAACCCATCTACGGCGTTAGCAATCAGGTAAGGAGTTGATAGAAAGGTGGGGTTTTCTACCTCCATGTAATATATTGGATTGATCGCAAAAGCCATTTCAAAAATAAAGGATAATTGGTCGAAAGTTATCGCGGCATGTTTAAATCTTCGTGTTGAACCACGTTGTAGTATGATTTTCTCCAATGGATCAGAAGGGCGCTTTTCTGGCGGAAGTCGTGCGATTGGATACGTTTTACCAGTCACAGGAGGAAGATCCTCCAGGGGGGTCTTCATTAACCATTCCTGAAGTTCTTGGCTGCCCATTAATGACGAGGCCCGATGTATTGTATGTATCGCTGGAAATTTCACGCCTTCTAGGTTTTTGGAGAAAGCTTTCGGAGTGATACCCATTAGTCTGTCGCTAGCGGCTGAGAAATCTTCTTTAAAACCGATTGGGATAAGGGCAAGTGAGAATTCCTTGGTTGTATCAAGGCTCAATAGCGTATTAACATGCGAGTCAAGAAATCCTAAAACGGTGGTAGCGGGGAGTTGATAAGCCGTGCATAAGGCCAAAATTTGGGATATGATCGTTCCACTATCCCAGTATGCATGCCGATACTCCCTAGTTTGATATTTCACCGCGTTCCATTCGTAGATATCGGTGGCAATCAAAATAAGGGGGGCACGATCGATTTGAGTATTAGAACCACAGGCCTCACGAATAACTGGCATATAATCCCCTTTCTGGAGGCACGTGAGTGCTAGGTCTCGAGGGCTGAAGTGGTAAACACCCTCCGCTAGCTCAGGAAGCTCCGTACTAACCACATATAGTTCAATGTGGTAGAGTGCCCCCGTGCACGAGGCGGCGCGCATGTGAAGATCCCCCCAGTCGAAGGAGTATTTCTTGGTCAGTCCAGCAGAGAAAAACAAAACTCGAGCAAGTGTTTCTAAATCAGGAATAACCTGACCTACCGATTGATTCCTGGTCCCAATCAGTGCATCATAAAGTGTATATATACTAGGGGACTTATCTAAAGGTAGAGATATCTGTGGAAGGTCTGTATAATCCTTAAAGGGGAAGGGACGTTCATTTGGAAAGTAACGATGAAAAGGATCCATCAATTCTCCATGTGGATGCTTCGTACCGTTATGATAGGCCCAGGCTGCTTCAATATCATTGTTTCTCATTTTAGATCCCAGCGAGCGATATTTCATAACTTACAACGGTTTCTAATCCTTGTACAAGAACAGGCTATAACTGAGTTTCCTTCCACTGGCATCAATAATTCCGAAGTTCTCTTTCGTACAATAATCTTCAATATATTTCATTGCATTTCCATGATTAAAACTGTGTTCAGTTCTACCAGAAGAGCTGATATGACCTACTTTGTACTTAAATCTGCTTGTTGTAAAACTAGCTCCCCCTATTAGCTCAATTAATTCAAGTTTCATCCGAACCACTCATGTTGATAGTATAAAAACTTTATATGATAGTTTTATATAGTTTTGTCCAAAACTACCTGTTATTCACCATGAATTCAGCCGAGACATGAAGTGGCCTCATAAAAGATTGGGAACCATAAAGTTTGAAGAATCTACGGGATTAAAAGACTGATATTTCGCTCACGAAAAATTAGACGTGTTTTTTCCTCATTAGCTGAATTTATATACTTTTAGTACTAAAGGTTTGATTAATGAACTAAAAGTACTATTATGAAATAACGCTTCTAATCATCCAAAAACTTAAGGAGAACCAATTTTGAATGATATAAATGAAAAATCTCCAAGAGAGAAGAGGAAAAAACGCAGAGCGCGTGACCATCGTAAAGAGATCATCGATGTAGCGACAAAAGCTTTCATAGCAAAGGGTTTTGAGCAAACATTGGTGGATCAGATTGCCTGGACGGCTGAATATTCAAAGGCGACAATTTACAAATATTTCCCATCAAAAGATGATCTTTTTCTTGCCGTTATAGCCAGTGTATTTGACACGTTGTATGATATTTTATTTGAGTATATGCAGCAACCCAAGGTGAGATTTGAACTTCGAACGTTGGGTGACGGATATTTTCACTTTGTAGATCAGCATACTGAGTCCGCAGCTCTCTTCAGTTCAGTACAATTAGGAAGAGCCATTGAATCCATAATCCAAAAAGAGACAGCAGGACTAACCTTGACTGAGAGCGAAAAAGAGTTCAGAGGACTGCAGTTGAAACTTCGGGACTTGATGACTAAAGCCATCCTGAATACCCTCGATAGATCGGATATAGGAACAAAAGTGGAGCCCACGACGATTGTAATGATTTTAAGTTCCTTAAATTCAGCTATCATCGATTTGATTTTGTTAGGGAAGAAAAATAACCGACCAAAAGAATATGTGGACGTTTTGTTCAATATTCTTGATAACGGATTAAAGAACTATGATAAAGACCAATCTAAAACCAAAATGTTTGAAACACCGTAATTGAGGGAAAGAAAATGTTGCCAAAAAGTGAATTTTCTAGTATAAAAGTAAATGGCTTGGCAAGGACTTCTATCAAATCAGGACTAGGTGTTCTTGTCATCCTATCCTTTATAGGAAGTTTTTTTATTCTAACCTCCTCAGGCGTGGAAGGTACCACTGTCGGTCGGATCATCGCACCCCTGTTTATCTTTTCGGAAGCGCCCCTTCTATTTAATTTTGCTTATTTCATTATTCTAAGACTGGGATTGTTATCAAATACCAAGAATCCAGTGATTGGAAAAATCTCGAGTTTTTATACCTTGTACCACCCTCTGGGATTACTTTTCCATGGCATAACTTACGCTATCGTTGTGGGGATTGCGCTTACTCACATGCTGCTAGTCATCCAATATGCGGCGTACTGCGTCGTTATTATGGGGGTACTTGGTCTATTATGGCTATTCGAATATTTATTTTGGATTAACGGTTGGCCGCTGTATCCTGAGGACAAGCCGCGCTTAATGACGTTGTATTGGATGCATTGGTTCATTTTATTCGGTACATTAATAGGCATCACATTTCACGCAAAAATTGCTAGTCTTTTCTGGATGATATCAATCCCCTTCCTGTATCTGATTTTGATGACTGTGATATTACAGGATGTACGAAAAATAAGAAATCAAAAACGCAAAACGATGTTAAACTAATGAAAAAGAATCGAAACTAAGTGATGAGGTGAATTAATATGACTCGTGCCCTGGTGTTATACCATTCCCTGTTTGGGAACACAAAAGACATTGCCCACAGCCTAGCACGTGGGATTCAAGAAACTGGAATTGAAACAGATTGTATGAGAACAGATGAGATCGATATAAACAAGATTTCTGAATATGACTTCCTGGCAATAGGCGGCCCGACACATAATATCGGCCTTTCAAAATCCATGAAGGCGTTTTTACACCAATTAAGACCCGTTAACCTCCGAGGAATGAAGGGGTTTAGTTTTGATACTAGAAAACCCTCTCGACTGAATAAGAAAAGATGGTTGATCCTAGAAAATAGCGCTGCGAAAAGAATTGAGGCAGGAATGAAACGGATGAAGATAAAGATAATTAAACCGCGTGAATCAGCTATTGTTTTAGGAAGAGAAGGCCCGCTCGAATCCAAAATGAATGCCAGATTCCAGAATATCGGTCAAAACATTGGAGGGATCTTGAACCGCCAAATAAGAACGAAACATTCCACTTTATTCAGTAAAAGTGTTGAAACGCCTTGAATGATCAACAGATCTTAACCCTTATATGCAGTGGGCTTGCTATCCATCAATCTCTGGGCCGAAAAAAACCAACTATCTTTATTATGCCCTATCCACATGCTTCGGCCGCAATCCCTGTAATTAAATCGGATTTAGGTCTGATCCTCAGGCAGCTTGGGCATGAGGTTATTTCATTTGATCCTCCTGGTATATTTCAATCTTCGAGAGAACCCAGACTTGCAATGGAGGAAATGGTGAGCTGCGCACGCGAAACAATTGAATTTCTAAATTTAACAGATGAGGAAATCCTATTGGTGGGACATTCAATGGGAGGCTTCTGTTCCTTGGCCTATATGCAAGAATATCCCGAATCTGTTACAAAAGTGGTATTAGTTGGAACTTTAGCTAGTTTTTCGGCGATTCGCAGACATTCAGGACTTCCTTGGTGGTTAAGCAAGTTTGATGGCAATTTTTGGCGGATTTTGTATTACGGAATTCGACTGATGTTCTTCAGAGGCAATCTGGCAGTTCAGAAGAAATTAAACAACTTGTACGAAGAAGCAAGTTGGTATAAGAAGGAAAATGTGGTTCTCGAGACGATTGATGGGAAAGATAATCAGAAATCACCATCACCTAGAGCGAATTGGCCTCGAATCGCTAGAAAGTATGATTTTTCTACATTTCTGCCCCGTACAACGCAGCCTGCTCTGATTCTGGTAGGGCGACACGATCCTCAAACCCCAGCTGGTTGCAGCGAGGAAATTCATGAGCTTATTCCTAACTCTCGCTTGGTTATATTTGAGAACAGCGGGCATTTTCCATTCAGCGAGGAACCAGAATTATTCTCTGAAGAAGTGGCCACCTTTCTAAAAAAGTAATCCGAATTGTCTCTCAACTCGTATTATTGGGGGAGATATTCTTTCTATTCATCTGTTTTTCCATGTTCTCAATTGTCAAAGTATCCTTGATCCCATGTTCGTGTGGGATCATTATTTCTAAGGTCAATTCCGAAATCTACAGCCCCTTTCAGGGCCATCAGCACTGATCCCCATCCGGCGATCACTTCTGTCCTGTCTACATTGGGAACCCCTTTATCTTTGACCTCCAAATCAGTTCCTCGTTGTCCATCTGATTTCACCATGAAAGAAACTTCGGATCCGCCAATATAGACGAGAGAAAAAAAAGTAGGTGCCTCTACTGCAAGAATCTTACCCTGCCATACAAAACCATTAGGAAAAGTGAATGTAATTGTATCGGTTTCTTCATCGGTTTTCGCCCAAAACTTCTTTCTGCCATCATCTGTTGTAAGGAAGCTAAAAACTTCTTGAGGAGGCGAACTCAAATGAATTTTCCATCGAATTATTTCAGGATCATTTTGAAATGGCATGTTTCTAAACCACCAGATTCTAATCAAAAAACATTGGCAATTCGTTCCAGGGCTTCCTCTAAAATAGATCTGGGACAGGCTATATTGATTCGCAGGAATCCTTCTCCGCCTGTTCCAAATATATCACCAGAGTCGAGTGCTACCTTGGCTTCTGTTAGCAGTTTATCCTGTAATTCTTTAGGATTTAATCCAATTAATCTGAAATCAAGCCACACAAGGTAGGTTCCCTCTGGTTCAATTACGGACACCTTTGGAAGTTTGTTTGTCACAAAGGATTTCAGAATGGATAAATTTCGATTGATCACGCTGATCACAGAGTTCAACCACTCTTCTCCGGTCTCATATGCTACTTGTAATGCGATTGATCCGAAAGAATTCGGTATAAAAAGGAACAATTTTTCCATTTGGATTTTGAAGTCCTCACGTAGCCGATCATTTGGAATTAGAATATTAGAATTTTGTAGCCCAGCCAGATTAAATGTCTTACTCCCTGAGGTACAGGTGATAGAGTTTTGGGCAAATTTTTCTGAAATACTGGCAAAAGGTGTATGCTGATGCCCTGGCAATATTAAATCACACCAAATTTCATCTGCAATGACAAGAAGATTGTTTTCAAGACAGATGTCCCCTAATCTGTACAATTCATCTTTCGACCAAACTCTTCCAACGGGATTGTGGGGGCTACATAAAATGAATAGTTTTGATCGAGGATCCTTAGCTTTTTCTTCAAGATCCTCAAAATCCATTTGATAACGAGATCCACTCATCTTAAGCTGATTTGAGACAATCTGGCGGCCATTGTGTTCGATCAAATGCATAAAGGGATGATACACGGGGTGTTGAATAATGACATGGTCTCCTGGTTGAGTAAACCGTTGAACCATGTAGGTAACTGCAGGAACAACGCCTGGCGAAAACACGATCCATTTCTTGTTAATGCTCCAGCCATGCCGCCTCCTAAACCAATTGATTACTGAATCGGAGTATTCTGAGCCTGGGAATGTATATCCAAAAATTCCATGACGAGCTCTATTTTCAAGAGCATCAATCACTGTTTGTGGAGTTCGAAAATCCATATCCGCCACCCAGAGTGGTAAGAGATCTTCATGTCCGAAATGCTCTTTTAAAAAAGCAGGGTCCCATTTTACTGAGCCTGTTCCCGATCGATCAATGATTTCATCAAAGGAAGACACAATATGTCACCAGGTTAATCATTTCAGATATCTACCAATGTCTCAGAGTCTTCTTGAATAAGCATTGTTTATACCGAGATGATAGGGTTTATCAATCCACAATTTGCCTAAAATTATCAGAACTAATCTTCACAATTTCTGTTTAAAGGTGCTCTGATCATGGTTGATTTTAGAAGTCTTCCAGATCCCATTTGGCGTGTATTAAAGCTCCCAGAACGATTATTCAGACTAGGATTTGGCCCCAAATTCGTCCTTCTTTTGACAACGATTGGCCGAAAATCGGGACGACGCTATGTGACTCCCCTACAGTATGAAGAACAGAATGATGTTCTTTATGTTGCTTCGGCGCGAGGTAGAAAAGCAGACTGGTATCGGAACATCAAGGCCAATCCGAATGTTGCAGTTCAAATTAAATCAAATTGTTTTCGGGGAATTGCGCACCAGATAGAACATCCTAAGCAAATCACAAAGTTTTTGGAACTTAGGATCAAAAACCATCCTAGAATGATGGGAGTAATGCTTCAGGCCGAGGGCCTATCGAAATCTCCATCTCTCGTCGAATTAGAAACTCTGGCAAGAAAGATTACTCTTGTAGGAATCACAAGACACATCGTGGCTTAGAAATGGTCGTACAATCCCGCCCTTACAATAAAGACAGAGAATTCTCTAGAATCATGGAATTTCTGGCAGACTTATTTGATAAAACCAAGTCCTATGAAAATTGGTTTCCAGATCTATATATATCCTGAGATCTAACATCAGATACTCTTCGATATGAAATAAAAGCAGCTAATATTGCAAAAAGCGAAAATACAAAATAAGTTTGTCCTAAACTAACGTAATAACTCGAAACGTTTATTATTTCGCCAGTATCGTTGATGGCATTGTTCATAATGAGAAACAAGCCGAAAAATGCAGAACTCAAAGTTGTACCAAGAGCGAATCCAATGTTACGAGAAAGCCCAATAAGCCCTGAAACAACGCTAACATCGGTCGTCGGTGCCATATTCATCACTGAGGTCCCGTTTGAAACTGTAAACGTGGTTAAAGATCCAGCTGAAAGTGCCACAAGTGGTACCAGAATAATCAAAATCTCCAAAAGGTTTATTGGAAAAACATTAAGTAAAATTGCAAGACACATCACAAAAAAACTCAAGAAGATTGCTCCAATTGTAGTGGATCGTCTAGCTTCAACTTTTTCTGCAAAGAATCCGGCAAACGGGCCCATAATCGCCATTGCGAGGGGAGGAACAACCATTAGGATACCTGCTTCAGACTGTGTAAAATCCAGAACATCTTGATAGTAGAACGGCAATAGGAAGATGACAGTATAATACACCATGTAACACAGGAAAGAAGAAGTTACTCCAGTTAGAATGGTTCTATCCCGTAGAATATCAACAGAAACCATCGGAGTTGGATGGTTACTCTCTATATAAATGAAAATTGATCCAAATACCGCTGAGATCAAAATGAAAACACTTCCTACTAGATCACCATTAAATATCGTCAGGATGCCTTGAACCATTGCAAATACTGCTATCAAAAATGTTATCATTCCTATATAATCCAGTTTGGAACGTTTTTCAGTCGTTTCGGGTATGAAGAATTGGACAAGGAGGATCCCGATAATCCCAATCGGGGCGTTTATCAAGAAGATACTTGGCCACCCTACATACTGGGTGAGTACTCCTCCTAACATGGGTCCTGTTGAAAGTGCAAATGCTACAACCACAGAATTGATCCCGATGGCTCGGCCTCTAATTGAGGGTTCCGTGTAAGTAATCACTAATCCCAATCCATTGGCCGTAAGCCCTGCACCTCCGATGGCTTGGATCGCACGAGAAAGAATAAGGATTTCCAAGGAGGGCGCAAAAGCGCAGAGGAGTGATCCAAAAACGAATATCAACATGCCTACTTGAAGTATTTTTTTTCTACCATAGTTGTCTCCTAATGACCCGCCAATTCCGATTATTGAGGAAATAGTCAGTAAATACACAATTACTACCCATCTAATCCCCGATATATCTGTGTTTAGCGAATTTGCTATGGTAACTAATGAAACGTTAACAATACTGCCATCCATCGCCGACATATACGTTCCGATGGAAGTAATGGGCATTAATCTACGTAACGGAATAAAGGAGTCCTGTTTTCTTGAAACTACGGCCTTAGGGACTTGATCAGCGCTCAATGTGATGGAAATCTCCTTGGGAGTGGCGCTCAAGCCATATTTTAATCTTTGTTTATAGCCCTAAGGCCTTAGATTGAACGCGCGATACTATATTTCACTGGGAAATTGGAGTTATAAGAGGGAAAATCATAGGAGTCCTAAGGGGCATTAGTTGGATCCCAACCTGTAATCAATTCCTCATCGAATGATTCCAACCTAGACATGTCTTCTTCTGAAATTTCAAAATCAAAAACATTACCGTTCTCCTGAATTCTATCCTTCTTCGTGGATTTTGGGATAACGATAAAGTCTTGCTGCAACGCCCAACGAATGAGAATTTGTGCGGGTGATTTTGAGTAGGTAGTTGCGATTTCCACGAGTTTTGGATCATTCAGTTTTCGACCTTTAGTGAGGGGACTGTAGGCCTCTAACGTGATGTTTTTGGATCGACAATAATCAACAACTTCCTTTCTATATAGATAGTTGTAAGGAGAAAGTTCGATCTGATTCACCGCTGGAGGAATGCTACAATCATCGAGCAATTCCTCTAGATGTCGACGCATATAATTACTTACGCCAATGGATCTACATTTTTCGTCATCCACCAACGCTTCCATGGCCCTCCAAGTGTCAAGTCTTAACTTTTCCACAGGCCAATGAATTAGAAGAAGATCAATATAATCGAATCCTAACTTGTTTAGACTTTCACCACAAGCCTTTATTGCTCTATCAAAGCCGTGATCTGCATTCCATATCTTTGTGGTTACCCAGACATCCTCTCTAGGAATAGGGCTATTTTTTATCGCTTGTCCAACATCCTGTTCATTTCTGTAGATTTTAGCGGTATCTACATGAATATACCCCGCCTCTAAGGCGTACTTCACTGCATTTTGTGTCATGGGTCCACTAGGACTTCGATAAACACCCAATCCCATCCAAGGAATTTCAGTACCATTATTCAATTTTTCTTTGCTTTTTAATGTGAGATTCAAGGCATCTCCCTCTAACCGAATATGATTTTAATAAGACCTTTATCTTTCCCCTTCTTCATTGGTCCATCTATCTTAAATAACGGATTTTTTACTATGTACCTACTAGTAAAGCTTGCTCGATTTATCACTCCTCAAGAGCAGGTTGAAATCTCTAATGAAATAGAGACAAGCTCCAATCAATTTATTACCGTAGCTCAGGTTAGAAATGATAAATGGGCTCCAAAAAACAGATTAATTGTTAAACTTAGGGTAAAAACTACAGATAACCTATCTTTCAATTTAGAAAAATATGTCCAAACCCTTTTAAAAAAGCCTGGTCTTGTTAGTGCCGTTATCATTACTACAGATATGTATAATTGGGAATCTAAATCCTTCAGCATGCTGATTAGTGCTCTCACTGAATATATAAGTACAAATGAGCCTTTAGACTTCAATCTTGAGTTTGTCAGCATAGGAAAAGTACCATTCCATAGGAAGGCAATCATTGATAGACTAAAAAAGAGAAATTTGAGGTACTTAGAAGATAGTAACTTTGTATTGTACCTGGAAGCATTTAATACAAAAACCGCCAAAAAAACTAATACTCCTGTCATCCTATGCAGGATCGGAAAGAAGATTTCTCCGGTTGTCTCTCCAAAAGCTGTTTATTATAATTCTCTTCCCCAATTAGTGCTATATTCACCTTTTACGGCACAGGAAGTAGCTGATTTCTTTCGTTTGGGATTAGCTTTCTCAATCCCAGTTTTTATTACTAACGAAAACAATCAGGCCAATGATCTGATAAAAAAAGTAAGTAAGAGATATTATAAGGGATTAGATAAGATTGAGTACCACATAACTCCCTCATTAAGTGAATTTCTTGAAGAATACGAGGAAACTTGTTTTGGGTTCTCATTGTGGGGAAACAATCATGTAACCGAACTACCGAAGTTCATTGAACGTACTAAGTCATCTTCTTCAGGAAGAAAAGATATTAGTCTCATTTTTGGCAATGAAGAAACTGGGCTTCCATTATATGTAAGGAAAAAAATCCCTATGTTCCGCATTGGTGTTCGGACATCAGAACCTCTAAGAGCATCACATGCCGCAGCATATGTTTTGGGTGTACTATTTTCTCGTAAAAAGACGTAGAAGTCATTTCTCAAGATAGGAAAAAATTAAAATTGGTACCCTGAATTTACGAGGCTTTTTCTGTGATATTGCTCTATATGCAAAGTCCTGTCGTCAAATAATAGTTTGAAGACATTTCAAGATGTCGTATAACCATCGGGTACGGTGAATTGAGAATTCACTGATCTTTTGATTCAATTACTAACCCATATCTCGATTTGTCCGATACACCCCTCACGAGCAAAGGGCGAGGCCTTATGTGCTCCAATTTTTGCGTGGATGTATTAGAAGCCCGGAGAGGTCGATTTTTTGATGTCGGACAAATTCCGTTATGGAAAAGTATAAAATGATGACTTTCCAACATTAAATACCACCAGGACTTGGAGCATATGTCGCAATAAATGTATTCGTAACAGATAGGTTGCTTCCTGTAATAGATTATCATCATTGGAATAAAAGAATATAGAGGACTAAATTACCAATGTGGAAACAAAATATCGTGAAACGAAAATTTATTGGCATTCCAGTCGTGCTAATTTACATAAACTTGGTTTTAATTCTTTGGCCGCATTTATATGATAAAGCTACTGTCCTGAATTTGTTGACAATTCTATTATTCAATATATTTATGGCTGGAGATATATTATTTAGACCACTTTGGGTTGGGAAGGAAAGAGATCAGTTTAAGATGAGTACCCTCATTATTTTTCTTTTATTCTTTACCGTTCCTTTTCTCTTGTATTTTCCCTATATTGAGTACCAAGCATTCCTTCAGCAATTCATTCCATCTTCGATCAATCTAGTGATGGGTATAATCGGCAATTTCGTTTTGCTGTGTGGTGGTATTCTAATGATTTGGAGTAGGATCCTCCTTGGACCTTATGGAACACCCAAGATCGTGATTAAAGACCACCATCAATTAATTACCAAAGGAATTTATCGATATATCCGTCATCCTCTCTACTTAGGCTACATTCTATTGTTATTCGGGTATAGTTTTGCTTTTAGCAGTTTTTTTTCTTCTTGTATAATCATTCTTATTGTGCTTCCGTTAACCAAAAGTAGGATGGATTTAGAAGAGAAACTACTTATAGCTAACTTAGGAGAGAAATACAGTAACTACATAAAACATACAAACCGATTGATCCCCAAGATTTATTAGATATTGTATATTTATGACTCTTGGAATGCGTGATGAAGCTGTTTGACGACACTATTTTCAAAATAAATCCCTAAAAATGATTCCTAGCTAATCATAAGTGTTTAGCATGTCTCTTGATGCTTTTTCTGTATTTATGCTCGCGCAGATTGTAAATTTCGGATTATTCTTCACTTTAAGTTTTGAGCATATGACAAAATATCGTTTAGTGATAGTTAAAAGATCCCAAGCGATTTTATATCTCTTCATTATTATTACGCAGGGGATTTATTTCATCTGGGCCCTTTCGTATACTTGCCTTCTTCCTTCCCCTGAAAATATAGATTTTTTCGTTTTCTACGCTTTTTTCATCATAAGCACGCATTTTATTAGTATCAGTGTGAATATGATCAGACTTTATCGAACCCAAAAAGCGTTCTATGGATATAAAGCTAATAAAATACCCTTTCGCATTTCTTTTGTTGCAGCAGTAACTGCAGTGATACTGGCGATCATTACTTCGCTACGGTGAATTATATGCGATTTCTGAGGGAGAATGTTGCTGCAATAAAGCAAAAATGTCCAAAATGATCGCGAACGAAAAAAAAGAAGAAAAAAAGAGAGGGGGAGGAAAACCTTAGATGGCTCGTTTCATAACGCCGGCGCCTTGTTCTTGGTATTCCTTGCGGGACACCCAGAGACGCTGAAAGGTTTTGAGGGACGAGAGGATTGAACCACCAATCCAAACGGAGTAACGGCGCTCGGGAGGAGCCACGATACGAATCTCGACGTTTTCAGGTACTAGTTCTGTAAGTTCCTTGTGGAGTCGCTCTTTCAGACCTGGGAACATGGTGGAGCCACCAGAAAGAACAATGTTTTGATACAATTCCTTTCGCAGGTCAATATCACAGAGCTGGACTGCGTTGTAAATGGCTTCGTCCAAAGGAGTTTCTTCTTTCCCTAAAGCACTTGGATTAAAGAATGCTTCTGGGGCCAAGAATCGTTCTGGACCAATTGTCAAAGATTCTCCGTCAGGGAGGGTGTATTGTTTTTCCATCCCGGAAACTTTTTCAGCAAGCTTGAGTTCCTTTTCAGGATCCAGGGCTACATAACACAGTCGTTCTTTAATGTCCCGGACAATTTCTCGTTCAGCTGACGATGTCAGGGCACGACCTCGGGTTCGCAGTAAACGGCGGAGATATTCGGTGATATCACGGCCTGCAATGTCTATACGACTAATCGCGTGTGAAATTGCAAAGCCTTCGTAAATAGGCACGATGTGAATAACTCCGTCGCCAGCGTCAATGACCAGGCCAGTAGTACGACCAGACGCATACAACGACAGCACAGCTTGCATGGAGACATACATCGCCGGAACGTTGAATGTCTCAAAGAGGATTTCAGCCATCTTTTCCCGGTTCTTAGCCGGGTTAAGAGGCGCCTCTGTTAATAACACTGGATGTTCGCTGGGGTTGACCCGTAAATCATTATGGAAAGTATAGTGCCAAATTTTTTCCATCGCATCCCAGTCGGTGACGACTCCGTGAATAATGGGGTAGATAAGTTTGAGAACACCCCGAAGATTCATGGCTTCCTCGCCAACATAATATTCACGTACATAGTGGTCAACGTCAGACATGATAGACTGATACTTAGGATAGCCAATCAGGGTCGGAAATACCGACCGAGGTTGGTCTTCGCCTGCGTAACCGTTTTTGCTTAAACCAGTACCATTGTCAATTACTAGCGGTTTACCAGTGATTCCTTCAGCTACAGACATGTTTATCGCCTTAATTCTATAGTTCGAATTGAGCATATTTACACCATATCTTGACCGAAACGATCAATGCAATCTCATACACCGTTTCGGTCAAATCTGGCGTCAGTACTCAACGAAAGCAAGAGATCCATGGCTTTTTTAATTTAAAAATCTAACCTTTCGACAAAAAAAAACTAAGAAGAGTGTTCTAAATCCAATATATGTCCAAAGGAGTTCCATCCGCCCCAGTTTACACGTTTAAGTGGCAATGTGCCGTGAAATGAACTTTAATTCCAGGTAATTTTCCACAAAATGGAATAACGAGACGGTACAGGCTTCCTTGAAGGTATGGACGGGATAGCAACGATAAGAAGATGCTTTGTCCGTGGTTCGTGGCAAAATGGGGACAAGTTCCGTGAAGAGTGGGGTTCCTCCTCTGGAACTTTTACGCATGGACACTGGATCTCAAACCATAATCTGGACCCATATGGAGCAAACCTACGGCATAAATCCTGATAAAGTCTACTATTATGATGCATGACGGTTATGAGTCGGCTATGATGCACGGAGAACAGTTGATAGATGTTTAGCAATGGTTTAGCTAAAGGGAGCTAATTTTCCAGCAATTTTTGGAGAATAGTCTTTGACTGAAAGATATCTAAATCCTAAAACGGTACCAGTTGCTGAGGTTACGAGATGAAGGATCCGAATATATCGTTATATGGAATCCTGCTTCTTATACCGAGCGTTATCCTTCTGAGGTTGGAATATTTCCATGCTGTGGACATTTACAGTATTTCTGGATGGAGAATTCACCCTGATAGGGAGTTAGCAATCCGCCTCGGTCAGCTTGCCAATTCGGTCGTCATTTTTCCCTCATTGTTTGGACGGATCATTCTGCTTACTGTCCTCGGATGGGCTGCTTCAATAGCCATACAGATGGGATCCTCTCGCACCCTACTTCACTGGAGCGAAGGTCTTTTTTGGCATCCTGTTCTTGTGGTAAACTTTGAGATCAAAAATGAATATGATCGAAAGAAAATTGAAGATTTCGTTAATAGTCTCAACCTCCCCAATATGATATATCAAGAACACTAAGCCGAAAGCGAATTATGCGGGGAAATTATCAGCCACAGTATCTATGACTGATGTTCGCTTAGTTCTAGTCCTGTTTTGGCTAGAAATAAAGAATTTAATACAAACAATGTGTGAACAGACATATTCGTGTTAAAAATATCAAAAATCATATAAAGCAAAACGTCTTCTAAAATATAATGTTCCTCATATGTAGCTGATATGAGGAGAGTGGGTAAGGTTTCGGACGATATTCTTCTAGGCCCTTTGAAGCAGGATAAAGAAACTGAAAAAACATTTGTAAAGGCATTCATTGCTTACTGGAAAATCATCAGAGAACATCTTGTCACTGATCTTACTCAGGTTACTTTCAAGTGCAAGTTATTGTACCATACATTTACAAAACCATTCATTGAACAGTGGGAAGAGCGAGTACCAATCATCTCCACTAGTGATGAATATATCAGAGACTACCATTCATTCGAGTTAACGGTACGGGCTGGAGCTCATATTCTTATACCGCACAAACTCGTTGTCTACGAATCCATGCGGCCTTTTGGGAAACTTTATCACCATATTGAGAGAATTTCTACCATAAAAGAACTCCTTTTTTTTTTGGAACGATCGTGTCGTGAAATCAGCTTCCCCTTAAACAAAAGTGATGTCATCATTATCAGAAAATTAACCTCACGAGGATTTATTGGCTCCTCTAGGAAGATACCTACATTTAAAAAACTCGCAGAGATTTGTGGGGTTCATAAAAATACAATAGCAAGACATTTCCCTAAAATGATCGATTCTTACATTCTTAGTATTATCTATAAGGTTGATCCGAGTATTGCGGGGTATGAAACTTTTGTAATCATTGACCAAGGTGAAGACCCAGAGGTAGAAGAGATAGATTACATCCTGGCAATGAATCCTTACGAAAAAAATTTGGCTGACTACCGTTTAACCATCTTTCAGCTACCCCAAAAAAAGAGTGCCCTCTTCCATCGGATAAAAACGAAATCTAATACAATTTTATTCCAATCTCTCTCCAATGAATACATTGGTTGGAACTTACGCTCCTTAACTACCAAATCGAAGGGCAGATGGGAATTCTTACCTCCTATTTTATCTGTGCATTCTTGGGATGAAAGAATTAGAGGATTTACAAACGGAGTAACTCTGAACCTTCAGCCCTACCACCAAACGCCCCATCTTACACCTTTAGACAAGAAGATGCTGGATTTTTATGCGATTCATAACATGCTTGAAGATATCGAAGTCGCTAAAAAACTTAATGTCTCTGAAAAGTATGTTCGTCAGAGTAGAGTTCGAATCATTAAAGAAGGTTTGATTAAATTATTCGTTGATGTCTCAAATATTGGGGTCACATATAAGCCTTGGATAACCATTATTGGAGAACGAGGGGTCGCCCATTATAATATCCTCTGGCAAGTCCTCGAGCACCTAAAGTTTTTTCCGTTTGCACGGTTATTTTATGATTTCAATGGTCCGACACAGATCATTACAGGTTATATGTATATGCCTGAACATTGGGTAAATGATTTTTTGTATAAATGGTCCGAGCTTACTCAGTATGGTTTAAGAACCGAAATCAACCTGTCATATTCCCGATTCATCAAATGGAGTGTTAACATAACACGTACCAATCAGTAAATCTAAGAGGAGGACATTTCATTAATATATGCAATGTTCTACTTTTTTTGATAGGTTATTACTCCGATGATCCTCTACTGTCTTCTGTAACAATTGTTAAAAGACTCCACTTATGATTCGATCAAAAAAGCAAGTACAATATATATGATTCTTAGTCATAACGTCATTATATCTTATTTATAGATACCAAATTTCCAAAATTCTGGGGTACAGGAAAGTCGTTACCCCTTCATGTAGCAGTAGTTGGTAGGTTTTACCTGACCTACCATGTCAATTAGAGAACGAATTAGAAAACCTTCAGGCAATTCTGTTGTAAAAATCCTTCCTTGGGTTTTTATCTTCTTGCTACTAGTATTAAATACTACTGGAGCATTAGCTCCGCCGCCGAATCCTCCTGCCGGCGGGCATTAACCGAGAGAATTTTTTCTTATTACCTTTCTCTGTTTGATACGAACAATGTCACTTACTGAACAGCATTCCCTTAGTGCCATACGAATGTTCCTCCTTGGAATATTCATATTCACTGATTTCACCGTGACTGATTATTGCATTAGGCTCTTTGCAAGAAGTTCGATTAGAAAGGATCTAATAGACTTCTTATTAGATCAATTAAATGAAATAACGAGCTTAGAATTTTATTTAACTGTTAAAGATAAAAACAATGAAGTGATGGATCTTTATTGTCTCTCTGATCCGTTATTTTTCTCAAAATTGTTTCAGCTAGTCAACACGGATAATGAAAAGAGTATCTTGAGAAAGTATTGAGATATGGAGAATCACTTAGAATATCTGAAGAATACGGACACAAATCGATTGGCTGACTTATAAACAGCATAAACTGGAAATGGCAGGGGTTATGAGGTTTAAGCTTAATGGATGCAAAAACAAAAAGCAAAAAGAACATATTTGGTAAAAAAGACTGCCCAATGCTTTCTTTCGTTTTGAATGGTAAAAATCGGATAATAACATACCTCCAGCTGCTTAAGGAACCATGTTATGCCTATGAGATTGCGCGAAAGGAAAATCTGACTGTTTCAGCAGTATTAAGAACAATAAAAGACTTGAAGGAGGCCGAAGTAATTACTTGTTTGAATCCTGAAGACAGAAACAAAAAAATATATTGTTTAACCGAAAAAGCTCTACTCTTTCGAGACGAGATAAGGAATAAAGCTTTATTACAAAACCCCTGACGAATCAAGTGGATCCCCATGGGTAAAATCAGAGGTTTATCTTGGATTGTAAAAGCCAATCTTAGAGCATCTATGCTTTCGACCCTTGGACTGATGCTTGCTTTAATTCTGTCAACATTGGTGGTTGTAGGAACACGTTCTGCCGAGGATTTGTTACTCAAGGAATCTTTTAAGGAAAATGACATATTTTTAACCGCTACTCCTCAGTTTGATTTAACCCAAGAGATTTCTTATGATATTGTCTCAAGTTGGAACAATTCTTTCGTATCTCAACTCTCACTCTACAATCTAGGGAACAATTTGCTTCTTAATGATCAGACATTCATTGACTGGGAATACAGCTTTCCTGGTGAAAATAGTACTTGGTTGAATTTAAGCCCCCTACCGTTTCCTATCCTTGAAAATCTCTACAAGGTCTCAATTATCAATAGTAAACTCCCTCAAAATTTTAATGAAACCATATTAATAACACTAAGAGACGGGAAATACAGTGATTCACTGGGAAAGACGCTTTATTTCTCTTCAAATTCATCTGCTATTATTAATGGCTTTCCTGTGAGGTTTTGGGTTAATAATACTGTTACAGTTTCAGGGGTAGTTTTTTATGAAGATTTACCGTATTATTTGAGAGACAAATTCTATTTTTCAACTGGATCTTCCCCAACCAACAAAATCGTATTACTAACAGATCCAGAAAGGTTTTTGGATTTTGTTCAACATTCAATTGCCAAATTGGATTTACCAGTACGATCAGCTATTGCCCACTTCACTATATCATCTCCTTCTCTTATTATAAAGTTTCATTATTCTTTTAATTTCAGTCAGTTGAATAGAGGTCAAACCATACTGTTAAGTTCAGGCATTGAAATGCTATCTAATGCATTGACCGAGTATCCTAGAAATCAAACGCTTTTCGTGAGTATTGGCTTTCAACATAATCTCTCGACTTTCAATAATATAATCTCGGGTATAGATCAAAGTGTTACTCTGTATTTACTGTTGGCGTTTCCAATGTTGCTAATCGCGCTATTGACGGTAAATTTCTCTTTAGAAATCATCAACCACAATAGAGCTCAAGCAATTGAGGTACTGAAAACTCGGGGGATGAAAAACCGATTAATTTTCCTGACCTTGGCAATTGAAACCTTGGTTTTATATTTCATGGCCTTCGTGGGGGCCATAATTTTAGGGATACCGCTAGCCACACTCATGTCACAATCAAACCAATTCTTAGAATTTTCAGGACCAATGCGCGTTGTTACCATCCAGGAAATTGACTTACTACCGGTTTTTTTGTTAAATCTGGTATTTATTCTATTTGTTTTTCTTAAACCAGTAATAATAATTTCTAAATCAAAAATTGTTGAGTTAAGACATAGGAAAAAAGAAAAACCGTTCTGGCAAAAGCAAAATCTCGATCTCTTGTTATTAATCCTTGGAGTTGGTGTTTCGCTCCTTGGCCAACCATTTTTAGGGACGTACCTCGAAAATCCGTTGGTTTATCGTCCTGTCCTGCCCTTTGTCATCGTTTTATTCTTGCTGAGTCCGTTATTTCTCCTTTTAGGATTGGTTTTGCTTTTTGCGAGAGGAACTGAGCTTGCTTTAAGGAAAACAAGTGAGTTTCTGTGGGAGAAACGGGGAGGGTTACTCAGTTTGGTGCTAAAAAATCTCTATTCAAATAATCGTCTTGCATCGAATACTGGGTTGGTTATTGGCCTAGCTACTTGCTTTTTAGTAATATTTTCGATCATTTCTGTTTCATTATCTGTATATGAGTTCAATCGTATTATTTACGAAACGGGGTCTGATCTTTCAGTAACAGTGAGGGGTAGAGAAGAAATCGTGCAACAAATTGAGAATATTAGTTCAATTGATGGCGTGGTTGAGATTTCTGAGGCTGTTTCTTTTACGTATTCATACCCCCAGAATCCAAGTTCTTCAGCTGGCGATCTTCTAGAAGTTAATTTCATTGGCATTCAACCTAATAGTGTAGAAGTTCTTTCCTTAAGAGACTATTATTCGGGGTTCAATTTATCAGAACAGGTTTTAAACCTGGCTGATTCGTCTGTCTTAGTTAATAATCAGTTATTGGATTGGACCCGGAATGAGAATGAGCTTTTTGTCCAATTCTACAATCAAACCAGTAGAAAACCGGAGGTACTCCTACTAGACATTACGGGAACGTACACTTATTTTCCGTATTTCTTTGACGGAAAAACACATGCAGTTATTGGTGAGATGCGTTATATCCTGAATCTGGCTAAAGATTTGGTTTTTGATAAAAGTTCACTTGAGCATCATCTTTTTATTAAGATTACAAACCATGCTGATCCAAATTCAATAGCAGATCAAATTGCATCTTTGCTGAAGATAGATCTAGCTCAAATAAACTCGAAATCTTCGCTTCTTGAGAATTATTGTACTTCAATTATAACTCTGTTATTCTGGATGAATGTCAATTCTATTGTATTTGCTGCAGTAGTGGCAATTGCTCTAACGATTCTACTTTATACCTCTACTAGAATTATTGTGCAGTCTGAAGAAAACGGATTGAATCGTGCTCTTGGCTTAAAACCCAGACAAAATTTTCAGCTAAGGAATCTGGAGGTTTTAACTATTCTTATAGTGGCAGTCCTATTTGGCTCTCTAATAGGTTACTTGATCGCCCGCTCATTGATTGTAGCCACAAGTTTCTTTTTTGTCCCTCCAATCTTTCTAGTTATACCATGGAGTCAATTAAGTTTCCTCTTTCTTATAATTATTGGTGTTTCGATAAGCTTTAACTTGATACTTCTTGCTTATTTTAGAAGAATCGAAATAACACAGCTTTTAAGAGCGATTTAGAATGATCTTAAGTTTATTAAGGAGGGTGATAACAAGCAATGCGGAGATGTAATATGAATAATATGCTCATCGAGTGTTCAGATCTAATTAAAATCTATCCTGGAGTGATTGATGGGTTAAATGTTCCAGCCCTTAGAGGAATTGATCTCCGCATAAAGAAAGGGGCTCTAATATCTATTATTGGGCCGAGTGGGTCAGGAAAATCAACATTGATTCGATTATTAGGTGGGCTTGATAAACCTAGTTCAGGTGAGATTTGGGTAGATGGAAACCTGTTGAACAAATACGGTGAAAACCAATTGGCTGAGTATAGACAGAAGGTTGGATTTCTCTATCAAACTCCAGAAAAGAATCTGTTACCTCACCTGACCATTCTCCAAAATGTTATGTTACCAATGATGATGCTTAATGCATTTCCGAGGGAAGAAAAACATAGAGCGTTCAATTTGCTGGCGGAAGTGAGCTTAATCGGAAAAGAACAAAGAAAGCCAAATCAGCTATCAGGAGGGGAGATACAACGTGCGGGACTTGCGGTAGCTTTAGCAAACGATCCAATAATCTTGCTAGCTGATGAACCAACTGGAGAACTTGACACCGAAAGTACTTTCAAAATCATATCATATCTCAAGTCTCTTAATGCCAAGCTAGGAATAACAACTATTGTTGCTACACATGACATACGTCTCGCAAAAAAAACTGAAATTAACTATCGATTGAAAAATGGCCGGATAATTTATCAAGAAGAGTCCTAACCAAATGTCACAACTCCAACCATCAAAATTTCTACAAGCCAGAGATTTGGTTAAAATATATTCCAAAGGGGAAGAGACTGTTCGAGCTGTAAATGGTATTACGCTCGATATTCACGAAAATTCGTTTACTGTTATTATGGGGCCGTCCGGTTCTGGAAAATCGACATTTTTAAACATGTTAAGTGGATTGGAACGGCCAACAGCGGGTACAGTTCTGTTGGCGGGCAAAAATATAACTAAAATGACGCAGACGCAGCTTTGTGAGATCCGAAGACATACGGTTGGCATTGTTTTTCAATTTGTGTATATGCACGATGGTTTGACCGCAATTCAAAACATCGAATATCCTATGATGATTGCTGGGATAGACAAACCTAACAGTAGAAGAAGAGCTCAAAAATTGATTAGATTTGTTGGTTTGGAGGAGAAAAGCGGATTTTTACCCCATCACCTGAGTGGAGGAGAACAGCAACGCATCGGAATTGCCCGCGCTTTAGCTAATGATCCCCCGATCATTATTGCTGATGAACCGACGGGAAACCTTGATACTCAAACTGCTAAGAATACCATTAATATCCTTTTGAACTTGGTTGAAAACGAAAATAAAACTGTGGTCATGGTTACGCATGATGAAGAAGTCCTCTCTCCAAAGATGCATCAACTCGTTATGAATGATGGCAAGATATTTGGGAAAAATCCTGCAAAATAAAAGAGTACCACAACAAATTAAACCACGAGACTCTAGGGATGAAAATCTGTGGTTTAGATGTCCATTAATCCCTTTGCTGATGCACTTTCGTGATTAAACGGGGCTGAACTATGAATACTCCCTTCCTCGAAGGATCTAAGGCCTCTAAACCCCCTAGCAAGTCTTGCATGACCATCAGGTGACTAAAATGGTCATGAAATATACTAATACCTATTAAATTCCTGACCATCAAATGTTTGCTGACCACATTGAGTGTTGTACGAGTAACGTGTACCAACGCAAAGTTTTAGACAAACCTAAGATGGGTGACCATGATGTCCAAAATTTAGCTCAGTAGAACCCGCTGAATATAGTAAGAACATATTTTGTCCCTTCCCCCCTATTTATGAGTTTTAGCAATCGGTACGGCTCGGAATCAACTTTTTCAACAAAAAACGGCCATTGTAAGGTAGCTGAAGGCAGTTTTGGAACATACTATACCTGAGATTACCCAAGAGTCGAAAGATCTTAACGGGGAATGTTTTCAAACCTTTTTACAGCAGCGAGGAAACCCAAACAAACTAAAGTTGAACTAGAAGCACGTGTAAGAGCAGACTTAGAGGGGATAATTACTATGTCGAAAGGTCTAGGTCACTGGTGGTGACAACCCCCATCCTCTCCCATTTGGTACCCACAGAAATTACATCTTAAACGATATGATTTCATGACAACTGGGCTGAGCGATCTGGAGGAGCAGATCCACATTAAAGTCACGGAAACTGGATTGAAAAGGGTAGTGGAACTCCTGGCTTCAATTCCAGGTCTGGGCTATCTTATCGCGGTGGCGGCGGCCTGTGAGCTCGGCGGAATGACTTAAGAGGGCATGCGAAGCAGCCGCGAGCTGTGGGCTGACACCGCGTATGCATGGATCTGTTGGACGGCTTTACGCAGCTGGAATTACGAATTATAGGCAAAATGGTGCTTATCGGGCGTTGTATATTGCCTATGAAACTGTGATCCACTTTATCCCTGAACTATCAGTATTTTACCAGGGAATTAAAACTGGGCGACATGGACTGCTCGCTATGGCTGCACCGTGCCGAAAACTGGTCTCGTTGTGATGGGTTTTCTGGTGAAAACAAGAGAAATAGTGTTAATACCCTTGTATTAGTCAAAAATTGCATTATAGTTTTCAAGAAATCTCCATATTTTGCCGGAGAATCTATCCATCCCCAAATTCCGAGGAACAATGAAAAAAAGGAATAGAGAAAAAAATTAATGAGGATAATATTTCTTTTCCTATCTAGGAGTGGCTAAGGGTCCAACCTTGCCATTGGTGATATTGAGTGTCGTGTTCCCAAAAGTCAATGGCGTTGGCCCACGGGAATGCAATTCCAGTGTAATATCGGTACTGCACATAGACATAATAGTCCGTATTGGCACTCAATGAAGAAGACACTGTTTTAGTTTCAGTGTCACCTTGCCATGATTGAGTATCGTCATACGTTTGTGTAGTCGTGAAAATGGTAGATGTACCCCGTTTTAGTTTATAGGTAATTTCTAGCCAAACGTTCAGATTCTGCGTTCCAACTGAAATTACCCCGTCAAAATAGGTATTAAAGTCAACACTGTAGATTCCAGCCCAGTTATCACTTGTAATGGGATCGGATGTAAGCGTGACGATGACCTGACCCCAATTAGACCATCCACCGCTAACCTTGGCAGACCAAGTTTTGTAACCCTCAATCTGACCATTATCTTTGAAACCATATGAAATTCCTTCTCCGTATCCTGAAAAAGTAGCTAAACCGGTTTCTGAAGCAGACCATGGGACAGCAGCTACTTTCATAGCAGATGGTATCAATATTGTGGCTAAAACAATGGAGAGAAATGCCACTGTTCGTGTATTTTGCGTTTTCTGCAATATATTTTTCTCCTCGTGTATTTTTCTCGATCCAAATCTAGTCATGGATCCGTAAGGGCCCGAAATTCTATGTTTAAAAGACATAGCTAGCAATGTGATTACATCAAGTCGGTCCTGGTGTTTTAGATTGTGTAAATGTCGTTACCGCCTCATTGTGCTTGCAGGAAGTTGAAATGCGTAATTCAAAGATATGGACATGGTTTAAGTGGAGTATGGTTTCCTACTTTCTGACCGCCCTCTTTCTCACACCTGTGGATGGGATCACGCCCTTGGTGATCATTTTTGCGGCGGTCACCATCACCTACTGCGCGGATCGACGCATTGGGAAAATTCGAGAATCCGCCTGATCGGGAGGCCGATCCGTCTCCTCGTATTGAACGTGGAATGGACCTCATTCACACAGGAGAACAAGAATTAACAGGAAAAGTCGAACAGACTACTTAGATCGCCTGGGATCAGTTTTAAAAAGAGGTGTATCTCAGGGGACAGACCAAAAATGGAACAGAAACACCAACTGCCCCCGTTGCGGCGCGAAAGCATTTCATGGCATGCCACCTAAAATTTGATGAAAAACTCACGACCTTTCCACTCATTTCTTCTCGTCCCTGTACAAAGAACATCAGCTTTTCCCGTGGATTTTGAACCCGTTGCGGAGATCGAATAGGAAAATCCGAAGCGTTTCTCTTCCAACTGCTTGTTAGAACTTGCTCGAGATCGATCATGAAAGCCCTCTAATATACTAGTGAGTCGAAACAGGAGTGTCTGGTGATTCAGATCGGCTTTCCAGCTTGTCTATTCGATAAATAATAAAAATAATAAACAGAGTTCCAACGAACGTAATGATCAGGAGAGGAAAAGAACTCCCCCGATAAAGCAAAGTGAGCTATGGCATGGGGCCAGCCAATGAAGGTATAGCATTTTATATAATATATAAATTCAAGGAAATCCTTCTAGGATGGGTTTATATTGCCCCATGGATAATCCTAGCCAAAGGGAGATCGTTTGACAGATGCGAGATATTAAGCCTAGGAGACTTGCAAAAAGAATGGTTATAATCTCTTCTGGCATCATATTTTTAGCCCTCATTCTAGTGGGAACACTGGACATCTTCTTCGGAAGCGGAGTCTTAGGTCTTTTGCTATATGGGTTTGCGCTAGCAGGTAGTATTGGAGGTTATAGCTACCGATCAATAATTTTTACTGGTTCAGGAATTGCTAGTGGGCATAAGATAGAAAATATACCCGAAAACAGGGGGAAACTTCCACTAACTCTTACACTTAATGTAGATACAAAAAAAATCATGTATGGATACGAAACAGATAACACTAAGAGTGGCTACAGGTCAAGAGAGGATAATAGAGCCGAACTCTAACCATACCTCTGCCAATTTCTCAATGCAACGATATTCTACGAAAACGAGAGAAAAATGCATTGTGATTGGATAGATCTTGGCTGGTTGGGAGATGATCTTATCATGAAGATGATTTTTTGTCGCGTCCCGCCGTCTCGATATCCTTCATGGGATCTTCGTGGCACTCGGGCTTTCTCCCGTGTCCTATCTACAATCATTTGAAGCGAATTTTTGCTTTGCTGTATCTCTTCCCCTGTGATATGATTCGATTTTCCTTAGAGTAATGGTACGAGTAAAACCTATTCCGGACTCGCTCGCCCAAAACTTGATGATTTCTTATGTTAATTACAAAAGTTTTCTTAGATATCAAAAATGTTTATAGTTTAACTCAGAATATCTTTTTGTGGCCGCAGTGACGGATGAAAGCTCGTCAACTCTGGAATTCCCGTTGATGGTACTAGATTTCGATGGCCTAGCTTCCTGGGCTATTACCTAGGAACTACTAGGGCAAGGGTATGGCATAGATCTCGACAAGGTCACTTCGGAAATCGGATCCTGGGCCTTAAGTTGAGGGATAATTTTCTTGAAAATTTAAACGAATCCAAGAGTAGGAAAGTGATACAAATTAACTTTCAACTGACTAATATCCAGTGGGACGTCATAATTGTTGGCGCTGGCATCATTGGCTGTTCTGCTGCATATCATATTAAAAAAACCTCCCCAGAGTTGAATGTCCTCCTAATCGATAAACAAGCTTCCGCAGGGTACGGTAACTCTATTCACTCTACGGGAATGTACAGAAACGTATTCGAATCACCAACAAATAAGATGCTCACTGACTCGAGCATTGGCTTTTACAAGTATGTTACGCGTGAGCTGGATATTGATCTGGGATTGAAAGAGATAGGATATCTTTTTCTCGAACCAAAAACAAGAGGAGAGGCCCTTATTTCAAAGCTCAAGCAGTTAAAAATCGATCACGAGGTTTATTCCAGTGAGGATCTTGTGAACCTGTTACCTGGGATTAGAGTAAACTTTGATGCTGAAGATAATTCGATGAAAACGAAGTTAAATCCTATAAATATTGCATACGGCATTCTAGGAAAAAAATGTGGACGTTTGGATCCTTATTTGGTGGCAAAATTCTACGAAAACGAATTCAAGAAGGAAGGAGGGATAACCAGATACCGTATTGAGGTTACTAGCATCTTGTTGGGAGCTGCTGGTGAAGATTCTATCGAGGCGACTGAATTAGGTGATATATCGGACACATCTTTCCCTGTTTGGATAAAACCTAAAGTTCGAGGAATAACGTTCATTGATAAAAAGAAAAATGAGAGTAAATCTGATAGCAGAAGCAATAGGAAGGAGAAAAGGAAGAAAGAACCCACACTCCTCACCAAAAGCTTGATACTTTGTACAGGGGCATGGATTAATCAGTTATTGGATCCGATTGGAATAGATTCACAGGTCAAACCGAAAAAACGGCAGTTATTTAATTTCTGCTATAAAAAAGATAGTCCTAGTTCAGCAGAATTACGTAAAAACCTTCTAACATTGCTTAACAATGAGAACTTCAATAAATTGGGAACAATCCCTCTTATCATCCTTCCGATGGCAGGAGTTCATATTAAACCTGAAAAAAACGAGGGGTGTGTAACAATTGGATGTGCTGATAATATCGGACGGCGCTTCGAACCAAGCATAGGAGTTAATGAGAAAGGCAAATTAGTTCGAAGTTCGGCCTTAGATGAACCAATATGGGAAGAAGAATTCTATATTCACTCTGTTCTGCCGATCCTCAACTTATATTTTCCAAAGATCTTTGGGCACTATTTGAGAAGTAGTGGAGGAGACGCAGGGCATTATGCAATATCTCCTGATGGATTTCCCGTTGTAGAAAGGGACAAGTCTTTGGATAATTTGATTTATGCATCAGGTTTGAGTGGAAGTGGTATAATGAAGGCAGATGCCCTAGGGCGTATTGTAGGAGCACTATTTAGAAATGAAGAAAACGCAATATTGTTTAATGGGGAGAAATTTAAGGTTGCGAACCTAGGAAAAGAACAGAGAAACACTCAACCGGAAACTATTATTCTCTAGGACGTTGGTTAGCGGTTTTCTTTTCCTAAAGATACGGCTTATCCCGTATTCGGCGTCTCAAAGGCTTTTCCACCGCATTTGTTTTCTTGTTGGGCCAGCAATTCCGTCATTCTTTCCAGCTATACGATTGTGGCAAGATAAACTGGGTGGTTCCCCACAATCGTGGGACAAATGGAGCGATAATCTGATAGAAACGTAACAAAAACACTCCTTGAATTGTCTGTTAATTCGAATTTGCCTATTTTCTCTCTCTTATTACAAACAGAAGTTATGAATTCCCCCTGGGAATACAAACCACGGATCATCAAAAGATGAATCCCCTAAGAAAAGATATGAAAATCGCAGGACTAGGATTATAAAAAGCCTGTTTTTTGAATTATAAAATTTCCGCCAGAAATACCAATGAGTTCGGTTCGTACAAGGTTAAAAAGAGGATTGATGTCGTGTCATCACAAAATCAAATAACAGAAAATCCGTATCTAAAGTACTCTTGGAAAGGACTGATTATTATGGGAATCATCATGGTGGGCGAGTCCCTCCTTCAAATATCTTCAGCTTTCTTGGGCAATAATGAGTTTATCGAGAATTATACAGGGGTAAACTGGAATCAGTATGCGGCTGCATATCCTGAAATGGCTGACTATTTACTCATGATTGGTCTACAATTTGGAGTTTTATTAGGCGTTGTAGGGCTGTTTGGATGCGTTATCGCCTGGAAGGGGTTTAAGAAACACGAAAAGTGGGCTTGGTATACAATGTGGCTGTTTCCAATCAGTTTTGGGCTTATATCACTAATCTTTTTTGTTTCCATAAATAATATGTTAATTGCATGGGTATCATCAGCTATATTCAGCTTAATAACCGCTATTATCGTCCTTCTACCCTATCAAGCGTTTTTCCCCTCCACAACCTAATTAAAAAACCACAACAATTAAAGCATTCAGTGCCCTCAGTGCAGCCGAGCGAAGATCTCCCTAAATATCACGTGTGGTTTTGTAAATTGAAACTCCATAAAGATCAGGAGTGGCGAGTCATGGCATTAGTTAGGTCAATGTAGTGCCAGTGTGTAATACGGGGCGCGATTCCTTATAACGATACTAGTCTATTCATAAATCATTCAGAGGCCTTTTTTCTACTCAATATCCCTTGACTCGAATTATCGTTTCACAAAGCTAGGAACGAGGGAAGTGCCTTCCAAGTAGACAATCGCAACGAGGTAAATGAAATGAAATCCTGCAATAGTGAGACTGAAAAATGGGTCACCAATCTGAGCGACAGTCTGATAGAGGTGGAAAAGAACAACACCAACCTCCTGGATTACCAAAACCCAAAGGAAATCATGGTATTTGTCGGTGTCCAAAGATAGAACAAATACAAAAAGACCAAAGGTAATAGAAATCAAGTTGTATAGGAGGGGGACTGTGGCATCGGGATTAAACATTTCTGGAAGGAGAACAGATCCAATTCCTACCACCACATAATCTAATGTTACAACAGTGAGGACTATTCGTAACCATTTTGATCGATCAAGTGACATTTTAAATCTCAAAACGAGCGCTTGAATCGTGATATATCGCTTATGATGCGTTTTTCGTAAATCTGCTATTTTATTCCAAACTTGGTTTTTGCGAGCGATTAGGCGAGCTAAATCCGAGCATTCTTATGCTTATCATATCGATATCCCTCAGGGCGTTTTTGTTAATTTACTGAACCCTATTGAATGACCCTTGGATTCATTCGGAGATAATTGACAAATCTTTTATATGGGAGGGCATCGAATTAGTGTACTGGTTTCATTATCACGTTTCACAACACAGAGGTATCCAAATTGACTAAAGAAGCTTCGCAGGAAAAACCACGATATAAGTTTGATTTGACGGATGGAATCGGCCGAGAGGATGCATTTGCAATTATTTATGGGATAGGGCGAGCAGTTCTTTTTATTCTGAAGATTATATTCTGGCCCCTTGTTTGGTTAGGGCGAATATTCAATCGATCTGTAAGATTTGCCCGGGTAAAGGATACAAAAGTTAGAAGACTAACCAGAGATGAACGACTATTTATTGAAAGTATTCCTACCTTTTTCATACTTGCGGGCATATTCATTGGAGGAATTATCGCAATAATTGAATTTTTCCTGGGTAGTGACGCTATAATTGAGTTCATCGAAGAAATTAGTTTAGACACCTTGATTGCAAGTATCGTGTGGTGGTTGACATTTATTCTGGAGATCATTCTCACTATCATAGGCCTCGGCAACCATCATATGAACCTATCAATTGCAGGTTACGATATCTGGGTTCAGGGAGAAGAGCGCACTATTGGGATCATCGATTGGATCAGGGCGTTATTTACATTTTTGTTTGAGTTTGTACAAAAGGATCCCATTGTACTTTTTCTCACAATTGGAGCAATAGGAATAGGGGTCACTTTAGTGTGGATTCTTGTATCCGAAACTGGAGCCGTAACATTTGTGGTTTCCAGATTCGTCACTCTGGTTCGTCAGGTGGTTGGGGCCCCGAGAGCTGTATATAATCAACTTAACGCTGCCTATCTGGGATTTAATAACCGTCTGAGCAGTATCGTAATTGGAAGTAGACGTTTGGACCAAAGAAGTGTAGCTTTTCATCGCAAGATACTGTTATTGACCTTGGGCTTAGGTTTGTACACGTTTGTGGGTGGAATCTTCGTAATTGCAACACAGAATATTCAAGATCATGTTTTTTTCATTTCCGTGATTTTGGTGATGCTTACAGCCTTTGGCCTCGGAATCGGTATTGTGGGGATGTTTATAATCGTAAGATTGTTAGATAGGGTTTCTCGTGGAAAATACGACATGGCTCCCTCATCCACTTAATAGGTGCAGTTTTGGCCTCGGATTACCTCAATAACCTGTTACAGTTGGCGCGGCGGAACACCCAGCACTCCGTTCTAGACTCTATTTAAGGAAGGTTCCCTTGCGAAGGCATCTATGGTGACTGAACGTCTCTCAACAAAGTACCTCCTCGTGGGCATGTTATCTGTCCTTTTTTTCACAGCTTCGGCATACGGGGTTCAGAGAACCATTCTAGCAACCGGGGCTGAAAGGAAGGTTCAAGTGACTTCATGGTTCACGGACTTTAGTTGGATCTACATTGCCTTTACATTGGCAGGATTTGGATTGTTTAAGTCGCTTGCGGGATTTATGACGGGAGTCTCCACAAAACGATTCGGAACGCGCAATGTGATCTTGGTAGGTTGTGCTAGTTTTATAGTAGGGGTAATTCCTCTAATATTCTCCGCTGGTAGCCCAAGCCTCCTGGCAATCGGTAATAGCTTTTTAGGGGCAGGCGAAGGATTGCTGTATGCTGCCGCAATGACATATCTTTCAGATATCACCCCCTTGACAAAAAGAGCTCAGGTTATGGGGATTATGGAATCCGCGGTTTACGGAGGATATACAGTTGGTGCAATCTTGGCAGGACTACTAAGTACACTAATGGGAAATTCTGATGCACCTTTTCTATTTTCTTTCGTCGTAAGCATCATTGCACTCGTGTTTGCCTTGGGATCGATAAAGAAAACGCAAGTAAGTGAGACAGAGACTCAGATCAGTCAACTACGAACAGAAATCGAGATTCCAAAGACGATTCCCGTTACAGATCTATTGATTCGCCCCACTGTATTTGTTACCTTCATTGCTGGGCATATAAGTAAGATGGCAGATGCGATAATCGTTTTATTTCTTCCTATCGTCCTTAATAATGCAGTTTTCGGGTATGGTCTTACCATAGAAGAAACTGGTCTGATAACCGGAGCATTTACTTTGTCGTGGGCCCTATCGATGCCCCTTTCAGGCCTGCTTAGCGATTGGATTGGGCGGAAACAACCGATACTGTTCGGGCTTTTGCTAGAAGCTACTGCTCTGGTGGCATTAC
The DNA here is from genome assembly GCA_048882505.1 of Candidatus Thorarchaeota archaeon. Lineage (GTDB taxonomy): Archaea > Asgardarchaeota > Heimdallarchaeia > Hodarchaeales > Hodarchaeaceae > Hodarchaeum. Next base: position 474,908 of record JBHLRO010000001.1, read on the forward strand.
AGTGGGGAGTGGCTCCTTTTGTAGTCCTCCTTGGATTCGCTCTGCTTGGAGGCCTGGGAGTGGGATTATATTATCCTCTCCTCCCTTCGATTGCTGTTGATGTGGCCCCTGAGGATGAAAAAGCTCGTCTTATTGGTTGGTACCGCGCAATAAAAGATTTGGGTTACTTCACTGGCCCTTTTATCGCAGGAATTATTGCACAGACGTGGTTCGATACTGGGGCTTCATTAAACCTCGTCATTGCCTTACCATTGGTCGTTGCCGCGTTTTTGTTGGTACTTGCATCGTTCATAATACTGTTGGCCCGGGAAACCCGACCAGGATGGGCCCAATTTCGTACAGTGCTTGTTCATGCCCAAACAGTGGAAAGTTCCGTAAAACAAGCTACTAAGGGGCTTTTAACATATCTTGAGCAGAATGAGTACGAAGATCGAACTGAACTAGAGAAGCGTCTCTCTAATCATTCGCTTGTGGCAAAAAAACTCGAAGTGAAGGCAGATCAACAACTAGAAGAGATCGCCGTCCAAACCTTCCAACGATTTCATAAAAGCCCAGATGCAGGTACCTTTGTCCGAATCGCCAGACGATTGGATAGAGTTGCAGGGCTAACCTTGGGAGCGTTGTATCGCCTCCAAGTCATTCCGATTGAGGAGATCCCATCATTAATTCAAGAAAAACTACATGATGCGGCATATGCATTAAGATCGTTGGTTGAAACAGCTGTAGACGGACTCCAGGTCCTGGAATTAAAATTGGATGCGGTACCGGGCATCTATAAAGCAATTCGAGAACGTGAAACTGAACTTGATCTTCTATATCGGATGATGAACAAGCAGCTGTATATATCCGCCCAAGAAATGCATTATGGTACCTGGTATGCGATTAGGGATGTGGTCAATATGATAGAAGCCGCCGCCGATTCAGCAGAGGATGCTGCAGAGGTCATGAACTTTTTGGCAATAAAATACAAAACGTAGAGGTATACGGAGAGTCAAATTTGAAATATCAGGTCTTACCTGTTTGAACACGCCATAACGAGGCATAAATCCCACCGTTCATGACAAGCTCGGGGTGAGTTCCACGTTCCGCGATACCCCCGTTCTCTAGGACAAAAATTCTATCCGCATTTCGTATTGTAGACAATCTATGGGCAATAATCACGGTAGTACGCCCCACAATAATCTTTTCTAATGATTTTTGGATCGCTGCCTCGGTTTCATTGTCTACGCTTGATGTAGCTTCGTCCAACACAAGGATTGGAGGATCTTTCAAAACAGCCCGTGCAATAGCGATTCTCTGACGTTGTCCCCCACTTAGCTTCTGGCCTCGTTCCCCAACCAGGGTATCGTACTTATTTGGTAGTTTATCAATGAAATCATGAACCTCTGCAATCGTAGCGGCTTCAATAACCTCCTCCAAGGGGATATCAGGATTTCCATATGCGATATTTTCCCGCACTGTACCATCAATAATGAATGTATCTTGCTTTACCAGACCTATTCCCCGTCTTAGGTCTTGGAGTCTGAGATCTCGGAGATCTACACCATCAATCAGGATTTTTCCCGTATTAGGATCATAGAAACGCAGTAAAAGCTTAACAAGTGTGGATTTTCCAGCTCCAGTGGCGCCCACAAATGCAACGGTCTCTCCAGGATCAATAGACACGTTAAAATTCTGAAAAACTTCTTCTCGTCCCTTATACTGGAATGTGACATCCTTAAATTGAATTTTGCCTTCGATGGAAGCTACTGGCAAGTTCACATCCCCAGATATGATCTTTCCCGGTTTATCTAATAAATTCATTATCCTGGCCGTGGAAGCCATGGCACGTTGATACTGGTCTAGCGTTTCCCCGACTCTGGTCAACGGCCATAATAGCCTTTGAGTCAAAAAGATCATGGCTGAATATGCCGCCACCTCAAGTGCCCCGTTTAAGGTCTGGAGGCCTCCAAAGAATAGCATCATGGTGAATCCAATGACAATAATCATCCTGATAAGGGGGGAAAAGGCCGAACTATACTTGATCGCTTCACGATTAGCCGTTCGATAGTTATCTGAAGCGATGAAGATCCGATCTTCTTCGAATTTTTCAGTGGTATAGCTCTTAATAGTAGTGATCCCCGTTAGGTTATTCGCTAGCTGCCCATTTAGAATTCCTACAGCCTCTCTAACATTCCTATATTTCGGTTCAAGGTATTTCTGAAATTTAATGGAAAAATAGAGAATGAATGGCATCGGGAGCATAGCCATCCATGCAACCTCAGGGGAGAGGAGAAAGAAAGAGAAGCAGATGACAATTGAGGTGACAGTTACCTGGATGAGATCATTGGCACTGACATCCAGAAAACGTTCTAGTTGGTTAATATCATCGTTTAGAATGGACATCAGGCCCCCAGTCTGCCGATCTTCAAAATATTCGACCTCCAAAGTCTGAAGATGGATATAGGCATCCATTCTAAGGGCGTGTTCAATTGTCTGGGCCAGGTTCCGCCAGTATATCTTGTAAAGATATTCAAAAAGGGATTCTAGGCCCCAGATAATGAATGTCAGCAGGCTCAGGAAAAGGAATTGTGAAGGAACATCTGGCAGAAAGCCAAATATCGATTGATCCTTTCTTACAGCAATATCTACGGCTGAAGCAATGAGAAAGGGAGGCGCCAGATCAAAAAGTTTGTTGAGAATCGAAAACATAGTTGCAAAACCCATCCTCGTTTGAAAAGGTTTGGCGTAGGTCATTAATTGTATAAAAGGGCTTGAACCGCTCATAATTGAGACAACTAGCACAAAATAATAATATCCATTGTATTTCACCTAGTTAATGATTTGGAAACGTACCTGACTAGGAGACCTGTGGTGAGCCTGACCTCTCAACAGACAGTTGTTTTTACCCTCATCGACCTAGATTATGAGATCTATTCATCCCCCCTAGGGCAACGACCTCGACTTAGACTTTGGGGACGCGCAGGGCATGATATTGTTGAAGTTAGAGTAGTAAATTTCCTTCCGTATTTTTACGCTCAAACCACAGAAGAAGAAGTACGTATACTTCTGTCCCAGGCGGACCAGCAGATAAGAGATTGGGTACTAGAGATTAATCCGCTTGAAAGACGAGTATACTTTGGTGGAGATACGATTAAATTGGTACGCCTGGTAGGCTCCCTCCCATATCAGGTTCCCCTCATTAGACAATTTCTGGAAGAACATCAAGTTGTAACACATGAAGCTGACATTCCCTTCACCCGGCGATTCTTGATTGACAGAAATCTTCGTGCACTTCACCCCATTCGTGCCTCAGGAAAGATTTTGGGGTCCAAATCTAGTTCCATCATCATGGAAACTGAGGTCAAGAATATAACCGCTGAGGAGTCGAATACGGATTTCCAACCCCTTGTCCTAGCTTTTGATATTGAAGTGGATGAACAGGGTGAAACCATTCAAGAATTAATGGATGAGAAAAGGAGACGGATTACCGCAATCTCACTTGCTTGGGGTAGATTTCCGACTGAACACCCCGATTCAAAAGTCTTAATTCTCAGAACCAAGACCGATGATGCTGAACGCGAGATCCTTGAGAAGTTTCTTTATCTCGTCCAGAGCGCAATCAGACCTGATATCTTGGTGTCATTCAATGGAACGTTTTTTGATATTCCTTATTTGGAATCCAGATTAAAACGTTATGGCAAGTCAATGGGGTCATTAACCTTATTTGAGGGACTGCAAGACACCATTCTAAAAGTTAATATTCCAGTCGAAAGTTATCGTCTCAGAGGTCGTGGAGTGGTGGACCTAATGCCGAAGACGTGGCATATTCATCCAGTTTCGGGGAAAAAAAATTTGGAGACGATTGCAAACTATGTCCTCGGGGAATCTAAAGTTGCCGTTCCAACTAGTCTGGGGGAATTATGGCGTAAAGGTGTTCACGGCGATGAGGAATCGATGCGGAATTTTCATGATTATTCTCTCCAGGATGCCATCCTGACATTTCGATTAGTAGGAGAACTGGGAATTATTGATACCCTAGAACTATGTCGTTTGGTGGGATACCCATTGCCTGAAGGCCTTTTGTCTACAGCTAGGCAGATCGGTGAATATGAACTCTATAGAATCCTATATGAAAATGAAATCTTGATACCATCAAAACCTAGCTCTACTGAACTTAAACAACGTCAGGAGTTGAAACGTAAGCATCCACATCTGGGGGGGTGGGTCATCGACCCCACTGTGAGCGAGGCAACTTTCGTTGCCATTCTTGATTTTCGGTCACTCTACCCGAATTTGGTTCGTGTCCACAATATTAGTGGTGAGACTTTGATTCATGGTTCTGAAAACTTGGCACCCGTAGAAAGATTCCGAAAAACACCACAGGGCGCTCTTGCAAAGCTGATGGACCGGATCTTGAAACAGCGATACAAAGTCCTGCACGAACTCGACCAAGTTCCAGAGACTCTGGATAAGGAAACTCAGGAAAACTGGAAAAAGATGTTGAAGAGACAAGAAATCTCACTTAAACTCATGGCAAATTCTTTGTATGGTTCATCAAATTATCCCCGTGGGCGATTTTACCATCATCTAATGTCAAATAGTATAACTGCAATCGCTCGCGATCTACTTGGGGTGAAACTACAAAAGTGGACAGAAGAATTCGCAGTCCAACAACCTTATGGGGTTGCTCTCCTCTATGGTGATACTGATTCCATTTTCATTGAATTTCAACTTGATTTGAATCCTCAAGAGTTTTCTTGGCCCACAAAGCAATCTTTAGCCCCCCTTTTGAGTGCCATTAATATGTATCGAGAATTTCTAGCGAACAAGTTACCTGAGTTCCTTGAACTAAAATTAGAGGATATTGCACTTAGAATCATTTTGAAAGAGGGACGGAAGAAGGCGTACGCCTATTATTCACTCCTTTCGGGTGAGATCATAATTAAGGGGTTTGAGGCGGTTCGGTCTGATTGGTCTCCCCTGGCCAAAAGGACCCAAAGGCAGCTTTTAGAAACCCTCCTTACGGATTTCACGGATGATCGCGCTCAGAAAGCCCAAAGCGTTGTAATACAGGCATGTCGTACCATTTTGACTAAATCTATGTCCCAGCTTTTTGAAGATTTAACCATTCGGGGACCCCTTCGTAAGGCTCCAAGCAAATATAGGACAAAAACTCCAGCGGTTGGTGCATTTCTAAAGTATTGCACCAGAAACAAACTAGATCCTGAAGAGGAGTGGAAAAGATGGGATGGGTTTCCCTATATCATCGCTAAAGGCCCCATCGGAAAACCACAGTATCTTCGTGCTTTTCACCCTGACGTTTTTCATGATAAAAGACAGAAACCAGATCGGAGACATTATGTACGGGAGATATTAGGTGCAAGCGAGCGATTTGGGATTGCTTTTTCTGAAAATGAAATCCTACACAAAATCTTTGTTATTCCCTTAACCGAATTTCTGGCTAATAACTAATCTTGCAATTAAATGATTATTGAGGATCTAAGAAGGTTCTTTGATCATTTGTGGGGTAGTTAAAAACCTTATCAGCACGACTAAACTTTCTTGCTAAATTATAACGGAAAAGGATCGGCTGTCTATAATTCCGAACATAAATCCCCACCCGTTCTAATACTTGGTTCTTTATCGGAACCTCCAAAGTAGTGATCACAGTTGGAAATCATTTGATTAAGATCGTTGGAGCATGTTTCAAGATGAAAATTCGTTTTATTAGTATTATGATCTTATTTATTCTCATAATGGGAGTTTTTCAGTCTGTAAACGCTTCTCAGTTGTCGATATCAGAATCAAAATATGGAAACGGAATTGATGACCAAAAATCCAGTGATTCTCTTGATGATCGTTCGTTTGAGGTTGAAATAGAGTCTCAATCATTGGAATCGCTCTCGAGATTTGATGACCCATTGTCTCGTCAAATCAGTCCGCTAGTTGTTAACAACGCATCAACCAATCAAAAGATTGTCCAATCTGTACAGGATGACCTAGTTGTCAATATTGATTTAGAAAAAAATACGATTCCGTCTGGAACCCCTCTTTATTTTTCAATTCAAGCTACAAGGGGATTTTTACCAGCTGAAGGAGCTGAATTTTTGCTGGAAATCATTGATGGCGAGTACTGGGGGTATTATTATTGGTGGGCGGAGGAATACTATAACTACCAAGATCGGGTCATAACAACAGAACAAGTCACAATTGGGCCTGATGGGGAGTATCAAGGGATGTTCCTCCCACCAAAGGACGGTATTTTCACGCTAGTTGTCCGAGATCTAAGCTCAAATGTTCTGCAGAGTCGAACCTTTACTGTAGCTGATATTGGGATTTTCTGGAGGGTACCATGGGAATATATAATCGGTGAGGAACACTATTCAGTGGCTTATGTTTTGAACACAACTGATTTTTCCCCTGTAACGAACGTAGCTGTGGAACTATCTACCATTACCTATGAATACGTTCCGGATAATGCGGATTACGAGGTAAATACAGATTTGGTGTTTACAGGGGTAACCGATGAATCTGGTGTTGTCGAGATTTCATTTATTCCATCAAGTAGTTTTTCATCAGGTTATTTCCTCGCAAACCTAAGTGCTACCTACAACGGTAGATCGGTTTATGTATCCCGAGAGCTTAGACAAGGGGATAACAGGTGGTGGTGGGGTAGTGATCAAGGCTATAACCCCTATGAGTTTATTATAACAACCGATAAACCGATCTACACTCCAGGTGAATCGATACAAGCACGGATATTAGTATGGAAAAACGATTATCACAAGGTTACTAAAAAACCAGTGAAGGAAACTTTCACCCTAAGGTTATTATCTCCGTCGCAGCATATACTTGTCCAGCGTGAATTGACTACTGATACTTTTGGGGTGGCTACCTATTCTTTTCCGCTTGATACTGATATTGAATTAGGTAAATATACCTTAGAAGCCAAAAAAGGTGAAATTCAGTCATTTCAAGAGATTAGAGTTGATAGATACGAAAAACCTGCTTTTCGAGTAGATCTTCTATTAGACCGAGACTATGTCCCACCCGGGGAATTAATAACTGGAACCCTTAGTGCAAAATACTATTTTGGCAAACCCGTGGTAAACGGGGAGATTGAACTGGCCATTGATGTAATCACAACCTTAACAGGGGCGACTGATTCGAAAGGAGAGTGGAGGTTTGAATATCGTTTGCCTAGTGGATCATATCTAGAAGGAAGAGAGTCCATCAAATTAAATACCACAGTGATAGATACAGTAGGCCGTGAAGTAAAGACCTCTACTGAGGTACAGGTGTCAGAATATATCTATGTTTGGGCTTATGTCAACCCATGGTTTCCCAAGGCTAATGAAAATATTACCGTGTATTTTGGGGCGTTTCAACAGTCCGAAGATTATCGATTTGGGTGGTGGCAATATGTTCCCCTTCCTGATGCCACTGTCCGATTGAAGCTCTACTCTCTTTCCAGTTTTGGAACTTCCTATTATTTTTTAACCTTCCAAAGCGAAACCGATGACAATGGGCAAGGGTCTGTTACCTTTCAAATTTCCCCCTCTATTCTTCGATATTATTCAAATTTCCGGGTAACCGTTGAAGTTGATCCTGGTGATGGCCGCAAGGTATCCACAGATACCTACTTTTCGGTCAATCGCAACTACCTGGACATTACTCTTTCCGCTGATACGTTTAGTCAAGGTGATGATGTTGAATTTTTGGCAGAAATCATCAATGGAATCACACAGAATAGAATTGCAGGGACTATCCAAATACGGATTTTTGACCCTGATTATGATCTAATTGGCTCTGTTACTGCAGAACTAACTTCAGGAGCGCGTGAACTGAAATTTTCCCTCTCTAAAAAAGCTCCACGAGGAAGATATTATATTCATACCTACGTGGAAACCAGGATTAAGGATAACTGGTGGAACTGGGTTTATTATAGCTATCAGGGAACCTTCGAATTTTCAGTGGGTTCAATAGCTCAATCGGTCGATCTGGTAACAGAAAAAACGGAATATTCACTGAAAGATCAAATAAAAATCACAGGTTCAGTCCAAGGAATCACCAATACCCCAGTTATGGTTCAACTTGTTAAGCGTGGAATTGTCTTAACAGAATTCATCCCTAAGGATTCTGTGGCAAGCTTCACTCTGGATCTCAGTGACGTGAGTGCATTAGCACCTCGGTTTTGGGCTTTCGCATTTGTCATCTTATCAGATGGTACAATCTTAGAGACTTATCTCGAAATTAAGATTGATAGCTCTCTGAAGGTAATGTTTCAGCCAGATAAAGATGTTTACAAACCTAAAGATACAGTGAAATTGGATATCAATGTGTTTGATGCCCATAATAATCCTATTTCGACGCTTGCAGCTCTTTCATTTGTCGATAGTTCTGTATTTGGAGTCGAACCTGATCCGGAGACAGAAAGTAGCTCCTTTGAAGACTCACAATACTGGCCATCGGTTTATACTGTTGCATCTTGGAAAAATCGGCAACATTTCTGGTGGTTTTGGTGGTATGAAGAGGACGTTGTTTTTGGCGGTGACGTTCTTAGGGGAGTAGAGCCAATAGCTTTTGGAAACACTGAAAGCGCGGACTTGTCCGCCCGGTCGAATCTAGGGACTAAGATTACAAACCTACCTACCACAAGCTTTGATGTAAGAGATTATTTGCCAGAAAACGCTTATTGGAACCCCAAAGCGATCTTAGCGGGAGGAAAGTTAACACTCCAATTGACTCTTCCAGATACAATTGGGGAATGGACAATTAGAGCCGTGGTCACGACTCAGACAGGGCAAGGCATTCTAGCAAAAACAACACTAAAAACATTCATTCCTTTCTTTGTGGATCTGGATAAACCTTCCCAAGTCCTTCAGGATGATATGTTCATTCTAAAGGGTGTGGTTTATAATTATTTGGATGAACTTGTCACTATTCAGGTAAAAATTGAAACAGCTAAGGGACTCCTTCTCTTAGGAAATGTAGATCAGCAATTGCGGCTTCCTGCAGGATTTATTGGTGCCATTAGCTGGACAACATTGGCACTGGAAACAGGAAACCAAAATGTCACTTTCTATGCTAGTACAAGGCTGATTAATCAGTCTCTATTCACTGATGCGATACGTAAGCCTGTGTTTGTAAACCCAAACGGAATTACCCAGGAGGTTCACGAAAGTGGATTTATATCGAACGGGGTGATTATCAACTACACTCGGTATACTGAGAGGGTTCAAACAAGTGAGTTTTTAGAGCTCTCTTTGGGCTTAGGTTCCGTGGCATTAAACTCATGGGAACGCCTGATTGGCTATCCTTATGGTTGTACTGAGCAAACAATTTCTCGTTTAATACCTGACGCATTGGTATATCGATATCTTGACAGTACTGGAGAATTACAAAATGATACTAAAGCCCTGCTTCGAGATATGATTGCCTCAGGTTTATCCCGTCTTTATAGCCAGCGACACCCCGACGGCGGATGGGGATGGTGGTCGAGTGACACATCACGCGTCTATATGACGACCATCGTACTCCAAGGCCTCATAGAGATCAACCGGACTGGTATTTACACGGACTCGAATATTATCAAAGAAGCACTTACATTTATCGTCAACCAACAAAATCAGGACGGCAGTTGGAATCAGGACTCTTGGGGTCATATTGACAAGAATGCTTTTACTGGTTTTGTGTTACGCGCAGTTCTCGCCTGGAAGAATCTTTTGAAAGACGATACGCCAATCAAAAAAGCGGTCGCCTACATAGAAACCAAGTGGACCAATCCTGCAAACCAATCTCCCTACCTTGCAGGTCTGTACTTGGACTCAATTCCGGGATCAGGGTACGGAACGCCAGGGATTTCCGCTTCTCTCATCGCCTACTTATACCAAGAAGCCGTACCTACATCAACGGGATATTATTGGAGATATTCATCTGACGATAAGGTTATATGGAGAGCCCTAGGTGGGGATACAGAAATCACCGCCTTGGCATTAAAAGGTCTTGTATTACATGATACCATGGTATCTATGCCTGTTGTTAGAGGTGCCCTCCATTGGTTACTAGAAAGACAGAGCTGGTATGGTTGGGGTAACACGGCTGATACAGCTGCAGCTATTTCCAGCATTATTGCTATCAGTGAGAGTGCTATCAGTTCAGATGCAGACACAGTTGCGAGCCTGATCATCAATGACGTCCCAATAAGGAATTTAAGTCTCTCAATCAATAATTATTCCTCCTTCTATCTCGATATCGAATCCTATCTAATCAACGGGGTAAACACCATTCAGCTCGAAAAAGTCGCGGGAAGTGGGAATATAAGCTTTTATTTCCAAGCAATCCAAACCCTTAGAGCGTTACCAATAATCGATATCCCCCCAGAGTTTATCAGCGGTGTTGGAGCGATCGATACAATAACAATTGATCTAAACCCATCATCTTCATATGTTTTAGCGACGCAAATCCAAATTTCTCCCCTTCCTGGGAGCAAGGTACAACTGACTCCGACTGTCCAGAACATCAAGCTACTTGCAGATCCGAACCAAGTTTTATTTACATTCCAAGCCCCAAATGAGGTAGGAAGTTATGAAATCCCAGGATTTGAAATTAAGTATCAGCTAACGAATCCGATCCAGTCTGTTCTGTCTCCAGGGATCATATCACGTTACTATGGTCCAATTCTTATTTCTGTGATCGAAAACTCGGAGTTCTTCCTACCTTCAGATCTTGGTCCAGCACCTCTTGTACATCGTTCGACAGGTTTTGACTCCAAGATTCAGGAAGACATTCAATCAGAGCTACTGCTAACACGTTCATACTCAACAACAGGAAAAACCCGCCTCGGAGACTTGATTACCGTTACCCTAACGATTTCAAACACAAAAGCTCGGGAAAATTTCCTTATGTTGAAAGATTTTCTCCCTGTTGGATTCTCAATAGACGAGAGCACAATCCAACACCCACAGGTAGCATACACACGAACGGAGTCTGGGATTACGTTCTTTTTCCCGGTATTAGAGATGGGAGATACCATTGTTAAGTATGGATTAGTTGCTGACAATCCTCGTCAGTCTTTAGCTCCGCCAGCCGAACTATCATCTATGTATGATGAATGGATTGTTAAGAGCAACTCGGCCGTTTTAGGGGCTAGCCGTATTCGAATTGATCCTGTCACCAACAGTATTTTGAGAGATCTCCAAAAGCCGATCCTTGAAGATTTATCAATTGCAGAGGTTTTACTAGAGTTTTCTCCAGCTGTTGCAATATCTGTGAAAGCTACTGACAATTGGAGGATTAGTAGTGTTCGAGTGTATGCGGGAAACTCTAACGAGGGTAAATGGATTGTTCTGGATTGCGAAGAGCAACCTGACTCCTGGTCTACTCTCACATCCAACTTAGAAGAAGGACAAACCCAATTTTATGTTGAAATCATGGATGAGGCTGGCAATGTCTTGGTTACGGATGCTATATCCTATTATGTTGAGTTTAGGGATCTTGTGATACCTTTCCTCCCAATAATTGGGCTTTTGATCCTAGCCTTTCTGACAGGACTCGGTGCTTCGGCTTTTGTCAGACGTAAGACGAAAGGGAATTTAGGCTAATTCCTCGTCCTTTTCCCTTTTTATTTTCAACCCAGTCCACTGGATTTTCTGGGATTCGTCATCGCGCATCTGCCGTTGAAGTTAGGAGTCCTGTAACTAGCCTGTTTAGGACTTTGTACTCATGAGTAAGATCAGAGACTATTTGCTTTTGAACCACCAGTTTTTTCCATTTCACTTCTTTAATGGAATTAAATGCCTTTTTTTTGCCTTTATTATTCATATATTCCTTTTTTTGCCATTCTAATGCAATTTTTCTAGCTTTCAATTCCATTTCACCGCCTAATTTTTGAATTGCCGCATGTGATCTGTCTTCAGGGTTGTAAATCGGAATATTGATTTCCCAAGGGCGTTTGTGAAGGTTTCGAACCCCGCCACCAGCGCCTTCCGATGACCGTATTCGAACATCTTCTGCTACGCAGGGTGCATTAAGTATTCCTAAGAGATAGTGCCCTTCGTCTATTGTCGGTACAGGAACATAATAGAGTGATACATCTATGATGGTGCCTGGCTTGCGGATTAGGGCGGCTTTAACAAAGCCTGCACTTGCAGGAGTAACCACCTTTAATGGAGCTAACTGGGCAGAATGGGTAAGTTTCTTTCGAAAATTCAAATTTTCCCAAAGGTCTTTAGGCTTTTTTCCTTTCGGCTGTCGGGTTTCATAGATGGAGGTCAATTGCTCATAATGTTTTCGTGCCTTTAGATTTGGAACTTTGGGGGAAGTTCCGTCAAAATCCAAGAAGGTGTCGAAAGTGATAGGTAAAAACACGGAAGTCCTATCCAATATCAAGAAAGGAACGCAGAGGTCAGATTTTACTGTATAGAATATATGGTCCGATTCTACGGTTGCCTCGTCAAATGGACGAAAATTCCATGGCATTTTGACATGATTCTGTATATTTGGTTCGATATGTACCAAATTATGGGTTTGGTTCAAGATATTGACAAAGATCAATGATCGAGGGTAGAGGTCAGCACCTTTGCGACAATGGGCGAAATAATGATTCTTTTTACTAATTAAGCGAGGTAGAAGATTTTTGTGAGAAGAAACAGGTATTAATTTCTCTGCTCCTTCACGTATTCCATCCAATCCTCTGAGAATTTTGATTGGGGTGTACTTTTCTTTTTTTCTTTTTATGAATTCGGTCGACCCATCTTTACTAAGAATATCATAGTGAGTTACAAAGACAGAAGGGTACTTGATAGGAGAGGCTTTAATGTTCTTTTTTGCGATAAAACAGATGTTATGAATTCTAAAAAGATCCCTGGAAAACCTCCATATACGAATATGATCCATATTAAGAAAAGCTCTCGTCCCATTATGTTGACTCCCGTTTATTATTGCATTACTGATCAAGAATGCAACAGTCCCACCATCTCGCAATGCGTGAGCTATCGATTGATGGAGAAAAAGAGCAGACACCTCGATGTTTGGTAAATTCCTAGCACGAGGATGTAACCCAAAATGACGGGCCAAATCTCTGAGACTTGATTTGTAGCTAGAAGAACGAATTCCACTTAGCACTAGCCATGGAGGATTTCCAATTACGAGATCGAAATTCTCCTCGTCCATATGTTTTACTGAAGGGAAATCAGTGTTGGATGTGGGTAGAGGAGAAAAGTTGGAAACACTATTCGGAAACAAAAAATCATCCCAAACCACATTATGGGTTAATGGTTGTGAAGTTGTCCTAGCCGTGTGGAGAGCGAGATTGACCTTGGTAGTAAAAACTGCAATTGGATTAATGTCCATCCCAAATAAATTTTGAAGCGCAATATCTTTCTTTTTTTGAGTCAATGGAGCAAACAATATTCTGTTTACCAAAGCAAGTAAAAAGGTTCCACTACCACAGGATGGATCTAATACGCGTGCACCTAGCGTGTATGTCTCTTTCACGACCGTTTCCGCTAGAGAAAACGGTGTATAGTATTCCCCAAGCATTAATCGTGTATTGGGAGGTATTAGTTCCTCATAAAGTTGGTTAAAAACATCTTCTGCATTAATTTTTACCCCTCTAAAGAATAGAGCTATACGTTGCTTGATTTCCTTAATTTCATAGGCCCACATGGAGAAATCTAATGGAATTAATAAAAAACTTTGACGAATAAGGTGGGAGACAGCATTCTTCACTATGAGAATGAAGTAATTGTGTTGAATAAAAAGATCAATTGTGAGAGATTGTTCAGGATAGATTCCCTTGAATAAGCTTTTCCAGCTTTCATATACTTCGTTCAGTTCATTTTTGTGCCTTTTATAGTGCTGAAATAATGTTTCCTGTGCCCATTCTTTGAATGGAGAACCCTTTCCAAAGAATTTCTTCATGGTCTCAGAATCCAGAATTCCTGACATTTTGTCGGAGACGATCAGTCCTACTCTCCATTCTAGCACAGATAACCTATTCGATCATGGTGGTATCCTCGTTATATTTCGTTGTGTAGACCACGCAACGCGAAGTAGGATTTTTCAGACCTTAATTCAGCCAAGAAAAAGTTTTAAGCCAAATCTGCCTATGTGAAACTACGGAGCCGACTTATTGACCCTTGATAAATATTTAGGAATCGAGCCATCCTTTGGTTTTATCGAAAAAGAATCATATTCCCGATATCGAACCATATGGCGAGACCTCTTATCTGGGCGACTAATCGACACTTTTGACTTAGAATTCAAGAAAAGATTTGCAACTGAACGTTACTCTCAAGAATTCTATAATTCAAAATACAGAAGAACCCTTCCAAACGCTCTTAGGCATTTGGAGAGTGTGGGGTGGCGAAATGATCCCTATGATAAGCAACATTGGGGGAACTGGTTGCACTCCCTATCGCCATATCAAGGTAGAATAACGCCGTCGTTTGCCCATTGGTTGATCAAAATCTTCTCCAAACCTAACGATACAGTATTGGATCCTTTCATGGGAGTTGGAACAATTCCCCTTGAGGCAGATTTTCTTAAAAGGAAGGCCATTGGAGTAGACCTGAATAGGTATGCCTGGGTAGTAGCACAAGGTAAATTCGAACGAAAATCCCTCCATTATTATCTGGATTATTTAGCGGATTTAAGGCATCTCAACACATCTGATATAGATCTTGGAGAAATACCAGATTGGATTCGGGCCTATTATGATCCCGAAACATTAAAAGAGATCGTAAAATTAAATGCTCTTCTCCAAACCGATGAAGAATGGTTTCTTCTAGGTTGTTTGATGGGCATACTACACGGGAACAGACCAGGGTATCTGTCGGTCTATACGGGCTGTATTATTCCAATGACTCCGAGACCAATTACGCATCCAAAATATCGTCCCGAGAAAGATAAACCCGAATATCGTGCAGTGATTCCTCGGATGGCTGCAAAGGTAATGAGGATGTTTTCGACTGGAATTCCGTCTCATATGCAAGCTAGAATTTACCTTGGGGATGCTCGGGCGCTTCCTCTCGAAACTGACTCTGTCGACGTTGTTGTCTCTAGTCCTCCCTACTATAATACCCTTGATTATGTTGGCCAGAACCGAGTTAGATTATATTTTCTTGGATTTGATAGAAACGCTCAACTTGAGTTGAAAAAATCTCATATCCAGGATACCAAGACCTATCTGGCAGAAATGGCCAAAGTCGGCAAAGAACTACAACGAGTGTTAATTCCCAAGGCCTTGCTTGTTTATGTCTTAGGGGACGTACATCGTACAAAATCCTCTATTAATACTGCAATGAAGGTCTCGGAGGCGTATAAAAACCTTGGATTCAAACAGCTCTCTATCGTAGATGATGAAATCCCGCTAAACAAGGTCGCTAGCAGATCTAGAAGGAAGAAATTCGATCGGGTTTTAGTTCTCAAGAATCCATAAGATCCAGAAATTAGTTGCTCTCTCTATTTTGGTTCAAGGAAATTTGTCGTTATAAAAACTTTAAAATCGTTACCATCATGCTAATCTTTAATTATGACAGAAAAAGATACAGATAGGCTATTAATGGAGATAAACACGGAATTAGCTGCCAAGATTGATGTTCTAATTGAGAAAGAATATTACCCGAATCGAACTGAGTTCATCGAAAAAGCAATCGAAGCTCAATTAAATCTTCATGCAGAGACTTTTCAAGAACTTGAGAGACAACATAGCTTTGTTATAGGTTTCGTCAATTATTCACGAGCTGATCTAGAAAAAGTAGCTGGATTAGGAAAAAAAATTGATTTGAAGATCATTGGGAGGCTTTCCTTTTCCAATGATGTGACTCCCGAACTGATCGAGCGGACTATTTCAGAGATTCATATGGCTGGGATTTTAAAAGCACCTAAAACGCTTTTACCTCAGCTTAATGCAATAAGATACTCAATTTTAGGAAATAAATTCGATTCTGGGAAAGAGATTGAATTCCACAACCATGAAGATTAAGTAGAGAGTAAGAGTATTTTCTCGAGAAAGGCCGAATGGGTTCTAAATCGACGGATATTTGGAACAATGTTTTCAGCACAAGGCGTGGACTCGAAGTTCAATCCCCGGAAACAAGTCATCACCGACTAATAAGACGATCACTGGGTAGATGAAAAACGGAATTTCAACTGAACCGTGAATATTGAACGGACTGAAAAGGCTGAGATAAGGTCCATTCCGATTGTTTAATTCCATTGTGCAAAAGCCACGAAATAGGCTGATTTAAAAGGTACCCTTTAAAAAATGGTCTTTTCAACTTATTTACAAATTGAAACATGGAAGACTGAGAAGCCAGTCTTCGTGAAAACAGTTTTTCAATTGGTAGGTGTTAATAATGTCACTCTTAGAATTTTTAACCGATCCGGTAGAAGAATTTCCCGTGAGCAAGAACATCAAAGTTATAGGGGGAAAGCGATTAGCTAAGACATCCACTTGGCTTAAAGCGGTATGTCTGGTTGAAACAGGAGGCAAACACCAAATCAGACTGTATGGATGGCAAAAAAATAAAGAAGGCGAGTATAAGGTGAGACAAAAGTTCAATATATCCAAGGGGTATGCCAATAAATTAAGCAATATCTTTAAGGCCTTTAGCGAGTTTGAATCTGAGTGAAAAATCGCTCCAGCTACTCAGAATTAACCCCATGATGGTTAAACTATTGTAAATGTCTGGTTTTGAATAAATTGAAATCTTGATGCTGTTGTACTGTACAAAAGTTGAATTGAAGTGAAAAAGTATTCTTCTTCTCTTCAAACGCTAGTTTTTTATTTGCGAGTGTTCATTACCAGGGCATCATGGCTATCAAGACTCCAATCACAAAAATGTTAGGTGTTCGACACCCGATCCTTGCGGCCCCCATGGGTCCCTTCTATACGACAGCACTAACGATTGGTGTATCGGAGGCGGGAGGACTGGGAGTACTCTCTCACACAGGTCTGATAGACAGGAACCCTGTTGAGGAAATGAAAGAAAACATGCTTTCAGTGGTCGAACACACTGATAAGCCTTTTGGCTTCAACATTCGAACTAGTAGGATGGAACCTGCATCCGATTTATTATGTCGTGAAATACCAGAATTCATTATGGAACATGAGAAAATCAGGGATCAATGCGTATATGCTTTAACAAGCGCTGGATCGGCCAAGTCTTTACCGGCCTCAAAGTCATTTCAAGATCTGAAAAACAGTGGTTCTCCGATAAAGCATTTTCACGTGGCGCCTGCTCTTTGGCTGGCCGACAAATGTGTCCAGGCTGGTGTAGATGGTATCGTGGTGACAGGAAACGAAGGGGGTGGTCATCAATCCTATGAAAAAGTAAGTACGTTGGTTCTACTTCAACAAATACAGGAAAAATACCCGGAACTTCCCAAAATCGCGTGTGGTGGTTTTGCCACTGGCTATGGTCTTGCTGTTGCCCTAGCCAGTGGTGCAGGCGCTATCGCAATGGGATCAAGGTTTATCGCCTCAAAGGAATCCGAATTTCATCAGAACTATAAGGAGGTCATCCCTCCTGCTCGTTCTCAGGATACTACGATGGTAACAGGATTTCTGGGGCCCATACGTCTTTGGAAAAACAAGTATACCGATCATATATCCCTCGTTAGAAATAAAGAAGAGAAGATGGCCAAAGAAAGAATGCTGACACAAGATGACATAATAGAAACGGCACGTGCTTATGAGTTAGCTTATGAGGGTAATGTAAAAGATGGTGCGGTCCTACTAGGACAATCTATCGGATTGATTAACCAAATAGAATCAGTTTCAGACATTATAGAGCGAATTGTGGACGAAGCGTCCGTGGCTTTAAGTAACAGCTATCGTTATATCCACTAGAACAGAGTTGGTTTTTCTGGTTTAATGAGGGGAAACGTTTTAATCCGTAACAATGATTGATAACGAGTTGGTTATTAGGAAGATCGTATCATGGGAACGCTTAAACGTTGCGAATGGACGGGAAATGACCCATTAATGATTGAGTATCACGATAAAGAGTGGGGAGTTCCTGTACACGATGATAAGGTATTATACGAGTTCCTAGTATTGGAGGGAGCGCAGGCTGGATTAAGTTGGTCCACAATACTCAAGCGCCGTGAAGGATATTGGCGCGCCTTCGAAGAATTTGATGTCCAAAGGGTGGCTCAATTTGATGAAAAAGACATCGAACGGCTTCAACAAGATTCAGGCATTATCCGAAATAAACTAAAGATAAAAAGCGCCATTATCAATGCCCAACGGTTTATCGATGTTCAAGAAGAATTCGGTTCCTTTGACCAATACCAGTGGGGATTCGTAGATCACCAACCAATACAAAACTCCTTTAAAACCCTTTCAGAAATTCCCGCAACAACGGGACTGGCAGAACGCTTTAGTAAGGATTTAAAGAAACGAGGATTTTCCTTTGTCGGCCCAACGATTTGTTATGCACACTTGCAAGCCACTGGGGTGGTGAACGATCATCTGATCCATTGTTTCCGGTATCCAGAGGTTATGAAGATATAGATATGGCAGAATATCATCTGATTGTACGTGAGCCAAAATAGTACCCTATGGCGAGTTCTAAGATCTGGTTGAACATAACAATTCGCCCCGAGTCCATTGGAATGATCACGGATACAATGTTTATTCCACATACACCCATTACCACTAGTAGAATTACAGCTGCTTGAAAATGCTCAAGAATTTCCTTTACTTGGCCTTTTTGACCAGTTTTGGGAGGAAAGACTTTAATTACTATTTTTTTGATGATTATGCCTAGTATGAATCCAAAAATCGTCAAAATTACAGTGATCATGAAGATAGGGATTTCTTGTTGTTTAAAGAACGTGATAACAACACTTAGGATCACTATGATGGCCAAAGATACACGTACGGTTCGAGTTGGGAGATAAAGAGGTGGAGGAGACTCTAAGTCAGGTAAATCAGCCTTTTCCGTGAAGAGGGGAGTGCTAGCTCGAGTGCTATAGTAAAATGCCACTGAAACAATCAAGACATTCCCTAACGCTCGAGGTATCTGTTCCTTGGTCACCAATACCATAAATAATGTTGTAAGCGCAACGCTTATAGTAAGAAGAGCTCGAATACTCCCTTTGGGGAGCCATAAAGGATTTGCCATCAGCCCAGCCTATTATCCTCATGCCTTGATATATTACTACCCTATCATTTTGTATTCTGCTGATGGCATCAATATGGGGTATAATCGCCCCCGTTGAAATGTGAAATCGAAAGGCGTTACATGAACAATTTCAGGCTAATATCATCTTCAAGCAGACCCTCCAATGCACTATACTTGAGATCACTACCTAAGCTTAAGCAATAATCCCATGTGATGTTGTTAAAACGTTTAGAAGGTCTATCTAGGTTAAACTTTCTTTTTCAAATCCGCAAACAACTCATGGATATTACCATCGGGGTCTGCAAAAAAAGCTGTTCGCTGATTCCATGGCATATTCTCAGGTTTCTTTATAGGAACCGCTCCCTTCTTAATAATATCATCATAAACTATGTCAACCTCTTCTGGGGACTCTAAAACAAAAGCTAATTCAAAGGATTGACCATGACGCCCCTCAGAGTAACTTTGGTGCTTTGTGGCTTCTTTCATTACTGATCTGGTTGTCAATGCAAATCTCACAGTTTCAGAAAGAAACTCGACATACTGTTCCAATTGTAATTGGATTTGAAATCCTAACACGTTTTTATAAAATTCTGTAACTCCCTCTAGATCATCAGTAATCACCGATATAAGGTCTATTTTAGGTTTCAATAATTTTTCACCTTAATTCCGTGGATTCCTAGAACCAATATTAGTATCCCTACCCATTAAAAGAAGCTCTTGGAAATCGGATGAAGTCTTGTTGAATAAAAGGGATCAGAGAAAAAAAAGTTCAAAACTGTCGAGCTGGTTTGGTTAGTAAAATAAATATCAGAAAAAGGATCAGGATTCTTATTTTGGATAAATATATTCTGGAAAATTGATCGTAAGTAAAGCATTTTCGGGAAAACTCAGGTTTTTAAATTTATAATTTTCGACTGAAAAGGTGGGACTATCTACTTTTACATATGAAATTATAGAGCTAAAACGAGTTTTCAATATCATCCGCCCTCAGAAATCTCGTGAAATTGAATTCGCATCAATTAGTGATCGGGAGTATATTCCATCATTAAAAAAAGTGATATCTATACTAAACTGACATTTAAGAATAATCTAGGAATTAATAAAAGCATTCTTTAGCTCTACTGAAAGCCATTAGGCCATGCCACAAATCAAAGGGTAACCAATGAATCGCTTAATCAACAAAACAGTAAAGAATTAAGAGGATTATACGAAAATCGAGGCTTTTATTATAAAAAGTTTTTTAACTAATTTTACTTCATCGCCGGGGGACGAGAACTGACATCATATCACTACCTTTCAATCGTTAGCAAGATTAGACAGTGGGGAAAAATCAGAACTCGTTGCAAATGAGCGTATTCATTGAGAAGTGAGATGGAATAAGTCTTACTTCAAAAGTGAAAAGCTAGAGGTAAATAGGAGATGAGATTGTGAGTACATCACAAATTTTGAATAAAAGAAAAAAACTCTTTGCGGCATTGGTGTTCATTGTTTTTTTGTTTTCAATCGCACCAAAAGTAGCAAACGGCGATACTACTGTCACAGTGAAAAAGTTACAGATAAAAATCACCACTGTATCACACTCAGGTGGGACATTCGGATCTTATGCATTTGATATTCAAATGAAAGTTTTCTGGAAACGTGTCTATAATAGCTATTGGGGTTACTGGGCGTCAGATGGAACTTATGAAGATAACCAATTGGGAGCTACCTATAATACAGGCTTTTCATCTTCTCCATCAGGAACTGACACTTGGAATGTTTATTCCGACATGTGTTATTCAAAACAAAACTTAAAGGTCGAATTCAGAGTTCGGGGATGGGGCTGGTGGCTTGGTGCATATATTTATGAAACGAGCCACCTCATGGGAACTAGGTATTACTATAATTATGATGGTGCCGAGGAAATACCTTATTCATATGGTTCCTTTTCTGTAACGGTCCACTTTCAAGTACTTACATAAACAAGCAAAACAAGACCAAAAATCTAATAGAAGTTGATTTAGTATAGAAAGTATGATGATTTCATTAGAAATAATGATAATTCTTCATACTTTCCTTTATATTTTTTGCTAATTTAAAAGAAGATGCCAAATGCCTGAAAGAGGAATTATAATGAAAAATATAATAAATCCATCATTCTCATATGCCCTTTTCCTATTAATTGTTCTTAATCCCTTTATGATTAACTATGAAAACATTAGTGGTAATACACCAGTGTTATACTATGGGAGAACGGTAGAAGAGGGAGTAAACATTCCCCTGAATCTTAATGCCTTTAATGGATCCCAATCTGTGCTTGATGAGCTCAATCAATCAGACTCAGTCAATGTTACATGGATGACACTGAACGTTTCCTTTTCTCTAAATATGAGTATTTGGAATCACGTTGAAATAGTTCATATTAATGCATCGGGATATTTTGGAAGGATCACCGCCTATGATAGTGAATTTAGAAATGTTTGGTATCTTTCAGAAATTATAAACGTAACTAACGTCATTGTGTGGAAAGATAATGATCATTCAGGAGAATATTACTATCGAGAAGCCCTAAAATCGAATTCATTACCTAATATCTCTGGTTCATATGATCAAGAGAAGAATGAATTTGTTATATCAGAGTTTGATGAAAGTGAAAATATTTCTACACGTTTAATTGTTGATACACTAAGAGGTGTAACTAAAAAAATTGTCCTCTATGAATCTTCTGCATCGTACAAAGGTACCTTTAACTGTGATCGCATAGAAATATCTGTAGGTCTGTATGTGCCGCAAAACGATGATGAGAACTTCTTACAGATCATATTTGTTTCGGGTTTTCTTATCGTGATATCGTTTGTTGGATTTCTTTATAAATATCGAAGGATGAGTCAGAACCAATAGTAGACGAATGACTTATCGAGGAAGGAATTTGTTTAACAAAATCCGTATTCTTCTTTTTCTTCTAATAGGACGGAAAAGAAAGTTATTTTTTACAATTTTCTCTTGTACAGTATTTATTGTCAATTTTCAGGCCTTATTATTCTTTAATTTTACTAGTATCAATCCTTTCCAAACCTTTGTGAATGATCTCAGCGATGACACGATAACTCTCTATCTGGGTTCTGATGAATTTGACAATACTACTTCTTTTACTGATATTATGAATGCTTACACATATTTTACAAAGAATCTACCTCAATCTATTCAAAACTATGATGTAAAAAAGACCATATATGCACCTTTTAATGTATTTAATCATCCTAATTTTACTGTGATTGACAAGAACTCTTCTAATTATGGTGAGTTCGATAATAGTATTTTTACTTTGGAGAATAGTTTTAGAGATCTTCTTCATCAAATAAACAGTTCTGAAAACGGAAGAATCATAACAGGAACAAATAAAATCGAAGGCATAATCTTTTCAGCAGAGCTGGAAAGCTCATCAGTTTATAAAACAGCCGAAATCCAGATTATTGACTACAAAGAAAACAATAGTAGAATTCTCACAACATTTACTTTCTTAGTGCTAAATCGTCTGCTTTTTGATAGTGCTAATTCAATTTCAAGTAATTTTCCTGAACTTGCTTATAATCCTAAAATTATCATACCCTTTAATCAATCGTACAAATTGGGTTGGTTTCGTGGTTATTTTTCAACTTTTATCACTTTGGAGCTACAAAAAAACGCCTTAACGAATATCGTATTAAATCCTATCCTTAAGGTAAAGTATTTGAATTTTTTAACTGATTTTCATAAGTATTTAGCGAGTTATCAGTGGGAAGGTATCCATAACTTTCATATTGATAATCAGATTGTTACAATGAGTAAATTAGTGGACGATATATTAGTTATTTTCCTAATATTGCTAGCTTTGACATTGATACCCATAATTATTTCTATTCTGTTTTTGATTATATATTCTGAAAATATCCGAAATCATACCTTCAAAAAAGATTATTTGAAAAAACTATTGTTTCGAGGATATTCCAGAAACTTTATTCTCTTTTATTATTCATTTGAATCAATTGTTATCGTATCTTCTTCAATTTTTCTAAGTTTTATCCTCTCATTTGCAGTTTTTGAGACCATTATAATCCAACTCCCTGACATAATTGAACCAGACGCGATATTGGGATTCATTACTGTAGTAATGAATCCTGTAAATAATGTTGTTTTCCTTTTTTTCCTATTTTTTACTCTTATCTTATTGAATGGAAGGGGTTTATTTCTAAATATACATGATCAAGCTTTAAAAACTGAAGAATATACAGATCCACAGATAACTGAATACCAACTAAATAAAATCCCTATCCTTGTATTTAGTATACTATTGATCTTATTTATTAGCTTGACGGTTATTTTTTCTTCAGGGAAGGAGATACCTCTATTTATTGGACTCCTAATCTTCTTATTTGGGATTTGGTTATGGGTAGTTTGTGGACTGTTTTTTCTGAAAAAAATTTATCGATTTTTTTCCGAAAGATATGAATTAGTTATTGCTTTGAATCTGTTTCATAAGAATTATTTCTCCCAAAGAAAGTTAACGGAAGCTTTATTCTGGATATTATTGATCTCTTTTACAGTTCCTTCGTTAATGGATACCTTTGATTATAATCTTCAGAGAGATGCCTATTATAAAACAGGAGCTGATATTCAACTACAAATTGACCCTTTCATTAACCATGAAGAACTCTTTTTAAAACTAAATGAGGTTCCCGAGATAACGAACTTTGATCTTGTTTATCAAACGAGCCTTACATTTGGTACTGAATTTACCTCAGTTCCTAATATGTATGAGATAATAGGACTTGATCCAAGAACTTTCTTTTCAAGAAAAAGTTTTGAACCAAATTTTCTCGAAGGAATTTTGGTTGATGAGGCAATAGAAGAACTGTCACGTCAGGGAACGGTTCTTATTCCCAATAAGGATATAATGAGACTAAATTCTGATATAGAAGAGAATTTCTCGATTTTTGGTTATATAGACTATCCTACTAAAAGTACCAAAGAATATGATCTAAAAATTATAGGGGGTGTGAAACATTGGCCTTCAAAAACCCTTAAACAGCTTACTGATTATCAAATTCAACTTTTCACATCAATGCAAACTTTATTTGCCCTTATCGATGATTGGAACGTATCTGTGACACAAATGGTATTAATTGATCTTGTCAATTCAAGTCTCTCTCAAGAATCATACAATTATCTCCTCAATAATCTCTCCAGTAGTGTCTTACTAAATGTGAACGTACAATTAGAGAATAAAACCTCTTCATATACATATTCGAATCTACAAGGTCAAATATTCGAAATTTTTTCAATTATTGTTTCTAATGCTACGATATTAGTTATAGTACCGATTTCATCCATTTTTTTGTTCTATTTGTCCTATAGAATGGAGAACAATGTTGGTATACTGGAATCTATTGGATTTAAGAAGAAAAATATTGGTTTAGCTTTTACAGGATACTTTTTTATGCTGTTTGTTATTGGTCTAACAGGTGTTGGAATACTAGGAATATTTTTACTGGAAGTAATTTCCATTTCAATCACGACTCCGTCCGGCCTCGAGCTAATTCCAAAAATACGAATTGGGTTTTTGGTTATTATATTTTTCATTGAAGGTTTGGTTCTTTTTTTAATTGCCTTAATTTTCAATAAGCACTACCTAAGAGAGCAACCAGCCAACTTAATAATGAGGAGGGATTAGATTCAATGGCTAAAGTCATTGCAGAGTTGGAATGTAGTGAATTAGTCAAGATTTTCACCACCGAAAATTCTAATGTTTCAAGAGCTGTATTAAAAGGGATTGATCTTAAATGTAAAACTGGAGAATTAATATGCATCATTGGGCCAAGCGGTTCTGGAAAAACTACCTTACTTCAAATAATTTCAGGGTTTTTAAAACCCGATGCTGGATTTGTAAAACACGACACACAAATTATCAACAACTTTAGTCGAAAGAAACTTGAGGAATATTGGAGAGAAACTATTACCTTTATTTATCAAGATCCTTATGATAACGTCTTTCCACATCTCCCTATCAAAAGAAATATCCTTATAGCATGTAATCTGAGCAAAAATAGGAGGTTTTTGAACGATGAATTTATTTCAAGGGTATTACTGGAGGTGGATTTGAAAAAGCATCTATCCACACCTAGTAATCGCTTATCTGGTGGAGAAATACAGAAATTGGCTTTTGCGATTGCAATTATTCGAAATTCTCAGCTGATCTTACTTGACGAACCTACAGGAGAAATTGATGCTGAAGCAAGCCAGAACATCTTTCAAATACTCACCTCTTTATGTCACAGAAAAAAAATGATTGGCATTTTAGTGACTCATGATAAACTTGCTTTGAAATATGCAACAAGAGCCTTTTCTCTAACAGAAGGAAGGCTGAATGAAATAAAATTGAATAAATAAATTGGTGAATCTAATGAAGTCGACTCTCTTTTCCAAAATTGCCATTTTTTTTCTATTCACATCGGGGATTCCTTTTTATTTTTGCCTGGGCATCATTTTTTACTGATTTTTCTTCCTGACGTATTTTTTAACAGTACACACGAACGACAGTAATTTTGACACCTGGTCATCCTGATCCTCCTTTAGGTTTCTTACCAATTGATTTCGTGATGAAATGAATAAAATCATTTTGTGAGAAGATGCTATTTCCTATAAGAAAATATTCAAGCAGTCACCTACCAAAAACGACTCAACAAGCGACTAATTAACGGCAAAAACAGTGAATGTTTCATTAAGAACTAAAAAATGATTCCTTTGCTATGATTTCCTGAAAGTCTTTGATTTTTTTCTCTAATCTCTTTTATTCATCAGAAAACGTACATCTGATCTAGAATTCCTATTTTTCCTCAGATACCACAGATCTGATCTTCTTTAATTCGGACAACATCTGTTTTCGAAGAATCGCAATACCGGTCGCTCTGTCTTCCTCTCCGGCAGATCGCTTGGAGCTTCTAAGAGGACTAACTGGGGACGGAGGGGTTGGTTTGGTCACGCCAGGAAAAGAAATTTTCGGCACTGAAGGACTTAAATGTTGTTTTTCTGGCATGGGAGGTTTTGAAAGGCTCGATGCCGTTGACGAAGGAGTAGGCGATGAAGTGGTTGGCTTGGAGATAGAGGCAGTTTCTGGAAACGAAAAACTAATTTCGGGCTTAGAAGTAACAGGGGTGGCAGGAGGGGAGGGGGAGATTTTGGCTTCAGGAGCTGCGATTTTTGGAATAGAAGCACTGGGAATCGGCTCTGGAACTGGAGCAGGCTGTATTGGTTCAGATGGTGGTACCTCCCGTTCATGAGGTGACAGTTCTGTTCTCCCTCCAAAAAGCCTAGTCACTGAATCGAACTTCGGAATATCTAGGTCTCGAATCTGCTCAAATTGAAACTCTCGCGAAACTCGTTCAAGTGTCGTAGAAGTAATATGACCTTCAAGAAGGCTTTCCTTTAACATATGTTCAAAACGGAGAGCGTTAACTTGAAATGCGTGTGCCACATGAGCATACTCTTCAAGAGGGAGGCCTCGAAGTTTGAGAGAGGTGTCGAATCGAAAATCTCGTTGCGTCTTGTCTGTCTTTTTCTTAAACAGCCTTACCAAGGTTGGTCAATCCTCGAGCCTATAATGTACCGACGAAAGGGTATAGTTCAATTTTTCGGCTTTAAATCTTAGGATGGATATTCCATCCAATTATCATCAAGAGAGTTTAATAGTTATATACTTTTATTATTATACATTCGAATTGTGTTGCCACTCCTCTTCGTGTATTAAGATTGACTAGGTTCTTTATTCTTCTACCTAAGATTAAATCGCGTTTATCTAATGATTGATCCTGCTTGTGTACTTTTCCCCCTATCTTCCATACATACAGACAATGAATTAGGACATACTTGAACGTCAATGCCCCCTCCTAGGCCTAATCCTCGAAAAAATCAAAATTCCATCTGTGGCCATTTGTCATCTAGTAAGACCGAACTTAGTTTTCAAAGGTCTTATACATACTCCACTTACGATAAACTTGTGAAGGGAGGCTTAATGAACGCTCTAGAGTTCTATGTTGTTCTCTACTTCACATTTTGAAAACGGAAGTTAAAGACCCAAATACTGAACACCAAAAGTTAAAAAGAGAAACTAGGACCAACCATTTTACGGGATAGCACCTGGAATTATCGTAAATACTGAGGTATTACATGTGTCAACAGTTAGAATAGTATTGGTCGGGGTTGGCAACGCCGCTTCATCGCTTACCCAGTCTTTGGTTTATTATAAAGATCGCCCTAGTGGGACAAAATATGAAACGATTGGAGATCTTCGGATAGGTGATATCGAAATCGTGTCCGCTTTTGATGTCGTTAAAGGAAAAGTCGGGAAAGATCTAGGGGAAGCGATCTTTGCAGAACCAAATGTTGCCCCGAAATTTATTAATTTCCAACGGCCGACTGGGGTTGAGGTAAAGAAGGGACCTACGCTTGATGGAATATCACCATTACTCGCCGAAAGCATTGAATTAAGCCCTGTACCAGAAATGGATATTGTTAAAGAATTAAAATCCGCTGAGGCCGATATGATGGTTTCTCTATTACCCACGGGTGCACAACAGGCTACATACGCTTATGCGGAAGCTGCCTTAACTGCAGGCCTTGCTTTCATTGAAGCTGCTCCGACACGGATATGTTCCGATGATAAATGGGTTAGGAGATTTAAGCAGGCTAATTTACCCGTTGTAGGAGACGATCTTCAGTCTCAGATTGGAGGAACCCGTATTCATAAAGGTATCCTCGAAATGCTAGACTCATTTGGGGCCAAGATAAAGAACACTTACCAGCTTGATGTTTCAGGAGGGAGTGAAGGAATGAATACCTTGTATACTGAAAGACGTGACGAAAAACGGAAAATCAAAACGCAATCTATTAAGCGAACCCTTCCTTATCTTTCAGACGATGATATTGCATCAGGTACGACGGATTATTTAGATTTCCTGGAAAATGAACGGACAGGATATTTTTGGATATACGGGGGTTATTACTTGGACACCCCATTCAAGATTGACGTCACAGTAAAAACATTAGACGGCCCTAATGGCGCAGGCACTCTCGTGGATGTCATTCGGGCAACCAAACTCGCATTGAGGCAAGGCATTGATGGTCCACTCATCTCAGTGTCGGCCTACGGATTCAAATACCCTCCTATTCATATTGGAGAGCACGCTGCGGTGGCTCGATTTGAAGAGTTCATTGCAGGTGAGAGGCAGGATTGATATTAATCCACGTCAAATCAATAAAGCAAAGTTTGGGTTTGAGGTGCTGAAGTCAGTAAAAATTTTCGTATCAGGCAGAGTCCAAGGTGTTTTCTTTAGATCTTATACCAAGGAATTTTCAGAAAGACTTGATGATGTTACAGGTTATGTGAAGAATCTACAGGATGGAAGAGTAGAGATCTATGCAGAAGGATCCGAAGCTTCTCTTCGTGCCCTTGCAAAATGGGCTAAAATCGAAGGTTCCCCTGCATCTAAGATACAGGGAACGGAGGAAATCTGGGGAGATCTACCAACGCGAAATTTTGGCGACTTTCGAATCAGGTTTTAAGGGAATCATTTTTCTTTCTTTTTTTTCTTAAATTCCGACCATTCTTTTTCGGTCAGAAAAGACACAGGCTTTTATCTTGAGGCCACTTCGATAATTGATCCCCTCTGGTCAATAACCTTGGAACTTCTGGTTCCAATATACAGATAAGGAACTGGCTTATAATCGCAATAAGTTAAAAACTTCGGTTTTTCAAACAAAATTTAGATGGAATCTGGAATGGAAAGATCAGTGGAATACGAGGCACGAATCGTTTGTGATGCCGATTGCCGAGTATGTGTAGCAAAGAGAGAGAAGGATGTAAGTACCGAAGGAGGAGATATACTCCATTTTTGTCGTTCGTGTCAAGAAAAATATCTCTGTCCCGTAATCCTACCAACCACCTCGCGAGGGAAGGAATATCAGTGTCCAAAATGCTCTGAGAAATTGACGGAAATGACCCTAGAGCGCGCTCAACAAATAGGCCTGGCCTTTGGAGTCCAGCTCACCCGTATCAAACCTGAACGACGCCCAGTCGAAGAAATTAAACGAACATGGTTTTATTCGCCATCAGACCAAGGAGTCCTTTCTGAAAACTATGTCAAAGACCTATTGAATTACAAGGGTTTGGGGGTTTCCCAACTTACGGATTTGATGTACCACGCAGATTTTTCGTACCGTCCAGAGGCTAACCTTGAAAAACGACGTATGTTATGGGACATATTTGCTAAAAAACCACAGATTATTAGATCCCTTCATAACAGCTTGATTACTCGCTCTGAACATCGTCGTGTCGACCTAGTTATTCGGACGCTAATGCAGCACGAGACGTTAGGATGTACCTATATTAGTTCTATTATCCCCAAGCATCTTGCAGGAACTATTGATCTCATTGGGATAGATCGGAAAACTGGGGGACTTGTCTGGATTGTTGTTCACGAAGATCGAATTGATGAGCAATTGATCAATACCCTCTTCAACGAAATCTTGAGCCTTCCTCCTCTCGAATTTATGGGTATTGAACGTTTAATCTTACTCACCAGAAAATGGATATGGATGGGAGCCGAAATTGCCAGACGGCAAGGTAAGGTCTTAACTAGATGGAAACAACTGACGATGGAACTTTGGGAGGAAAATCCGAATTTTACATTGCAAAAGCTTGCGTAGAGGGAGTCATCAGGTACCAATAGAATATTCAAAAATGCATTCCCAACGAAAAAGGGATCACTGCAGAAAAATTAAAATTTTAAGTATAGTTGCCCATAGGACGGAAAAATCACAGACTCAAATAGCAAATGCACTAAATTTACTAATGGAGTAAATATTTAAAGAAAAGGGTAGAACAGAAAAAAACTAGGGAGGTGATTCTCGAAATCTTTTGGCTAGGTCTGCTGCTGTTGTCGCTCCACATAATCCAGATATACATTCCCAAGCATATCAAAGGCTGCAGACACATTTAAACCTGTTTTAGCAGAAGTGGGCATAAATTTCACTGGAAAACCCGATTCCATAGTCTTTTTTGAAAGATTTACTGAAAATTCCTCTGCCTGACCATCGGTAACGTGGTTGGGAAATTGTTCCCGCAAGTCCACTTTGTTCCCCAGAAGTACGATCGGAATCATACCCTTTCCGTTATGTTGGAAAATTTCATCAAGCCAAGCTTCTAAATTTGTGAATGTATCAGGCCGAGTAACATCGAACACCAGAAGGGCACCCAGGCATCCATAATAATAGACGCTCCGGACTGTCCCAAATCGGGGTTGACCAGCCAAGTCCCATATCTGAAATTTGATGGATTTATCCCTGATTGTAGCTTCTTTGAGTGCAAAATCGGCTCCTATGGTCATCATATAATTGCTGGAGAATCCTTTCCCAAGGTAGCGCTCTCGGAGGGCGGTTTTGCCGACTGCGCCATCACCTGCGAGTACTATCTTCATTAAGAATGACATGGTTATACCTCATTAGAGTATCGCGTGAAATGTATTAATTGGATGGTTCAGAGGGATAGTTCCCCATTCTAATTGACTGCTGGGGAGTATTGTATTGATTAATCATATTCTTTAATGTCGATATTTAAAGCTGATTATTTGTTTGAAATAAATATTCCACAGCTAAACAGCGATTTGCTCGATGGAGTTTACAACACGGGCACCCGAAAGACTTGGAATCGTGGCAGTACCCATTAATAGAAAGATGTAGCGGTCTTTTGCGAACTTTTTATAACCTTTGGTAAGGTAAGAGATAGTATCTACTTCAGATTCATCCATAGCAAACCAGATGGCCACGCGTTTCTTCTTGAACCCCCCTTTCTCCGCGACCAGATCAACGGGAGTCGCTTCGCTTACGATCGCCCGAACATTCTCTTGAACCTTGTACCCAGCCTTAGAGAATCTTGATCGCAGCGCAGCGGTCAGCAAGTAAGCTTTTATCTCCCCCGCTTTTCGTAAGTATTTTTCTCCTTCAAATTGTTGACCCAAACGATCAAATGCTCCTGCCATCTTCCGAAACACACGGAAAAGAAGTTCGTTAGGGTGGACAGCGGTGGGGGGAAGCTCGAGAGTTTCTAATTGTGTCATCGCCGCGACTAGGTGGCTCAAGGCTTCTTGATCCTGCCGTTCAAGAATCTTTGTGTCCGCTAAACCTTCTTGAATCTCAGATTCGAGTAATAGGCGATCAGTCTGGCTGAGCGTATCAGGAGGTTGAGACTGAAGAGCTGCGAGAGCATTGGTAAGGATCGTATGTGCTTGCTCAGTCTGCTTCGCGACTATGAGTTTCTTTGCTTCTTTTAGGGACAATTCAAAATCCATCATAATTCCTCTCGGGTTATAGCGAAACCTTATCCCATTTTCGATAAATTTCTGCTATTAGGGGAATCCTAAATACTCCATTATAATCTTCTTCCGTGTAGCTGTAGGTATCGAAAACAGATCTTGTTAACAATCGGAACTGGTAATTCCTTGGCCGCAAGAATCCAAAGTTTTACGCATTTTATATCTGTTTGATGAAAGATGGTTTCCTCATTCATGGGTAACAAGGCGCGAAATTTGCGTAAGATATGTTTCGATACTATGTTTAGGTTTAAGGGCAACCAAAAGGATTCTCTCTGCATCCATGGTGTAGAGGAGGAGTGTATTAGTTCTTCCAGTCACTGCAATACTTTGTGCAGTCCCACCCATGACTTTTGTAGGTAAACTTAAAGCTGAGGAGACCGCAGCCAATTGAGCTGGGTCAACATCAAGACCAACCAAAAACTCGCTCAGTGGAGCCCCGACAGTTGTGAAGATAAGGATTGCTTCAGCTTCAGGAATAGAACGTTTTAGGCGCTCAATAAGGCTGTCTTCTATGTCGAGGGTCTTTATGATCGCGTTGATATGATCAGCCGCTTCTCGGAGCTGAGTTCGGAGCTCCGCCATTGGTGGTCGTTCTTCAAATGATGATTTAGGGACAATAATTCTTGTAATAAGGATTGTGTCTCTTGCAAGGGTTGCCACAACGATCGCATCCTCTTGAAACACAATATAATCTAGTGTATGATCATTTAGATTCTCATCCATGAATTTTTCAGATATGGCTAATGCACTGGTAACGGCAGCGGGCAGAACATAAAGTTCATCCCCCGCAGTTGACCTCCTGGTTCGTTCAACGAGCGGAGACCCGTCTAGTGCGGCCACAATGCATTGATGGACGTGCTGATTGCTAAACAATTTATCTAGGATTTTCTCGATTTCTGGATTATCGATCAATGCCGAATTTCACCTCTTAATAGGATACTTTTGGGGACTCGGAAGATCTGGGCTTGTCTCGTTTAAAAACCTGACGATTTCAATATTCCGAGACCCTTTGACGAGTACTCAGAGAGTTTGGTATAACCCTAAGTGGGCCGCTCTCTCTTTCTGGGTATGATCCTATTCATACCTGGTCTAAATATATCACCAGGACAGCAAAACTTCTTCTAAGATGAGAATAATTCGTTTAGAAATTCCGGTTTATAATTTCCACTTCTATGGATTCCTAATGCTTCGTCTGTCTTCTTCATACATTGTCCAACATTTGTTTCCCTAGCTAAAAGGGCGCGGATGGCATCAATGGTCTCGGGGATCGGAATAGATTCCATATGAACATCGTAAATCAGATACAGATTTTTTTGAGAATCCAAATTCAACGTTTCTTCCCAAATAAAGACCTCTGGGCGATCATATCTAGGTCTACCCAAATCACGAAAATACTCTACTAATTGCGCCGAATCGTACAATCCCTGACGGCCGGGCTCAATGAGAATACGAGGCATCTGTTGGAATAGGCTAATTACTTGCTCACGGTTTAGTTCGGATGCCATAGTCACTTTCAGCATATGAACATGGGAGAGGGTCCAGCTCCCAGCAATTGCTAATGAATAAATCCTGTCTTTCATTTGGGGCATGACAGTTACAAGGTCGGGACCATGATGAGAAACTCCAAGGACGGGTGTTACAGCATTGATTGGACCACGGTTCGTTCGAGCTGGATCGCCGGCTCGCCTAGCAAGGGCGACAAAAGCCTCTGAAACTCCAAATTTGTGGGCTAAAGAGGCGATAATTCGTGTTAACGCGGTCGTATTACACGAGACAACCCGAGTTTCGTCTACTCCTATGTTTTCGGCATAATTACCAAAAGTCGAAAACGATCGGTTGGTTAGCGAATGGCTTTCACCCCCGTGCACAATATACTTGACTCCATGCTTTTGGTAAAGAGGAATATTGTTACGGGGAACTCCTGAGGGAGTACAATCAACCATAATATCTACATTCTTAACCAGATCTTCGAGAAATCCCACGATTTCAAATCCTGCATCCCGCATCTTAGGAGCGAAATCGGATACACTGCAATATATTGGATATCCACGTTCGACCGCGATTCGGAGACGAACGTCAGAGATAATATCGGCTATTCCGGTTAATTCCATATCTTTCTGAGCATAAACTGCATCTGCAACCCTTTTCCCAATAATACCATATCCAACAACCCCTACCTTGGCTTTGTCATTTGCAGGACTCACAACGCTTTCCTCAGAATAAATTTGATGATTTCCTCTCTTCAATAAGTCCCTGAAGGAGTTTTTTCCCTTCCTCGGTCAGATAGAACATCCGAATGACGGTGGGATCAGCGATTTCAGTAATACTTTGCCCCAAATAATCCAGGGTTTTCTTTACCATAGCGACGTCATGCCCAACAAGTCCTATGGCTTCCAACCACCCTAATGAAAGCAATGTTTTCTCAATTGAAAGCTTAGATTTTTCTTTGATTTTTTTGTATGTGACGCCGCGAATCCCGGTAGCCCCATGATGGCCTCGATAAAATTCCTCAGGATTTTCCAGTGCAAGGATCACTTTCTTCTGATCGATATTCAGGTCTTTGATTGATGTCACGCTTGCCAACCACCGAAATAGGCTATTTTTGTGAAGGTTTTCCTGCAATAAATAAGATGGAAAGTCAGGTACATCCATTTTCCTCTCACTAATAAACTAGCATAGGGGTTTAACACACGGGTTGTGATCTTCAATATGGGCTTATTGATATGGGTAAGTTTGATGGCCCTGATATCGCTAAGAATTTCCGAAAAATGTCAGCTAGAGCTATTAAGGTTCGACCCAATCGCCATACCTTTTATCATCTCCCTTCCCAAACTAGAAAGCCTAAATATCCTTACGATTTTTTGACCTGCGATCTCAACATTACTTCTGCCATGATAATTGATAGTTTGTCTCTGGACGGCAGGTATATGCTCGATCAAACCTTTCGCTTCCAGTCCACCAAGAGAGAGTAACGTTTTTTCGAATGAAAGCTGGGATTTTTCCATGATTTTCTTATACGGCAGTCCAATGAAAATTCCATTCCCACGCTCTTCGGAAACCAAATATTCAGACGGATCAAAATAATTGAGAGCAAGGATTTCCAGAATCGTGCGCATATCATTACTTAAATTCATGTACGACACTGATCCCCAGGTTTCACACTTGCTTAATTTTCCTCATAGATTTTTTTTTAAGCCTTCTTGAGTTCTTGTTTCTGGTAATGAAAAAGTAACCCCTTTCATAATCATGAAGACGGTATAAGGGGTAACTTATTCAACGGAAATAACAAGCTGGTCAATGGGGATACGTTTACTAGGAATAATATTATCTTCAGCACAGTGGCCAATAGCAATTAGCGCAATAGGCCGTTCAATAAACTGTACTGGTACCTGGAGCTTAAGAATGTTGATGACTTCTTCTTCTGAAAAGGCCCCCACCCAGACAGAAGCGAGGCCCGCGTTAGTACACGCTAGCTGTAAGTAGGCTGCAAAAATTGTAGCGTCCTGAATGGCATATAGAATACGACCCCGTTCATGATATCTTGTGCTGGAAATCGATGGGGCTGCAGACACCACAACCACTATTGGGGCTTCTGCGAGGAAACTCTGATCACCGGCCGCATGTGCTAGTTTCTCTCGTGTAAGTCTATTCTTGACCAAGATCAATCGTAGGGCTTGTAAGTTACCCGCACTAGGAGCACGTTGGCTCAATCTGATGACACCTTTAATCGTCTCATCGGGAATTTCTTTTTTTATGAAGAAAGACCGACAGGAAAAGCGTTGTTTGACTAGAGTTTCAAATTCCATTAGTATTTCCACGAAACCTTTATTTTTCGGTTATCGGGAGGATTTCGGATCTGTTTTTCGATTTTTCCTAGTTCTGAACAGATTTCAAATGCATTTGAATGCCAAACTAAAATCGTTCGAGCGGGGTTGATACTTAGAAAGGTATCCTGGGCAGGCCATCAAGGGCCTTATTTTACCTCAACACGTCATTTCAGATATATAGGCCGATATCCATGGCTTTTGCAGATTTTACGACCAAGATATACATTATTGTAGAATCATGAAGAGGGGTGAGTTTTTATAGAATCATCTAGATTGATTTGGATAACAACTTTCGAGGAAGAAATTGGTTGGTTGAGGTGAATAAATCGCTGGCGGAGCAATTACCAAAGAAACGGTCGAACTTGCTAAGCCGCGCGAAGAGTTTCATTTTCTCAACAGCTGTTGGGGATAGCGCATCAAAATTATGTCGGCTTAACTTTCAGTTTGGATTGGCGAAAATGCATCTTGTCCAAGAGGATTTGGGGCTTCAAAGTGACGCCTCCTTTATATCGGCCCCAGATTGCACGATTTCCCGGAATGTTCATCGCTGGCGTAATGGAATTGGCTACGGAGGTAAGGTTACATGGGGAGACGGTTCACAACCTCTCGTTTTCATCGATACGATGCCCAATGCTTGTGGGATGCTAGTAGGGGCTTTAGAAGAACCTCCTGATCCTACCAAATTAATACAAAAAATCCATGAAATGAATGATTCATCGGGCGAAGTGGAAATTGCTGGCGTACCCCTCCACTGGAATTATGGGGCTGGAAATCACTTTATTAACGTATTCGATGTAGTTCCCAATCCAGCCGTACCAACTTCTGTGGAATTTCCACCTCACGCCTTTATTACCCATTCCTCACCTAGCGAGTTAAAGAGTGATAATAATCCAAAGAATCTTGGATTCTACTATCACAAAAGTGAGCGTCTGCAAGAACTTGCAGAAGTCTTTGAGACCCCCTTTGGTGACATAAACTACCTTATCGACGATGCAGCATTAAAATATTATGAATTTTATAAATGGGCAGAGGAATTTGGCGCGAAACGTCGGGAATTGGCAGCGAGTCTCCTTTTTGAAGATGGATACCGCATTATCTCGAATCATTGCCATCAAGGAATGGTTCATCCAAATGAAATCGTCTTGGGGAGCCATGTATTCAAGCCAAATGATCCGGAATTCTATCCATTAACCTTAAGAGCCGATTTACCCTGTTATTTGATGAGAGGGATCCCTAATTTTACCGAGGAGGCCTTAGAAACCTTAAATTTTCGAGAAAGAAGCCAACATCTTGGAATAGAAGAACGTCTCCTGAATGCTAACATATTACCGCATGGGGGCGGATATACATTCCCTCATATCGTTTCAGTTCCGGAAATCTTTGAAACAGTGGAAAAACGGAGGTATTTCTCCGTTGACATGGGAACAGGGATTGGAACCTTGATATTTGAATCTCCTCGGGAGCTCCAGTTTTCTTATAGGGGCCGTAACGTTGTTATCCATACCGTAGAACTGGGATTAGGTGAAATTGTTGCACAGATGGTGCCACGGTATGCACTGAAGATCTGAGGAACATTTTCGGACATATTATTGATGTAAATTGGAAATCTGAACATAAATTCCATGTAAACTCCTAGAAAGAACACAGAGGATTTTATTCGGGACAATATCTGAGCCCTGTTAAGAAATCCAACCTACTGTTTTCTCCACGCAATTATCGAGAAATGTAATCATCATACTCCCGAAACTTGGTCACAACAGATCTTAAGGTACTTGACGCCTTTTGGAGCAATGTTGTTCGCCTACCAGTTAATAAATCGGAACCGCGCCTCCTTTTTTGCATCAATGTTGCCTTCTAATTACATGAGTGAACCTAGATGACAACCACCAGTAACAGCCTTTGGGGATTCATAGAACGCAGCATTAAGGGGTTTCGTTTCCGGCTATTCCTGTTTATTTTCTTGATTTATGTTGCAGGGGCAACCCTCGATGTCACAAACACCAATCCTGGTTCACGTTTCATGCTAACGAAGGCCATTGCTAAGTATGGTGAGTTTTCAATCCGGCCCGAGGACCAACAATATTATAGTTATTTGGATTACTCTGTGTTTAACGGTAGTATATTTTCCGATAAAGCCCCTGGGATCTCATTATTAGGAGTTCCTATTTATTGGGTGGGAGAATTTCTCGCGTTAAAACTATTGGGAGTGGATTCGAACAATTGGCAGCTTGTAGATAATGTTATTAAGTTTCTACTCATAATTTCTGTCTTAGCTTTTGGTGCGTTTGTGGTTGTGAAAATGTACGACCTGTTACGCATGGTCAATATATCCCATCGGAGTTCGCACATAACTGCTGTCTTTTTTGGGCTGGGAAGCCTGTTTTATGTCTATATTGGAACGTTATTCTCCCATGGTATCACCGCAGGACTTATTCTCCTTGCGCTCTATTACGCCACATCATTCCGTCAAACATCCCGAGCAAGCTCTCTCTTATGGAGTTCAATTTTTTCTGGATATGCAATAGTTTGTGATTATGTTCTCCTTTTTTTACTCCCCTTTTTCTTTTTATACATCTTTGTCCCTTTTCCCTGGAATCTTAAAGATATAAAAAGGCATTGGAAGGCGTATTTGAAGAGCTACGGATTAATTCTAATACTGTACGTCATTCCTTTAGTTTTATGCGGTTTATTAGTACTATTCTACAATTTTGCAGCCTTTGGAGACCCATTTAAGACTCCGTACAGCTATTCCCACGCTTTTTGGGACAGACAACACTTCGCTAACTCACAACTATATGGAATTGATGTCTTAGTGTTTTCGCGGCATCATGGTCTTTTGACATTCATGCCAATTCTATTTGTGTCTGCTTTTGGGCTCTTCGTCATGTTGAAACGTACTCCATCCTTGGGAATTCTATGCATTACCATTCCATGTTGGATAATATTGTTGTACGGTAAATACTTCCTTCCGACAGGAGGACTGGCTTACGGCCCCCGTCATCTGGTTTCTATCACGCCCTTCCTCTTCATACCGCTGGCATTCTTATTAGATATTCATCGCTCTTCCTCACCACTCTCGTCAATAAAAAGTATAATTTCAACGAGTTTCGTTCTTATTCTGAAAATGGGAAGCTTTGTCCTTGGTTTGTTAACTTTTTTGATTTCCTTTGCTGGAGCATGGGTAGGCCCATATCCGCTGGGTGGAGAAGGAATAAGCGATCCTATTTGGGGAACAGTAGATCAGGTTGGCCATATGGGAGTCCTTTCGAGCTGGTTTAGTTTTGATATTGATTTACACGGACGAGTGGCAATTGAAGCCTTACAGGGGGTGCTTGAGGGAGGTTTTCAGTTAGATTTCATATTTTTCCGATTAAGAGTGTATCTTTCTGGTTTTGTCGCTTCATCTTTAGCCAGGGGGGAAACAAATGCATTTTTGACTCTTTTATTCCTCGCAATCCTGATTAATCCCTACTTTTCTCCATTAGAAATTGCTGATAGAGTGGCCCAAAGAACCACACCTTGGAATGAGTCAAAAAACCAGGAAAAAATACTATCTGGCCTTTCGGTTATGCTCGCCGCTATGGTGGCGCTATTCTCAATATGGTTTGCGTTGGAATTAATAGCTCCTCTCGGGCAGGTAAGTCGGTCGACCCTCTTTACTTTTG
Organism: Candidatus Thorarchaeota archaeon; assembly: GCA_048882505.1. GTDB lineage: Archaea > Asgardarchaeota > Heimdallarchaeia > Hodarchaeales > Hodarchaeaceae > Hodarchaeum. The sequence continues at coordinate 513,901 of JBHLRO010000001.1, forward strand.
AATCAGAAATGAAGAGGATTTACCGGCAAATCGGCCATATACCGCTAGTTAACTACGTATCCGCAGGGATGGGCTTTTTAACATTGATAATATTGAAATTGATATTTTTATCAACTGAAGAGTTCGCACTGGGCACCTTACTCTTCGTTTCTGTAGTATTCATTTCTATAACAACAATAGGTTGGATTCCTTTTAGACAAGTTCAGTTTCAGGATGTTATCCGAAAATCTAGCCCTTCCAGGCCTGTCATCAATAAAAACAAAGATCAGGCACCGTCTCGAGATTGGTATCCCTCGTTCATATTCCAGTTTTATCAAAGAACTAGTATTGTAGGTTCTGCTCTTTATGTATCGATTTTGATTTATATTATCGTATTTAAAATTTCAAATTTATCTTTTTACTCCAATCTAGCAATATTAGTGTATTCAATGGTTTTCACAGTACTTGTTACGGTTGCATTAACACCATTCCTAATGAAAACCGCCACCAAAGGTCAAAGACAATCAGATGAATTCTCTCCTGAGATACGCTACCAACAGACAGTCAAAACTTTTGCCCAAGATCCTCTGTATTCCCAGGTTCCTCTAATCATCCTTGCTCTTCTGACGACAGCCTTATTAGGTGGCCACACCTTACTGGATGTCTTCTCCATGAGGATGAATCTACCTGATTTCCTGTTTTTATTCCCTCCTACTTCCCTTACTAGCATACGGGATTGGTTTATCCCTGTGAAACACCCCGTTCAGGTTTTCTTAACAATTGCCTGCATCCTTGTATTGATTATCTGTTTAATTGCGTTTTACCCTGTCGCAGCAGAATTTAGAGGTTGGAAAGATGAATTACCTGCGATTTCATGGGAAACTCAAATCAAAATGGAGACACGAGGATCGCACCTTTCTCGTTTCCAAAGTATCCTTTTTTTTGGTTTCATACTTATTCTATTTGACTTCCTACTCCTGACAAACTTGTACGCAACTCTGTCAACCGTTCCGGAACCGAATCTCCTACCAAAACCATGGGAAGATTATCCAGAGGAAGTAGTACTCTTGGGTTGGATAACCCTAGGATATATGATTTCCCTAATCTGGGCAGGAAGAAAGTATCTACAAGCGGATCGCTCTTCTGGTCATAACCAGAATCCCAATCACCCTTTGATCGATTTTGATTCAGCTGCTCCTTAAGAATGAGTAATTGCAAATTACAAAGAGTGAGTGAATTTGACATAGTCTGTTTTGTGTCTAAAAAGACAACAAAGGCGAAACGATTTCCCTGATGGGCCGTTAGATGTTGTGTCTGGAAAACTGTTTAGCAGAATTTCCTCTCTGGTTGTTATCTAATCGCTGTGCCTTCCCTATAAATCGCTTTAATTTCTTGAATAGGCTATAATCATGGAATACCGCTATTGTTAAGGCAACCATATTGCCGATGAATGCGATAAAAAGTATCTTTACATGATTATTTTGAAAATGCAGAATAATTGTAGTTGGTTCTATATTTTTAATTTCCATAAAGCCAATTTCGGATTCTCGATCTACTTTATATCCCCCATGAGATTCCACAATCCATTTTGGATGGTGGGCCACCTTTATGGTAAGATTAACAGCACTTTGATTACTTGTTACGGAAATCGAAAGTGTATCCGGGGAAATGTATTCAAAATCTGCACTGCCGAATGGATAAACATCCACCAAAGTAATGTTTTCGGGGGTTTCCCATAGCCATTTGTTCTGTTCATCATTGGTGGTAATT
>JBHLRO010000002.1:0-452562 GCA_048882505.1 Candidatus Thorarchaeota archaeon
CCTTTTATCAGGGCATAAATTGTCTCTAGGGAAGTCCAACAACCATAGGTACAAAGATGGGTTTAAGAAGACCAAACAAAGGTATCTAGGTTCCGACACGCCAGCTTGCTAAATACTTTTCCTGTTCTGGAGTTAATTCTTCCAACTCGATGTCTAATGCTAGACACTTCAATCGAGCTACCGTGTTATCAATGTCCTTCGGGATTTCTACGACCTTTCCACCGATGGTAATTAGTTGATCCTTATTTTGTACTATATGTTCAGTGGCTAACGCCTGCAAGGCGAATGAAAGATCCATCACGCTGGGTGGATGGCCTTCTGCAGCAGCAAGATTAATCAAACGGCCCTCACCAAGTAAATTGATCCGATGGCCATTTTTTAAGGTGTATTGATCCACAAACGGACGAATTCGTATTTTTTTTGTAGCCATTCCCTCTAGTACAGGAATATTAATCTCTACATTAAAATGTCCCGTATTAGAAACAGTTACTCCATCTTTCATGACCTCAAAGTGCTCTTTACGAATCACGTCCTTACATCCAGTCGCTGTGATAATGATATCTGCGATTTTAGCCGCTTCATGCATCGGCATGACTTCCATTCCTTCCATTACCGCTTGAAGAGCCGCATGGGGTTCGATTTCGGTCACGATGACTCGGCGAGCCCCCATCCCTTTGGCTCGCATAGCCACCCCCTTTCCACAATGGCCATACCCAGCCACTACAAAAACTTTGGATGCAATCAGATCAGCTGTAGAACGGAGGATACCATCGATACTCGACTGTCCCGTTCCATAAACGTTGTCAAATAGATTTTTACTAGGGGATTCGTTGGTGGCTAAAATAGGATAGAGAAGCGCCCCATCATCTGCCATGGCCTTGAGTCGAATGATTCCAGTTGTTGTTTCTTCGGCACCTGCCCAAACGTCATCAAGAAAACCCGTTTCATCTCCTATCACAGTTTTTACGACATCGATCTCCTCACCGCTTTCCCCCCGTTTCAGTTTGTGTAGCGTCCCAACTAGGTCAGCTCCATCATCGATCGTGATATGAGGACGGGCTCTGATAACATGCCCGATCGCTCGATAATAACCTTCGTTGTCCATGTACTTCCAAGCATACACGTGCACACCTTTCTCAACGAGAGCGGCCGCTATTTCATCCTGGGTTGAAAGTGGATTCGATGCGCACAAGTGTACTTCTGCGCCACCAGCCAGCCATGCCTCACACAATTGAGACGTTTCCTTTGTGACATGTAAGCAGGCACCAATTCTGACCCCGTTAAAGGGCCGTTCTGATTCAAACCGTTCTTTAATTAGCTGAAGAACAGGCATGCGACCAGCAGCCCATGCCATGGTGTTCAATCCGTCACCTTTCAGTGATAGGCTCTTAACCTCATAATTTGGTCCCTTTTCTGTTTCAATTGACAAAGTATTTCACCAAAGACCATAATATCATTTACTTTTTACTGTAATAATGATGTCTTCGAGAGGTATAAATACACTTCATACCGATATGAGCTATTATTTTTGCAAACTGATATAAATCAACATCTAGTTTACTAATGCTAATGAGCAGCTTGGTTGAATCAACTTCCATTGTCGAACCTCTTCTCCGCAGCTTAAGTCAACGGCGCAATCCGTCTCTTCGTGGATTAACTGCTGAATTAGGTTATTCCTCGTCTTGGATAAGGAAACAAATTAAAAAATTAAGACAGGAAGGAGTTATTACTGCTTGGCAGTTCGTTCTACACCCTTCTGCATCTCTTCAGCAGCGACGGATCCTCTTCTTTCTCTTGAAAACCAATCCCAATGAACCTCAGATTGTGGAGGAATTGTTAAGAAAGTATACCACTGAAAAACTCAGCAGCCTAGAGGGGGTGACTGGAGAATATTCAATAATGGGTCGATTTCATTTTCCTTCAGGAGCCGAGTTTCTTGCATCCTTGGATCACCTTTACCAGCTGATTGGAGGATCTGGGTTTCAAAAATACGAGTTGCTCGAGGTTATCAGTGTACAAAAGGAATGGGGATTTATCGTACCTGAGTCGAGTATATCAATCAAGCGTGCAGAATATAAGGTCTTACAGACCATTCAGGAACTTGGAAAAATCCAACAATTTCCCCCATCAACTTATGATATTGCAAAGAAACTGGGTAAACATCAACCGTCTATATATCGTCAACTGAAACGTTGGAAGAGGGGTAATGTCATCTTGGGATACTCTGTAAGAACCACTTATTGGCAAGAACACTATATCCATGCCTATATCCAAATTAAGGCCCCATTGGGCAGGTACCAAGTAGCGATTGACTTCTGTCATCAAGATACACATGTTGTTGATTGCTTCCGGACCAATCACGAGTATAGCCTCTTGATTAAAACCCGACATTCAACCTTAACTGACCTTAATGACTTTTTAAAGGCACTTTACAAAAATACAGAGGTTACGGATACAATAACGCATATTATTTTGGATGAGCTTCGGTTTTAACTAAGTTCGTATGAGATAGATAGGGCCTAACACGGTATAGAGGATGGCGATAAATAATACTCCAGCTAATGTCAAATAATGAGGGAGAAAAACAAACATAAGTACAACAATCCCTGCGATACTAATAGCAACCATATCCGGGGTTTTTCCTCGCTTTGGTGTAGGATATTTGATAGTCAGGATCATTAACACGCCAATAGTTAGAGTTATGAGGGTTAGCACGGTTCCGTTCTGTGGGAAAAGCCACGTGAATTCTGGATGTCGTGCGAGCAATGTACATGAACCCATGAGGAGGGCCGCCGCTGGTGAGGGGAGTCCGTCGAAATGAATGACTGTAGGTTGACTGGCAAAGCGAACGAGACGAATCCATCCACAAATCGTATAGAATCCTGCAATACCCAGTGAGAACATACTCGTGTTGCTCCCCTGCCCCAGATCTAATAGAGGGGCATTAAGGAGCATTATGCCTGGTAGAATAGCGAATGTGATTACATCTCCAATGGAATCGGAGTAAGCCCCTAGTGATGAACTCATGGGAGCGCGTTTCGCCATTTTTCCGTCAAGAAAATCAAATATGGCCCCAAAGATCAATAATTGAAATGGTAGATAAAGGAACTCTTCAGGTAAATACAGAGAAACGATAATTCCAACAATCCCACAGATAGCATTGAGTGCTGTGAATAGAAAAGCTAGAAGAATATATTTGTTGTAAATAGTCCCCATTTAACTGGATCCCCCTTTCAGTTCTGCCAGTCGAGTGATTCCCGCCCTCGTTCGATCGTTTTCCTTCACAATAATTCTATATTTATTCGAAGGTAGATGAACATCTACTTCGCTCCCATACCTGATCATACCGAGACGTTCGCCCTGTTGAACAGATTCCCCTTCGTTCAGGTAACATATTGCACGGCGAGCTAGGATTCCAACGATTTGAACCACGGAGAATTTTCCCGTTGATGATGCAATCCGAATTGCTTGTCGGGCATTTTCAACGGTTCCACGATGGAGAAATGAGAAAAATGGCCAATTCCTACCTGATTTCCTCTGAATAGAAGTTATTGTACCAGTAATCGGCGCGCGGGTTACATGCACGTTGAATAGAGACATACGTATCCGAATAATTCCCAGAGAATGATCAATCACATAGATCCTTCCGTCTGCAGGTGCCAAAACTGATCTAGCATCAGTACTTACTGTCCTTCGAGGATCCCGGAAAAACATTAGGTGCCCACCTAACAAAATTAGAAAGACCGGAACCAAAATCAGTAAGGCAGGATAAACCAGCCCATAGAAGAGAAACACGGGAAGGAGTGTCAATAGTGCTAAGGTTATTATTTCATGACCCTTGGCTAGACGCATTATTACTCATAACATCCTTGGCGAATAGATGCATTTTCGGGCCTTTTTCAAGGTTCCATTACTTTTTATGGATGTACTATCCTGATATCCCTTACTAAGGGTGAGCACTCTTCCACATAGCGCCGCTTTAAAAAATCTAAAGTGGTTTTTCAAATCAACTGGTTTCAGAAGTTGTGGGCATAAAATGAGTGAAACTTCAAATCAAGTAGATCTATCGCCAAACGCTATTATTCAGTTGGCCCAAGATATCCAACAGGCGAGTAAGTTACGAGCATTGGAATTACAAAAAGAAAAACTCCAAGTACGTGCAGAGCTTGAGGGCCTAGAGGTGGCTGACGAATTAGAAAAAGTCATTCAAGAATTGGAGGCGCTTAAGGAACAGCAGACCAAAACTACCAATAATTGGCTACTTGAGCTGATCCAAAAGAAGTCCGTTTTTGATACCAGACTCCAAAAATTGACCGAAAAAAGAGGCCAAATTCAAGACTCTGTGTTTAGTGCTCTTGAAACAGAATATAAAGAGGAAAAGCAAGCAATCGACCAACAACTGATGTCAATAAAAGCCAAACTACGCCAAATGGTTGCTGATGCTTCCAAGGGTAAGAAGTCCTTAACATATGCCATAGAGGAACTCGAAGTTCGGAAAGAAATCGAGGATATCCCCGATGAAGAATTTCAAAAGCGAAGGAATGAATTGAAGGAAGAACTAGCCCAATCAGAGGCCCTGCAAGAAGCATGCAATTTGATACTGGAACAGGTGGAGTCTTAATGACTATTGAGTTTTCGGATCGTTTGAATGACGCAAAACAGCTGGTAGCCGAACATAGGGTTAAGAAGTATCTCATTGAGAACGAAATTGAGTATTGGGTGGTCGTAGGTAGCACACGTGAATACTTGGTTTTTATCAATCCTTTTTGGTGCCGCTGTTATGATTTCCAACAACGGCTTCTAACTGAAACGGTAGTACAGTGCAAACACGTCCTTGCAGTTCAGTTAGCATGTCAGGAAAACAAATATGCTACCGTCGCCCTAAGCAAAGATGAATATGACTATATTCGGCCCTATTTCCTATTATCCACCTGATTGAGGATTTCCTAGCAGATTTTCAAATAGTTGATAAAGGAAAACCTTGATCTGTGTAATATCAAGGCTTTCGGGGTGATTATAGCCAGCCGCCGAAGGATGTCCGCCGCCAGATCCCCCAAACTCCTCAATTAGGGCTGGAATTACATCTCTACCTAGAGAGATCCCTGAATCCTGGGGAAAAGAAGGCGCGGTCCTGATACTGATCCGTGTTTCCATCTTGCGTCGCGCGATTACAACAGCAATATCGCTCCCTAAAGTTACCAAAGTTCTAGCAGCGGCCGCCTCGAAGGAACTAACATGCGAAACTAGTAGGATCGTCTCATTAATTTGCCATCGTTTCGCCCGCTGGGCCGCCTTAATGCAAGCTATTTTCTCAGGAGGCATCCGTGGATCTGATAACAACATACCCACTTCAGAGTAGATTTCGGGGTGGCCATTTAGTAAATAGGATACACACTGGAATAAGGCGTCATCTCCATACAAGAATCGTCTTGTATCAAAAATTAATCCTGCAAGTAAGGCTTGCCTGACTTGCTTGGTAAGAGAGATCCCTGAACTGTAAAACATGCCTGCAACTATTTCGGTGGTTGCACGGAATGTTTCAAGTCGAAAATCGAAATCAATGGTGAAAACAGTGTCTGTTTTGACGTGATGATCTATGACCGCTATTGATTTGTCGTTTGGATTCATTTGATTGTCGACTTGATTTGTATCTAAGTAAATAATCAGTAATGGAGCGGTGAGTCGATTGAATGGTATGGCATCGAAGATATGACCCGTCAGACCAAGTAGTTCACGACCCAGTTTACTAATATCTTCTTCAACCACTTGAACGGGTAAATTGGGATTAAGAGCCTTGATTAACTGGGTCATAGCAATGGCAGCTCCAACGGCATCCAGATCCGCCTGGGGATGAAGTTTCAAACCTACCATCCCCTGAAATTGTTTTACGAATGCAATAAATCTGTCCACAGAGGGCATGTTACGCATCCGCAAAAGAATGACTCTCTTTACCTGGTTTATAGATGGGGACGGCGAGATTCGAACTCGCGACCTCTTGGTCCCGAACCAAGAATCATCTGGTCACCGCTCGTACACCAAGACAACAATAACCAAGCTAGACTACGTCCCCTATAATTCAAAAAATCATGGGGATTAAAGGTCTTCAAATCCTTCTTCAATTTCAGCTTCTTCATCAGGCACAACCCCCTCGGTGGGCTGAGGTTTGGGGGCAGCAAGGCGTTGTGCCACATATTCCCCATACTTTTCTAAGAGCCTTTCAATTTGATCATTATTCAAGCGCTCTCCAAGGACGCCACGTACATCAACTGGTGTTTTCGGATTAATATTTACCAATTGAACTGCCAATATGCGAGGTATATCGAACTCCGTCATTAGCGCAGAGAGGATCTCCTCAGAATATGCGGCATCCTTAGACAATTTTTCTGCATGTTGGGCAGTTACTCGTTGGACATAATTGATGCCTGCCTGTTCTCGAATCAGGAGAAGCTCGTGAACTCGACCTAGAGGGATAGGCTTTTCTTCTAAGATTTTTCGTACCATTCAACTACATCCTATGATCAAATCAGCTAGGCCATCTGTGTCCGAAGGTGTTCTGGGCGAGCTATGATTTTCTTCTTTGCTTTACCATCAGTGACTTGAACCACGTAACTTGCCCCCCGTTTTTCCAAGACAACTCCCGTTTTCCCATGGAAACGTCTATGGGGGCGGCCTTTCTGAACACTAGGTTCTATCACAATATTGACTCGGGAATCTATCGCATATTCTCTAAGTGAGTGTGAAATTGGGGGTAGGCCACGATTGCGGGGATGCTTCGAAAAAACGCGTCGTGTCCGAAAATTGGTACCCTTAGATTTTCTGACCATTTTTAAAAACCTCTGGTGCCTTATAAGAGGAACAGAGAGCCTGAGGATGCTTTTATCTTGGAAGCGACGAGAGAAGCTATTTTTTTCTTTCTATTTGTTATTATTGTTGTTTCAGATTTTCTTGTCTGATTTGTTTATGAACACGGTATTAATCCAATGGCGTTATTTAGAGAGATGATTCCGGAGAAAATACCTTAATTACATCCAGATATTTCACTGTTGCTTGTGTCCCTACCAGACCTGCAAAATTCGGCTGGGTGCGTTCCTCATCACCGTTAATTAACTCTTTCACATAAAGCCCCCCTTCACAGACGATATGAATTGTCACATATTCGGTTGTAATTGATTCGATTTCAAAGCTAATTACCTTTCGCGTTCGAATCTTATCTGCACGCCGGTGAGAGACACGAACTGGCGTTCGTTGTTGGATAACAGAATTGGACAGATGCTTAGCTGCGGCATAAAGGCGGTCTTCAGTTACATTTCTTTCCGGTTCCAAAACCACAATTGCGCGATATCCTTTGGCAATGCGGCTGGACTGGGTTTTGAGTTCACGAACCTTTGTTCGCGTTGTAAGGCCATCAAATTCAACCTCGACTTTTCCCTGCGCGTTCTGGTCAATAGTGGCTTTCAGCTGAGCCAGATTGAGAGTACGTTTCTTTGGTTCAGAAATTTCAAGTGTAAACGGTCTGCCGTCTCCCAACATTCTAGCATCAATATCTTCTCGGCCTGCCCCATGAAACTTACTATCGACTCCCTGTGCTGCTGCAAGAACTGGTCCCGAGATAAACTCTTCAACTGATTCTTGGTACATTTTTCCTGTAGATCCACATCTCTCACATCCTTTACCTCTACATTCTCTACAAAACCACTTGGATTGGGGAATTCCACGAGCCAGCTTGCGATAACGGCCTAGAATGAACAACGGGTTACTCTTGAGCTTCACCTCGTTTTTAACCAGGTCAAAAAGAATAACAAGATCAGGGGCCTTAAAATCCACTTCGCTGTGTGGTAACTCAGATAGGATGCGTTTTCCGATTTCCCGATTGAATTCAGATTTAATGGATTCACCAAACTCGATGCCAAATGTACTTCGAATATTATCCTCGCCATCTAAAATATCAGAAGGAAATCGGCATCCTACTAGGAATGTCCTAAATTCATACTCCGTCAACTGTGGAACCACATCTCGGACATGTCTTTCCAGAGTATCCTCCGATAATCGATCCTTACAGATTTCACAAATCGAATTGTCAAAGGAAATTTCCGGGTAGTACCGTTGGACCGAAGTGTTCCCTACAGGAAAACCTTTTGCAAGCAATGAGGTCTTTGGGAGTTCTTTCGTAACCAATCGATAATTGTTTTCCCATTCCATTAGTAATGCGATCTTAAGGGCCTTCCCCCGCTCCATATTTGAAAGTCCCGATAACAGGTTGCCGAACTGTCTCCCAAGGCAGGAATTGCAGCAGTGAAAAGTTTCGATCAGCTGTTTGGCTTTCTGTATGATTTGCAACTCCATCGATAAAGACCACCAAGGTTATTAGGGCATCATGGCCCCCTTGATATGAAGTCTGTTAGTCATCAGATTGAGGGGAATGGGAGGTTATTTGACGATGCGAGATTTAATCAGGGTTTCGAAGCATTCGGTAGATCTGTTTTACGGCCCAGGAAGGCGTATGAATCATGTCCCGACATTTTATCATCCTCTCGAACACGGTAGATTGTAGAAAACCCCTCTCGTTGAATAATTTGACTGGATTTGGGCGGTTAGATGTTCTCTGTCGTTGTATTACAGCCACCTTCTTTCTTTCAAATGCTTTCCGCAGGGAGACTCAACTTAGCATCTTTTTCCGTTTGAACGAGCTGCTTCTTAACATTAACGGAAAAAAGGCAGAGGGAATCAATCCTGATGAACGTAGCATAGCAGGTGTTTTGAAACGCGTCTTTAAAGGGAGAATCTCACGGGGAATTACTTTGGTTCCAGCTACCCTCCAAGAGATCTTGACTTTCCACCTCCCAACTGTCCTTGATGTTCACGGGAATAAAAATTTCACCGAGCTCACTCAGCAAGATGTCTTTCTCATTGGTGACCAAATTGGATTTACAGACACCGATAGACAAATGTTCTCGGATGTTAGCAAGGTGGAAAGTCTAACCATTGGATCACACGTCTACCTAAGTTCACAGACCATTACCATCCTCCACTATCTGCTCGACCAAATTCATAAGTAAATCAGAAGATGAAAAAAAGCCTCCTCGTTATTCGAGAAACCCGTAAACAAACTCACCAAGGATGTAAGAGTAGGAAGTCATTATAAAAAACGGAAGATAGATAAATCCTTGACATGCAGGAATGACTGACTGCCTCTAGGAGGCATACAAAAGTGCTCGATTCGCTCAGCTCGTCTCTAAGAAAGGCCATTATGAAAATCCGAGGGTCTCCCCTCGTTGACGAAAAGGTTATCAATGAAGTTATCGAGGATTTAGAGAATGCCCTACTTGCGGGCGATGTGAAACTCGATCTGGTATTAGATGTCACTGCACGAGTTAGAGAAAAGGCCCTCAAAGATGACATTCCCATGGGCGTTTCACGGACAAATTACACAATAAAAGTGTTATATGACGAACTTACCGCTCTTCTTGGGAAAAGGTACACCCCCTTAAGATTGAATCCTGATGAAAGATCTATTCTGATGTTCATTGGTATCCAAGGGTCTGGAAAAACAACATCCATTGGAAAAGTAGCAAATTATTACAAAAAACGTGGGATGAAGGTAGGAGTTATTGGAGGAGACACATTCCGGCCTGGAGCACTTGCCCAGCTCCAACAATTACTGGCACCTATCAATGTGGAGGTTTACGGCGAAGAGAAGGAAAAAAAAGCCATTAAAGTTATTAAAAATGGCCTCAAGCACTTCGAGCCCCAAAAAACCATCAATCTTGTCTTAATTGATACCTCAGGCCGTCATAAAGAGGAAATTTCTCTTTTAAAAGAAATGGCCGATATCAGCAAGGTTGCCAAACCCACGGAGATCATTCTCGTAGTTGATGCCACCATTGGCCAGCAAGCTTGGTCTCAAGCGGATGCATTTAACCGTGCTACTCCGTTCGCTTCAATTATCCTATCCAAGATGGATGGTTCGGCAAAAGGTGGCGGAGCCATCTCGGCAGTCGCAACGAGCGGCGCAAAAATCCGTTTCTACGGTGAAGGTGAAAAAATCGAAGACCTCGTAGAATTTAATCCAACACGATTTGTTGGTTCCTTGCTAGGAATGGGCGATATTGAGGGATTGGTAACCAGTGTTAATGAATTGCTCGATGCTGAGAGTACTGCGGAATTAACTCAGGCCTTTAAAAGAGGTAAAATAACACTCCGTCACTTCAAAATCCAAATGGAAAAGGCTTACAATCCCAGCGGGATCGGAAAGATGCTTTCCAAAATTCCACTCATCAGCGGAATTATGCCCCAGTCTCAATTGGATGCTGAAGCGCAACAAGGGGTAAAACGGTTTGTTGCAATTTGTAATTCCATGACCGATGAAGAACTTGATGATGCCCGGATCATACGTGGGAGCCGCATCCAGCGAATTGCTCGCGGGTCTGGAACAACTCCCCAGGAAGTTAGGGAACTCTTGAAGCAGTTCAATATGATGACCAAGCAATTCAAGCGGATGCGCAAAATGAGGGGTCCCCGTGGTGCCCCAGGCAATATTCCTCCTGGAATGGAAGGCATGTTTGGCTAGCCATTCGGTCTATTGGCGGGGAACTGTTTTTATTTTTTCTCAAAAATCCTTTTGATAATTATGTTGATATAGTCTGTTACTCATAATGAGTCATCTCGTGACGCTGGGGTGGCTTAGCCTGGTATAGCACCTGGTTTGGTCGAGTTTGCGCCTATAGCGCGGGACTCATAATCTGAGATCTGTTCTCATACAATTTATAGGGCAATATATGCGCAACAGAGGAGAAATCCCGAAGTCGGGGGTTCAAATCCCCCTCCCAGCACTCCACTGACACCATGATTCCTAGCTATGTCATGCTCCGATAGTGTAGCTTGGCCCATCATTTAGGGCTCTCACCCCTAAGACTTCACTGATTTGATGTGAAGGAGGATACCCGGGTTCAAATCCCGGTCGGAGCATTCACTATTTATATTGATCTTGTCTGTTTATCCTCCTAGCCGCTTTTGAAATTGATAGAATACGAAGAAAATTAATATATCTGCGAAATTCAGTCCCAAAAGGAGATCTCCTCTGAAGTATTGCCTCCACTAATGGTGATTTGTTGAATATGAGCCCCGATGGTGTAGTTCGGTCTAGCATTGATGGCTGTCAAAGGCATCTTATCGAATATTGTCTTTTCGACGGCCTGCAGATCCCATCCGACGCGGGTTCAAAAGATTTGAGTTTTTTACTCAATCTGAAACTCCCGCTCGGGGCGCCAACATTTCTAACAGTAGAAGATATCCAGGGCGCATAGCTCAGCTAGGTAGAGCGATGGGCTTTTAACCCATTGGTCGGGGGTTCAAAGCTGTGTCAACTTCGATTGCACAGTGAAAGTCCCTCTGCGCCCGTTTCTTTATGTCATGAGATCATGAGACAAAAACAATTGTGAATGAAATCAATCAACGGAACAAAATAGACAAGCCAAATCCAGATAACAATTGGGAGACGTTCATTCGACTTCCTCTAGTAATGGGGGATCCTCTCCACGAAGAAAACTATACCCGAATTATGAATGGGATTCGATTTCGAATACGAGCGTTGATAACCTCGCTAAGGGAGAATAATTACATTAATTGGTGTTTTTTCCTAATTTATGGAAAGGGAAATGGGGTTCCAACAAGGGTAGACGATCGCAATATGTATTTTCATTTACGCCCTAGTTTTGGTAAAAATCTAACAGAAACGGAGATTCAAAACCTACTACCTGATTAATGTCTAGTTCCTCTTGAGGATACATGGATTCGAAAAACAGATGTCATTCTCAGGGGGGGAAATTAGGGGAATAAACAAAGAACTCCTGAAGAATGATGATATAACCCTCGCCTGGAAAATCATTGGAGAGGCGTCTGAATGGGTCTTGAGTATTTTAAATGTCTATGAGGATGACCATAACATTCCACGCCACCAGATAGCCCAGGTTCTACATTTCTTCCCAAATCTGCTACAAATGCCTATACAATAATTGGTGTGACGGGATAAATGACGGGCAACATTTGTGCTGAAAAAAAGAGTGAACTATGGAGTTTTCACAAACTTTGGAGAAAAAAAGAAGCAGGAGGAGGGTTCTTTATTGTCCTTCATTGGCCAGTTGGTTCGTTTGGGGGCATCGGTCAGACCTCCTTTGGTCAATTAGATTACAGGATTACGTGATTATTTCAACCGAGTATTGACCAGCAACAATTTAAATACCCAAATTTTCTTTGTCTCACGTAAGCTTGAGTATTTATTGAGTAAAGTACTGCAAAGCCCTGAGGCTTCAGTATATGGATGATCACTATCAGACAAAAAAGAACCAGTGTCTCGTGCCAGTTTCGAAAGGAGGATCAGAAAACAAAGACGAAGGATATGCGATGAGGCGGAAAAATGAAGATTGATTTAGAAAACGCGCTCTCTCTCACCCCCCCGCGATCTATGAATGTGGAAAATCTAGACATAACTGTGTTTTTTTGACAAATATCACAAGGTTGCTATCTGGCTCTACATATTCAAAACCATTTCTCATTCAATCAAAAAACCCTTTCGGCCTAGCTTCAAATTGCTGTTTCAACCTGTTAAGATCATAGGTGGATGCCAAGCAGAATTCCTCGAATCATACCAAGAAAATTTGATTCTTTGAGGATAGTGGTATGAAATTACCTGTCGAGTTTGACAATTATACTCCGTTTCGAGGCTCTCAGCATCTTTCGAAGTCAAAAAAGCCCAGAGAAAAAGATGTTCCTCCGAGAAAAACATTCGAGTATAGGGCAGTCCAGTAATTACCTGATTTAGATCATTTAAAGAAGAGACGGATGATTTTATCTCGAATAAATAGGGGGAATAGTTGTAATGCAGTCTTGGTGAGTCAAAAGCGAGTGCACACACATTCTTATCATATAAAAATTTAAGCAGACCTCTTTCTCGCGCGGATTGTTTGATTATATCACGGTTTTGTCGTTTTGTCGGTATTGGATCTAGAGGTAGGTCTTCAAAATAATAGATCGCCCTGTGTTGGCAGAAGAACTGGATGAGAGCTAGCGGATCAGAAAACTGCGTGTAATGCCAGGTTTGATTGAATTCGGGCGTGATATAGAAATTATAGTCATGAGTAATGGAACCGGGAGGGGAACTATCTTGCCACCCCTTCCCCAGCGAATAGCGCGCTAATGAGAACGAAACCCGCTCAGTAAGGATTTCGTCCATTTCCAGACTAAGAACTCTGTGGATATGTTCATTATGTTCCATGAAACCCTTGAGATCCTCAAGAAAGGCCTCTGGAATGACCAAATATCCTGAATATTCGTTTTCTCGGTCTGGAACACGATGAATTCGGCTCGCACAAAGAGTTCGATCTTTTGAGTTTTGGAAATCAATGATCCGCGTTAATGGCGTGTTTTCTGCTAGCTTAAGGTGAAAGTAGAGATATTTCAAACCAAAGGCTGGCGTATGAAACCACAAATTCCATTTCGACCCGAGTAATTTGAAAAAACTGGCCAGCTCCCGCATTGTTGGAAACGTGTGAGTATCTGTCGTGATCTGCTTCTTTAGTTGACGCGAACGTAATGAATGGATGCCCCGCTCTTTGATGGTCTGATAGACATTTTTTAAAGCAAATAATTGTGCTTCTGTAAGGTTTAACTCAATTCTAGTACAAATTAGTTGGAGCTGTTCCCATAACTGGGATTCGAGGGGAATTTGGTTCTTAATAAGTAAAAAACCCCCTTCGGTCTGGGAATGTCGTTTGAACGGTTTAGCTAAATAGGCATAAAAACTCCTGCCATCATATTCAGCTAAAGAAAGCATAAGATTTGCAGTTTCGAAATAATCGATCGAAAACCACAGAAACGGATATTTAAGATATGTTCGTGCCTGATAATACTGACGATTATAGTCTAGAAACCGCTTTGAAAGTCTCTCACGTTGAAAGTCCGCTTCCTCATAGTACTTCAAGGTCTCAAAGAACACGGTTAATAATTTTTGCTCTTCAGAAGAATAGCGTTCGATATATGGTGGAAGCTGGTCTATGACCGTTTGGAGAAGCTTTTTGTGTGTCTTTATTAGCCAAACCACCTCACTTCTCTCCGAAGTTTCCAAATATCACTAAGATTGAGCTGAAATAATAAATAGCTTGCTGTGACTTAATAAAGTCCTTTTAAAAACAGCGAAAATCTCTGACTCATGATCGTAAGAACCATTATTTTAACACAAAGAATGTATGAATTCGGAACAGAAAGATTGAGATGCGACCAAAACGGTGATAATTTAAGGAGGGTGTAGAAGAAAACGCAAGGGGGAGCGTCTTCAAAATATCTTCTGATTTTCACATACATTAAAAAGACAGAGAAAACCTGACAAATAAGGGTGTAAAAGATATTGAGAAGGGGTCTCCGCAAGTTCGGAATTTTCTTCTTATTTCTCAATTTAATGAGTCTTTCACAATTTATGGGTAGAAACAATAATAAATAGTCGTATCGCCGAAGAGAGAGATTGGAGAAAGGTTAGGCCTAGGAATTACCAAGATCACAGTTTTTTCTGTCTCAAATGCAGAGGATTTTTTGTCTCAAAGGATGAAATATCCTACTCGCCCCCGTTTTTCTGCACTTTTTTTTTATTGTCTCTTCACAGATTTTTGATTTTAAATGTAAGAGAATGCTTGGAATATTGCGCGAGAAGACATTAAATAAGCTAATAATATAACAGTTACAATTATAACAGCAGTAAGGCCTTAATGGTCTATTCAGTGGTACTATTAATGGCATCTCTTCCCTGTTTGAAAAGAAAGACCGAAATAATTAGCATAAACGTAAAAACAATCGCAATAATCATTAGAATAGGTATCAATGTGATCTCAGCTTCGTAGATCAAGACGTCTATGAATGGCAATGTTTCAAGTAAAGATTCGTCGTACACGATTATGCCCCCTACAGCTCCAACCAAAAGAATGACTCCAAATCCCACGAAAGTAGAACCTCCATAAAGAACTTGGATGAGGGTTCTCGTTTCATATATGTCGCTATGGTTGACCGTTACGACAATGAACCGTAGAACTCCTGCTATGATAAATAATTGCATCCCTACAAGAGCTCCTATCACCTTAATCGTTAGAAGGTCATCTTGAAAGCTATTAGTTAACCCTAGTAATGCGACATTAATATCCAATGGATTAGGATTAATGATCCCGGAAGCATCAATAAGTCCGAGGTATATTGCTGGCAGGACTCCAACTAGTCCAATTATTCCGCACACATGTGCCACAAAATCGAGTCGAGATACAATATTTTTGCCAAAGCGACTTTCGAAATCAATAATCCCCCTTTTTTGGAAAAAATTGATCCAGAGTGCCATCAAAAGCGTGAGAGTGGTAACAAACCAAGCTCCAATGGGAAAATGGACAGCTGGAGGATGTAACGCCAATTCAGATTTAACTCCTATTTTTTTTTCGGAAATTCCGTCCAGAACAGGTGAGTACCTGACGCTTTATTTGGCTGCTCGTCCGATAAGAACATTGACTCTAATTTTGGTTCTTTCATTTGGTTAATATAAGAAATCTACTCAGAAGCTGGCGTTTCCTGGGGATGAGATCTGATGTTACCCAACAGAAGAATGAGGAGCGCAACCGCCGAAAACAGAGCACCAAATAAGAATGGTAAAGGAAAATCTATCTCATATAGTCGACCTGCGATAATCCCCCCCGCGAGCCCTGCGAATCCCATACTAGTCTGGAGAAGCCCAATGCCTGTGCCCTTCAGGGCTGAAGGGAGTAAATCCACCGTATACGCCTTTTGGACGCCGTCTGTAGCAGCATAAAAGGCCCCATAAATACCAAAAGCTAGAATAAGAGCAAAAAGATGGGTGGTGGATGCAAAAATCAAGCAGGTAATAATGAAAAGGATTAATCCCAGACTGAAAACCTTTTTTCGTCCATAACGATCAGACCAGCCACCGAATGGGATGGAAAGTCCACTATACACCACATTGAACCAAATAAAAAGCGCAAGCGTCATTGCCAGTTGATTAAAAGGAGTATCTGTGAAACCGATGGTACCAGCAAGAATAGTCTTTGTATGGAGAATAAATAGAAGAATGGTAAAATTGGCGAGACCAAAGATGACTGAAATGAATAAAAACAGGTAATAGTCCCTAGGTAAGTTTTTGAGATTTTGCAAGAGACCTGTGCCGATTGGGGTCTTTTTCTCTCTACTGTAAATAGGAGTTGAAAGAAAAATAATAGGAACCACGGCAAATAATGAAATGAAGGAAGAAAGGATGATAATAAGCCGTAGGAGGGTTGTTTCTTCTTCTAAATACGAAAATAGCGTGATCACTATTCCTAAAGTAATCATGGAGCCGAGAATTGCCCCTGCAGTATCCATCATCCGATGAAATCCGAAAGCTTTCCCACGTAACTGAAATGAAACACTGTCTGCAAGTAAAGAATCTCGTGGGGCCCCTCGAATTCCCTTTCCTAATCTTTCGATCGGTTTTAATATCGCGATCTGTTCCCATGATTGACTCAAACCGATACCTAACTTGGCAAAGAAAGGAATGCCATAACCGATTGCAATCAATTGGCGTCTTTTGCCCGTTTGATCCGCGAGATATCCCGAAATCACCTTAACGATATTTGCAACAGCATCTCCAAGTCCTCCAACAAACCCAATAACTAAACCCGATCCACCAAGTGCCGCGAGATAGAGGGGGAGGATAGGGGTCATCATTTCCCCTGAAACATCTGCCAGAAACGATATTAATCCCAACAGTACAACATTTCGAGTCAACCAGCTCGATCGTGTATCTGTATTGGGTGTAGACATGGTAAAAGCCATTTTTTACAGATTTACATAATTAGATAACTGAACTATACATTTTGACTATCATTTTAAGGATCGATAGGATGACTTGGCCTGAACTATTAGTTGATTGGAATCCAAGTAAAGGAGTTACAAACCTATTGAAAATGGTCATTGTTGGGCAGGAGTCGTTTGCGGGGAAGATAGCAGAAAATATTTCATCAGCGAGGTTTTTTCCTCTTGAAAAACGCTTGTTTCCTGATGGAGAGGTATGTCCACGATTAGTGATTTCCGATCCTAGTCAATTGGAAGGTACTCATGCCATTGTTGCATTGCAATTGGAATTGGGCCAATGTGTGAACCAATACTTAGTTTCTTTACTGTGGACACTCTATAACGTGAAGCGCTATCGACCAGCGATCCTCACATGCATCATGCCATATCATCTGTACTCTAGACAAGACACAGAATTCCGAGAGGGAGAACCGTTCTCCAGTCGATATCTAAGCGAGGCTTTGGAAGCTGCCGGTATTGACAATTTTATGACGGTCAATTCTCACTCATATGGTAAGACGGATCTGGGATATTTTTTCCCTAAATCACGAGCGATTGGTTTGTCGGCTGTTTCAACCCTAGCCCGAGCGTTGAGAGAGCATCTAGACTCACCTGTGGATGTAATCTGCTTCTCACCCGATGAGGGCGCACTACAATTGGCCCAAGAGGCCGCTCAAGGTCTTGGGTCACCATATTATGGGGCCATTAAGAAAGAGCGAGACCGTGATACAGGAGTAATTACTCAGACATTCATGGGGGTTGGTATTCCCGTAGAAGGGCATCCAGTTGTGATTATAGATGATTTGGTAAGTTCAGGGGGAACCATGATGGGAGCCGCAGAACTTCTCAGAGAAAAGGGAGCAACAGATGTGTATTATCTTTATACACATCCTGTACATTCTTCAGAAAGATTCAAACGGATACTCGAATCCAAACCCCGTATGGTGTTTGCTTCCGATACCATTAAAACAAACTTTAATGGGATGACGGTTGTTAGTGTAATTCCCCTTCTTAGTGACGCAATTAAGCGCCTGCCAAGTGCCTAGGAAGTAATTAACTAGGTCGGTGTCTATCTATTAACTCACGAATGGCCGAACGGACGAATTCTGAGCGGTTAGGATATTTTCCTTTTCGAACGAGCTTTGCCATTTCATCGATATCTTTTTCGTCTATATAGATCGTTACTGTGCGGATGATATCTACCCCTGCTGGAAACATAAAGGAATTTCCAGCATAAGATAGTTCTTCATAGACTAAAAAAAGCTTACCGCAAAATTTTGCATCCGGGACTGAAATCAATGCAGCAGACCCAAGAACAGAAAAAAAAAGTATCAGTGATGAATTATGGCTGTACTGCCAATCTCAGTATAGCTGAGGGAATGATGGGTATTTTACGGAACACTGGTTATACTATCACGTCATCAGTTGATGAGGCGGACACGGTGGTGGTAAACACCTGCATTGTAAAGCAAAACACGGAGCATCGAATGAAAAGTCTCCTATTGTCCTTGGCCGAAACAAAAGAGGTCGTTGTCACAGGCTGTCTGCCCGTAGCGATGCAGAGTTGGGTCGAACAACATGTCCCTGCCGCCAAAATTCTGTTTCCGGAAAACGCAGATCAGCTCCCTGGATTGTTGGAGGACATACCACTTGTTAACACCTCTTGGGAAGATCCCGTCGACTGGGCCCGTCTTTACGATGCTCCACGAATCCGTTTCAATCCGGTGGTAGGTAATATTGAAATTAGCCGAGGGTGCCTCGGCCAATGCACATTTTGTATTGTCAAAAGCACAAAAGGGCATCTTCGGTCACGTAGCCCAGATAATATTCTCCATGAGATCAAAATCGCCCTTACAACGGGAGTTAAGGAGATACGGTTAACCTCGCAAGATGTGGGACCATATGGCTGGGACCTAAGGCCACGACAGGATATTACTTCATTATTGTGTTCAATTGCTACTCTTCCAGAGCAATTCTTTGTAAGACTCGGGATGATGACCCCTAAATCTGTGGCAAGATATATAGATCCACTTATAGAGCAGCTAATGCAGGAAAAGATCTATACACATCTTCACCTTCCAATCCAATCAGGGGCCAACTCAATACTCCGTGCGATGCGTCGTCTGGAGACCGCAAAATATTTCACCGATCTAGTTCACCACTTGAGAGAAGAAGTTCCTATGTTTACCCTAGCCACAGATGTAATCGTCGGTTTCCCCGGAGAATCCCCACAAGATTATGCAGCCACCCGTAACCTACTTAAAGAAGTTCGACCCGCCATTGTTAACCTTTCTAAATACACAGATCGACCTGGAACATCTGCAGCCCAAATGGGCAATAAAGTACCTTCCCATATCAAGGCAAAGCGAAGCCAAGAAATAGGAACCCTTATTCGTCAAATTACATACAGTGAACTGAAAAAATGGGTAGGATGGGAAGGGACGATGTTAATCAATGAACGTGGAAAATATCCCGACCAGTTTGTCGGGCGAAATTCGTCCTATTTACCTGTGGTGCTTTCTGGGGGTAATCTTAAGCTAGGAGATTTCATTCAGGTTCAAATAATAGATGCGGGGCCAACCTATCTCATGGGCGAAGAAAAACGTTAAACCTTTTAATTTTCGGTGAATTCATCCTCTTAAGAATTAAAATCCCCTTAGAACGGATTATTTAAATAGTTTGAAATGTAGAATGCCCCGTTTGAAGCGGGGGTAGCCAAGCCAGGTCAAAGGATATCAGGGCTAGATGGTAACTCTATGTTATCGCAAGGTGCCGACCAAAGGCGCTGGACTTAAGATCTGTTGGCTTGATGGCCATATATAGGTGATCCAGTCTTATAGAAGTCCGGGGGTTCAAATCCCCTCCCCCGCATTCATTTTTTTAATAGAAGGATGTTGAAACATTGGAGAGGCCATGTCTTGCATAATCCATACGAGAAGAAGACTCTAGGAGACACTTTGTCGGTCGTATTAGTTGGGCCTTCAAAACCACAGAATTTAGGAAGCATTGCACGTGTTGCAATGAATTTTGGGATTTTGAATCTCATTCTCGTTGATCCTGCTTTGGATATCACGGATCAGGGTCATCTTTCAGAAATAATGGCCGTGGCAAGGCGAGCAGGAACGATCATCGATTCTGTCAGAATTTTTGATGATTTTCAAACAATAAGAGACAACTTCAGATTTTTAATTGGAACTACGGCCCGTACTGGTGGCGATTATAATCTACTGCGTGTAGCACTGCCACCAGAAGCGTTGCTATCCACTGATATTGGGAGTGAAAATCTGGCGGTTGTATTCGGTCGTGAACAGTACGGCCTTTCTAATAAAGAAATCGGCCTTTGCGACTTGGTAATCAGCATTCCAACAGAGAAAATTTACCCAGTCATGAATCTCTCTCACGCCGTGGCAATTATACTTTATTTTCTGTACCAAAGATTTTGTAAATTGCCCCAAACCATGGATGATGGTCCTAAACACCGAGCGGCAAAATATCAAGAAAGACAGCAACTACTCGAATATTTCGAACAGGTAATTCAACGCTCAAAATATTATCCAGAAAAGCAACGGGTTGCGAAGCAAGCATTCTCAAACGTCCTCTCCCGAGGTTATGTTACTGGACGGGAGGTATCGACTCTGTGCGGCGTTTTGAAATGGATTGCCCTTAACCTGACAGACTAGATGGAACTTTTAAATCAAAGTTTAGGGGGAAAGAATGGCTCAAAACTCTATAAAAAATCTTCAAGAATGGTTTGCGCCGATAGTCTAGTGGTAGGACTCCAGTCTGCCACACTGGTGGCCCGGGTTCGAGTCCCGGTCGGCGCATACTATCGTATACCTCCTTGAAAGGCATCCCAACCTCGCATTGGGACGGGCGTGGAAGTACCACCAACTTCTAGAAAGACGCCAGAATTTGATACACATTCCCCGATTACAAGGTATTTTAGATCATTCTGCTCAAAAGTACGTTTTAGCTCGTCTAGTTGCGCAGGGGAGATAGTGAAAACAAGAACATATTCCTCTCCGCCGTATAGAGTGATATCTTGGGCCACCAAATTTGTTTCTAAATATGGTTCAAGTTCGGGGTAGATTGGTAGCGTACGGAGTAAAACTCCTACATTTGAGGCTTGAGCTAGCCAGTGAAGGGATATGGCTAATCCATCTGAACAATCAATTGATGCTGTTGCCAACCGATGCTCACTGAGCACCCTTCCAGCTAAAATTTGTGGCATAGGCTCGAAAAGAAGGTTCAATGCACGGTTCATAAGATCAGTGGGCACCTCAGAGACTCTCCGCTGTTCAGAAGATAGAAGGTAATCAAGTCCTATCGTAGTAAGGCCAAAATAACCCGTAACACATACTAGATCTCCTATGGCAGCATCACGTCTAGTCAAGATTTTTCCTGATGGAATGGATCCAATTCCCACACCCGTCAAGACCGTTTCTTGTGAAGAGCCTAGGTCTCCACCTAGGTATCGGGCCTGGTATTTATGGGCTGTAATTTGGATCGATGAAACTAACTCTTTCAGTTCCTCTTCATACATAGAGTTTTCAAGTGCCAGTGATGCCAAGAACAGTTCAGGCAGCGCTCCTTTTGCCGCGAGATCAGAAAAAGTTGTTGCAACAAGTTTGGTTCCAATTTGGGACCAGGTTTGCTGTGGAAGAAAATCAGACGCCCTTGACATGGTATCTACATTTACGAGAATGTGCGGAGGGGTGTTAGAGTAGAGATAGGCATCCTCGTTTTGTCCTAGATGAGGCGTTGTATCCAAAAACGCTTGTAATAGTCGGATTGTTGCTACTTCCCCTAATTTTCCTAATGTTTTCAGATGCGTCATCTTGAGAGTCTTATTTGTGTTTCATTATAAGAAGATTTTAAGACGTGACGCCCTAAGGTATTAATTGAGTGAAAAATGAGTACTGAGACGGTTGAGACCTCCTCTGAAGCAATTCCTACTAACGTTGATTCACGCGCCAAACTTCGGGCGTTTATTCTACCTATCATCGCTGTAATATTGCTAGCGATCGTATTTTCCGTTATGACCTTGAATTTCTATCAGGGCATACAGCAAGCACCTCCTGACATTTCTCCCGTTCCAGAAAACCCTGATGATCCAGTAGGCGGCATTGCACAAGGGGCACTCCTCAATATGCTCTTCTATGTGGGCGTGGCGTTCCTTGGAGGAATTCTGGTGTTGATCATAATCAGGAAGGGGCTAATCCAGCTCCTGGTCTACTTTTTTGCCGCGATGATGGGATTTTCCTGGTTCGTTTTTGGGTTGTTTTATGGCACTATTGTCCTGGTCGAGGGATTAGATCTAATTTGGTTGTGGCTTCCCCCCTTTATCCAAGCTGGAATTGAGGAATTTTTAGCATGGAAGATTCTGGTAGGAACACAAGAAATTTCTGTCATTGAGATACTAATTTACGCCTTCGCACTTCTTTTAGGGTTATTAGGTACGGTTTCATTCGGGATTCAGACGTTTGACCGAATCTGGGTGCGGAATGGGATGATGGTGTTTTTTGGAGCCATGCTAGGTTCGATGCTTGCGATTCATCTTGGATTGCTTACTGTATTTCTCATCTTGATAGGATTGGCTGTCTATGATATCTACGCGGTGTTCCGTGGGCCCTTGAAAGGCATTATTGATCACGGACGTCAGACAGCTGCAGAGGTGGAAGAACAAATGCAATTCCTTGAAGAGAATGGTATCAAGTATGAGAAAGTGCCCCTGCTTCCTGCGTTGCCTGTATACTCCACTCCGCTTATAAACATTGGACTCGGAGATTTCGCTTTCTTTAGCATGCTTGCGAGCGCTGTGGTCGTTATCAGTAGTGGACTAGCCAACTTTTTTCCGCTTCTTGCGACCCTTGTGGGATTGTTTATTGGCGCTTATTATACTTTTAAGTTTTTAGAAGAAGAACGGGCCTTACCTGGACTTCCTCTCCCTATATTCGGAGGCATGGGGTGTCTTATCCTAAGTGTTCTCGGCGGATTGATCCTGGGGGTGTTTACCTGGGACTCCATAATAGCATTATTCGCCTAATCCTCAGATGATGGTTTCATTAAATGATGGCCTAAAGAAGAGACAGGAGCACAATCTAGAGGATTACATCACGAACAGAGTATCGCGTTCGAGTTGACACAGATATTCGTATACTTTTCCTTCAATATCGATGCCCAAATGGCCAGCAAGGACCAATGAGTTTAGAAAGACAGTAATGATCTCCTCAGCAACTGCATCATTATTTAACAAATTAGGGTCTTTCATTCGCTCCAACTGATCTAGTAAGCGTTGATTTACAAAAGGAGATTTTAAATGACGATTTTTAGTGTAACAGCTAAGGAGGGCTTTCATTCGATCTTGGATCTCTGAGACTGACATGTAATACTGCATAAGAAGATCACTCTCAATAATTAACCTTTTCGTGTAATGTCTTGAAAGTACCCATTTATTAACCTTTTCTCGAAACTCCATTTCCAATTTTGAATCTGTTGTAACGATTTTTGCCGAATTTTTGTCGGTGGGAGGATTTTTTGTCAGGTCTGGATCAAGGCCTCCACAGGAAGTGTAGGGGCGAGGGTCTTTTCCTCAATTATAGAGGGTACCACGTTGACTGAAATCCTAGCGAGGCTAAAAGGCTTAAATAGAGAGAGCGGCATCCAAGTGTAACTGGGGTTATTAACCGACAAAGTTGAGAAGTGGAATACTCCCCCTATTCTGAGGGTTTTTTGGGGATGAGATAAGAGTGCTATGCGAACTAGATCACAATCATACCCAAAGCCTTAGATCTAAATACAAAGCCCGATTTTTTTGGCTTTGCCACCCGCACTAGCATATAAATCTATGCTCAAGATGTCCCTCCTATTAGAGAATCTAACCCGATTCAGGCGTTAGCCACAGCTAAAACACGAAAAATCATGCATCTTCATGATTTCAAGGAGTTAAATCGATGCCCATCACCGATCCTGAGAAACGAATCATCGCACGTCAAGCACTCTTAGAAATGAGCATTTGCAGAAAGTGTTATGCCCGGAATCCTCCAGGTGCAACCAAATGCCGGCGCTGTCGATCAACACGTTTACGACCGAAACGCAAAGAACGAGCAGGATAAACCGCATATCAAAGTTCTAGCCTGGTACAGGGGTTTTTGTCGGGAGAATTTGACGACCATTTCGGAAATAAGCCCAAAAGACTAGCACAGCCGCCAGATAAAACACTGTGGCCAGAATGAAGGGTGAATAGAAGTCCCCAATATCCATCATATAGGAACCCAATAAGAATCCAACAGCAGTGAAGATATTCATTCCAGCTACTCTTAGTGCTTCCATAGTTACCCGTTCGGAATCATTTACCACTTCCATAGCAAGGGCAGACTCAGTCGGAGTAGTTGCATTCATGAAAAATCCACGGAGTAGATAGAATCCCGCCGCAACCAGTAATCCTGGAGCAAAAGGAAGGAGCAGTAAAAATGGAAGGCTTAACAATCTGGTGCCTACAATAACTTGGACTTTTCCAAACTTCTCTGCAATGATCGGCGAGGTAAAATTTCCCAAAGCAGTAGCCAATGCGCCTAGTGCGAAAACCACTGCAATTTCCGCAGGATTAGCATTAAAGAATAACAAAAAGAACAGCGAAAAGAAATAAACGAACATTCCAGCCCCTAATCCGATGCAGATTGCACTCAACACAAAAACCCCTACAGTTCCCCAGTTTGTCACGTTTTTGAAGCTCATTCTTGTTGTAATTGATTCTTGTGCCCGTTTTCGAAGAGCAGGATCCTCACTCAAAAATATAGCAGGAATAAGACTTCCTAACCACAAAGCTACTGAGACCAAGAGCCCAATCTGTAATACAAATATGGCGGCGGTTCCAGATACAACTGCTGTTTGATATAGAATCAAAGCAATTCCTAGGGGAACCACACCTCCCAAGAGGTTACCACTCATCATAGCTAATGTGGACATACCGTCTATGGTCGAAAACAAATAAACTCGTTCTTTTTCAGAGCTTTGCTCATATATGAAAGGATTTTCAGCGATATTATGTATAGACATCACTGCAGAGCGAATGATCTGCGCTACAACGATAACCCAGGGCACAGGCCATAGAATCACAATCAAAATCATGATCGCTCCCCAGAAATCTCCAAAAATAAATGACCATTTCTTCCCGATTCGGTCAACGAAAATTCCTGCAAAGGGAGAAATAATTCCGGATATCAACGAACCAATAGCAAGGAGGATCCCCACAAAGAAAACTGCGCCTATTGTGACTCCGAAAAACTCAATACCAGCAGGAAATAAGTACAGTAGATAAATATTGAACAGTACGGTTCGGACGCCATAGGTAAAGGACATACCTTGTATGTGGGCTGAAAATTTCTTCGCGTTGTCCGAGAACGCGATAATCTTTTGATAATATGTAACAGGAGAGAGTATATCTCGACGTGGCTTAATAAATAACCAAATTGAAAAAGTTAGAATCGATAGAAACAAAATGAGAGCCAGTACGACAAGTAATAACTGAACGGGACCAGCACCGTCTCCAGTATCGAGAATCCCCTCAGAGAGACCTTCATGAGCAGAAGCTTGATAAACAATCGTAAAACTGAGTATAACGATGAATGAGAGAAGTAATTGACGTTTCCTCATGAAAAGACCAAGTATGCTCTATACACCCGCCTTCCATCCAATCGGTTGAAATTTGGTCTTATTCGAAAATCATAGCACGAATAACCTGAAAAGCTCTTGAAATAGGCATAAAAAGTTTGTACTGACTTGGTCAAGGATTTGAAAAACATTTGATAATATTTATGAAATTTTTACAATCCAAGATCCTTCCTTAGCTCTTTGTACATATTCAGGCCAATTTTCGTTAAAGTATAGCATTTTTTATTCTTCACTATCTTCGATCGAATCAAATTCCATTCGTTGAGTTGTTTCACTCGTTTTGTCACGGCAGCATCAGACTTAGCATATATTGTCTTTTTTAAAACCTTTGTTGGGATAAATGGGTCTTTTTTTTTACGCCTATTCCCCAAAACTTTGATGATGTTCAATATAGAAGCGGGATATTTTACCATGAGTTCACTCGGAGGAGGCACCAGCTCTTTTTTGCGCCAATTTATACTCTTCCTTCGTCAATCCGCTTTTACTCAATATTAAACCCTCTTATTTTCTAAACTAACCATTTCCTCCTCTTACTATGGCAAACGTTATTTCTCCCCTTCGTTCTTTTCTTGGAATTACTATTTGCTTTCTCTTGAGCCTATCGCTTTTTGATGTCCATTGCCTAGGGCTAGAGATTCTTTCTCTTTTTTTGCGGTTTGAATCCGACAAAACCGTTTTACCAGAGAAGGGCCATAGCGTTGCTATAAATAACCGAAAAAAATACAAATATACGAATTTCGTAGAAAGTATCCGATCTATAAGATCGGATGAATGAGGTTCAAGGAGGTGAAAAAAACGCGTTATCGAGGGAAAGCAGCTTTAGTTCTGTTCTTAGTGGTGCTATCTTTCGTTGGGTTGACTAATACGTTCCCAGTTAAGGCCTCAGACGTGTATAAAATAACCGTAAAGACTTATTACCTCTACGTTGATTATGAAACGTACGATAGTGGTGAGAACGGTGAATTCAGATTTCAGTGTAGCTATGAAAGTGATCACTCGCCTCTATATTCTAGCAATATATGGAGCCTCCCAAGTTATAGCTCTCGAAGTTATCAGGAGGTGATAGATGTAGAATGGCTTCCATGGTATGACAATGTTTATTTGCGGCTTATAGAATATGATTATGGGCCCTACGATGTCGTAATTAATTGGCATAGTAAATCAGTGTCTTCATTGCATAATGGTAATAACATTATTACCTATTATGACGGTACAGGGTTAATCTGTAAATTTCTAGTGATAAAAGAAGATTTTGGTATTGGTTAACAGTCTGATTTCTTAGTTTCCCTGAATCCATCCAATTCATGATAGGCTGTGCCGAACTCGGCACAGCTTTTTTTTCTCATCCAAGGGTTAAGATATGCGAAATAGCAGAAACGCGTCATGCACTTAGTCTGAAAGAGGCATGTAGACAAAATTAGACACTATTCATAAAGCTTTTAATCTAAGTAAAACATTGAAATAATGCAAATGGTCTTGTATCCAGCTGCGGTCAAGTTCAAAAATGGGGTAAATTCCTAATAGCTAGGTTTGTCAGCATTGAGGTAGATTTATGAGGTTCAAGGGAAATTGAAACGACTCCTGGTTCTGAAAGAAAAGATCTTGTTTTTCATCCAAGCACTACGAATAAACCTATATGTTTCCTTAATTACACTAATTGGGTTAAGCATTGCTCTTTCTACTGTCTCATCTTCTTTGCTTTATTTGGAAACGAGTCGAAGCAATTATTACCTCTCCTTGCTAGAACAGGATTATTTTGAAGCAAAAGTAATCTTTGAACACCAACCAAATACAATTCAAAATTTCGATAAAATGGATATCTTGACACTCCAAGAAGCTCTTGAGCAAGAAATCCAGATGCGTGGATTAGAGAGGGAATTTTCCCGCCACCCGCTTTCTCCCATTTTTTACTTAAGGAATAGGCTGGAGTTTTTAAATCAAAGCGATTGGGATAGCTTTTACGCCTTCAATTTTAATGAATCAATTCTTGCGGATTGCATTGAAGGGAGCTATCTGCCAACAACTATGAACCAAACGATTCTTCTTACTTGGTCAGTTTTAGATTTCAAGGTTAACGATCAATTTAATATTTCATTCCGTAACTATAACGAAGATAAAGTATACTACACCCACACCTTGCAGATCTCGGGGATAATTACGCCCGATACGTTAAGAAAAACTTCCCCCCTAAATGATTATTTCTTTTTCCGCGGGGCTGATCCTAATAGAATTGTCATTCTTACTGATTTAGGAGAATTTACCAAACTATTTGGCAAAATCGATACAAATGTTCGTGGATTAACGAATTCAGACCTTCTTGCTTTCACTCTGATGTTTCGGTTTAATTTGCAGGTCTCGCATATTGGAGATCAAAACGCAATTCAGATCCTTCCCCAGTTAGTTTCCTTCTTGAAAGAGACAGGTAAAGCTTTTCGTCTTAATGGCTTTTATTTGAATAGAGTGTGGCAACATGAGCTTTCCGAGCTAATCAGTAATGTAGAAGAGTTTAATTTTTCCTTTTTTTATTTTCTGATTCTTTGTATTCCGATTTTTTCCTTGACAATCCTATTGGTAGGATTTTCTCTACGTCTAACAACTGAACGAAGAAAAAAGCGTCTTACCTTGTTTCAAATGCGTGGGATTTCGTCGAGATCCTTAATGGGTATTCTTTTTATCGAAACTCTAGTTATTTCTTTGATGGCATCTTTGATCAGCATCATTCCTGGGACCCTGGGATGCCTATTGATCCTTACAACAAGTGGATTCCTAACTTTCAATTTTCAATCAATGCCTGCCCTTCTGGTAATTCCACAGAATTTTTTTGGCGTAATTTTCATCATAAGTGTTTGTTTCACCAGTACGACTTACCTCTGGCCTATGTTTCGCTTAATTAAATCCACGCTTCCGTTTTCGATCCAAAATTCTGAAACTAGAAAAAAAACCCAAAGGAGTTCGTTTATTGGGAACCTTGATCTCTTTCTCTTCATTCAAGGCCTCTTGGGACTCTTGGTTTTGATTTTCATTATGCAAGTTATCAAGGAAACGCATTCAACTATTGGAACCCAGCTCTTGAACCTTCTTCTGCCGCTCATTTTCTTGTTAGTGATATTAAGTCCATTTAGTTTCCTAATTGGATTCATTTTCACCTATAATCGGTTTATCCCCTCAATAATTCAGAGAATCGGGAATTATTGCTGGAAAAAGGATTGGGGCCTCTTAGCCACCGCCTCAAGAAATCTTGCTGTCGATATAACAATAACACGTCGGACTACTCTCCTTACTGCTTGTACCTTGAGTTTCCTAATGATTTTGTCCAGTCTACCGCTCTCCTACTATCATTATGATATTGATCAACGTTTCTACAACGTTGGAGCTGATGTGAGTATAAGCGGTATTTCTTCCGAATCGGAAGTGGTTCAGGACTTGAAATCCCAATTGACCGCGATAGGAGGATTAAATGTCACCATAATTTCAAGAACGGGATTCGATGTTCTTGATGCCAATGGGGTGGTACATTCTCTTCTTTTCTTAGGAATAGAAGAGAACTTCCTTCAAGTTGCTCATTGGCGAAGCTATTATGATGATCAACCACTCTCCGAATTAGTCTTGTCGTTGTTCAATTCGTCTGAGTTGTATCCCGTTCTTATAGACACCTCTACGGCCCGAGAAGCAAATTTGACTGTAAAAAATATTTATCGGCCTTTTATCCAAGAACCTGAAGTGATGGAATTCTCCGTGATTAATGTGAATGATTTTTGGCCTGGTTTCATTTTGACACGGCAAGGAAATTATCATTACCTAATAACAAAGAGAGAATTGATAGAGAATATTTCAAAAACTATTCAGAGATATGCGCAAAATCATGATGACATTGTTGGATTTTGGGCTTTTGGTGATCGAATTTTGGGGAAGCTACTTCCTGAATATGATCCTAACGATGTTATGACTCAAATAATGGATGTGACTAGTGCAGCTGAAGATGAATACGATGTAGTTACTGCTCGATCAAGGTTAGAGCGAGGGTACCAAAAGCTTTTAGATCAATTTTTGTGGATAATTACCAATTTTAATTTCGTTGACTCACTCATCATCGTTCTGATCGTCATTTCTCTCTTTACCTTGATGCGACTATCAGGTCATGCGACTGAACTTGGCCTAAGTAGAGCTTTGGGCATGAAATACCCCCAAGTGTTTTTTTTGATGTTTATGGAACCACTGTTGCTATTTCTGATAAGTGGGATCCCTGGAGGTTTTGTGGGATTAATAATATTGGCTTTTTTTGCGGCATGGCTTTCCCCACTCCTTTTGTCTCCTCCACCATTTCTCTTGACCCTTAACTTCCCTGTTTTTATCTCAATATATGGAACAGTATTTGCGGCAACGGCGTTCGCTGGAGGACTCACAGCTCTCTTGGCGACAAGAGCCAACATTTCGAAGATTTTAATGGTGGAATGATAGCATGCTCCTAGAATGTAAAGACCTCATTAAAATCTATTCGTCACCCGTTGAGGGCCTAAATTTTCCCGCACTTCGTGGGTTACATTTCTCACTCCGAGGAGGAGAAATGGTCTCAATCATCGGCCCTTCGGGCGCAGGAAAAACCACGCTATTTCGCTTGATCAGTGCCTATGATCGACCAAGCTCGGGGGAAATCTGGTTTGAGGGGGATCTGATCAATCAGTTTTCTGAGGCTGAATTATCAGAATATCGAAAGAAGATAGGCATAATGTACCAATCACCTAGAGAGAACTTGGTATGGGGAATGAATGCATTGGATAATGTATTATTTCCTATGCGATATTCCGGGAGGTTTATTCCCTATCACAAACAAAGAGCGCGTGATTTACTAAAGAGAGTGGGGCTAAAGGGGAAAGAATCAAGAAAACCAGCACAGCTTTCAGGGGGCGAGCAACAGCGAGTTGCCCTTGCAGTGGCCCTTGCGAATGAGCCCAGCTTGTTACTTGCCGACGAACCTACTGGAGAACTCGACAGTGTTACAACATCCGTAATAATTGATTATTTTAAAGAATTAAATGAAGAACTTGGGGTAACTATCTGCGTGGCAACCCATGACCATCGTTTTTCTACCAGAACCGATCTTACTTATCAAATTCAAGATGGACGATTAACTGCATATCAGTCTCAGAAGGAGGGGATTCTAAGTTCTGAAGAACGAGAGGAAATGGCCATCATTGACTCCAATGGAAATATAAGGCTGCCGGATGAAGTCTTAAAGCATTTTGAGGGTGTCACTTCAGCGAAAGTGGTTGTGAAGAAGGATAAGATCGAATTGGTAAATTTAAGTTCAGACCAAAAGAAGAAGAAGGTAGAGAGGGATGACTGAAAACGAATCTCTATTTAGATTAGAGAACCTACATCGATATTATGTCAACAAAGCTGAAATTGTAAAAGCAATCGACGGAATTGATTTAACCATCAATTCTGGGGAGTTTGTTGTCATTTTAGGCCCCTCGGGGTCTGGAAAAACAACATTACTAAACTTGCTTGCTGGACTAGATAAAACTACAACGGGTTCTATATATTTTAACGGGCAAGACGTGTCCCAACTTAGTGATTCTGAACTTTGTCACATCAGACAATTTGACATAGGAATCATATTCCAGTTTTATAATATGCATCCAGCGTTTAATGTCCGAGAAAATGTGGAGTACCCCATGTTGATCTCTAAAGTTCCACGAGAAAAAAGGCGAAAAAGAGCTAGTAATCTACTTCAACGATTGGGGGTATATGAGAAACGAGAAAGTTTACCCTCAGAATTGTCGGGCGGAGAAAAACAGTTGGTAGGAATTGCTAGAGCATTGACAAATGACCCCACGGTTATTATTGCCGATGAACCAACAGGAAATCTCGATTCCGAAAATGCTGCTTCGGTAATTGAAATCCTTTTGACAATAAATAGGGAAGGAAAAACTATAGTAATGGTAACTCATGATGAGACGTTGGTAAAGGAAGAAATGCGCGTTTTGACGCTAGTAAATGGAAAAATAAGGACTCATGGTGCCGACTCCACTGGTCCGTAACTTTGAAACTTAGTTCAAGCATATTTTTCCAGTCTCCTGGGGCCCCGTTTTTTTATCTGAATGGGCGCCTCGCCTCTCAATATTTAAATGAATATGAAATCGGCTTTTACCGAATATTAAACCCTTTGCCGAAGTTCAGCTCGATGCAAAGGTCACAGGGCAAGGAACTCTTTATTTTACTAATAATGCTGGCAAAGATAAGAAGACCGAGTCCAACTAGGGCGGATTGGATGGGGCCTGTCACATCCCCCGTATCGAGAACCGTATCATGGTACCCTTCATGGGCTGTGACAGTTTGACCAAGTACGAAGAGGGGTAAGAAAATTAGACCCAATAAAAGCGTATACGGTTTTCTCATGGTAGAACCCAAACAGAAGTTAATCCTGAAGAGGAGGATTAGGGATTACTCTACGGGATTTTTCTAAAAAGCAATCTTTACGATGACTGTATTTTTGGTTTTTTTTGGTAGTATAATCGTCGAGATGGTACCACCGAATAGTTATCTCCTCCTAGTCTCAGAAATCGGCTAGTGTACGGCTCAAAATCCATCGTATAAGGCGATTGTTAAAAAACTTAAACGACAATATGTGCAACCCTTGAGATTTGAGGGAAATCAGCGAGGAGCCAATGCTCTACTCACAAGGCATGAAGAAGGTAAGATGATGGGAACTCAAAGAAAGTTAGGTGTTTTTTTAAAATCCTTTACGATTTGGAAAAAGAGTGGCTCAAATGAGAAATATTGATGGTTCTCGCGGTGAGGGAGGAGGTAGCATACTACGAATCGCTACTGCCCTTGCCGCCGTGACACAAGAGCCAATAGAGATCACTAATATAAGAAAAAAACGGCCTAAGCCCGGATTGAAGGCCCAGCATTTAATGGGATTACAGGCATTGGCTGATTTTTGCGGGGGTAGCCTAGAGAATGCTTACCTTGGCTCAGAAGCTATTAGCTTTTTTCCCACCAATGATTGGAAGTCACATCTAAAGATTCATGTTGCAACCGCAGGTAGCATCGGTCTCATTCTTCAAACCCTTCAAATTGCTAAACTGGCAAATAAATCCCTTTCCCTAACGGTGGAATTCCAAGGTGGGGCCACATTCGGTAAATGGGCACCAAGTATTCCATATGTCGATCATGTGACCTGGACTGTTCTTAGGATGATGGGGTGCCAGCTGGAATTAACGGTTGGACGCCACGGATTTTTTCCAAAGGGCGGCGCCAAGGTTGGTGCAAAAATGACGTCTATGGGCTCCTTGAACGGGCTAAAATCAGATGAATTCCAAGCACCCAACCACGCCACGGTTCTCTCATTCGCGTCAGAACATCTGAAAAAAGCGCATGTTGCAGACCGACAAAGTAAGACAGTTGTGAATGCATTGAAAGGAAGAAACATCGCTACCACGGTTTACAATGAGATTGTTCCAGCAGATAATCCCGGATCTGGGATCTTAGTCTTCTCACACAGTGGAGATAACATCATCGGAGGGGATTTTGTTGGAGAAAGAAAACTTCGGGCGGAACAAGTTGGCCAAAATGCAGTCGAACGATACATCAAAGTCGTGAAGAGTAAAAGTACAGTGGATCCACTTTGTGCAGATCAAATCCTCCCAATCATGGCCTGTGCAACCTCCTCAAGCGTTTTCACAACCCCTTACATTTCAAACCATACAAAAACTAACATTCGTTTGATTCAGGAACTCCTCGATGTTACAATAACTCCTACAAAAGAAGAAACAAACTATCTTATCTCAGTCGACCTTTGAAGACTGGGTTTCGTCCATTATCCACTGTAAATAGTTCTTACTTCCCGATTGGATAGGATATACAGCAAGTGCGGGTAAATCATAGGGGTGGATATCTAGAAGTGTTGTACGAATCTGATCTACCAACTCGGTTCGCGTTTTACACCATAGAATGATCTCCTCTTCTTCTTCGATTTGACCATGCCATCGAAATATCGATTTTACCTGAGGGATGAGATTAGCGCATGCGACTAGATTTCGTTCAACCAAAGTTCTTCCGATATTTGTGGCATCTTCTATTGTAGCAACAGTGGTGTACACAGCACAATACATAAAAAAGTCTCCATACAACTTTGAGCTTCTAGTTACTTCTTCTGATGAATGCTCCGTTTTAGCCTTTTCCGTTTTTGCCTCTTAGGATTCAAGTATCCAAATCGACGCTCTTGCCCGCACATTAGACATTGATAGTGGACTTGCCGCTTTTTGCTGTTTAATCTTACCCGGGTGGTCTCCACGCTTAAGGGGGTATGACATGCCCGACAAAATTTCATTCTATACTGACGGGGAAGGGGAATCTTCACTCGTGTTCGAATCTTCAGTGCATCTTTGGCTAGATCCTGTGCCCGCTGAGTGTCATGCACCCGTAATTGGAGACTTTCGTCTAGTAAATATAATACGGCCTCTTTTCCAAACGAATGCTGTTCTCGCTTCTCGGTTCTTCGGACTAGACGCTTTTGCTTTTTAGATACCATGATTCCTGAATGCTCGGGAGGTGGAGTTGAGTGTTCAAGAAATGTTAATAGCTTTTTAATAAGAAATGGTTACACGCCCTACTGCTTATAAAAGGCTGTCAGAGTGATCTGTTGGTCTTAAAAAGCTGCTAGAGGCACGCTCCGATAGTGTAGCTTGGCCCATCATTTAGGGCTTTCACCCCTAAGGCTTCGTCCCCCTTAAACCTGGGACGAAGGAGGATACCCGGGTTCAAAGGGTTTAGAGTCGTTCTCTCGTCCTGAAATTCCCGGTCGGAGCATCTAATCTTATGGATATGAAAATCATATGGTACAACGCCCATTAGATGTTTTGAACGAAGCCCTCAATAAAACGGTGATCCTCAAGGTTCGAGGAAACCGAGAGATTCGAGGTATCCTTCGAAGTTACGATCCACATCTTAATCTTGTGTTGGAAGACGCCGAACTGATTCATCCTCCCCAAAACGAAGAGGATGAGGCGAAAATCGAGGAATTAGGTCATATCATCCTCAGGGGTGATAATGTCATCCTAGTTTCGCCTCCATAATCACACCCCCAGCAGGAAGTATTCAATGTGACCAAGGGTACAGCATCATTTGGCAAACATACAAGTAAACGCACTCACATCCAGTGTAGGCGGTGTGGTCAGCGAAGCTATCATAAATCTAAACATCGCTGCGCACATTGCGGATATCCTAGCCCAAAATTACGGCGTTTTTCGTGGCAACGTAAGAATTTTAACAGACGTCGAAGGATAGACTAATACCGTTCTAGCAGGTGTGAATTTAAGTTAATAGCCGCGGTAGCTTAGACCGGGAGAACCACGCCATTTTGCTGGTGTATTTCCTGTAAGCGCCGGACTGAAGGCGTTTAATCATCAAAAAATGATAGAAATCCGGTTGTCGCGTGTTCAAATCACGCCCGCGGCATTAATTTCTCTTTCTTTTGATTATCGTGTGAATTCTGGTGTAGATATTGATAAACCTTCACAAATTTTTTTATAAGTGCAAGTGATTGCCCCCTCATCGTTGATAGCGCGATGAGTTGATAACGCAATGAAACCCGTGGTTTCCATTTCTTTAGGTGGATCGGTTATCAATCCTGGTGAAATTGATACCCAATTCCTTGAACAGTTTACTGGTATGATCAAAAGCTTCTTTCATCAGTCAAAGTTCGTTGTGGTCTGTGGCGGGGGAAAAGTTGCTCGACAATATATTGCGGGGCTCCCTAAAGGATTAACTGAAGGCGAAAGGGATACTATGGCAATTGCTGCCACGTGGTTGAATGCACGACTGCTTTCATACTACTTTAGGGGACATTGCTCTGTGATATTACCAACAACTCTGACGGAGGTAGCTGAGCAGTTACAGACTTACGATGTTAGTCTGACAGGAGGATTTTTACCAGCGGTCAAGACAGATGAGGATGCTGCTGTTCTTGCTGATTTGGTGGGCTCTGATATACTCATTAATGTTACTAACGTGGATGGCATCTATGATAAGGATCCCCAGGAGTTTAGCGATGCCAAAAAGCATGATGTTTTGACTTATCGGGAATTTTACGAGGTTGTGTCACCGTTATCATTAGGTGCTGGATCTAAGGCCCCGTTCACGCTAATTGCGGCCAAAATCTGTGAACGCACCAATGTTCGAATTGTGGTGTGTTTTAAAGACATCGAGAAGATTCGAGAAGCAATTCAAGGGAAAAATGTGGGAACCGTCATTCAAAACCCAGAAACGGGCTAGAGGCCGCGTTCAGACACTAAGTCCATTAATATCATAGTGGATATCATCTAGGAAGGCCCCA
Source organism: Candidatus Thorarchaeota archaeon (assembly GCA_048882505.1). GTDB lineage: Archaea > Asgardarchaeota > Heimdallarchaeia > Hodarchaeales > Hodarchaeaceae > Hodarchaeum. The sequence goes on from JBHLRO010000002.1 coordinate 35,882, forward strand.
AGAGTACAAATGGAATATCCAGCCAATAAACAAACTGAGACCTTTGGAACTGCAGTCTTTTGGGCTGAGGAGTATTGGGCTTCAGTTAAACTTGAGTCATTAAGAAATAAGAATCCAAATCTAGATTTATCTGGTTTTGTCAACACATCATTTCAAAAAAGGTTATCTACGGTGGTAAAGGAACTTCCTCATACGAAGATACAGGGCACACGAAATTATAGTGATCTTGAAAAGATTTCCCCTCCTCTCTGGGATGATCAGAGGCGGTTCATTAATCTATCTCCTTCACACGCCCCTTCGCGTTACATTGCTCAAAAATATTTCTCCGACGTTGGAAATGATCTTGCTATAATCTCATTTGACGCCCATTTCGATCTAGCCAGCCCCCTAGGGACAATCCATGGCAATTGGCTATCTGATGAATTATCAAAACGTACTGCAGTAATCGGTGGATGGGCCGAGGCGTCCTCAGATCGTAGGAGGGCCCAACATTCCTTGAGATTTCTGACTCCATCCTTTATCTCCCTTATTGATGATCCAGAGTTTACAAGTTGGTTGTCAGGCAAAAAAACCTATGTAACTATCGATTTGGATTATTTTACTATCGGGCAGTCTCCATTCCTAGGTTATGCCAATTATTGGCACCGAAACAGGATCATAGGACATACTTTGAATTTAGACCAACTATTAGAATCGAAAAAAGAGGACAATAGTAATATAGATTGGTTAGGTGAATTATTCGATTATCCCAATTTGGGCGGATTTTCCGCTAAAAAGAAGAAAAACATTCGGAGAACATCTTCTGAATTATTCAGGATACTTGCTCAGTTGGCTGAAGCATTCGAGGAAACCCCTACGGTTTCTCTTCTTGCTCTAGACATTGTAGAATACTCACCAATATGTGATTGGAACTTCTTGACATTAAAAGAGTTAATAGACTTCTATTGGAGATTTTGGGCCCTTTTCCATTCGTATCGAATAGGATGAGATCACTAGTAGCGATTCAAAAAAGAATCTTTTCGGGGAATTTAATTAACAGACAACCTGTCCCCATATATCCATTAGAACATAGAACGAGGCTGAAGTTCCCATGAGCTATCGTCAATATAAAATAGAGAAACAACTAGCCGAGTTACAAAAAAAAGAATCTCCAGATGGGAGTACCTGCCTCATTTCGCTGTATGTGCCGCCAAATCGCAAAATAGCGGACTTTGTTCAGGAGTTATCTGATGAAATTGGGACAGCAACAAATATTCGCAGTAAGTTCACCCAAAAGAATGTGATATCTGCGTTAAAAAATGTGATTGGCAAACTTAAGCTGTATGGCAATATAGCTCCAGATTCGGGGTTAGCCATTTTTTCAGGGGTGACTGGAACCAGCAACAAATACAGACTAGAATCTTTTGTGTTTGACCAACTGGCAGAGCCAATATCTCGAAAACTCTATGTATGTGATAATAGGTTTCACGTTGAACATATACTAAATCTGCTTGTCGAAAAAGATACATATGCTCTACTGGCCATTGATAGTGCCAAAGCCACAATTGCTACCTTGAAGGGTGATAATGTACAAATTATCAAGAGCACACGGAGTGGAGCAGCCAAAAAGCACCGCAAAGGAGGGCAGAGCAGCGTGCGTTATGCACGATTGCGTGAAGAAGCAATCCAGCGATATTTGAAACGGGTTGCTGATGAAATGAAGGAGTTTTTTATTGAAAATGCTGATGAAGAGCTAAAGGGGGTGATCCTTGGAGGCCCAGGTCAGATAAAAGATCAAATCGTGGAGTATTTTGATCCTCGACTGAAAGATAAGATTGTTGGAACCAAAGACCTGGGGTATGGAGGGGATAAATCAGGGATAAATGAGCTGGTAGCCAGCTCCACAGATATTCTAGCAGGCGTAGCTATCGTTGAAGAGAAGAAACTCGTACGTCAGTTCACACAAGCGTTAATCGATAACAAAGCCAACTATGGTGAGAAAGAGGTTCGTGAAAACCTGAGAATGGGAGCGGTGGATACTCTTCTTCTTTCAAGTGGTCTTGACACTACTCTCATATTAGAACTGGGAGAACTGGCGGAAAAGACTGGTACGCAAGTCGAAATTATCAGTCTGCAAACTGAAGAAGGACGTAAGATCCAAAGTTTCGGGGGAATTTGTGCTATCCTTCGTTACAAAATCAACTAGTAATGAAAAAAGGCAGATGCGCCGACCGAGATTCGAACTCGGGTAATCAGCTTGGAAGGCTGAGATCCTAACCGGACTAGATTATCGGCGCTTCTTTTGTATCTGAAATAAAGAAACATCAGCAAATAATCTTTATATGGAAGGGATTTTTTGCGTTTATTTCGCAGTTTATCCTACTCTATAAATTTTGAGGGTTCATCCGATATGAATCGATTTCCCGTTCTTCTCCTTCGGAACAGATAAACTCAAGTCAATTACTACTGAATGAATTCAATAGTTTGTAGCTAGCACTCGCCCTAACTTAACAAGCGTTAGAGTCAGGGGTAGAACCGCCACATTCGGACTATTGACAGAAGCCCGCCCGAATTCAGCTTTGCCAAAGACGGATAGATTCCGCGCCGCATTCAGATCCGCGTTGAGTTCAAACCAACACTCGCGACAAAAGAAGACCGATCGAGAAGCCCGATTACTTTTCGAGATATATCCACAGCGAGAACAGCGGCGTGAGGTGCACTTGGGATTCACAAACAAAATCATTTTTCCCAGCTTTTCCGCCCGTTCAATGAGAAATTGCTCTAGTTGGTAATAGGCCCAGTTTCCGAATTTTCTTCGAAGTTTCTTGGAGATTCTTTTGATATTTTTGCTATGTTGTTTTAGACCCCGAATGTTTTCCAAAACTATACAATCATAAGGCAACTCACAAACCCATTTCGAGATTTTTCGATTTTCATCAGTCATAAACCGTCTCTCTCGACCGCTTAGCTCACGTAATTTGCGTTTGGCGGAGCGAGTGCCTTTTGACTGAAGTTTCTGTCGTAATTGTTGGTATTTCCATTTTATGGCGAGGATATGATTTGTCGGATAAAAAAAGTTGTTGGAACAGACCGCGGCTCGCCTAATCCCGCGATCAACACCCAAAAAGGTAGTAGGTTGTCTTACTGAAACATTTGGCAATTCCAGCGTGAAATAAGCAATAATACGTCTACTATTCTTCTTGTAATGGAGAATCAGGGATTTGACAGTACCATGTAAATATTGGTGGAAATAGACTGGTACGATAAGATTATACCGTTTTCTGCCTCTTATGGTACTAAGCGAAACTTGATTTGATTCTAGAAACGGCGTAAATGTCCGTTGATTGTATCGAATCCCGCTTATTTCTTTCTTTACTGGCTTCTTATGCTTGAATTTTTCTCCTTTCAACATATCTGAAGCCACGTCTCTAGCACATTGGACAAGGGATGATTGTAATGATGGATATTTCTCACGGATCGTTTTATAGGTTTTCCGGTGAAGTGTAGTTTTGTTGTAGGTTTTTAGCGCCCATCCAATGTCAATGACATGTTGAACCGCCTGATTATAGATGCGGATGGTTTCGAGTAAATCAGGATCAAACGGTAAAGGACATTGGATCGTTCTTAACATCTGCATGATTTGCTACTATCATTACTTTAAAAGTTTTAAATACCATAGCTTCAAGAAAGCAAATATATTCGATCTGAAAGAGCCGCCTCTCTAAATAACAGATCCTATCCAGAATGAATTCAGGAGTTTACAACACCGTTCTCTTTACGAGAATTGGCAAGGACTGATTGAATGACACAACACCCTCCTGAGCATCAAGAAATGCCTCGGTTAACGACGTTTCAGCGGTTTGAATTGTTAATTATTCCTCTTTCTTTTTTGTTGTCTGAATTCTTTATGCTTTCCCTCGCAAGTATGTTTTTGGGCAAAGATGCTTTATCAATTGTGGGAATCCCGTTCCTTGGTGGTGTTACACTAAGTTTGCCAATTGTTGCGGTTTTAAATCACGGACAATGGTTAGATTCATTCCAGCGTCTAGAAACTCTCCTTCGCTTTTTGGTCATGATTGGAGGGGCAGCCTTGGTGCCAGTCTTATTGAGTCAATTCGTCATATCGTTCTCTGGGTATGAAGTTTTCTTTTTTCTGGCTTTGATTTTTTCAGCACTTGGGGCGACAATCACTCTCTCTTGCCTTCTCGTTCTGTGGCGTGGCCTGGCTATTGAGCCGATTTCAGGATAATTCGTGCATCAACAACCGAAACCCCCTTGGCCGTGGCAAATACTGGATTAAGGTCTAGTTCTTCGATTTCTGGGTGAGACTCAATAAATCGCGAGGTTTTTAACAATAACTCTACAAGAGCATGCTTATCAACGGGGGGTTGTCCTCTAACTCCATCCAATAATGGGGCTGCTTTGATCTCGGAAAGCATTTCAGCTGCATCCTCAGGAGTTATCGGGATCAATCGAAACACAACATCCTTAAAGACCTCAACAAAAATCCCACCTAGCCCAAAAGATAAGATTGACCCGAACATTGGGTCTTGGGCTGATCCTACTAAAAGTTCAATCCCAGTTTCCATTTTTTCGAGAACGTATCCTTCAATGTGAGCAGAAGGAGCCTTTTGTCTGAGTGTTTCCTCAAGTCCTTCAAACTTCTCCTGGAGATCCAACACATCCATTATTCCTGTAATAACTCCCCCAACATCCGATTTGTGGACAATATCAGGGGAACTAACCTTAAGAACGAGCGGAAAACCAATTCTTTTTGCTTCGGTAAGAATCTCCTCAAGGGTTTTCCCAAATCCAGTTGGATTAATGGGAAAACCTTCGTACACAAGTATGGCTTTGGATTCTTTGATAGTAAGTACCTTTCTTCCTTGTTGGATTGCTTGCGTTATGACGCGTTGAGTTTCAACCAAGATTCATCGCTACCTGTCCTTAATTTAATACGAGAGTGGTCAAAAGGAATCTCTTTAATACTTAATAATTCAGTTCTGAGCCGAGGGATTTCATCCTGCTATCTATTTTCTTTACCCCTGTAACCATTCTCCCGTTCCTGCTCTCCCCCTTAGTCACGCTCACGAATTCAGGAGCATCCTCCAGCACCTCAATACAATCCGATGTCAATGCAAAAAGCGTTGCTTTTGTCCCGATGCCGCGCACCCCTGCCAGAATCAAAACCCAATGGCGTTCACTATCGGGACGGCGAAACAACGCAATTAATCCATTTTCTGGATTTGCATAAGCAGTTTTTCCAACCATTATCCGGTTTTCAACAAAGCAGATCCCAAACTTGTCCTCTAAAGTAGAGTTATAATCTGCAGTGAGAGTATTGGTGATGTGTCCTCCGAGGATAATGAGATTCGTCCGCTCCTTTTGGTGATATTTTTCATAATCTACGTCGGTACTGAGAAAATAAGGAAAAAGCCGGTTTTCACGCCTCCACCTGGTAAGATGACATCCCAAATATCCGCAGAGTTCTGAAACTAGATATCCATCGCGTGAAATGGCATCATACCGTCCATGCGGTTCTGCTGAACCCACAATGATTCTTGCATCAAATTCCTCATTCTTCACGAATCGTCCGGCGAAAATCCTATCAAAAACAGTATCATTAGGAACTCCTCTTTTGCGAGAATCTAGTGATAAATAGTATTCGACAGCCACGGGCTTGAAGAGCTTCGCTCTCCCTCGGTTTTTTCCAGGCTTAATACCGATAGGAATAATGAGTCCCGCTTCACGAAGTTTGGCCATATGATAATGAACTTTCGACTCTGAAATGTTGAGTTCTTCTGAAATACGTTTAGCATAATTGGTCTCATCATCTGAAAGCAACATCATGATTTGCCAGCGGAGATCATGCGCCAAAAGTCTTGCGATTTTCGGATCAATTTTACGGGAATGGCGTAACATCGGATTAACTACCAAAGCTGTGTTATTTAAACATTCAGGTCAGATTCGTGTCTAATCGATCTTACTACTTCAAATCAGGCTAGAGTAGTCAATATGAGGATCTACCTTCTGTTCCAATTGTTTCTCCTTAAAAACACATCTATGTGAGTAAAAAGAAAAAAATGACTCATATTGGTCGTAAAACTGTCTGTTTCCATGTCTCCTTGAAAAAATGGCATGACATATTCAGGAAACCTTTAAGGTAACACATTTAAAAGCCCCCCTTATAGCTAGAACTACTCGTTTCCTACTTTCGTTTCCTTACTCTAGATCTAAAACTCGCGGAGTGACAGGGAAAACCGGGATTTTCAGGTAATAGAATCTAAAGGAAGTATCTTCTATGTGTGGGATTATCGCTATTACAACCAGTGCTCGCAAAAATGTTTCCCCAATGATCACAGCTGGACTGAAACGCCTAGAATACCGAGGATATGACAGTGTGGGGGTTTCTGTGTTGAACGGAGATGGACAGATCGAAACCTTAAAAGACAAAGGTACCATTGATCAGGTAAGTAAGCGTATGTCATTTACCAACCTTGAGGGACAAGTCGGAATTGGTCATACACGATGGGCTACTCACGGGCCGCCAAATCAAATTAACGCCCATCCGCACTCTGATTGCACAGGAAAGATCGTCCTGGTACATAATGGCATTATCGAGAACTATATGAAGTTGAAAAAGGGTCTTCTCAATCGAGGCCATGAATTTGTTTCAGATACCGATACTGAAGTTATCTGTCATCTGCTTGAAGAAGCATTGGACGATCCTGACGAAAAAACGTCCGTTTCGGCTTTTAAACAGGTACTAGCTCAGATTGAAGGCACCTATGCACTTGTCTGGTTTACCCGCGATGATCCTGAAACCATTTTTCTGGCCCGAAAGGACAGCCCCTTGGTAATTGGAGTCAAGGATGACACGAAGTTTGCAGCAAGCGACATTCCCGCGTTTTTAGAATATACCAAAAGAGCTATTGTCTTGAAAAACGGAGAAATCGCCACCATTACACCCCAAACGGTTTATATTGAAAAAGGGGGATATCGTATTCAACCAAAGCCTGTGATTGTCACATGGACCGCTGAAAGTGCTCAAAAAAGTGGATATCCGCACTATATGCTTAAAGAAATTCACGAACAACCCCTTGCGCTGAAAAACACCTTACTCATCGACCAGAATATGATCGAAAGCGCTGCGAAAATGATTTTGGATGCAGATCAGATCGCAATACTAGCATGTGGTACAAGTTATCACGCAGGGTTGTCGGGATATCATTATCTCCAACCAATGTTAAAGAAAAAGCCTATCTTCCCTTTAATTGCTTCAGAATACGAAACGTACTCCTCTTTTATGGATGAAGACAGCTTAATCCTAGCAATTAGTCAGTCAGGAGAAACACTTGATGTGATGAAGGCGGTTAGTGCTGCACGTAAGGCTGGAGCCTCAGTTGTTACTGTGGCGAATGTTATTGACTCATCTATCCCTCGAATGAGCCATGTCTCGCTCTATACAAAGGCGGGGCCAGAGATCGGAGTTGCAGCTACCAAAACCCACACCGCCCAAATTGCCCTGCTTGGCCGACTAGGGCTCCAAGTTAAGCACGAACTAGGGCTCCTAACCTCTAAAGAATTGATCCAAGACCACGATTATCTTTTGCAAGAAATCTCAAAGCTTACTCGAACGGTTATTACTCAAAATGAATTTAAGGCAAAAGAACTAGCAGGAAAAATCTCCAATCAGCATTCTGCCTACTTTCTAGCACGTGGGGCGAGCCTTCCCGTAGCTATGGAAGGCGCACTAAAACTTAAAGAAATCTCTTATATCCACGCTGAAGCTTTTCCTGCTGGAGAGTCAAAGCATGGCCCAATTGCTATTGTCGAACCAACCTTCCCCGTGATATTGATAGCTCCTGATGATTGGACCGTTAAAAAAATCGTAAGCAACGCTGAAGAGATGCGTGCACGTGGTGGACATATCATATCGGTAGCAGAACCCAACCACCCAATCATTGAACGGTCTGATTTTTCTTTTGTGGTACCCAATCCGTCTCTTACGTTTCTCCGTCCTATCCTAGATGTGATCCCCCTTCAGATGCTCAGCTATTACGCGGCTACCAGCCGAGGTTATGATCCTGACAAGCCTAAAAATCTCGCCAAAACAGTAACTGTCGAATGATCCGCTTAGTTACTCGGCCGTATTGTCATCCACCGGAATTCGATAGAAGGGTTTCTCGTGTCCTACTTGAACACAAATCGCCCCAGGTAGGCATTCGTGAGGATCACCCTTTTCGATATAGTCAGAAAAGTGCCGAACTATTTCCTCTCTCTCCTCTGAAAAAGCAATCACCCTGCTGCCATATAACAGCACCCACATCCCCTTTAGGACTCGTTGAAGGAGAGTCTGGATACTCCAATAGCTCTCTTCTTCACGGAGGAAGTGATCGAGGAGACGTGTCATCGTATATAACCATATCTCGCTGGAAATTTCCAAATTTCCAGCCATTAGACTCATGTGTTGAGATATTTGAGCCTCTAGGCTTACGATTTTGTGGGCTGACCCTCAGAAAAATGTCGGATTTAAAAATGTTATCTCCTTTTAAATCCCAAGAAACGGATTGGTACAATATCGGTGCGGTATTACGTTAAGCGCCGTGGCGAAAATATCTAGTATGATTTCGCAATCTACGTCAAATGGGTTCGAAAAGGAGCCAAAAATGGATAGCAAGCCCGAGCAAAATACTCATAGCTACCAATCGGATGGTGCTGCCGATTAACCGTTCCCTAATCGTTCGATCTTGACTTGTTTCAACAAAAAAGATTAGCCAAATTGTAGAGAGTATTCCTAAGATGCTAAACATGAGGGCGAGCGGAAAATACAGACCAGGATCTAAAATAGGATTCCATGGCCCTGGTCCGCCTGCGATTGTGCTGGTATTGGTATCTTCAGTCTCAGATGTGGTAGTGGATGTTGTAGTGTTTGTTGTATCCGTGGTATTTTCTTGGGTAATCACTAATGGTAATTTAATTTTACTAAATTCGTTACCATAGAGGAAATGAGGAGAATCTTGCACTTCCTGGTTGCCAGATATAATCAGGGTGGGATAAGGATTTAACACTAAACTAGCAAGGATGATTAATGGCATTAACTTACCTAAAACTTGTGAGAAGGTCTTGAGGGTCATCATTGATCCTTATTCCGATTTCAAGGAGGTTTTAACTCGTTTTTCGAGTACTAGGCGTTAAAACACGCCCCTTTTATCGCTTTTGGCGTAATTTACTTAGCCTTTTCTTTCTTTGGCTGAGTACTCATCTTTCATTTAAGGGTAGAACAAACCTCCTTGTGAGAACAATGCCAGTCGAAAAATCGCGGTTCCCTCTCATACGAATTCAAAAAGCCCTTCAATTGATGGTAATTCTCCATCTAGCAGATGGTATCGTAGATCAGAGCGGGGATGAGGAGTTTGCCAACGCACTTCTGAAATCAAATTTTCGCGTTGTTTTGCAGTCAAATCTAGCAATGCCCATCCGTCTGGCCCACAATAATGTGCATGAAATTTATGAAATGGTAATCTTAAATCAACGCGGATTTGTGGCAAAGGAAGGACGGATTAATCGTTATTTGGTAGTACTCGCGCTAGATAAAGAAAATATTCTTGCTGCCATTGGTGACGACCTAGATCCGGGGATGGTACTATTTGAAATAATGCAGTACATCTAAAATCATTTTTCTTTGGGACAGTGATAATTCCATGGCTACTCATTCCGCCTCTCACGAAAAAACTTTCTCCCTGTGGGAACGTCTCCGCGCAATCTTGATTTTACTTCGACCGCATCAATATTATAAGAACGTCCTAGCCTTTTTTGGGATATTTTTCTCTGGAAATCTGTTTCGTACTGACCTCTGGATTCCTATCGGACTTGCCTTCCTAGCATTATGCCTTGTTTCCAGCCTTAGCTATCTAATCAATGACTTTCGGGATCGTGAAAAGGATCGACATCACCCCGAAAAGGCCCAACGTCCTTTTCCGTCAGGAAAAATAAGCCCACTTCAGGGATTGGCCATTGGAGTTATACTTCTAATTATTTTATGTGGGGTCCTGATTTTTATCCCTCAAACTACTGAAGAGATTTTTGTCTGGCCCACAATACCTGATCAGGAAGCAAATATTGTATTAGAATCCAAAATCGCATTTCTCTTGGTTCTTGGTGCGTTATTTATTACCAGTCAACTCTATAACTTGCGTTTGAAAGAAATTGTCTTTGCTGATGTTATTACCTTGTCCGTGAATTATGTCTGGCGAGCCATGGCGGGAGCGGTACTGATATCGGTTTCAGTTTCGCCATGGCTGATTATCCTTTGTTTCATCACTGCTATGTTTTTGTCATTAGCCAAGCGTAAGGGTGATTTGGCAGTATTGGGAGAATCTGCACGGCAGCATAAAGAAGTTTTCAGATTTTATACTCCTGAACTCATAAATCAGAGTTTAACCACAATTACCGCAATTGAGTTGTTAGCAGTATTTATCTATCTCGTAGATCGACATGCAAACGAGACCGTGTTTCTTGTCGCAGCATTGCCGCTGTTTTCTCTCGGAATTTTCCGCTTTTTATTTTTGGTCTCTAATAATAGTGTGGTTGGTCGAAAGGCTGAGCGGCTCTTTTTTGATAAACAGATCTTTTTTACTGGTTTGATTATTGTAGTATTGTTTGGGATCGCGATTTACTTCCCCGGCTTCTTAGACAATCTCTTGGGACTACCGCCAGACATGCCATGATCGGGTTACGGTCAACGATCCTTTTTTCTTCCCCCCTCATCTCAGATAAATTAAGGAAAAGGGAAGTGAATTTGGTTACTTGGTCTCTCAATCGTCGTTGTCGTCGTTTTCGGCTTCTTCTTCGATTTCCTCATCCAAATTAAGGTCATCAAGATCAATGGGTTCTGGAGGAGGTGTTGTCGCCATAGTATAGCCAATCCAGGCGATAATAAAGCCAATCATCATCGTAGCTAGAAATACGGGCCAAATAACGGCGTCCTGCCACCCGACTTTCAAAAAAGGAATCAGGTTGACTAACCAAGTAAGATCTAGGCCAAAAAGGGGACCTCGGGGGTCTCCAGCAATCACCTGTGTAGTAAAGTAGTATTGGATGGGTAGATAGATAATGTAAAGGATCATGAGGACTAAGGTTACAAAGAATATACCATATCCATAAATTTTATCTTTAGACATTTCCAATTCATTCTCCAAATTTCTCTAGTTCGCTTCTCCTGATCTTTCATCGTAGATTTGAAAATAGGTCGAAATAAGGGACAGAGAGCCCGATATTCACCCTTCTTTTTATCTTTTTATGTGCGTCCAAGCTGAGTTATTAAATTCTTTCTTCGTAAGATTGGAACCATATCTATCTCTTAGGCTTTTTACTCCAGGTTAAAGGTGTTGAGTTGAATTTGCTACAAAGGGGAAGTACGAGGATATCTACAATATCTGATCTATTCCAATTAGAAAGTACTTTTCTGTGGGGAACCCGGGAGTCATCAGAAGAATGAGGTGACATAAGCCCAAGAAATCGCGGCTTTTTGAATTCCTGAGGTTCCCAAGTTAACCTCGGCATAGAAATATATTGTACGAATTCCCAATTGGGTGATATCTATGTTGAAAGAGATAGAGGCCACTCCTTGGCTATCAGATTCATCAAAACCAAGAAAAATACCAGAACCGTTTTCTCCTGATATGCCGGCGTAGAAACTAAAATTGGCTCCTTGGGAGGGTAACCACATGACCGCCGAAGGTGTTTTAATAATCCGAACTGAGACAGTGACCCCGACCCCGTTAGCAAGAGTATAGGGGCTAAGTGGGTCGTTACTGGCCGTGTAATTAGTGATTACTCGCCCAAAAATCCAGTCTCCACTACCGTTTGTTTCCATGTCTTGATGGTCGAGACCCGCCTGGAAAAGCCCCTCGTTTTCCAAATCATAATCAGGGCGGATAGTAATGGATTGCCCCAAGGACGAAGTTGGGACGATATCGGTAGGGGGGGTCAAACCATATTGACTTGCCAGGTAGGACAACAGGGGATCAAAGCTTACCCATTCCGCTCGATAGCCATCGGTAGGATCCAGCATGGGAACCAACACTTCGGCCCAGGCATGGAGAAAACGCATGGTAACTGCACGGTAGGGATAATAATCAATGGAATCATTCCCTCCTAGATATCCGATAACTACTCTGGTAGGAATCCCTTGCAGTCGATTGATGATGGCATAAGATCCCGCGAAGTGAAGAGATACTCCACCTTCGGTGCCATCGTGGGGACGACGGAAGAACCACTCATTAAAATCTTCATACGGGGCGGGATGCGCGTTTGCCACTCCTGGTGCAAAACCAATTTGTGTTCCTAACCACATGTTCATATCAAAAGTGAAGTTTTCGAATTCGAGCATGTTATTATAGGCTTGCGCAAAGACCGAAAGCCCTGAGTCATTCCATTCGGTTGCATTTCCATACACAAAGGGGGCCCAGTCCTGATATCGCGAAGAAGATGTATCTATATAGGGGAGATTTGTCATCTGAGGCGGTAAGCTACCTGTTATATTCGGAAGTTGAAGATACAAATTTTTGATGGCGGCCCACTTATTCGCATCATTACCTAAAGCCTGCAAATAGTCGCCTTCAGATCTCGTCAAGGAGAATGCGGCGGCCGATTGAACGTCTACCTTCTCGTAGTCAATATCATAAGTAAAAAGCCCCGTTTCATCGGATGTAGTATCAAGTAAGAGGTTGGCGTCCACTCCAAGCAAGTCATCGGAATGGGAGAGCGGGAATACCTCCCGTGCATTCTTGGTAGTCGCACTTAGCGAATTTCCATTGCTATCAAAAAATTGGAAAGAACTAGAGTCGATATACGAGCCTTTCTGCCCATTCCAAGTAGCAGGAAGATAATTTTTAAAGTTCGTATTAACGGTGACATCCGCAAGGGATGAATTATGGTCGAGAGGGAGATGTACAGTAAATCTTGCAGTTCGGTCAGCAGGATCCACAAGTTGCGAATAGTCACTTGAACTAGGGGCCCCTGTGGATAATATTCGTTTTACTTTCTGAGTAGGATTCCAATCTGTCGTATACGGGGGTTTGGCTGTGTACTCATAAGATTCGAAAGTTCCAAGCCGCCAATAGGCGGTAGGACTTTGGGGATTAGCTTGATCACTAGTGACATTGAAGAGGATGGTGTCTGGGGCACTTAGACCCGCAGTGAATTGGTCGAGAAGGTTTTCTAACAGGTAAGTAGCATCCCATGTTGGGGTGTTGAACATAGACCAATCGATTTCTTTATCCGTATAATCAGGAAATAGGTTCTGTTGCCGAGGGGTGTTTAAACCAGCAATCTCTGTTAGATATGTGCCTAAAAACAGGAGCAATACGAGGATGGTGGGCAGAAGATTCAGTAGATTTCGGGTAACGTTTCTTTCTGCAAGTTCCTCTAATCTAGAACGAGCAACCTTAGTTGCAACCAAAAGGGCGAGAGTAAGTAAAGAGGTGACCTGGAGAAGCGAAAATGCAGTGGATGAGGCATTCTCGACTTGTTGAACATAATAAAATCCAGCAATCTGCAGAGATATACTTCTCACAATCTCCACGGCAAATGCAAACCCGTACGGCCCTAACATCTTACGAGAGCGGCGTAGAAGAAACCATTCTGGAATCGAGACAACTGAAAAGAATAAAAATCCAGGAATCGCGGTCTGGAAGAAGTTGGCTTCTTGAGAATTCGTCCCCACCATTGAAGGGATAAATGAAACGGCAGTTAACAGACTGGTAAAGGCACTGAGTAAAATAAGATATCGTATTGAATTGGGGGCAGGATCACGTCCAAAAACATCGTCCGAACTCATCTACTCATCAACCAAGTTCTATTTGCCTATTTAGGAATTATTCTTCAACAATGAGGACAGAGGGCTTATATCAAAAATTTCTGAGATGAAAACTAATAAATTATTGGGTATAGAAGAAAAGGACAATGTAACCTCAGTTATCTGTTTCAAAGAAGAAGATGGAACAAAACACACACAACCGGTATGGTTTTTTTCCTCGTTTGAAAATAGATAATGTCTGACGGCCACACCTTGTACAAGGTGCTCCGACAGAAACATTGGTTCCCTTACGAGGATGAGGAGCCTTCCAGGTATGTTTACAATTACTACACATGACTTGGGTTACTGGAGATGAATCTTGCTCAATCCGAACGTGCACCTCATGACCACAATGCGGACAATCGCCAAGATACTGTTCGGGGGGAGTAAATTCCCAGGATCCTGAGATAGGACAATCAGTACGATCACATTCACTGCAAAACCAGGGTTTATCTTCTGTTCCTTTGGTAGACCAACAATATGGACATAAAATCCATTTATGATATCTAGTGGAGACAAGGAGAGGGATTCCATTACAGATTCGGCAGAGTTCATCTGTAATGGTTTCAAGGTTCCCTTTTTTAGGAAGAGGAAGGCTGGTTTCGCATAATGGGTTGGAACACCGTAAGAATCGAGATCCTGCCTTTCCTTGGTGTAAAACCAGGCTTCCCTGACATTCAGGGCATATTCCTAGATGTTTTCCGATTCCAGTCATTGATTCAATGCTTCTGGCTAGTGTGGAGAAGATTTCCTCTTGATTCGCTTTTAATTGTTGCATACCACGAGTTGTAACGTCCATAACCAGCTTATCAACATCTTCGGGAGTCTTTTCATGGGTTCGAATGTGTTGTGTCCAGGTTTCAACTCGACCACGAATTTCGGGGAGGATTAGTTCCCCTGCATTTTGAGTTAAAACCTGATAGAGCGCTAGTCCGAGCGAGGTTGGAACTAAGTTTCGCTGGGGGCCCTGTACAACAGTATATTGCCGTTTTTGTACGGTGTCTATATGCGATGAACGAGTGGCATCGGTCCCTAGGTTTAGTGCCGCCATTTTCGTAATAAGATGGGCCTCGCTCCACAATTGGGGAGGCGTGGTAAATCCATGGTGTTTATAGGTCTCAAAGAGAAAACTGGTTCCTTTCTTTAGCGGTGGAAGTTCTTGGATGGAGATAGTTTTGTATTTATAGAACTTTAAGAACCCAGGCTCCAACAATTTTTGGCCTTTCGCAATGAATTCTTCCGAAGCCGCCGTTATAACGAGATATTGATTGGTTACCTTGGCATCGATATGGACGGTAGCCAAAAAACGCCAAACAACGTACACATAGATAGCCCATGCATGATTGATCATACTTGGGGTTTTGGAAAAAGATTTTGCAATTTCAGGGCGTGTAGCTGCCTTGGCAGGACGAATTGGTTCATGATCCTTTGTGAATCGCCCTTTACTTGGATTTGTGGTTCCACCAATGGCAATGGCCTCTTGGGCAGCATTACCGAATTCCGGATGGCCAACGAATTTATTGGTCAGCGGGGTCAAGTCTTTTTGAAGGTAATATGAGCTCTCAGTTCTAGGGTAGGTAATAAATCCGTTATTGTAGAGTCTCTCTGCAATATCAGCAACTCTTTTCGGACTGATTTTAAGGAACTGTGCACATTGGGACTCGAGCGCATCGGTATCTAACGGGATGGGCCGTTTTATAAACGCGATCTCCTCGTTGTAATCCGTAACTAGACATTGCTGTGTGTGCCTAAGTTCAGATAAAAGGGAATCTATTTCCTCTTCATCGTATGAAGGATTACCTTTCCAATCCAGAAACAAAGAATCCTCATCAGTGAGCTGAAGCTTAAGGGCTAATCGCCAGAATGTTTGAGGGTTAAACTCTTTGTTTTCTAAATACCGATGCGTGATCAACCATAATACTGATGTTTGACAGGGTCCATATGAAACTAGGGTATTATGAATGCCTTGATTCTGGACTCCAACCGTAAGGAAACGAGTTAGTGATGACCCCATACGGAGATCTTGTTTTCGAAGAGAATCGACCTGCTTTATCCAATCCCAATCCAGAGTACCTTGGGTCTCGAAAGCGCGTTTAAGGGCCATCGGACCAGTACTTGTGAATTGCATACGACCATGTTTGATTCTTTTATTTATCCCTGTGACGATATCTACGACCTGTCGACCTATTGATTCCCCATGGCCATCCCAATCGGTTGCAATTATAATGACATCAGAATACCGCCCTATTTCTTGGACATGGATGACCATCGATTCCCGAATGGGGATTTCGATTGGTTCTAACTCCACTAGATCCAGTGGGTCTGAATTATGCCAATTACTTTCCTTGTCATATGGCGGGGGGTATTCGTATTGAAGGACATGGCCCGTGACGCTGGTGATGATCAGTTGATCGTCCTCGGAGAGGCGGTATTCGTCACTTCCAATCTTAAAAATTATTTGTTGGGTGGAAATAGGTGTTTTATATACATAATTGTACTTGGTTTTGCCTTTTGCCCCCTTGAACTTTAATTTATATACAATTGAAAAACCACGTACCAGCGCGCGTGCGATTGATGGTTTTTCTGCAAAAATGGATACTGTGGCGACCATACGTCTTCTAACTGCAATCTTCGTTTTGGAATTATCCTATGCCCCCAATTTCAAAGAAAAATTTAAAGTTAAAGGATTTTTACAGTTCCGCCTTGAATACTGAAACGGTGGAATCTCGAATTTCAACCTCATTACGAGTTTATATAACTGGTGTTACTGGTACAGGAAAAACTACGGTAGCAGAAAGACTTTCCCAGCTTCTAAATCTCCCCTTTTTAGAAATCAATACTATTGTACTCGATGAAGGGTACTATCTTGGCTATGATATTACTCGAGATACAGTCATCATTGATGAGGAGCTGCTGGCGCCGCATTTGGAGATGTTGGTAACAAAACAGTCTCGTATTGGTCTGGTTGGAGGGATTGTTTCTCTACGAACACCATTCGATCTCCTTATTCTTCTTCATTGCCAGATTCCAATTTTAAGATATCGACTACACGCACGGAACTATTCTTCTGCAAAGATTGAGGCTAATGTAGAAGCGGAGATCATGAATGTTCTCTATTATGATGCTCTCGAGCTCCTTTCTGTAAAACATATCATTGAGGTTTCTACTGGCGATTCATCTGTCGATGAAACATGTCAACAGATCATTTCTTTAGGACAAAAGTATTTGTTGGGCGAACTGATATGATTGTCGGATAGAACGAGCTGTTGCGTCATCAACTGCCACTAGAGGGGACATATGGCCAGGTAAAAGGATTTTGATATCGAGCTGTGCCAAGTATTTCAAAGACGTTACCAACTCGGAATTGGAGCCCGTCGGGAGATCTGTGCGGCCAAACGATCCTTGAGGAAAAACGGTATCACCAGATACCAAAATTTTTCGTGTTTTCTCCCAAAGACAAATAGATCCCTTAGTATGACCAGGAGTATGGATTACATGGAATGTAAAATCACCAACATTGACTTGGTCGCCATTATCTAACTTGGATGATATTTCAATTGGCGAACAGCGAGCTCCAAAGAAAGGAGCAATAACAGAACAATCTCCCTTTTCTAAATATTGACTTTCTATTCTTGAAGCAGAAACTTCGATATCTAAATCCGTTTTTAGATTCATTAGACCCCCACTATGATCCAGATGCCCATGGGTGAGTAACACACGATTAATATTGTTTTTTCGGATAATCTGTTGAAATGGTGGCGAATTTGTTGCTTGATTTCCCGTTCCGTAGGGTGTCTGAAATCCCAATCCAGTGTCGATCAAGAGTTTTTCCGATTGTGACTCAATAATAAAGGCATTACAATTGAGGCCGTCCCCAAGCAGCCAATAGATTCCCGGGAATATCTGTCTCATAAGAACGTACATTTAGGGTAGATATAAATGGAGTTCGTAAAGTATCGAGACTCACTCATTATATGAAAAAAGGGGAAAACAGTGTGAAGTCGGTTTTTGGATATACAGTACCGTCTGCAAATCGTGATAGCTGATCAAGCCACTAAATGGAAATTTTTGGGTTAATCATTAGTGCCCTCGAATCAAATCACTCTGAAGCCCCTTCCACTACTATCATAGTCAGTGTTGACCGGACATTCTCAAGGCCCCGAATATTACTAGTAATAATTTCTTTTAATTCGTCCATAGTATCGGCTTCAACCTTCGCCACGATATCGTAGACGCCATACACAATCCAAGCGCCAGTAACTCCATTAGTCTTCTTTAAATCAGTAAGAACTTCATCTTCGGATCCTATTTCCGCATTCACCAGTACAAAAGCAGAGGGCATTTTCTGTTTAGCTCCTTTTGTTCACTATTTTAGCAATATGCAAATTCAACCTATTATTCAACAGATGGTGTCAATTGATCAAATTGAATATAACTAGTAGTTCTCTGTTCGTTTATTTAAAAGCATTCGGTTTTCCCAATGTGAGTTTAGGGAGGAAACCTGACTTCATAATAAACCAATCTAATAAGAAACATGGCCCTATTTCATAATGGACAAGGTTGAAAAGAGATACGGTGATTTGTTTGAGATAGATTGATTCTATCAGGATAGAAGTGTTTAAATTCTTCCAATTTTTACTGTTTAATCTTCTGGGAGCTTTTAACCCCAAAATTCAAGATACCCAGCGTAGCAGCATAACCAAGTATTATCTGGGTGTTTTGAGGCCAAAAAAACGACTCTGACACTATGGTAGTAGAGGCTCCTTTAGCCATGAATAACCCATTTGATCCTCTTGAACACATTTCTGGAATGATTATTATCAAGGGTCGCTGTTATTCATCCAAAGAAGTGATTAGAGGGCTTCTGGAGCTCGGAATCAACATAACTGAGAATGCTGAAGGACTAAAGATCGGATTCAAGCATTTCCCACCTCAACCTGTCTCACCCCAGTCATTGGCGAACGAAACTCCACCGAATTGCCCGTTTGGCCCATATATGGCCAATATAACGGCACAGCTGAATGAAATCTCAGCCCAGCTCGAAAGTACCCCCAAACCAACGGTTAATACAGCTCCGAACTATGCTCTTACTTCAGACACTCCCACTGGAAGCCCTCCATCTTCCTCCTCTCCCTCCTCATCTTTTTTTTCACCGTTTGAAGCAGCACCTTTTCAGTCTCCAAAAACACATGATAAAGAGCGGTTCTTTAGCAACAGTTTCTTGGAGGAACGCCAAAAGTGCTCTTCATGCGGAGCCTCATTGCCTCAAAATGCCTTCTTTTGTAATAAATGCGGAACACATACTCGAACAGGATAGATCTTTAACCGTGTTTCAGCTAGTCAGACGGGTTTTCCAATCATGAACCTTCTCTACTAGGTTTTCTTTTTCTTCTGTAGTAATTTCTCGTATATTCTTCAATTGAGATGCGTAACGGCCCATTTCGTGAAAAGCAGGATGAAATCCAATTCCAGCAGATTGCATAACCTTATCTCGGAGGAGGGATAAAGCCTCTGCGATCTCCTTACCATTCGTCATGTTGTAAGTTTGAGATAGAAAGCCATCTAGCAAGCGCGCCGCTTTCGAATTTACTTTAGCATCAAATGTCATTTTTTCCGAAGAAGTCGGACTTGTAGTGGGACGGGGTTCTGTTTTGACAGGAGCTACTGGTGTGGGCGACGGGGTGGGCTCTGGAGTAGCGGGCGGAGAGGTATCTTCGGTCGCTGGTATAGAGGCTCCCTCCATCGATGCAAAGATTTGCTTCATTGTGGATGAAATCTTTTCAATTTTGGTGGCAAGAACTTTCGCAGTTTGGGAGACCAGATCTAGGTCTTGTAATAGCTGTTCAACTTCTTTTGAACTTGTCATGATAACACTTCCCTAATTCCACTGGATATTGACTTACGACTCACTTGACGCACTCTATCACTTTTTATTTTTTCCTTTTTATTTGTTCCAATTTCGGTCACCTGTAAGCCTTCAAAACGGTAATTGCAGGCAGTTCTTTCCCCATTAGAAACTGAAGCATTGCTCCTCCAGAAGTAGAAACATAGGAAAGGTTTTTTATGTTGTGTTTTTCAATAATTGCAACACTATGCCCTCCTCCAGCTAAGGTGAATCCTTTTGTATGTCCCATTGCTCTCAAAATTTCTACTGTCCCAATTTCAAAACCTTTTTCTTCTATCTTTCCCATCGGCCCATTATACACGACTGTAGATGCGTTTTCAACCAACGTGCTGTACGTCTCAATGGTTTTATCTCCAATATCTAGGATAGGATAAGGTAATGGGAGGTCATTGAGTCTAAAATTGCGTTTTCCGTCAGCCATACATGCAAAATCAATTTGTGACTTAATCTGATTTGGGAATAAATTGATCAATCGTTTAGCAATATCTACAAACGTTAACAATCCTGTCTGTCTCAAAAATTCCTCATTCGTTTCTCCCAATAAATATTCCAGAGCTTTGAGGAGAATCAAAGAGATACCGCCCCCTGTTAAGACATAATCAGCAATATCACGAGATAAAACGTATTCTGCTACTTTAAATGAATCTTCTGGCTTTATTCCTCCCATCACAAACACACATGGCTTATCTGGAGAGTCCATCACGCGCTGAAGGTTCTTAATTTCCCGTTCCATAATGAGTCCAGCATAAGAGCGCATTTTTGGCGGGAATCCCACCAAACTCATGTGATTACGATGTGCCGTAGAAAACGCATCATTGACAAAGATGTCCCCTACGCGACATAAACTCTCTATGTATGGATCCTTAGCATGATCCTCTGGGGTTTTATTTTTCGTCTCATTCGGAACCATCCGTACATTCTCGAGAAGCAGAATATTTCCCTCACTCATGGCTGCAATGGATGTTTCGACCTCAGACCCATGAGTAAAGGGAATGAAGTCCACACGATAGTTCTTTCCTAAGACCTCCTGAAGTATTTCAGCATGTCCTTCTAGACTTCCAAAATCAGGGCTTGATGGCCTCCCCTGATGTGCAATGACGACAACTTTCCCTTTTTGACTTGCAAGATATCGCACTGTTTCAGCGTGGGTTCTGATACGGGTATCGTCCAGAATATTTTTTTCCGAATCCAAAGGACAGTTGAAATCAACCCGTGTTAAACAGACCAGATTCTTTACATTAACCTCGGAAAGAATTCGCATGGTGGTGGAACATTCCTGTAGAGCGTATTAAGGGCTCGCATGTAACCTATCTGTTTATATTATTCCTTACCCTTTCCTTAGAATCGCAATCAAAATGATGAAAACTGCACACGCATCGGCACCAGGAAAAATCATCTTATTTGGAGAACATAGTGTAGTGTATGGGAAGCCTGCACTCGTATCAGCCATAGATAAAAGAGCTCATGTCGAAGTTGAAAGATATCCAAGCGCTTCCCAAAGGATTTGTATCTCAACGGTGGATTATAAGTCTTCTCATGAGATGTTGTTCTCTACAGACCCTAACTTCATCACGGGTCAACCGATGCATATCCACCCCCTTCTTCGGATTATCCAATCAGTTTACATTCAAGAAGAGATAGAAGAATCAATCACGGTCAAAGTAACTTCGGATCTCCCTAGAAGTGCTGGCTTGGGATCTTCGGCGTCGGTATGCGTGGCATTAACTGCTGCACTAGCAGATGTGTTTAATCTTGGCTATTCTTTAGAACAAATTTCGGCCTGCGCTTTCAAAGGGGAACAACTTGTCCACGGAACCCCTTCAGGTATCGATAATACGATTTCTACATTTGGAGGGTGCATCCGCTATCACAAGGGAGAAATCCAACCAATCGAGGGAAGCTTGGTTCAATTGATAATTGGGAACACCGGGATTACCAGAGAGACCAAAACCTGGGTCGGGAAAGTCCGATCCAGATATGATACCTTTCCTTATGTAATTGAACCCATTATTAATGCTATGGGAGATTTGGCCAAGGAAGCAGAGGGAGTGCTTGCCACGCGGGATCTAGTGCGACTAGGGGAGCTTATGGACATCAATCACGGGATGCTAAGTTCTATTGGCGTTTCCATAGCAGAATTGGATCACCTAGTTAATCAAGCTCGTTCTGCCGGCGCATATGGTGCTAAATTGACAGGAGCAGGAGGAGGAGGCTGTATGTTTGCCTTGGTGGATGATGAAAACCATGATAAGGTGTTTCGGGCACTGTACGAGAGTGGAGCTGACCCAATTCGGGCCCAATTCGAAACTGAAGGTGTTATAATCCATTAGTTTGATGGAACAGTAATGAATGAAGATTCAAACTACAGATTCACAAACGAAAGAATAATTTCTCTGGCCTAGTATTGCAGCCCCTCACTGGAATCACGACCAATGGATCTACGAGAATATCTTGTTAGACTTGAAAAACGCGGCAGCTTGGTTAGAGTTAAAAAAGAAGCACAGGTAGATATTGAAATTGCGGCCGTACTGAAGACTGCCGAACCCCAGCCATTTCTGTTTGAAAAAATCAAGGATTACCCTGATTTTAGGATTATAGGAAACCTATTTTGTACCAAGCAAAGTATTGCGGACTATTTACAGATTCCCCCTTCGAGAATAATCCATAGGATGAAAGAAGCGATTGAAAAGCGGAGTCCTCCGGAAGAGATTGATAATCCTCCATGTCAGGAGGTTGAAAGTCGAAGAGTCGACCTTGATGAACTCCCGATAATGAAACATCATGAAAAAGATGGGGGGCGGTATATCTCCTCCGCAATCGTTGTTACCAAAGATCCCGAGTTTGGCCAAAATTGTGATTTTCATCGTGCTATGCAAGTTAGTAAGACCTTAATGACCACCAGAATCGTGGAAGGGAGAGATTTTCATAAATTCTTAACCCGGGCCGGAGAAGTAGAGGCCGCCTATTGTATTGGAAACACAGCCAACATATTGGTGGCGGCAGCCACGTCTGTCCAAACAGGAATTGATGAACTAGAAATCGCTAATGCCCTGGAACCTTTTGCCGTAACTAAAGCTAAAAGCCTTGACCTCCTCATCCCGGCGAGTTGTGAAATTGTGTTAGAGGGTAAGGTATATCTGAATGAACGAGGTACAGAGGGTCCATTTGTCGATCTAACTGAAACTTTCGATCGAATTCGTGAGGAACCTGTTTTTGAGGTTCAAAAAATCACTCATAGAAAAGATCCGATCTGGCAGGCCCTCCTACCAGGAGCATTAGAACACAAAGTGTTGATGGGGATGCCCCGAGAGCCCATTATTCATCAAAAGGTGACTGAAGCGGGAGTTAAATGTCTTGATGTAAATATTACTCCTGGTAGCTCATCCTGGCTTCATGCGGTAATCAAAATTGATAAAAAGGCGGTAACTGACGGCATTACGGCAATTAGAGCCGCCTTTGCTGGACACCGTAGCTGTAAGCATGTGTTTGTGGTAGATGAGGATATTGATATTTATAATCCACTGGATGTTGAATGGGCCATGGCCACTAGGTTTCAAGCCGCCAAAGATTTGGTTGATATGGGGCTTGAACCAGGGTCCAGCCTTGATCCTAGCGCAGAACCAGGAACAAAAATGACCAATAAGATAGGTTTCGATCTTACAGCACCGTTAGGTGATGAAAAAAGGCATTTTGTAAGAGCACCAGTGGCCAAGATAGATTTAAGGGAGTATCTCGAGGATTCTACCCAATAATTCCCAATATCTAGGTTCTCAATTCTTCAGAGGACAATTGTTTTATGCTTCAGTCTAAAGATGTAACGTAATATTAGATTGATTTTCTGAATATGTATGGAGAACAACATAACACTCGAATTGGGTACGAACATGAAATTAACAACCGAAGAAAAGGCAATGGCCGATGGAAAGGCTGGCAAAGCTGCACAAAAAGCGATGGAGATTTTAGTAACTTTAGGGGAGATTTATGATGCAGAACAACTAATCCCCGTTACATCTGTTCAAATAGCTGGAGTGAGCTATGCAAATCTACAGGAACCAGGGCTAGCATGGCTAGAGGAGATGGCAGTTGATGGTGAAATCCAGGTTCTCACAACCTTAAATCCCGCTGGGATGGATCTTCAGAACTGGCAGAAACTCGGAATCGATGGAGAATTTGCTAAAAACCAACAACGAGTTGTGGATGCGTTTCAGAAACTGGGGGCCATTAATACGTGTAGTTGCACACCCTACCTCTTTGGAAATTTACCCCATTATGGACAGCATATTGCGTGGTCGGAAAGTAGTGCCGTTTGTTACGCTAACTCGGTAATTGGGGCCCGTAGCAATCGTGAAGGAGGGCCCAGTGCTCTAAGCGCAGCCATTATTGGAAAAACGCCAGAGTATGGATATCATCTTTCAAAAAATCGGCAGCCCGAAGTGAAAGTAGATGTCACGGCCAAACTGCGTGGGACACACCAATTTGGTGCTCTGGGTAAAGAATTAGGTGATAAACTAGGAAACAAACTGGCCTATATTACGGGGATCCCAGAAGCATCTGTTGAAGAACTAAAAGCGCTTTGTGCGTCTTATGCCACGTATGGAGGTATAGGAATGTTTCACATGGAAAATATCACACCTAATCCTGTTCACAAAATCCCAGAAGAAACGTTCACGGTTCAGGCCGAAGACATTACACAAGTTCTCCAGGAGTTGAGACAGGCAACAACCATCGATTTCATAAGCATTGGTTGCCCCCACGCGTCATTAGCCGAGCTAGAGAACGTAGCCAAAAAACTCAATGGAAAAACAGTTCGGAAAGCAATGTGGATTACTACCTCTCGGCCTATCAAAGAAATTGCAGATCGCATGGGCTATACCCAGATGATTGAGAATTCTGGGGCCATTGTTGCGGCCGATACATGCTGTGTGGTGGCTCCCATTAAAGGCCGATTCGTCGGGTTGGCTACCGATTCAGCGAAAGGATGTTATTATGGAGCGGGTCGCAATCAGTTTGAAGTTTCAATCATGAGCGTAGATGAATTGATCGAAGAGGCACTTAAATGAAGGAATTGGTCGGTAGACGTATCTACAAGGGAAAGGCAGAGGGAGAGGCACTAGTTACCAGGCAAGCCATTTCGTTTTATGGAGGAGTCGATCCTGAAAAAGGGATGATTGTTGAACGGGGCCACGAGCTAGAAGGGCAGCACATTACCAACAAGATCCTGGTATTTCCCCGTGGAAAGGGTTCTACAGTTGGCTCATATATCTTATACCATCTGAGTAAAGTAGGGAATGCTCCAAAGGCCCTCATCCTTACTGAATGCGAAGCGATCGTAGCTGTTGGTTGCATTATTGGCGAAATCCCTTGTGTCGATCACATTGATATCCAACAGATTCATACTGGGACCGATGTACGAGTAAATGCTACTCAGGGTATCATCGAGGTAATGTAAGTACTTCATTGCGTCATGGTGGAATTGTTGGAATCAAAGCGAATAACAGTAGCATTGACTGGGGCATCAGGGGCCATTTATGGGGTTGAACTTGTAAAAGCGTTGGTTCAAAGTGGGATTGAGACTTACGTGATCCTTAGCGAGTGGGCGGAGTATGTTTTGAAAGAAGAAACAAACACTAGCTTGGATCAGCTTAGGAATTTAACAGATCGTGTATATTCAAACCGTGATATGGCTTCTCCCTTAGCCAGCAGCTCTACTCTGATCGATGGGATGGTGGTGATGCCTGCCACAGTCAAAACTGTGTCAAATATCGCTAACGCAACAACAGGTGATTTAATTTCGAGAGCAGCCGATATTATGCTCAAAATGCAGCGTCCCCTTATTATTGGGATCAGGGAGACGCCCTTAAGCCCTCCTTGCCTTCATAACCTTGCCCAGCTTTCAACCTATGGTGTGGTAATAATGCCCTTGAGTCCGGGTTTTTACCATTACCCGAAAATAATACAGGACCTCGTAGATTTTATTATTGGAAAAACTTTGGATATTCTTAGAATTCCAAATGAAAAATATCGGCGGTGGAAATCACAGGAATCTTGAGTACCATGGAAGTAGACTACAACTCGGCCATTGAAGACCATTTGAAAAAAAACAACGTGACATCCGACCGTAAATTAGCACATCTCCAGATTTGTTTGGAACATGATGTGCAGGCTCGGAATGTCACGACAGGTTTAGAAGACATCACTCTCATTCATCGGGCCACTACTGACCTCAACCTTGATGAAATCGACCTAGAAACCAAGATATTTGGGAAAAAACTGGCTTTACCTCTAATTTGTTCGGGAATGACTGGCGGTCACGATTTTGCAAAGAAACTGAATTTGTTTTTATCTCAGGCTGCCCACCAAACACGAATCGGTATGGGGGTTGGTAGTCAACGCGCGGCGTTGGAAAAGGCAGATGTTCGAGATTCTTTTGTTGTGGTTCGAGAACAAGCACCTGAAGCCCTAGTCATAGGAAACATTGGGGCAGGCCAGGTTGCGCTGGGTCTAACTGAAGATGAATTCAACAGGATCATTTCCATGGTTCGCGCCACCGCGATTGCCATCCATTTCAATCCCTTACAAGAAGCCCTCCAACTCGAGGGTGATACTCACCTAGCTAATCTGCATGATAAAGTTGCAAAACTTGTCAAACAAAGCTCTGTTCCTGTAATAGCCAAAGAGGTGGGAGGAGGATTCAGTCTAAGTGATATTCTTAAAATAAAGAGCATGGGTTTTCAGGCCATTGATATTCAAGGCGTGGGAGGAACTTCATGGCCTGGAGTGGAATCCATTCGTACTACATCTCCGACCTTGAAAGCTGCAGGAGAGATCTTTTGGGATTGGGGTGTTCCTACCGTTCTGAGTACTATTCTCGCAGCCAATCATTTTGACGGAATCATCATTGGGTCAGGTGGGGTTCGTAATGGGCTGGATGTAGCGAAATTGCTTGCCTTAGGAGCGGATGCCGCGGGTATGGCAATTCCATTCTTATTTGCTACCCAACAGCAATCTAGTGAAGCTGTAGTCAATTTCATAATGGATATCGCCTTTCAGCTCCGTCTGGCTTGTTATCTTACCGGCAGCCAAAACCTCGAAGAATTGAAAACGACTCCTCTTCTTATTTCAGGTGAAACGGCCGAAACTCTTATAAAATATGGGATCGATCCCAAAACTTACCTTCATCGCCTATAGAGTAACTATCAGGATCTTTATCTCGTGACCGTTCTTCAGATATACATCAATGTCAGGTTTTTCTGTTCTCTCAATTTTTCCTTATATAAACTGGTGAGAATTGGAATCCATGATAATCCTCTTTTAAAATCCTATTGTTTATGATGCGGTTGGTCTGACAGTATAGTAGATTAACCCAAGGATAAAACACAGCACACAAACAGCTATTCCATCTAGGATTAATTGTCCCCCCTAAGATCGATATCGGAATTAGAATGAACCCTGAAAGAAGAGACGTAAGCAAAATTTTTTCTGCTAATAGGGCTTTTGATGAAATTTTGAAATGTTCGAGAAAAATCCTTGATTCTTTAACCCAAGGAAAGAGAGTGACAATGCCGATGGTGAGACTTCTCATTTCTGGCGAAACTGCCGATACTCTCACAAAATAAAAACTAATAATATATTACTGGATCTGACGGTAGCAGATTCTCATCTTATCCTTCCTTTGGACCATTATCGTCAAGATCACGCAGAAACGCACATCTATGGAGCACCATTGTAGATAATAATAGCAGCTGTTAAAAAGAAAAGCAACACGCCACTAGCCTTGATTACAAAGATAGATGAAATCAAAGCAGCTCCTGCGAGAACCCATTCGATGGGCTTGAGTACTTGTGAAAATTAGACACGTAGTTCTGATAATTCTTCAAAAATTGAATGCGTACGCATTTGTTGGTGGAGTTCTTCCTTAAGCTAAGTTTTTGGTATTCTTGCTATGAATTCCTATAACTCTCACGTTCACATTTCGATAACCGTTGTATTCCGCTCCCATCGCCGTAAGCCCGAAGGGCCCTCTGCCATTACACCAACATAGATTGAGATAGAGGGGTGCAACTGGTAAGAGACCTGAAATCTAATAGTGACTTCATCGTCTATAGCTAGGTTTAGATTCCCCTTATCAATTGTTACTTGAGAGACTTTCTGAATCTCCCCCAAGGTTTGATTAAATACGAGGGAACCATTTTCAGCAGTCGTGAATTCCATTAGATCGCCATGATTTTGGATCAACCATAGGTAAACGAATTGGATTTGATATTGATCCCCTGATGGCCTGGGATACCCCCCATAACTTAAGAAATAGGAGCGTGCTGTGAAATGCACCGTTCCATTTATATAAACCGCTTCATTTTCGATCCTAATTCCTTGATCCGCATGAGGAAGAAGGCTAGTTCTATTTTGGGGGCGAACAAACCCAATTACTAATATTCCTATACCTATCAAGACAAGGATTATAATAAAGCCGAGGAGAATCCTTTTGTGCTGGACTCTTATCTACTCCTATGATTTGTTATTAGATTCTTTTGTCATAATAACCCGCCTGTGGGGATCTGTGAGACTTTAATGTTGTCCCAATAAGCATAGCCATAGTTGCCCGAAGACCAACCACCACGAAAACCTATTGCTATGGGGCCACTCATGTAACTATAACCATAAGCGAATGGGCCTCCCAATGTGATCAAAGGCGAAGTATATTGTGAGTATTCTGCTTTTCGTGACACGTACATCCCTAAATACCAGGAATAGTAATAGATATAGGTAAAAATCTCTATTTCTACTTGCTGCCAGTCGTAACACCACCAACCGGTATGACTATAAACATTCTCTTCGTAAAGCTTTGTTGTTGTACCCTGATACCTCCGATAAACCTGTAAATACTTATAATAGAGTCTTACCTGGATGTAGTTATTACTATCCTGTAACACAGGATAGAAATCATGATATGCATACGTATATGAATTTGAGCGTCGAGTATAATAGGAATAGTACCTACCGTATCCGTTGTCGCTTTTGACTGGTTGATTTCCAATCGCATTCCAGTAATAAAGGACTTGCTTGTCCCCTGACGTATCTTGCATATATAGTCTGCCGCGATCGGTTCCAGATGGATATGGGGACGGGCCTGTATGGGAAACAACATCGAATCTTGGCGATGATGCCTGTGTTAAATAATGGAGGGACCACCCATTGACATTATTATCTTCAAAATCATCTTCCGTAGCATAGGAAATTGCTTCCTATGCATCCGTAATACCATGACCATAATAATTATTCTGTCTAGAATACGTTGCATCGTAGTCGTAACTGGATGTGTCCTGACCACCAGGGTCACAATGGTATTTAATCAAATCTACTACGGTAGATCTAGAGGGTTTAGAGCCTCTAATGTTCTTTAACGTTTGGTAAACTTGCGCAGCTTGACCGGCAACTATTGGCGTGGAAAAACTAGTTCCTGATTTATCAGAATACCCCCCGCCTTCTGATGGAGTATAAACTGGGTTTCCTGGAGAGGTAACGTCAAGATCGGGACCATATCCCGACCAACTAGGTCTTATACCTTCATCTGGTTCGTCACGGGTATTTACCGCTCCAACTGACATTACATTACTCAATTTTGCTGGATAATATATGATAGGACCCCCATCGTTCCCTGATCCTGCAATGAAGACCGTTGTTCCATCGGCGAGTAAATCGTTTATGGGATCATCCCATCCAGAATAATGAGAAGGTTCACCCCAAGAAGCACTGATTATATCAGGATCGTGTCCCCAGGCATGTAACAATTCAAGCCCCCAAGCACTTGCCACCTCATCTATAGTGGTTCCAAAATCATTGAAATCGACCCATACTAAGTCAACGTAAGGAGCCATCTTCAATAATGCCCCTGTTACTGGTGTTCCATGATTACTCCCATCATAGATACCGACCTTAAAATCCGGATCGTGTGAATAATCACTATATGTGGTCCATTCACTTTCTGTGTTGATGTAGGTATTGGATGCTTCATAAGCATATTGCCAGTAACCAAATGGCCAGATTCCAACATAGTACTTATACCAATTAATGTCAATGTACCACATATGACGCAAGGTCTCATCAGGTTTTCGTTTTATATCGTCGTGTGGGTAAACTCCACATCCTGTGAGGGCCACCGTTACACCTTCTCCATAACGAGGCATGCTTATCATATCTAACCAATTTTGACTTCGATCATAATTAACCATTTGGTATGCCTTGACTCCTGAACTCATTAACTGTATTTTTGACTCATTTCCTTCATTATCCTTCCTAACCACTATTTTTGCATAACTCTGATTTATTTCCGATGAGATTATTTTTGCCCGAGAAAATCTATTCGGATCTTTTGCAAGAACAGATTCAAAATCAGAACTGTTTCCAGAAAGAAGTGTTGTTGAAGCGTTATTCTCAAATGAAATGTCATTCTTACTCACATAAGGTGTTTCCAAGTAAGATGCCGCAATACTTATTTGGAAAAGCAGGATAAGAATGCACCCTACTATGGGTTTCCGATTCATTCGTTTATTGAAAAATCCTCCATTCTGGCTCCCACAAATAATATGGAACTCTTTCTTCATTCAGTTACCTCCTTTAACCCTGTTGAATTGGCTTACTAAAGGACAAGACGTTGGCCTGATCGAGGAATCGTATTTCTTAACCCAAATGAGTAGATTCAGGTATTAAAGGCATTGTAAGCGATTTTAGAACGTGAGATGCTTCGTAAGGACATTCAATGTTGATAAAATTCTAAAATCTCACGTTATCAAGAAACATTTCTCAAAGTATGTGATCGATCTAATTGCTGCGAATATGGTAGGAACAATAGTTGTATCTTAAGATGGTGAGATTTTTATACCCTAATTCCCTAAACGTCTTGAAGATATGAAAGGAATTAAAGTATACATTGACCCAAAGATTGAAGAAGAATTTCGAAAAACAGCAATGAAAATATTTGGTTATGGAAAAGGATCTTTGAGTAAAGCAGCGGAGCAAGCCTTCAAGAAATGGATTCAAGAATATTCGAGTAACTTGGAAACATTAAGCATTCCAGATGATCCAATTTATGAAATCAGAGGACAACTAGAAGGGATAACTCTCACATCTGTAGAACTCCAACATAAAGCAAAGGAATATCGTGTCGGAAAATAGTAGGTTGTCGGGAGTAATTATGTTAATTGATGCAAACATATTCTTGGAAGTACAACTCAATCAAGAAAAAGCACAAGAAGCATCGGAAATATTAGAAGCAGTTTCTAATAATATCATCCAAGGGTATATCACTGATTTTACAATTGATTCAATTGTAATCATTATGGAACATTATAACAAATCACCAGCTGAAATAAAACGATTCCTTGTCTCCTTACTTGCTTATGAAGCTCTAGATTTCTATCAGCTATCTATTTTCGACAAAATTAAGGCAACCGAGTATATGAGCTCAATACCGCTTGATTTTGATGATGCCTGCATGTATCAAGCCATGCAGGTACTGAAAATCGATATACTTGCTTCCTTCGATAATGATTTTGATAGAATTCCTAATATAAGACGGTTAGAATCAGTGCCATGATTTCTATCCACTACTTCTCTACTTCGTCAAAGGGTGATATTACAAGGTAATTCTTGAAAAGGAGCCGACGGGAGGATATATCGCGATCTGCCCCTCATTTCAAGGGTGTTATAGTCAAGGAGAGATTATTGAGGACGCGTTAGATAACATTAAAGAAGCCATCGAGCTTTGTATTGTGGATCTAAAAGTCAGGGGGTACCTATCCCCGATTCTAACCACTTTTTTGTGGGGAGTGTGGTCATTCTTCATGAATCCTAAGCTTCTCGAATTTCGGGAAAAAACACAATAACAGCTTTTGTAAAGCTAGGATATTTTTCCATCAGACAACGAGGGAGCCATGTTAGGTTACGACATCCAACAGATTCAGCAAGAAGACCCTCCTCATTTCTGGGAAAACCGCAGAAACTCTCAAAAAATATGGAATCGATCCAACATCTTACCTTGATCGCAAGTAACACGACTAAAGGAACGCGCGAATGAGGGTACGTTTTATGCTACGGTTGGTTTCATGGTGTAATAGACCATCCCAAAAACAAAACAGAACATGTAAACACCTAGACCCCCCAAAAACACTATTCCACCTCCTAAGATCCCAATAGGAACTAGAATGCATCCTGCTAGGACAAAAGAAAGCGCCATTTTTTCTGTCACTAAGGCCTTGAAGGAGATTTTGCAATTCACAAGAAAGACCTTTGATTCTTTAACCCAAAGGAAGAGTGTAATAATGACGATGGTGAGAATTCCAACAGGGGTGAACCAGGGAAGGATATTAACAGCTAACACAAACCAGAAAACGAAAATTATGCCATAAACCAGCATGATGAGGGTATAATTTAAGGAAATACGGTATTTGTCCAACATGAGCAGGTCTTTGTGGAGAAGACTTACCACCTCATGGATGAATTGACTTTCGTATTGCAGAAAGTTAAACCATGAGGCTCTTCCTTGAAAAAAAGAAGTGAAAATGTAATAGCCAGTTAAAGCAAGTTCGATGTCCACCGAAAACGCATCGTGCAGGGGTTGCCTCTCATATAATCGGGCTAATGGGTCGATTTTCCCGTGAATAAGAAAGAAAAGTCCGAGAGTTACACCCCATTCGAGGATTAAGGTAATCGTGGTAGGAACCAGGTAGGTTTGAGACCAGGTCTTAGAAAGCGCCGCTAAGACTAGATAAATGATATTGAACGGGGGGAGATACCACCAGTTCAAGATAATCTGTTCTAGGAGTGAAGAATTTATATTCTCAGATGTAGAGATGAAAACTAAGCCGCCTAAAATGACAATTACACCAATCAAAGCCATTGCATTGTTAAGGAGAGAGAAGTTCTGTTCTCGCCATCTTGGTCTTAATTGTTCTAGCAGCTCCTCTGTAAAAGTGTAAACAAACGTTCCCAGTAACATGAATAGCTGGATCCCCAAATATAGAGTGATAAGTACAAGTATTATGTTTGGCCAAGGGATTTGGGATCTAATCGCATACGATATGACTGTGAAAGCCAAGAAGAATACATATAGCAGCACTTTGAGCGAATTTCGGAAGAATCCAATAAGAGCCCACGAGATGGGATCGTTCGATGTCTGGGATAGAATATTTAGATCCGTCTTATCAAAATGATAGGGGTTTGTCGCAAATAACGCCTCTTTCCCTGGAACAACAAAGGCACTACCAGCCAAGATCATCATACCAAAAGTTAATACAAATAGACTGAGAATGACATGGGCCCGAGGGTTGGTATAGAGAAATAAAGGATAGTAGTGTCCCAATGTAGCTACAAAGAAAGAACAAATCAGAACTACTGCGTAAAATAAAAGGGACAATTTTGGGATTGAATCCCATGGTTTTTGGAGCTTCTTCCATTCGAGCCAGATAAACTGGGCAAGCAATCTGCGCTTACTAATCTTCTTCCGCTTCATTATGCCAAGCCTCCAAAACAAACGATTCAAATGGTTTCGCTTTAGTTCGATCCTGTTTTATCTCTTCAATAGTCCCCTGCCAAACTATTTCCCCTGAATGAAGGAGAGCTACCTGAGTACATAATTCCTCTATATCGGTGAGAATATGTGAAGCAATGATGATCGACCCTGGGATGGTTATATCTAGTTCTGGAATTCCTCGAAAGATGAATTCTTTGAGAAGTTTTTTGGTTTTTTTTCGGATTTTCACATCTAAATTGGAGAATGGCTCATCTAGAACTAGGATTTCAGGTTGGTGAATCAAAGCAGTACATAACATCAATTTTTGGAAATTTCCTGTAGAAAGATGTTTGACCAGAGTTTCGGTCCAGTTTTCTAGCTCAAAGAATTGCGAAAGATACTGGGAATACTGCTCGTAACCTTGTTCCTTCACTGCAAATAGCTTGCAGAGGAACTGAAGATATTCCTCCACAGTCAAAAATGGATAAATTTCCAGGGATTCTGGTACGTACCCAATTCTCGGTCGAATCTCTCGAAGGCCTGCTGATATTTTCCCATTTGTGACCACCCTACGACCAAGGAGGTCGATATTTCCCTGTTGAATATTCACGAATCCCATTAAGCATCGAAATAATGTGGTTTTCCCAGCTCCATTTGGCCCGACGACCCCTAGACACTCCTGGCTTTCTAGATTTAAATTCAGATTTTTAAGGACGCCCACGTTTCCATAGCTTTTAGTCAAATCATCAACACTTATTTGGTATTTGATTTGTGTTGATACCATAGAATTGAGCGGTGAATTACGCGATGACATTGAGGTACTCTCAAAGATGAGGTGGTAAGCGATGCGACATCCTTCTTGATCAGATGTAGTGAAACTTAGTATTAGTGCCCTATTTAATATTTGGTATTGTGGAATCACTATATTTTAATCAATTCTGGGCGACTACCAGGTCAGAAGGTTCCGAGGTTGAAAAGCGTTACTGATTTTAGAGAATCCTTTTTCTATCTATGTGGATTTCGTTCTTTTTTATCATTTTTAGTACCAATTTCCATCTAGTTGGATTTATGGATAGGATTTCAAATACTGTAAATGTAACAGCCATATTCCTCCCTGGAGGATTAATCCTAGCCATTTACGGATGATGCACCCCGACACGGGGCTCTTTCTGCTTGACATCAGGATTATCCAAGTAGCAACAGGCATCACGAGCAGGACGCACTCCAAACGGCTGCTCCATACCTATCGAATCGAACGGGAGTATCCTGCAGTTTTTCTGCAGTTCGATACACCTCCGTCAACACCACGATTCCACCGATAATCCCCTAATCCAAGCTTTTCAGTGGTATGATCGCACCGCCGCTAGTATGACACGGAACATTCGATCCCCCAGAAACAATCGGTACACGTGGGAAGCGAAAGGAACACTAGATTTTAAAGCCCTAACTCATGAACTAGAACAAGTAGAAGACAACATCTGGAGATTATATCAGCACAATTATCAGTCAAAAGAGTTACACCAATTAAATGAAAGCCTAAATCATGGTCATTCCTCGCTCCGGTACCATCTCCTCCTCATAGTCAATCTCATAGTGCAAGACTATCTTAGGGGACACCTCTAAATGGCATTGTACGTTTCAAGACAGGATTCCGTTGTTTTACTGATGATACGAGAAGGCGTGGAAGTAAAATGCTCAAGGTTTCTGCTTAAGCCCCCTATCCAAAAGAGTTTTGGGGCATCCTTAAGACACACGAAAATATATTATTAGGCGACAAAGGCGGGTGACTCGCCCGACATTCACCGACCAAGGATTGGGTATGATTATTCGTTGGTAATAAGACCCTGGAGGTCGTTATATGAGTAAACCGTTTTATGTAAATTATGAACAGCCAGATGGTCTCGAAAGCGATGCTTTAGAGATTCTTGAAACCGTGAGTAGTGACGCCGTAAACATTCGGAAAGGTACAAACGAAACTACTAAGAGTATAGAACGTGGCCTGGCCAAACTAGTCTTTATTGCCCTAGATGTTGAACCCCCAGAGATCGTGGCACATTTACCTTTGCTCTGTAAGGATAAGAAAATCGCCTATCTCTATGTAATTTCTAAAGAAGTCCTGGGAAATGCCTGCAATCTAGGGATCAAGACAGCTAGCTGTGCGATAGTTGGCGAAGGAGAACTAAAAGCAAGGATTGATACTCTTGCGGCTCGTATCCATGAGCTTGCTGGAATTTAATCACTAAGATTATTAAATATAAAATAAATCGGAGGAACCTGAATGAGCGATGAGAATATTTCTATTCCTGCTGAGGTGCTACAGATCATTGGCAGGACTGGAGTTACTGGCGAGATTACCCAGGTTCGTGTCCGAGTTCTAGAAGGACGTGATCGTGGTCGCATTATAGTACGGAATGTTAAGGGGCCCGTACGAAAAGATGATATCCTTATGCTTAGAGAAACTGAGCGTGAAGCCCGTAATCTAAAACGGCCCTAGCCGCCCAAGGTTAGGTTCAAACACATGTTACATCAAGAAGAATTGTAGAATGTGAACAATCATGGTTCGTCTCTTTGAATGCAGCTATTGTGGACATCAAATTGATCCGGGAACTGGGATCTCCTTTGTTCGTAGGAATGGCCAGGTAGCTAGATTCTGCAGCCGTAAATGTCGTCGTTCATTGTTGGATTTTGCACGTGATCCTAGAAAGTTCAAGTGGACAAAGAAATATGTCCCCAAAATAAAGGTCGATAGCTAAAAAAAGCCTACATAGATCTCAAAATGGGAGGAAATTATGTAGGCTTGCTTCTTTAAACCAGGTTTTACCGTATGCTGGTCGATCTGAGGAGACCGCAACCTAGGATTCCTCTAATTCTTCGGTGGCCTCTCCACCAATATCC
This sequence comes from Candidatus Thorarchaeota archaeon, assembly GCA_048882505.1. GTDB lineage: Archaea > Asgardarchaeota > Heimdallarchaeia > Hodarchaeales > Hodarchaeaceae > Hodarchaeum. Next base: position 72,029 of record JBHLRO010000002.1, read on the forward strand.
TCATTTGATTCTGATGTCTCGGGTGTTTCCTCAGATTCTACTTTTTCTTGATAGTCAAAAAGCTCACTAAACCTAACCTGTTTAAAATCGAGGTAATCACGAAGTTCTGTAGCAAGGGAATACTTGGCAATTCCTAAACCTTCCATAAAGATGACATAACTTGGAAGAGTAATGGTAATGTTCCGGGGATCCTCGGCAGTCTCAATTGTAATATCATCAATGTTAATTCCAGCAAGCCGCCTTCCAATGATTTCTTTTTGGATGGCCGTTTCGTCTTCTAATTGCTCTATTACTGTGACTTCAAAGATCAGATTTTTACCGGCCAGTGGATGGTTAAAATCGATACGAGACCGCCCTCCTCCGACCCAAATTATGGTTCCACTACGCCCTGCCAGCTGAACGTGTCTGCCAACCTGGGGAGTAATATTGGCTTTACGAAGACGTCTTGTAGGAACCATCTCAATCTTACTTGTATCGCGCTCCCCATATCCCTCCGCCATTGGTACCTCGATAGATTGGGGAGAATTCAGATCCAAACCGACAAGAGCTTTAGCAAGCCCAGGGATAAGAAATTTCTCATCTCCAGCTCTGCAAATCATTGGATTATATGTCCGTTTGTCATCGAAAATGCCTTCTGCTCGGGCAACTTCCTCCAATGTTGTATCAAATACTTTTGAATCTTCCTTTAGACGACCAGTATAGTTAATCTTTATCCAATCGTTTTCTGAAATTGTCATTATTTTGTCCCTGCTCTAATTAGATAATCTCTTCTTGTGACTTAATCTGAGATACGATCCGCTGTTACCAGTTTCAATTGATACCCCTGCGCACATTCAACGGGATCCTTAGAGATCGAAACAATCTGAAGCTTCTCGCCCTCGGAGAGATAGGATGGTTTACAATGGTGTTGGTAGTGGGGACATTCGATGAGATCACATACCCGTGGTGTGAAAGCAAAAGTGGCCCCTTCAACTGCTAACTTTACCCCTGTAGTTACATGATAGGAGGGTTCAAAGATTTCTACCGTTTGAACCCCTTCCTCAAAAACCGCGCATGAATGGACAGTCTCTTTGACACTAGCCACTTCAAAGATCCTTCCCTCTTCAAGTTTCAAACATGCTCCACGAAGTCTACATTCACTGCAACTATCGGTTTCTCCGAGGAAAAGGAATTGGTTCCCTGGCTTAGATTGTCTAACGCCTAGTAAGGTAATCTTCGTCGGTTTGTCTACACTTGTCATATGGTGGAGCCCCAGGTTATTACAGTCTGCCCGCTTATATTGAAAGCCAAGGCTAGTGAGGCGACTTCTTTGGGGTTACTTAACATTTTGTCCCAAAATTCCCTTACGATTTAGGTAAAAAGCGGCCCCAAAGCTCCTAGTCACCAAAATAGCTTTGTGCCACGGTGCGGAAATCTTCGGCATTATGACATTGGACGTAATCTTTCAATAATTCAGCATTCATAATCCAGAATTGGTTTCCCCATTTAAACACAGATAACAGGTCAGTTGCCATACCTATTGAACCAAACAAGTATAAAGCCGCGGCAAGTGCCTCAGCACTAGATAGCTTCTCGGGTCTACCGTAATTGACAGGATTGGCCGCTATTAATAACGGAAGTTTTCGTGAATTCGTATAGTGTTTTTCAAAGATTTCCTCTGCTTGTTTCCAGGAGCAATCTAGCACAGTTAACCCTGACCGTTCAAAAATGTCTACATCTTGAGATGTCAGAAAATTGGGCGCCATCGGGTTGAGGATTATGGAAAAACGTGGAATATGAGGAAAACGCCGTACTAAATTCAATGTTTTGATGTTCTGGAATCGTCCTTGCCTATAGAAATGCCAAAGCTTGGTTCCTGTACATTTTTTTGGATCGCATTGGTTGGCATGAAAAATAGTGATTGAACATGAGCCCTTATTGTTCATAATAATATTCACCCTGGGTCTTTTGTTGTCGGTCTAGTTTGGAATCAAGCTTATTGACCCGGGGACGTCCTGTTTTTAAGTCACGACGAAATGTTATTTTGATATTTCCCAAAAATCGATTCATGCCTGACCTTACGGCTGAGGGGGGGTACGCTCGCCCATACTCGCCAGGAGTCCCCAAAAACACGATAATGCGATCACTGGCATAGTCCTGAAAGATTATATCATGTTCCACGATGAACGCAGCCGCATTTCGGTTTTGAATTACCCTGCGTATCAATTTGGCGGTTGTTAGCCTGTCTTCTATTGACAGAAATGCTGAAGGTTCATCAAAGAGGTATAGATCCGCATCGGTTCCTAATGTCGCTACAATCGCCACTTTCTGCATTTCCCCACCACTCAGCTGTACAATGGGTTGCTCAAGTATATTTGGTAAATTAAATGGCTGAAGAATCTCACTTCGAAATTGGGAGGTTGTAACTATGCCGCCACTATATTGAGCTAGAAACTCTTCAACAGTTAGTTCTGTATCAAGAGTACTGGCCACGTATTGAGGTTTATAAGCAACACGAAGTTTTGTGTTCTGATTTTCTTCTTCTTCCTCCTTTACTTCCTGGCCTTTTCTGGTTAAGGTGACTCGATCAACGGTTCCCGAGCTTGGGGATTCTAATCCAGCCAGTATTTTAATGAAGGTCGTTTTTCCGATTCCATTTGGCCCCAGTATACCAATAATTTCGTTTTGATGGATCGTCCCACCTCGTACATCAAGTGAAAACCCACTTTGGTCATATTTCTTTGATAAATCCTGATATGTTAACAAGGCTTTGGAGACAATTTGTTTCTCTCTTACCGATGATTTTTTGATCTTTATCGAATATTCCCGAAATCTCATATTCTCTGAGGGTATGAATCCATCCAAAAAGACATTAATTCCCTCCTTTTCCGTGTAAGGTTGCGATACAATTCCATATGACGCAGGAGTTCCATAGAAAGTGGTAACATAGTCAGACAAGTAGTCCAAGACGGCTAAATCGTGCTCTACCACGACCACTGTCTTATTCACGTCTAATAATCCTCGGATTACCCTTGCCACTCTAAGACGTTCATGAATATCTAAGAATGAAGTTGGTTCATCGAACAGGTACATATCTCCCTCTCTAGCCATGGTCACAGCAATTGCGAGTTTCTGCAATTCTCCGCCAGAAAGCACACTCACATCACGCTCCCAGATTTTTTGAAGTCCTAGGGACTCTTTAAGATCGGCCAATACATCACGCTCATTGAAACGTGTCAAAATTTCACGAACCGTACCTTTCACATGTTTGGGTATCGTTTCAATGTATTGGGGTTTACGGATGCATCCGGTCTTGCCTTCAACCATGTTTTGAAAATGATTCTGCAACTCTGTCCCCTTATAATAATCTCGTACTTTATCCCAAGTAGGTTCCTCCTCGACCATCCCAAAATTCGGAATAATGTCTCCTGATATAATTTTTATAGCCGTACTTTTACCCGTTCCGTTTTGGCCCACCAAACCGTTGACCTTTCCAGGTTTGATCATAGGAAGTCGGAAAAGTGAGAAACCGCTTCTCCCAAAACGATGGGTCATCTCCTTATCTAGACGTTCAGGCGTATTCACGACCGAAAGTGCAAGAAAACGACAGCCCTTTCTCGTTGTACAAAGCCCACATCCCGTGCAAAACTGCTCATGAATGATTGGTTGGGTTACGCCACGAATCTCAAATTCAATCATTTGCGTCCCAGATCGAACAACTGGACATATCGTCATACATTCCTGGACACATCGCTTTGGTTTACATTTATCTGAGTCTAAGACAACGATTCTCATTTTAATACAACATTTTGTAAGTTTGTGTGGAACTCCACTGTGATCATATTCAGTGTAAAATCTTGTTTTTGCGCCGTACAGTACGGCGACTCTCATGTCGTTTAATTCAGGGTGGGTTTAGAAAGATTTGTATGCAAAGACGATAATATTGCGTATAACTCGAAAAGTTCAAAAGGGAAAATAGTCAATGTTTCTCAGAGCACCGGAGCAGAAGTCTGACTTCCGGGTCGTTTGGACGACCTGAGGAAATTCCGGCCATTCATCTCTGCTGAACAGTTGGTAAGAACCTCCATGAGGCCTTATTGCTGTCAACCGAGAGGTTGGGCGCTGCTACAGAAACGACACGTCCCTGTTCATACGGCAATGATGGAGTGAAACCCATGGTGACATGAGGTGAGTTAATCTCCTGAGGACGAATAGGGGACCGATGAAACGAGCATCCTCAGTGAATGCAAGCAAAATTGGGGCCTTTGAGACCCTGATAAAAAGCGCGTAGGGTGATGTCAGAAACTCCCGTGGGGTAACCCAAAAGGAGTGAACAGAAGCCGGATTACTCTTTGGAACGGTGCTCTTCTCTTTCTTTCATAAGTCCTTGCTATTTTAAGGCTAATCTCAATGATTATATGTATATCCAAAGAGATTCCAATCAAATTTTCCTTCAGTTCTGAGATTCTTAGGTTTTTCGGACGTACTGAAGCTCAACTACTCCTGTAGGATAATCAACGATTTTCATAAGTTTTAATGGAACTTCAATGTCTTGAGGAACGAATAAGGGGATTCCCTTCCCTAAAAGATGCGGGACAATATAGATTCTGTATCGATCAATCAGGTTCTGCTTGATAAAAGCCTCTATAAGTGCTCCTCCTCCTACTAGCCATATATTCTTTCCGTCTTCCTGCTTTAATTGAGGTACAAATTCATTGATCGGTGTATTGACGAACACAACGTTATCATCTTGACCATCTTTGGTTCGAGAAAAGACATAACACTTTTTGCCTTGGTAGGGAAATCTTGCATTTCTACTTAAAATTTGGTCGTAAGTTTTGCGTCCCATCAGGACGGTGCTAACATTCGAAAAAAATCCCGTAAAACCGTATCCTTCATCTCCGGGTGGTAACCAATCAACCTTACTTTGTATGTTAGCAACGTAACCATCTAAACTTGTCGCAATGTATAGGACAACTTCTCTTGGCATTTCACTCACATCTTACGTAAAAAAAAGACTCTTTCTCTTAATCTGCGCTCAAATTGCATTAATCCAATTCAGTACATTTGAAGGTTGTTAATTAGGGGCCCCTCCATCCTTAGGATGCAACGTATGAGCCCTGGTTTTACTCGTTCAACCTGTGAATATTGTAACATGCTTGATTTAAAAAATAATGAGGTAACCAAATCGTAATCGTTCAGTTTCAAGACTTATATCACATATGGGGCCAAGAAACGCGATCAGGAGTCGTGTCAGAACTTTTCTAGTGAAGACTTTGCTAGGATAGAACAAATGCCTTTATCCGTTGAAAGATTTAAATATGGGAGATATCTATATGAAAGGAATGATTATAGTGCGAGTCCCATTTTTTTCTCGATATACCAGGGATTTTCAATAACAAATTGGCCATACCTTGCAAGCGACTCGGTCATTGGAACCTGATATTGAAAGCCAAGTTTCGTTATTTTTCCGCCATCGATCAAAATATCCTTCCCCAAATTTTGGAATAATTCCGGTATCAATATGGATCTTTCTTGTGGACGTTTGAACTTTCGTACGAGCTTGGCGATAAGGTTTCCCGCTCGAAAAAGAGTGAGGGGGATTGAAAATACCTTTAAGTCGTTTTTCTGTAGTGCTTGACCCAGACTCGTCACAAAGTCGCGAATAGATGTTACTGTCCCAACCAAGTTGTAAGCTTCCCCATTTCCCCGCGCATAATCTGTGAAAAACATGATAGCTCGGGCCACGTCATTCACATCGACCAAACTGATTTTATCAAGACCTCCACGAGGTAGTGGCGTGTACGGGGCACATAACATTCTACTAAACATGTCTAGGGTGTATCCAGGGCCACCGATTATGCCTGCAGGTCTTAGAATAGTGATGAGGCGATCGGGGTGATCTTGTAGATAATCTCTAACTAGTGATTCGCCAAAAGCTTTCGTTCGCTCATACCCGAGTATCTCCGATGGATTTACAGGAAACTCTTCCGTGACTGCTTTCCCATTTTGACCATTGTAACTACCATAAACTGCGACTGACGACACATAGATCATTTTGCGCAGCCCATGATATTCGAAAGCTTGCAGAATCTTTTGGGTGCCTTGAACGTTTACTGCATATAACTCTTCATACGGTTCCCAAAGATTAAAAATCGCCCCACTGTGTATCAAGATAGAGTCTTCTGGATCGACTACTGAAGTAAAGCCAATTATCGACATGGTCTTTTTCAGGTCCCCGTAGAAGATTTCTACTCCCTGTTGACTACACCAACTCAAAAACTGTTCACGATACGGATTTCTTCTTCGTTTTCGAACTAACAATCGGATTTTTTGTGGCTCGCGGGCGTAAGGAGTCCGGGCAAGAAGATTCCGTACCAAAGCTTGACCAACTAAACCCGTAGCCCCAGTTATTAAAAGAGTCATATAGACCACTATGGTGATTTTGAAGTTAGAGCAATAGAACATATCCAACTTCAGATAAAACCACCCTAGTTCTTGGCCCGGGGTCCTTAAATAAACTATATATAGTCCAGTCTATAAATTTATAGTCCAGTCTAAATTAATTATAATAAAATAATTTCGTTTAAAATCGATATAATTATAATGGGCCTGCCTGTATATGATATCCAACTCATTCGGGATGAGAAATCAGAAGGTCCACACAGTTTTCCCAAATCCCAGTTCCTTGCAATTCTTCCCGAAGTACTTGGAGATATTGGGTATTTGCTTCTTCCACTAGTGCGGGCCGATCCACATCTTGAGGTCCAACTGGAGGGTCATGGATCAATGTACTGCCTTTAATGTTGTATGTATTTTCACAAAATTGGCGCCAATCTTCAGGGGTTTCCGTGGGTAGCTCCTTTCCTAGCACTGCTGCTAAAGTGGTTAACCATACACGGGCAACTGAATCGGGATTATACCCTCCCCCTCCCAACATCAATAATTTTCCTTCGGCGCGCGATTGTTGACTTAATTCAGCAATTCGTTGCCCCAAATGCTGATACGTCTTGGTAGTTAAGTTCAGATGACCTAAATAATCTCGATAATGGCCATCGGCGCCACATTGCCAGATCACAAACTCAGGGTCGAATTCATTAGATAGGCAGGGGACTACTTTTTCGAACATCTTGATGTAAAGATCGTCCCAGGTTGCTGGGAATATCGGTACGTTAATGGTGTAACCGCGGCCAATTCCTTCGCCAATCTCGTTGGAAAACCCGGTTGCAGGAAAAATAAATTGGGGAGATTCATGAATAGAAATCCCCAAAACTCCCTGGTCTTCGTAAAACGCATCCAATACGCCGTCACCCGCGTGAACATCAGTATCGATATATAAGATCCGTTCCAAATTGAACTTTTCCTTAAGATATTTGATGATAATAACGACATCGTTATAATAACAGAATCCTGCGGCTCGCTGAGCGAATGCGTGATGAAGTCCTCCTAGAAGACTGAAAGCAATCTTCACATCCCCATTTTGGATACGTTTAACCCCTTCTAAGGCACCGCCTACAATGATCCGAGAAATCTCGTGCATTTCTGGAAAAACCGGACAATCGCCAGTTCCCAGTCCATAACGAAGATGATTCCCGCTGGTCTGAGCACTGTCTTTGACTGCTTGAACATAACCAGGGGTATGAAATCGTAGTATATCAGCTTCAGGCGCAGGTTGAGGTTCAAATTGCTTTATACTATGGATTTTAAAGAAGTTTAGACTTTCAAACAGTCTAAAGGGGATAACAAGCCTTCTAGGATGCATAGGATGTTCATCTCCGAGCTTGTATCTCGTATATGTTTCTGACCAAATGATTCCTGAAGGAGGCATACGTTTTAGCACCCACAAGACGAATGACGGTATTACAACCAGTTACAGTTAATCTTTTAAATTGGAGGTATCCAGATGGAATATATAATGAACAGAAAAATACAAAGATCAGTGTACTAGACAGTGGTGCCCCACTCATGTCCAAAAAGAATGCGAAAATCAGTGTATTAGGTTTAGATCGAGCTGGTAAGACAACCATGCTTCAACGTCTTAAGACAGGACGTTGGATTCCCGACACAACTCCCACTATTGGTATGAATGCCGAAACTATCCAGATTGGAGATGTTACGTTTTCAGCATGGGACTTAGGGGGGCAGCTACAGTTCAGAAGAGCGCTATGGGAGATGTATACGAAGAACAGCGCTGGATTGATTTATGTCATAGATGTAAGCGACCCAGCCCGATATCCTGAGGCCCGTAATAATCTGTGGCGTATGCTGAAGATGAATCATTTACAGAATGTCCCTTTAGCCATCTTCGCAAATAAGGTTGATCTAGTAGACTCAGTTACAGAGGAGGATCTGGCGAATTTCATGGGAATCAATAAGAAGATGTCTCGCGTCCTAAATATCTTTAAAACATCTGCAAGGACTGGAGAGGGCATTCATAAAGGTATCTACTGGTTAGCAGATGCCATCCAAGAAGGAAAACAAATTACAATGGAAGTTTATCAGATTAAGTCCTTATTCGGACGACCCAGTTCAATTTTGGCTTAATTCTTTCTCTCTATCGATGCCTCGGGCCTCTCGGGACTTTTTGACGAACGTGACGTAGAGCACGGTAGATTAAGTCTTTATCTTCTGGAAACAGCCGATCCTCATCACGTAAGAGCCACCCTTTCGCTTTTGCGAGAAATGTGGCATCTTCGAGTAAATTGGCCTTCAGTAACAGTTTTACGCCTTGAAAATATAGGTTATGCACGATTTCGGGCTTTTCCGTCGAAAGCTGTCGCATTAAGGCAGAAGCTTCATATTTGTTCTCCCCTAATAGGGTACAAATCACAGCACACGAATAATTCAATGCTGCATTGTCAATGAATTGCATACCAAGGTGTTTCTCGCCTGCTTCAAGATAAGCTTTCTTGGCCGTGGAATAGCGTTCACGATCTATCTCTTGAGATGGAGGTGGTGGGGCCTTTTCGTCAGGAGTGGAATGAAGGACATCCTTCCCAAATCCAGATCGACGCATTTCCTCAAGAATATCCGTGGCCGGATCATCAGAGAAGGAATATGCCTCTTCATCAATCAATCTTCGATCTGATCCTGGTAATTCTGGAAATGGAGGACGAGAGGAAATATCTTTCGAAAATAAAGGAGGAGGTGCCAAACCGTGGTTTTCACCGGAGTCATCTGAAGTTATCGGACGGAGAGGAGTGCCTTCCACTGGTTTTTTGGTCCTAAATTCCATTCGAGGTGGCCCTTGAGTACCAGATGAGGTTCGAGGTGAAAGGGCTTGTGAATCTACCCTAGGAGGCCCCTTATATATGCTTGGAGTCTGCTCTACATCTTGATTTGACAAATTAGGAGGAGGAGGCAAATCCTTCTGTTTTTCTTTCTTCTTTTTCCTGCGGAATGAGGGGGACATACCGAATCTCCAAAAACGCAAAGATATCCTAAAAGGGTTTTCTCAGGAGTTATATTACATGACGCCGTTTAAAAACGTTGACAAGGGAGAAGCCCATCAGATTCTACCACTGTTAAATCGATCATAGGATGAAAATATAGGTAATTTCTCCATTATATTATCAGTACGAGGTAGAAAGAACTTTAAATCAAGGAAACAGGACTTATAACCTTGATTTAAACAGGTAAACAAAGGAATAAACGCAAAAGTTGTTTTGGATTAAGATATATTGTAAAATCACTAGGAAATTTATCCTATACATGGAATAATTAAAGAGAGTCTAAAGCATTCTTTAACGCATCAATAGCATCCCTTGTTCCTTCAAGGCCTACCGAATATCTAATTAAATTTTCCGGAACACCAGAATTTTGTCGCATTTCCAGTGTCATTTGTCCATGAGTTGTTGATGCTGGATGTACCCAGGTTGTATAATTCCTCCCTAAGTCAGTTACTTGTACTCCGAAATCGAAGAGTCTTGCAAACTTCTTGGCTGCTTTGAATCCTCCACGGACATTAAAGGACATTAAATGACTAAAACCGCTAGTTCCATCTTCAAAACGTAACAGTTTTTTCGCAAGCTCATGCTGAGGATGGGATGGCAATCCTGGGTAATTCACATTTTCTATACTTGGATGATGACTCAAAAATTCGGCGATATTCAGGCCCGAATCAGACATGACCTTCATTTTCATCTGTAAGGTAGCCAAGTCATCCCAGATGGCGGAGGCTGAAGGTGGATGAAGACAGGGACCTAGGTTTCGAAAATGACCTCCTTTGACTTTTATAACAAAATCCTCAACCAAATCCGGGACATTGGTTTCTATATGCTTCTTTCCCACGATGGCTCCTCCAATGGCACGACCGCTACTTCCCATTACCTTTGAAATCGAATGAATTATCACATCTGCCCCATGTTCGAACGGTCGAAGTAGGGCTGGTGAAGCAATGCTCGAATCGACAATCAGAGGCAAGTTATGATCGTGGGCTAGATTGGCTAACTTTGGTAAATCAGCGATGAATACTGTGGGATTCGAGGGTGTTTCGACGTATAGGAGTTTTGTATGTGGCGTGATTGCGTCCGACCATGCGTCTAGGGACCAAGGTTTATGTACCCATTTCACATTCCAGCCCATTCTTTTGTAAGTTACATTAAATAATTGCTCTGTTCCCCCATACACTCGGTTAGATGAAAGAATTTGATCTCCTGGCCTCAAGAACGGCATGGTACCCAAGAAAACAGCAGCCATTCCAGATGCAGTGCATAATGCTTGAGTCTCTTCTACCAGATTTTGTCCTTCAAGTGCAGCGATTTTCATCGCTAAGTGATCTATCGTTGTGTTATCGATTCGAGAATAAATCTTGTTTGGATCATTGATGGTTTGGTAGCTTAACAAAAGGGCACCGTCAATCAAAGAATCATAAGGCGCACCCGTTGAACTGCTAAAGACTGGAAGAGTCATTGATTTAAATTGGCGCTGATCTACATTGTCATACAATCCCCACAAGGCAACTGTATTAAATTCTAACTGTTTAGTTCTTAGAAACTGCGCCTTTCTTCTTGCAAGCGTTTCCATACTCCGAAGACGAAAAAAGTCTTCGTCACAGGCCATTTCCTTTAATTTGGCAAGTTCCTCCTCTAATTGGACAATTTTTTTTCGACAATAATCTACATCTGATTCCTCAATTGTTTGGGTCATTAGACATCTACCAACAGATCTGAATTTTAAATGCCAAAGGATTTCTGTTCTTGATTGTATAAGAGCGTGGATCAGAGTGTTTTTGTATCTTACGTTTTTCGTAGGTATCCGAAATTTATTCAATTTATCCTTTCCCAACCAAAATCCTCCCGAAATTCAGAAATTGGGCCTTAGACAAGGAAGGTATGGTGATAATAACGGAAATAGAGATAAAAATCCCATTAGTTGGGGAAAATTCTGATATTGGCAGGATAAAATCTCAAATATTTGCCAAGTTTGGCACACCTAAAGACAGGATGCACCAGATTGACACTTACTTCCAAAGTCCCATCGTGAACTTCCATCAGACCGATGAGGCTCTACGGATTCGGCAGATTCAAGAGAATGAAACACAAGAAATCGAACTAACCTATAAGGGCCCAAAAAAAGGAAACGAAATGAAAATTAGGGAGGAAATTACCCTTCGTGTCTCAGACGCGGAGACAGCCCATATTTTATTGACCCTGCTTGGTTTCCAAGAAGTAATGAGAGTCAAGAAACATCGGATTAACTGGGTTTTATCTGAAGGCGTTCAAGTATCCTTGGACCGAGTTGAAGGTCTCGGGGATTTTTTAGAGATCGAGTTACTTGAGACAGATCTTTTAGAGGATTTGGATCTAGGCAAACGGAGGATTCGACAAGTGGCAAACGCCATTTTTCCCAAGTGGGATGGAACGGAAGAGCGGCGCTCTTATCTAGAGTTACTCTTGACCGTTAATCAAGACGATAATCTTTGAGAAGGACTACAAGATGATTTCGGATCGTAACTCTTGTTACCTTATTCCTTTAAAGACTGTAACGATCATAGGAATCATCTAGCCCGCCAAGTACAGATAGGACATTACAGCAGGGAAAGATTAATGGATTACCTAGTAGTAAATATGAATGGATTTGGCATTCAAGGGAGCAGGATTTTCATAGTCGATCTAAACGACTTAAATATTCGGGCATACTGTATCCTTAGGAAGGGCCGCTGCTAATGAGGAAAGTTAATTACTCGATTGATAAAAGAAAATGGCAACCAAGTCTAATTCCTGGTCCCATCGTCCTGATTTCCACTTATGACTCAAGAAAAATCCCAAATATCGCTCCCAAAAGCTGGCTCCAGATGGTGGCGTTTGATCCTCCTGTGTTGATGTTTTCTGGGTCTATGGGACAAACGACAGAAAATAACATCCTAGAAACTAATTGTTTTGGAGTAAATATCGTTGACTCCTCCTTGACTTCACACGTTTATTCCTGCATTAAATGGTTTGGAATTGAAAGAATCAAAAAGCTAGGATTCACACTTCATGATGCCTCGAAAATTGATGCCCCCCTCATAAACGAATGCAAGGCCCATTTAGAATGCCGTCTTCGCAGTACTAAAGAAGTTGGTAGTGGTTTTGTCGTGTTTGGTGAAATTGTGGCCGCCTCAATTTGGGAGGACGTACTGAAGGGAGAGACTCTCCAAGAAAAATACGAATTGCTCGATCAGATTGTATATTTAGAGAGTGGGATTTATGCTAGGATCGTTAACATCGAGGAAATCAGCGAATATCAGCCCTAGAAATTGTACGCTGTCGTGGTGCTTATGATACGAGAAAACGTTGAACAACATGCCCAAGAGTTCTAACGAAACATCCAGCGTCGGCCATCATCAGGAGGTCCAAAAAACGATCGCACATGAGTTTATTAAACGGTGGGAGTTTTTTTATGGTAAAGAGGGAGTTCAAGAACTCATTTATCAGCTAAGACGTGAAGATCCACGTATAATCACTCCTAACACATTAATAATCAATTTACATGACCTTCAAAGACGCCTTGAAAGACAGGGATTCAAATTCTCAACCCTCCCTGAATATACTGCATTACGGGTTCAATACGAACCTTTCAACCTTGTTGCTACTCCTGAGTACCTCGGCGGATGGTTTTCTATTCAGGCACTATCCTCCTTAATTCCACCCCGTGTGTTGCCTCTCCATAAGGATACAACCATCGCAGATCTGGCAGCGGCTCCTGGAATAAAAACTAGTTTACTAGCTATGGAAATGAAAAATCGAGGTACAATCTTGGCCCTGGAAAAATCAAAAAAGCGATTATCAGCATTAAAAGCTACCCTTGCACGAATGGGAGTTCATAATACCTTCGTGATCAATTTAGACTCGACAAAATTCGCTCAACTCCGCATTTCAGTCTCAGGAGTTCTTTTAGACGCTCCTTGTTCTGGTACAGGATTAAAATTTGCAAAAGACAAACGTTTAGCTCCACGAATACTCGGTGATATTTCCAGATTGGCTTCCATCCAGAGCCAGCTTCTCGAGAATGCCTGGCAGCAGCTACAAGAAGGCGGAACACTAGTTTATTCAACTTGCAGTCTGGAACCAGAGGAAGGAGAAGTACTGATAGATGAATTCATCTCTCAACGCAAGCCTGAAGAGGTGGAACTTCTTCCTATCCCATTCCAGGTTGGCCGACCAGGAACTGAGACCCATTGGTATGAACCATTCTCGGCTCCCTTACTTGAAAACACACGCCGAATTTTTCCTGATCTTGGAGTTGATGGTTTTTTCATTGCTATGATGAGGAAGGTAGCTAGATGAAGGCCTGGATATCTCTTGATTCCAAAGAAGTAGAAGCAGTCATCCAGAAGGTGAATGCTATCTGGGCTGCTGATATCATGACCCGTCTTCTTGGCAGGTATCTATTAGTTAAACAGGAAGGAGAACGGAGCGAGGTGTATTTAGTTCCCCAATCAGACCTGAAACTACTGAATTTACTTACTTCGTCTCTGACACAGCAAAATGGGCAATTAGAATATGCGAAAACGAAGCTAGGATTCTTTATCCGAAACCAATTTCACCTCGGAATCGAATCCCTCAGCTTTTTGTTTGCGGTTGCTGGGCCACCAACCCGAAAATTGATTTTGCAGCCTAAAGAGACCCAACAATTCATCTATGGAAAAAACCTGGAGCAGCTATCCCCACAAACGCTACGACAACTTGAAGAGCTTGCTATTCAAGAGCGGGGAGATGAAGAAGCACCTATTATTGTGTTGTCCGACAGACAAATCCCCCTAGGATTGGCTTCTTATCGTGTAAACGGAAATTCACGATGGCTCTTGAACATTGTAGATGTAGGCATCTACTTACGGGCAGAAAAAACAGCGTTTTGATTGAATGAGGGATATCCCTTGAAATGGGCGTTTATTCTTCTATGATTGTAACTTACGAGTATCCAAATTGCTCAATAGAAATCTTGTTTCCTTCTGGATCCTTGATGTCAAAAACAAATGTATTAGGTACTGGTTCCCTGATTTCGCTATCTAAAATCCCTTTATCCTTGAAATACGAAAATGCTTCCTGAATGTCTTGTACCTCAAATGTGAATCGAGGACTATCGGTCCCAATTTCTCCCTTACCTCCCGTATGAAGAGCAAGTGTTGCTTCACCAGTGGAGAAGGTTACCCAAAACTCCTTGCTGTAATCCCTAATATCAGGATAGGTTATTTTCAAGCCGAGGATGTCTCGATAGAATTCAACTTGTTTTTGCATATTAGCTGTGTAGAGAATGATTTGACGAATAGTTCCAAGCATATGATCCGAAAAAAGAGTTTAAATAAAAAGCATTATTGACCCAGACAGTTGAGGATTTTTCGGGTTTTTGATAAGATAATGCCTTTAAAAGTCAAATTTTTTAGAGAGAGTTCAATTCATCATAAGACTTTTAAGAAAGAGTGAAACCTGGGGTCTTTGAAAGGAAGAACAGACCATAGATGAAAAAAATCTAGTTTTGTGGATCACAACAGCTCTCTTTCAACTAGAATCGTAAGGATTAGCCACCATAAAATGGTTATTTTTTCGAAATTGGTCTTTTTGGCTACTCCATCGAGAAATGTGAGAAACAATGAATATATCAACACCCATAGAAATGAATTCTGAAGAAAAAATCCAAAAAATTGAAGATTTAAATCCATTGGAAGAAAACGTCACGGTTACGTTTAAAGTAATTGAAAAAGGCGAAGTGAGAGATATTTATAAACGGTACTCTGGCGAAACCCAGCATGTTTGTGATTTTCAAGTAGCTGATGATACCGCCCGAATTATTTTAACCCTCTGGCAAGATGACATTGATGCAACTGAGGTAGACCGTACGTATAAACTGGAGCATGGATTTGTAAATATTTTTAAGAACCGACTTCGTTTAACAAGGGGTCGATCGGGAAAAATAAGTGAAGTTGACGATGTGGAGTTCGACGACCTCAACTTGGATAATAATCGCTCCGATGAACAGCACGAGGATCCACGCAGACAACGTACTAGTTACAAAAGCGATTATTTTGATACCTCTTATAGGAACTCGCGTGTTCAAAGAGATGACAGATGGCGGTACTAGACTCGGGTTATTACTACAATCTTTTTTCCTTCTTTCCTCAAAACAGGCCGTCCTCATTGGGTTAAGACTCATCTAATAAACTAATCATCAAATGAAAAAAACAGGCGCTTCCTTATTTAATATCCAAAAGTCTAACGGTAAAAAACAAGGTTTTTCCAGCAAGTGGATGGTTGAAATCAAGTAAAACATGGCTGCTTGCTACTTCTATAACTGTAGCGAGCAGTTTTCGTCCATCTTTCAGTTTCACATCAATAACAGCGCCTTCTACTAAGTCCTTTTCCTTTGATCCTTTTGAGATCCTTTTTACTTTCTTTGGATTATATCCTCCGTACGCGTCTTGAGGTTGTATCTCGACTTCTTTTTCTTGCCCAATTTCCATCCCAATAACGGCCATATCAAGGCCTTTTATTACCTCCTCGGCTCCTACTTTAAACCTTAACGGGTCATCTTCTTGAGCTTGGGCAACGATAGATTCATCGCGTAATGTTCCAACATATTCGATTTCTACTATATCTCCGAATTCTACATTTTCAGTTTTTGTTTTTCTTTTTTCTGATGCTTCCATAGTTCTCTTCCTTCAATCTTTTCTGAGAACAAAGCCTGAAGAGCATTATGATAGTTAATCTGGACTGCAGGAAATGGATATTCCAGTAAACTTTTTGTAATCCAAGACACAAGTTATCATACCGATCCCTAGCGAAGGGCAAAATCGTGTCTGAAAAGTCCAACACGAACCTGTTGTTATTGTGGCGGCAGTAATAATACGCACAAGTCCTGTATCAGGAATGACAATAATCTGTATATTTACTTGGGGCATATCTTCTTTAATATCAAGTTTTATTTCAGTTTGAACCGTATGATTATATTGGCTCCATTTTGACGATTTTTTTTGAAAAAGCTGTTTTTTCATCATGATTAATGATATCAAGTCATCTAATAAACCTTATTATCCTTAGAAAACTAACCAATGGTAAGAAGTAGAATCCAAGGAACTTAGGCGAAAAAAGCTCTAAAAACATTATGATGACGAGTCAAAATATATATCCAGAATGATACCAGATGAAAACTCCAAGAAAAGCTGAACCCATTGATGAAAGCGGATGGTTCAAAATCTTTTAAAGAAGAAAGATCATACCTTTATATGCCCTATAATCGCGAGAATGCCAAGGCGTTCGTTTGAAAAGAAATTGAAACTATCTTTAGTTTTCAATTCTTCTCAGTAAGACCCTTCATTCAAGGGATTATAGGCATTACTTTAGCGAGAGGGATTAAAACATGAATAACATAATGTCCGATAAAATAAATCCCGTTTTTCCTCCTACCGCTGCCGTTCTTTTTGATGGTGGTTACTGGAACAAGATACGACAAGAGCTAGGGGTCCATAATGTCGATTTGACCAAGTTAAGCGACGCGATTTGTCAACCTGCATATCGTCTTCGAAGCTACTACTTTGATGGCAAAAACGACAAGCAGCAAAGCTTCCATTATGGTTTGCAGTTTACTCCAAGGTTTGAAGTAATCCTCGGTGATCTAGTTGAACGGAAAACACCGTGTCCGCATTGTCAGCAGCAGATAGTAACCCAAGAGCAAAAAAGGGTGGATGTCCAGCTCGCCGTGCAAATGGTACATTTAGCAACAACCCAGCAGGTTAGTCTTATTGTTTTAGTGGCTGGGGATCGTGATTTTCTTCCTTCAGTAGACATAGCCAAACATGCTGGAGTCATTGTTCGTCTAGTTCACGGACCAAAAAACACGACTTCAACAGACCTGCGGCAGTGCGCGGATGAAACGATGGAATTAACCCCGGAGTTTCTTCTCAAATTCTTACGTAGATCAGAGGATACTGGAATTGAACGTAAGATCTCAATTAAAAAATCAGAGCCTTCTGTTTCTTCCACGATATCGAATGAAAGAATCAAGTACTCGCAAAATCTTCTTCAGAAGGCTCTAAAAAATACTCCATCTAATCCTGATGGAAGTATCTTGGCTAGTAGACTAGGCATAACGATATCTAGTATTGAACCTGATTGGAAAACTATATACAAAGTGAAATCACTCAGTAGCTTGATTGAATTAAGTGGTCAAGGATTGGTTACTCCCAAATATAAAAACAAAGTTCTTCATCTATTTCCAAATTCTCACCTCATTTCAAGTGATGATAAGGATTTAGAGGTTCAAAAGACTGATCGGGCAATTGATTTTCTTCTCAAAACATTGAAGGAGCTTCAAGCAGAGAAACAAACTAATATGGTAAGATATTCTGAACTTGGTCTCCGTTTAAGTAAGAAAGATCCAAATTGGAAAAAACGTTTTCATGTTAAGAATCTAGATACCTTGGTGGAAAGGGCTTCAAAGTGGGTACAAACCAAGGGTGGTGGAGCGGGGAAGCAAGCCGGTCTTGCTTCTTGATGAAAAAGGTCAAAACTGACCAAAGAATCCCAGCTCCGACATTCATCTCTGTAAATGATTGATCTGTCTTTAAAATTGATTTTGTGGTTTTGTGGTAATAATGAGACCTGGCTCTTAATTCCGGAGAATCAGACGAGATCGACCCAAGATATTTAAATATAAACAGCTTATGCATTTAGTAAAGAAACGTACCAGCTGAGATCGATAATAATCGTTTTCGTGTTAAAGGGACGGAACATCTAACACACGAATACTATCGAGATTGACGATTTCTTGATAATGCAGAGTGCTATTACTTATGGGAAGAAAACGAAAAAGTAGGGGACGATCAAAAGGGAAAAAAGGGGCATCTCAAAGGGTACAGTGCTCATCATGCGGCCAACAGGTACCTAGAGATAAAGCCAAACGGAAAACAGCTTATAAATCATTAGTCGATCCAGTTATCCGATCTGAATTAAGAAAACAAGGAACTAAGGTTCCACGGATACCTATGATACGCTATTACTGTGTTTCATGTGCTGTACACCGAGGTATAGTCCAGATAAGATCCGAAGATCATAGAAAAGGAAGACCCCGGTACTAATATTCTTCATACTATTTATCTGCAATATACACTAAACCGAGGACTATCATGCCTTCCTTTCTTGTCTCTTCACTGCTTTTCCGATAGAGGACTGTGGCTCCCGATTACGATTTTCTATGTTATTTGTAATGCTCGCTTTAAGTGCATCCGGGAACCTAGCCCCATATCTTTATAATTCTGACTTTTAGATGCAATGTTTTTCCAGCTAGAGGATGATTTAGGTCAACAGTGAACGTTTTATCAGCTGTTTCCGTAACAATGCCCGGAATTTCAAAACCATCTGCGAAAGTAACTATTATTGACATTCCTTGGTGTAGGTTTTCTACTATCGGAACCTGATCTTTGTTTATTTTCATAACTAGGTTGGGATTACGAAATCCAAATGCGGCTTTTGGAGGAATTGAAAATTCCTTTTCTTCCCCTTCTTTCATTTCTCTTAATTCATTCTCGATGCTGCTTAATATCGTACCTGACCCTAATTCGAACTCTAATAGGCTGCTGTGATTGTTATAATTCTCTAAAACAGTTCCATCATCTAATGTTGTTATACATTTCATTTTCACTTTCTTTCCTTTCTTTATCATAACACAAAACGCTCTGACATGATCTTCTATTCCCAGATCCCAATTTTGGGGATTTTTCCTGCAAATTTGTTATATATCAGCCAATCGGTCCAGTTTTTTTCCAAGTAATCCGTTTTTTCGAGAATTTTGGAACTTTTCTTATTCTAGATGCTGTGAAACCCGAACAGAAGAATGCAGAGAGGGAAGTTATAGCTACTACTACCAAAAGATTGGATTTTGGAATGAAATTTTCCCCAAGAGATCAATTATTGCGGTAATGGGACCTACCACCTGGTAAACGTTTCATTCCACAGTTAATGAGCATTCCTTTTGTATTTGAGGCTTCTCTGAATCCAAATCGACGATAAAAATCTTTCAATTCTAAAATATCTTCAGGGGTTGGTTTTTTTTCAGGACTGATAAATGGCTTGGCGTGGAGAGTCAAAACAATCCCTAATTCATCGGCAAAGGTACCTATCTCATTGAGGAGTTTAGTTCCAAGTCCATTACCACGAAAGTCCGGTTCAATCCAAAGATTTCCAATGTAGCATTCGTTTTTTGTAGGTTCCCATGTAAGTGACACGCTCCCTATAATGTGAAATTCGCCTCCGTTTTGCACACCAATGTCTATAAGGCATTGTAACATAGTTTTTTGAGCTATTGCGCTTTTTAATGATATATAATCGCCTATAAAGACTTGATTTATGCTCTGAAATTTAAAACTATGGAACCCGTCGTTTATTCGAAACTCAACTTGAAAGTCCCAATAATCAAAACTTGGAAAATTTCGTTTATTTTCTGCAACGGAAAACATGACTGTTCCCTTTGAAATAAAACAAGATAATTTTCCCCTATTTAAGATTTAGCGAAAATAATCTTAATAAAAAGCCATTCATAGCCACTAGTATCCCTAATAATAGTCTAAAAAAGTGTGGGACAAAATACTATAAGTTTTAACACCTCGTAAACTATTTTTCTCAATTTCGTGCCGAACGGTTTTGTTTGGGGGGAGCTATTAGTGATTAGATCATATTCTAAACACGTCAAATAACGTGTGAAAACAGGTTTTAAAGAATCAATTAAACTTGTTTTCAAAACAAAATGGTATGATTTACCTATTTAAGATTTTCGATAAGGTATCACCTTGGTTCTTGGGATAATAAATAGATATTCCTTCAAGAGATCTTGTAAGAGTTGAACGCTTAAACTATGATAAAAAATAGAAAATTAAGGCTCTAATGGGAGGATGAAAGTTGGTTTTCCGTTTTTCCTTATCCAGCTCTATGGAATAATCTGAGGGTTACAGAAATTTCTGGATCATAAACCCACTAATTTTTCAGTCAATCATTATTTTAGAGAAAATTGGTAATTAAATGTATGTAAATACTCTCTTAGATCCGTTATTAATACAAATGGCAGCCGATCGTCTTGATTTTTCAGGAGATCCAGAGGAGCTAAAACGCCTAGATGCAGTCCTCTTCTCTGTAAAACATAAGTCACTTTTTGTTTTTATGCACACAATAACAAGATTGAATTATACCAGAAAATTGGGTTAAACGTTGGCATTATTGAGTTAAAACAAAAGAAGATAATTGATAATACCAGTTTGCTTCCTTGTTAAGGAATTTGGCAGGTTTATTATAGATTTCGCTTGATACAAGTGAGGTAGATAATGTACATCAGAAATAGAAGCATCTAGAAAGGAACAGACTCATATCCATCTGGTTTCTGGGGATAAACTATTGGTTGAGTAAACCAAAGCTCTCCACACGTCTCTTTATTGCCGGCAGGGAACGAATGACAAGACAAAAACTGTATCAAAGCCTATGAGGTAGAGAGACAAAGAATTATAGAATCATAAATGTAAAATGAAATGGTTACTGTTCTGAGGTTGGAAAGAGGAGTTTGGAAGTTTTAAATTACGCTATGAATATAGAAGATCTTCAGTTAGCGGAATGATAAACATCGCATGGCAATTCACTAAAATTCTCTCACAACGACAAGCGGAAGTTCTATGGCATTATCAGATGTGTGCCCATTGCTACCTTACTATGCGTAAGCAGGAAACAAGGTAACTTTAAACCACAGCCATTCCTTCCTCCACCTGGCCGTTAATTTGACCGTACCTGATTCTTTGGGAGGCATCTTCGGGGTATCATTGCACACATGAGGCAGATGCCGTTGTGCTGTTCATGACATGAGAAGGTGTGAAAGTAGTGTGCATAAGGTATCTACCCAAACCCCCAATCGAGTTAGTTTCGGGGCATCCTTAAAACCTTTTGATATAATCGAATGGTTTTCCTGGCTACAAGCGACCAAGAAGTATCCTTAGCGAATAAGGCCAATTTTTGACTTAATTGGTTTTTCATTTCTGGAGAAGTCTGTAATACTTCAATGTGTTTCAGATAATTACCATTTTTAACATTACAAAATGGAATTCTTTCGGTTAATTCTTTGAACTTAGGAGAAGAAGAAACCAATACAATTTTTCCCAGGCCAATAGCAAGATGTAAAATACCAGAAGCGGAGAAATAATTTTGATTATAAGGCAGTATAATACAATCCGCTTCTGTAATTAAAGCAATCAGTTCTTGATCAGTTAAAAAGCGAGGGATAATGGTCATGGTCGCATTTGCTTTCCCTCTTAATTCCGTTATATGTCGAACTAATTCGATATCCTTTATCATTCCTGCTATAACGATTTCTAAATCCTTTTTTGTGATTATTGAGGATAGAGCTTCTTCAAATCCTTTAGTCTTCTTTAAAAAACCCACCATCGCGATTTTAAACGATTTTCCTTCAAAGAAACACATCCTTTTTGGCTTAGATTCTGTCCTAGTAGAGCCATGTGGGATCACAAATATTTTCTCAGGATCCATCCCCTTAGAAAGAAGAAAATCTTTAGCATTCTCCTGATGGACTATATATGCATCGGAAAGTAATAAAACGTCTCTTAGCAGCTCAAGGAAGGAGGGTTCGGTATATACTGAATGAAGGGTTATAACCGTTTTTTTCCTTGTTTGACTTCGGATCTCTCTTAATAACGCCAAAAAATTGTCTCGTGATGGAAAAATGCTTATATCATGCTGAAAATGAATAATGTCGCTTGAATCTTGGCTGATAACTTGCATTAATGGATCTTTAAACTTTTTTGGGCTTCGTAAACTCAAAATCGTTCTGGCCTGAGGTATTAATTTTCTTATATTCTCTCCTTGATCCTTTTGATGGTTAAAAAGCCAGACTGTTGTAGTTTCTATGCCTTGAGTTTTATTAAATTCTCGTGTTAGCTGTTCAGAATATGTCGCTATACCCCCGAATGCCTCTGAAATTAATAAAATTCTCAATATGCACTTCTCTTCAATATAGAAATCTGGAAATATCCGCATAAATCAAATATAATTATAATCTTTATTCAGTTTCATTTTTTAAACTAGATTTGATTATAAAAATCGATTCTTGTTTATAGAGTTTTTAATGAAATGCTTTTATTCTTTTTCATTTATTTATAAGAGTGCAGTAATGTTGATCGAAAGCTTTTAAAGCGGGGCTATGAGGTTTTTAGATGAGATATGGTATCCTGGATTAATTATGCCTTGAAGTTATAGATTTCGAATTTGATTAACCCTAGGATATCCTCTTGCCCACATTAAAATAAATCTGTGCACTGAAATCGAGCACGGTTCAAAAAGCTCCTCTCAATCTAAAATTCCTTAAGTTTTGTGAGAGCCAGCCTATTTTTTGGTCAACAGGGAAAATGTCTCAGAAAGCGGATTAACCATATGATCCCAGGTGAAATTACAATGGAAAATGTAAGAAACTACAACGTACCCTCTCGAGAAATTCTTGAATATCAACAAGACCCCCTACATATCTATACCAATGAATATTGGAGGGCCA
The DNA here is from genome assembly GCA_048882505.1 of Candidatus Thorarchaeota archaeon. Taxonomy (GTDB): domain Archaea; phylum Asgardarchaeota; class Heimdallarchaeia; order Hodarchaeales; family Hodarchaeaceae; genus Hodarchaeum. The sequence continues at coordinate 95,021 of JBHLRO010000002.1, forward strand.
GAGCGAAAATTGCAGAACGGTTAATTAAAAAGGTATTATCGTGCTATTTTTCTGAAATTGAACCAATAGATACTGTCTTGGATTTAGCCTGTGGAAGAGGGTTTTTTGGACGAACTCTTGTACAATCATTTGATGTCTCTGAATTATGGTGTATTGATGTTAATCCCCGACAGCTAGATATGGCAAACAAATTGAACTCAGAATTAACAGAAGTCAACACCTACGAAGTTCAAATAAATCTTGGAACAGACCCTATTCCTTTTTCGTCAGATTCAGTTGATTTAGCGATGATGATCAACTCAATTTACTATTTGGAAAATGGTCAGAAGCTAAAATTATTCAAAGAAGTCTGTCGATGCATACGTCCTGGTGGTATGTTCATATTTTCAATCGAAAACTCATTATATTGGCGGAACACGCATCCATATTTTCCTCCACTCACTTTTTTGTGGAAGTATCCTCCGAAAATAGCAAGAAAGGTTCTTTCACGAAATGGGTTTTCTAAGAAGCTGCAAAAATTCAATCTCCATCACCATGAGAGTGCTTTCACATATTTAAAGCTATTAAAGAAGGCAAATGCAAAAAAAGTAACCTCATTACTGACTAATGTCCTTGAATATGATAATAGACTAGCTGATCATTCCTCGTTTCCATTTCCTAGCGATGTTCCCATAGGCGTTACTGTAAACTCTCCAAAGAATGAAATTATTAAGTTTTTCAACATTTTTCAACATGGATCATTTGGAGATAGGCTTTATTCGAATTTTGCAAACTTCCTGGTGCATCTTAATCTGCACAGATTGGCTTTCTTAACAGCCCCACGGATTATGTTTTTGGTTCAATTCTAGTTCTATCGTTTGAATGCATCTGGGCCTTTTTTCTACCAAATATACATGATTTTTTTCAAGAATAAGGTATTTTCGTTTAAGAAATCTATCACCAAAGTTTTTTTTAAAATGGCAGTCAAATTGGGGTCGGCACGGAAGGTTTACTAAACAATGCGAGCAAACCAAGACACAATCCATTGATTTGATCAAGACAGTAAAAGATATCAATCCCAGCCAATCAGAGCAGTCAATCTTTCGGATTCTATTTGCTATCTAACTGAAGTGTGTACGTGGAAGATCATCTGAATGACAGCATTAGATAAGACTCTTGGCCATTTACCTGACGGAACCACTATAAAAATTGGTAATGGTGAGGAGGTTTATCGATTACATTCGTATGAGAATAATCCAATTATTGGCCCAATTGACTCAGGATTGACTTGGTTAGAGAAAGGGACCTTTATTACAGGATCAATTTTCAATCCAGGTGCGACTGTTTTTGATCAAAAAGTCATTCTTAGTCCCAGAATCCATGCAAAATATCAAAAGGGTAAATTTTTCGATGACTCGCTTCGAATAGAGCGGATTGGATTTACTAATTATATCTCAAAAATTTGGATCCTTATCAGCGAGGATGGGATTAACTTCGAACGATATCACAGGACATTACTCAAAGGTGACGGTACCACTCACAGGGATTTCTTTTATGGAATTGAAGACACAAGAATTATTGAAAGAAATGGATACTATCTCTTATTGGGATGTGGGAAAATTATCCCCCCCTTCCAAGGCCTTCCTGGAAATAAAGGCGATCGAATTGCCGTGTATTCGACAAAGGATTTTGTGGAAATTAGATACCACGGCATTATTCCTAATATCGACATGCGAAATGCCGTAATATTTCCTGAAACCGTTTCTGGTAAAAACTACATATTACTACGCCTTGGAAAAAACATTCATATCGATGTTATGGAGGCAGGTATGAAGCAACTCCTCAATCCTTCCAAGTATAGGTCTTTATGGAAGAAAATATTTAATCGTCAGGAAAAAACCAAACTTCTCGAGGTCGGACTTTATCCTCACGAGAAAGAGAAGATTGGATCAGGGCCGCCCCCTATTCGGACAGAAAAAGGATGGTTGCTGATTTATCATGCTGTTGGCAAAATCTCTTCCTCTATTGGGCGCATTTATGGTCTTGCACCAAGGATAAATAGAAGTTATTCAATCTGTGCTGCTCTTCTAGATTTAAATGACCCCACTAAAGTACTTTGTCGCACGAAATATCCTGTTTATATTCCCTCAAAACCATGGGAATTGTATGGCAATGAAATATATCCAGTAGATGTTCCTGCGGTTGTTTTTCCCATGGGTTTAATCGTCAAAGGAGGTAAGATGCTTCTATATGCAGGGGCCGGCGACAAATATGTAATATTATTGAGTGCGCACTTAAACTCTTTTCTTGAGTTTTTATGGCAACAATGCAGGTTATGACACTCTAAAACGCAATCAAAAGAATTCAGATCAAGAAGAGGGTTTTTTGCAGCTAATACGCCAAAGTGGTCACCTATACTCCCTGGATTTCACACAGGATTCCAGATGAAGAACCAATAGACAGAAGAAAATCATTAAAAACCCCTCTCGCTATTTTCCTGATTCTATTGACCGATAGAGCCTTCATGCATACTTTCGAGGGTTTGCTTACTCTTATGGGGATCAAAAAAATATCTGCAAGGAATCAGGTCTCAGTGGAATGTGATATTTGATAGAATGCAGCGTCTTATTGCCGATCTAATGATCCAATAATTTCACTGTTATGGTCGCATTGCCGCAGATATAATCAGCTGGGTACGGGGATCCCACACCAATCGCGAAACCTAGGCAGCGAAAGAAGTGATTGATTCTAAGAGCCTAACCAAAGAAATTAAAGAGCGAACACATATTATTTGGAAGTTATACCGATATACTTATGAATCAAAGAATTCACAATAAGTTAACGTAAGTTTACATCACGGCCATTCCTCTCTCCGGTACCATCTCCTCCTCATCGTGAATTTAAGGTGTAGGACTTCCTTAGAGGGGCTTTCTAGGCATATTTTGCATATTCGGAGCAGAATATCAATGCAGTTCTTATGATAACAGAAAGTATCGGAGCTCCGTATCAAAGGTTTTTGCCCACATGCCCAGATAAACAACTTCAAAATAGATTTTGGGGTCATTACCATATGAATGAAAGAAATAGCTATGATATCATCAAAGATGCATTATTCTCCTCATCGGTTTTCAAGGAAGGAGGAGAAAAAACGCTGCATCAATCGTATGTACCAGAAGATCTCAAGTTCAGAGAAGATGACATACGCAGAATCACCCAGAATTTTCGTCCCCTATTTTTATCGAATAAGGGAGGGGGTGAAGGATTTTCTACTAATATTTCGCTTGTGGGGCCAGCGGGGGTAGGTAAGACCGTAACCGCAAGATATACCATTGCACGGCTACGAGATATGGCCCAGAGGTACCATCTCAAACTGTACGAGAGCTATACCAATTGTTGGACAACCCGTACGAAGACCAGCATCCTTCGTTCATTTCTCCGAGATCGATTTAACGTAGCTAGTCGAGGATTTTCAGATGAAGAATCTACGGATATTTTAACTCGCCGATTGAACTCCGAACAAGCCTACTTGATTTTGATTCTGGATGAGGTAAGTGTACTATCCCAAAAGGATGTAAGAGGGTTCATACATCTTCCCGAAGAGTTCGGCGCAGAACACCGGATCTCCTTGATTATGATTAGCCGACCTACAGAATGGAAAGTCACCCTATCCTCAGTGGTCTCTCAACGGATTGCGGATGTCATCCAATTTGATCCCTACTCTCTTGATGAGACGAAACGCATCTTAGAATACCGGGCTCGCTTGGCCTTGAAAAGCTCCGCTATTTCAGATGAACTGATTGATATGGTGGCCGAAATCTCTGATCAAACAAAGAACCTCCGGCATGGTATTGAGATTTTGTACCGATCGGGGAGAGCTGCGGATCAACAACGCCTGGACGAAATCACTCCTGAATTGATTCGGAGGGCCAAGAATGATGTGTTTCCCGAGATGCGGGCTGACATACTTGAAGGGTTGAAAATCCATGAACTAATTGCCGCGCTTGGAATCGCTAGAAGGCTACATCACAAGGGAATCACCGCAACAACCATAGAGCATTCCCTGAAGAATTATCGCATAATCTGTGAGGAATGGAATGTCCGCCCGAATGGAGAGGCGGCGTTTCGGAAATATCTCAACACCTTAGAGTCCATCGGGATCCTTGGAAAGGTCACCAAGGGGGTAAAAGGTCGTAAGGGGGTTCGTGCCCGTCTTACCATTCATGATGTGCCTGCTGCGGTTCTGATTGAAAGACTTGAAGTGTTTTTAAATCAACGATTGAGCAATAGAAAAACTTAACTGAATTAAAGATCCGTATTACACATTAAATATGAATGGACTTAGTCTCCTATCTCAAGGTGTGAATTGGTCTGTTCTAAAAGGGGAACGTAAAGTATTTTAGGGATTCCTAGGGATTTAAGTTTGCCCAAGATCCTGGGATACCTTTTAAGACGTTGATTGAAGTGGATTATTGTCCTAGATAGTAAAATAAGCGCATGTTATACTGGTTTCCCCTCCTCAAAATCGTGAAATTAATCATCCAAGACTCGCCAAGAGGATCTTTCTAGGCGTTTCTTGTACATCCGAGGCAGACTCTTGTCACGCTACTTATTACGTGGGAAGAATTTGAAGTAGAGCGCTCAAGATTTCTGCCTGGATTCCCTGTTACTGGAGACATAGTTAAAATTGAGTTTTGAGACCCCATCCAAAACCGAACTATTGAACGAGCTGGAACGCCTCAGGTTTGAATTATTAGAAACCAAAATCCCCGTTACCTTCCGTAGAGATTTTTCTGGATTTTCATTTGAGGGAGTTTCAGTTCCTGCTGTCTCTAGAGGTAGCCAACTCGAAATACCGTACTTTATGGCTCAGATTTTGCTTGTCGATGAAGTGATTGAAGAATTTACGCTCGAATTTCCAGATTCTCTTCAAGAACTAACAGGAGCAGTTAGAAACGAGGTACGTTCTGGTCAATTGCAGCCATTACCTCGTTTTTTTAACCTATTATTGAAAGATTTGGTGCTAAATGATCAAGATCCAGATTCAGATTATGGCGAGGTTGACTACAAGCGTAAACGGGCCAAATATCTCCAGCTACTACAGGCCCGAGTAACAAAAATTGTTAAGATGGCCGATGGTATGCAACGGATTCCCCGCAAGCATAATATGACTGCTGAAGAACAAGTACTGTTTAACAAACTCCAGGAAATTGTTGGCGCTTATAAACACTTACTAACCAAAATCGAGTGAATCAAAAGAAAAATGGAAGGAAATTTATGGGTTATTCATTTGACATCAAGGGATACTCAGATTGCGTTTACGGTCGCGGAAATTCGGCCATTGGGCCTATGAGAAATGTGAGTTCAATATTCTCCTCATTGGTGTGCTGGATACGCAAGAGTGTGTTGTTTCCAAACTCCAGGGGCACACGATCACCAAACAAGGTGTCTGTGATGATGAGGGTTTTCTTGACAAACTCGATAGGATAGAAATTGCGAGCCTGGTGTACTCGCCCAGACGATGTGATAGGATGATGGATCGAGTAGAGAACCCTGTAATAGAGCTTATCTCGTATTTTGAAATGGATTTCCTCGGCATTGCCCTCAAACACAACAGGGTGTAGTGGGGCGTAATAACCAGGAGGGAATACCTCGCTAGGATCCTCAGGGAATGCTTCCGCAAACATGGTCATGGTCTGAATAAAGTCATTTTTTGCAATTTCAGCGAGATACGGTGGTGTTTGTATCTGATCAATTGGATCAGGGACAATCATGCCATCGGCGATGGTCACGGGGATTGGCGAGTCACCCACCCGCATTACTGCCTCCGTCTCGCTCAATTCAAACACCACAGTTTCCCCCTCCCTCCAAAATTGCACCGCTCGTACCAACTCCTCAAGGGAAAGTTGGAATTGAAGTATGCTCATCCCTGAAGTAAATGAGTAGAAAAACGAGGCAGGAAAACGAAGTATGATATCAATGATATTTCTTTCATCCTTCGTTGAAACTTGTAAGCCCTGGTCGGACACGGAGAAGATAACTTCGTCACCGGGGATGTTTTTCAGTATCTCTATGAAGGTGTGGAAGTCCTTCAACTTGTGAGGGGCGATTTCGAAGAGTTTTTCGGAAGGTTTTGTATCTCTCACCTTGAATTACTCCACTTGAGTATGAGTGAATTCTTCTCTTTTATATGACTTGTCGTAATAGAATCTATCCTCAGTATTGAGAAACCACACAATGGCCATGTGTCATGCGGTACTCCGTAAGTTTTACATTTGTCCAATGACCATATTTCACCTCGGCCTGTGCTAAGACCTTGTCCGAGGGTAATCGGGTGGCCCTTGTATAATTTCGGCCACACGCCATAATTCTGTTTCCCTCGATGTTTGAATTTTGTTATTTTGGCCGTTTCAATTTTTACCCATTCTTGGAAGTCGTTTGGATAATTCCGCGCCAACCACAATAACTCGATCTCGGAAATAAACGGACAAAGCTTACAATTGGATGGTAAGGGTATTTGATGGCCTAGGCTTCGAATGTAGCCTTGGCATGCCTTTCGATTCATCCCTTCGTCTATCAAGGGAAAATGGAAATACATCCCTGATCCCCCCGTCGTGGTTCTCCTTGCCCCTCAAAGCGGCGAAATTTTCAGTACCAGTCCCATTACAATTCGATGGCAAGCCTCCGATCCCGACCATGACGCTCTAAAATCTTCACTGTTTTACTGGGATGGGGAGGATTGGATATCCATCGATGCGGATCTTATTGTTTCGGAATACTTGTGGGATATCCAGGGTATTCCTAGCGGGGCGTACTATCGCATTAGAGTTGTGGTTAGTGATGGGTTCCTCATCGGGATTGACCAATCAAGCAGTCCCTTTTCAATAGAAAAATCCCGAGGGACAGGGATAGAAGTGATATGGATTTTCCTCGGTATGCTCGTAACGACTATCTCAAGAACCCTAATTTCTAAAAAGTTCCGAGACCGCGGGTAATTGGGGATATCATTCCGATGAGAGGATAAACTTATTTTCCCTGTATCCCATTTTTTTCGGCAATATAGAACGTGAATTGATCGGCTCGAAGTTTTTTAAAACCAACGCTTACGAACAAAAGTAGGCTCGTAGGCTCCATTAACCCCTCCTACTTATTCTTGCATGTTAACCTCCTCTTCACCCTTTTCAGGTGAGCATTATTTTGTTCAAAGCCGCCTTTAATCTTAAAAAGGAGGAATCTGGTAAGTAACTGCCCGCTCCCAACCTAGTTAATATCTCTTCGTGGAGGCCTCGCGTATCATATCTGGCTCTACTGATCGAACCCCGCTACAAAAAGAAATCATAGCCGAGATCATCCGACTTCGATCTGACTTACTCGAAACTAAAGTCCCTGTGAAATTTCTCAAAGAATTTTCGGTATTTATGTTTGCAGACATTAAAATTCACCTCGAACCCGATTTTGATAAAATCCTCTAGCTGGTTCAAATGGATAAAAAGTAACCACAGATACTACTACTACCAAAGAAAAGGTGTTAGACCCATGGGATTAAGCTTTGACATCAAGGGAAGGTTTGAAACATTCATTACTGAATTCACAGATCGTGAGGGTCATCTATACTACCATGAACGAATTGGGGAAATGGAAAGAAAAAGTCAGAAAAGCCTATTGATTTCCTATGATGACCTACTTCATCACGATCCCAAGCTGGCCGAAGAAATGTTGATAAATCCCGAGGTCTGCCTGTTGGTCGCCTCGAGCGTCTTAGAAGAGTTCTTGAATCAAATCAGTCCAATGTATGTACAAAAGACTGAACAATTACATGTACGGATCACTGATCTCACAGATAAGGTTAATCTGCGTGCGCTCAAAACGGAACATCTCGGGAGACTTACCTGCTTCGAGGGTATCGTGATTGGTGTTACCGAGGCCAAACCCCTCTTGATTCGCGGGGTTTTTCGATGTGCAGCCTGCGGAACGGACAATCAGATCGCGGAGTTTCCTGAAGGGATTTATATCCCTCCTTATCGATGTAAAGAGGATCACTGTCAAAAAACAAATTCATTGCACCTACAAATCGAAAAATCCACCTTTATAGATTGGCAGAAGGTATCGATACAAGAACGACCGGAAGAACTACCCCCTGGCCAACTACCCCAGAGTATTAGTATACATATCCTCGATGATCTTGTGGATATGGCCCGCCCAGGGGATCGAGTAGAGGTGGTAGGTATCCTCAAGGCCCGGGCATCACGCCTATTAAAACGGGGCCAATTGTCCACTTACAACAAGTTTTTCCAGGGAGTAACCATTATCAAAGAAACCGCAGAGTACGTCGATGTGGATGTTTCAGAAGAAGAAGAAAGAGAGATTATCGATCTGTCTAAATCACCCCATATCGTTGAAAAGATCCGAAACTCGTTAGCTCCCTCGATCTATGGCCACGATGTCGTTAAGGAAGCAATCGCCTCGTTATTGTTTGGTGGGTCTGAAAAAACCACACCCGATGGGATAAAACTTCGTGGCGAAACTAACATCCTTTTAATAGGCGATCCTGGAGTTGGAAAGAGTCAGTTACTCAAATTTATAGCTAAATTGGCTCCCAGGGCGTTATATACGACTGGTAAAGGATCTACCGCCGCAGGACTGACCGCGGCTGTGATACGCGACCAAGACACAGGGGAAATTACATTGGAGGCGGGAGCCTTGGTATTAGCTGATCGTGGCATTGCCATGGTCGATGAATTCGATAAAATGCGTACAGATGACCGAGTTGCGATCCATGAAGCCATGGAACAACATTCCATTTCAATAGCCAAGGCAGGCATCGTAGCTACATTAAATGCAAGGACAGCCATCTTGGCGGCGGCCAACCCCCGTCGAGGTCGGTGGAATCCATATAAACCGACCGCTGATAATCTGAATTTACCCCCCACCATTCTATCACGGTTTGATCTCATTTTTGTGATGGAGGATAAGCCAGATCTCAAGGAAGACCGTGATAAGGCCACACACATTCTTAACTTGCATAAATCGAAAATCCTCTCTAAAGAGCCTCCAGTACAGCAATCTCTTCTCCGGAAGTATATTGCGTATGCACGACGTGAAATCAAGCCAACGCTTTCCGACGAGGCTCAAGAGCGGCTGCTGGAGTATTACATGACGCTCCGGAAAGAAAGTGAGCAAGTAGATGAAAAAGGAGTCCCTCCTATCGCAATTACTCCCCGACAGCTCGAAGCGCTAGTTAGATTGTCCGAAGCTCGTGCAAAAATGCGTCTAAGTGATGTAGTTTCGTATGATGATGCGGCAGGAGCGGTAAACCTTATGAGGGTCTCCTTAGATAAGTTAGCTCGTGATACAGAAACTGGGAAACTCGATATCGATAGATATGCCTCAGATACCGATGCCCGCTCTCGACGCAATCTCGACCGTATTGAGGCACTAATTGATCGAAAAGTGGAGGAAGCCAAAACCAAAGATGCGGAACCTGCCGCTATCAAGGATATCTTGGATCAAGCTTTCGAGGAGGGTATGGATCGGGCCCAGGTGAGAAAAGTGATTGACGAGCTGATACGGCGAGGTCATTTGTTCGAACCTCGCCCGGGACACATCGACAAGCCTTGAGTATCGATTATCATATAGTGGGGGCAGTATTGAAGGATTTCATTCATCTGGAATTGGTAGTTCTCCGTTACGCCTCAAACAAAGTTCTTGGAGTATTTGTAAGGACTTCTGGGCTGTTCTCACCTATTACCACTGTGTCTTCAATCCGTACTCCCCACGATCCTTTGTAGATTCCACAATTTCCGATTGCTACTGAAATATTTTTCTCTAGCGGGGGGGGAGCTTTTTCTCCATGGAAGAAGGCATGACCAGGTGGTAAAGGAGCTTCTTCGAAATTTATTCCTATTCCATGAATTGGAGGCCCAAAAATATTCTTTCCATATCCAGCATCACGAATCGTACCATGAAGCGTGTCTTCAAGTTCAATCATGCCGATTCCTTTCACCGCTTTCGCAATCGTTGCTTCTAGAGCATCTAAATACACACTATAAGCTTTTTTCTGCTCACTAGACACATGATCAACAGCAACCATTCGACAAACATCTGAAGAATAATTTTCTACAATCGGATGAAGATCTATCACCACCAAGTCTCCTTTTTGAATTCTTCGATTTGTAGGAATTCCGTGAGCAATGCCTGTACGGGATCCACAGGCGACATATGACCGCCAAAATCCTTCGGCCCCCTCTTGTCTCATTGCATATTCCCCTTCTGCTGCGATCTGACTCTCAGTTAAACCTATTTTTACAGCTTCTATTGCAGCCTTTAAACCAACATCAGCGACTTTTGCTGCGCTTCTTAGCAAGGCAATTTCTTTTGGTTCCTTTATCAGACGTAATTGCGATAAAATATTTGTACAATCCTGAACTGTAACGTTTTCAGGCTTCGCATGTGGGTGAGTCATCATTCCCATCATCGATTTCGTTAAAAAGGTATATTCTAATCCCATGACCCCGGATTCTATTTTAAATTGCTTGAAATACTCCGCGATCGAATGAATCATCCCTACTTCGTCTTCAAAGCCCGTGATATGATCAAATCGTGCTAATTGCGTGACTTCTTCAATATCGGTCTTGGGCGTGCCGATAGCAACTTGGTTATCTTTAGAAATCATTACATACGCACAAAGGCGCCCATCTCCAGTGAGATAAAGCATATTCGATGGTTTGGTGAGTAACAAGACATTAATCCCCTCTTTTGCCATTTGTTGGCTACACCTTTTTACTCGTTTCTCATAGGTAATTTTATTCATATTTTACACCCAGGTTATTGTTTCACAAGAGCTCTATGACATATTACGGATTTCGAAATATAAATGCATTGGTTCCGTTCCCCTTCATTCTCTGGTACCATCCATAATTAACCGAAATCTCTGGCGTTATATTGTCAGATGGCTTCACAGCATGATTTTTTGCATTTTGATAAATGAAATTCTCAGTAGAACTGCGAAGATGTTTTGCAGAGGAGCGGTCGTGTAATAAATAGAGGTGAGAACGCTGTCAATAAGAATTTCCCTCGGTGTACTCCTCTCAATAGTCGATAAAATGGAATGATAGTTTTTTCAACTAATGGTTTTAGATTCTTTTACGGCGCAAAAAGGACTTCTATGGAGACGGGTCGAGTGCAGACTTCGTTCGAATCAGTACAAAGGGAAACGGCCTCATTTTTTTCAACCATTACCTATCCCAGTGTTCTGAAAGCAGCTTTTTCTTTACAAGATATCCAAAATCGGACCCAAAACACAAAGTTTCAGCTTTTGTGGAATTTGGTTCAAAAGAAAGGGATTAATTGCTTTCAACTCGTTGGGTCACAAAAAAAAAGGCGTTGGCAAATCTTTTTTATAGACTTAGAGACCCCTATACTATTTATCCCTACAACACATGATTCATTGGCCGTTGAAAAATTTTTATCGTTTTCGAATATCCTGAAAACAATCAAATCGAACTTACTCCAAAAATATAGTCAAGAATCAGAGGCAATGATTGTTCAGGTCAAAAATGAAGAAAAAGAAACTAGCGATTCCCCCTTTACAACATATAAGGTGGAGGATCAGGAGAGACCCGAGAAATCTGGTAGGAACTCAATAATGAGGGAGGGTCAGCAATCCTTACACACTTATCTAGGAAAAAAAGAAGAAGATCTAACTAGACTTGAAGAGGAAGAGAGAATTGATTTGAGGAAGGGGAGAAGGCGGAATCCATTTGGACAGTTTAATCCGAAAAATAGGTTAAACACACTGACTGGGAGAGAATGGATACGTTTTTCCAAATCCTGGCGCATTGAAAGGCCTCCCCCACGGAATAAGAATGAAATATTACATCCCGCGAAATTTCCAGAGACAATGGTACGCAGTTATATCACGTTTTTTACTAAGAAAGGGCAACTTGTTCTAGACCCCTTCCTTGGGAGCGGCAGCATGCTCGTCACCGCAAAACAATGTAATCGAAATGGGGTGGGGATTGAGTTATCACAATTCTATGCTGATATTGCACAAACCCGTGTGGATGAAATCGGAGATCTTCCCTACTCCCCCCTTTACCAAACTGAGAAAAAGGGATTCTGGCGCGTTATAAAGGGGGATGCCAGGGATTTACCTGGTCTATGGAAGAAGCATAAGTTACCGCAATTGGATTTTTGCATCACATCACCTCCCTATTGGAACCAGCTGGCTCGGAGTACTATTCGCCAGAAGGCACGAAAAAAACAGGGATTGGATACCAGATATAGCGAAAATGATCCTAACGATTTAGGGAATATCCGCGACTATAGGCAATTTCTGAAGACCCAACAGACAATTTTCGGGCACGTGTACACCCTCCTACGAAACAAAGGATATCTAGTGGTGGTCACGAACAACGTGTTTACGCGGGGGCGGTTATTTCCCCTGGCTTACGATACTGCCACAAGTCTTGTAAGTGATGGAAACCATCCATGGGTTCTCAAGGACGAAAAACTCTGGCTGCAAGACGATAAAGCATTATTGGCCTTAGGGGTAAACAATGCGTGGGTTGGAAATCGATGTCACCAATATTGTCTTATTTTCCGAAAAGAAGAAGATAACTGATTTAATAAAGTCATCAGCTGATGTTGGAGCCTATCGAAACAGCTTGTGGGATGATCGAAACAATCCCCAGAAACCCTAATAAAGAATTTTATGCTGGTAGTGAAAATTAGGTCGGCCTGAAAGGTAAAAGATAAAATAATGACGAAAGAATTTGAGGTTTATATGAATGGTACAAGTATACTCAATGTATATTGATGGTGAATGGGTTAAATCCTCAAGTGGTGAGAGTTTTTATGATTATAATCCGTACGATGGGAGTCATTATGCAACTGTTCCAAAAGGCACTAAAGATGACGTAAAGAAAGCAATTGACGCAGCATACGAATCAAAAGATTCCTGGGCGGCATTATCCCTCAATGAGAGGGCTTCATACCTAGACAGGGCATATGATGCATCTGTTTCAATGAAAGACGATTTAGTGGAAGTGCTGATTAAGGAAGCAGGATCCATCTTTAAGAAAGCAGCTATTGAAGCTAAATTCTTTACTCCTCTTATAGTTCGCTCGGCTGCAGAGGAAGCCAGGCGTGTTGCTGGCGAAATACTTCCTTCTGACGAAAACCTGTTTTCATTAGTTATTAGGCAACCTGTTGGAGTAGTAGCAGCCATAACTCCTTTTAATGTCCCCCTTGTACTCTCAATGAAGAAAGTTTTATATGCATTGGCTTTTGGGAATACAGTTGTCCTCAAACCATCCAGTGAAACTCCAGTTATAGGTTTGAAAGTTGCTGAGCTTTTTGAAAAAGCAGGACTTCCTAAAGGAGTTCTTAATGTTGTAACAGGGCCGGGTAATATTATTGGTGAGGAATTGGTAAATAATCCCAAAGTATCACATATTTCCTTTACCGGAGATACGACAACTGGTCGTAAGATAGCAGAACAGGCTGGCAAACAATTAAAAAAAGTGACGTTAGAGTTAGGGGGGAGTGATCCTTTAATTGTATTAAAAGACGCAGATTTGGATTACTCCGTGGATGCGGCGGTCTTCGGTGCTTTTTTCCATCAAGGTCAAAATTGCATATCCGCCAAAAGGCTTATTGTTGAAAAACCGCTCGTTAAGGATTTTACAGAAAAACTGGTAAAGCGAGTCTCCGTACTTAAAGTAGGTGACCCTTCTCTACTTGAAACGGACATAGGCCCTTTGATTAATAGAACACAGTTAGAAAAAGTTCACTCTCAAGTTCAAGATGCTCTTGATAAAGGAGCGAACCTCCTTTATGGGGGCAAATACGAAGGCTTGCTTTACTGGCCAACTTTGTTGAATAATGTGTCTTCGGATATGAGCATTTTAAACGAAGAAGTTTTTGGTCCTGCACGACCCATTGTTACTGCAGAAGATGCGAACGATGCGGTACGAATTGCTAACGACACAACATATGGTTTATCCTCAGGGATTATAAGTAATAATACAGCTTTCGCAACCGAATTGGCGAGAAAACTAGAAAATGGTATGGTTCATATTAACGACTCACCTGTTCATGACGAACCAAACGCCCCATTTGGCGGTGTTAAAGGAAGTGGAATGGGTAGAGAAGGGGGTAAATATTCCATGTTTGAATTAACAGAAACCAAGTGGATAACGATTCAATCCCCTGGTAAAAAATTCCCGAAGTTTTTTTCTGCCTAGAAAGCGTCTAGTACGGGGTGATCCCGTCCTACTTGGTTTCCAAGTGCATTTAAAGGATTCGAGTTGGAGAGACCGCAGACTCATATAATTTAAACTTTCTATCCTTGATGTGCACTGATGGGTTTGGATGGCTTTTTGAAACTAATTGGTGATATGAATGTCAGTAGGGACAGCGGTTTTACTCAAAAAAGAGGGGTCTCTTGATTTTGCCTATCCTCGATTTGCTTTGCGCTTAGGGGGAGCTGCAGGGGATGGCTTGCAGCTGGCTGGGCTTTTGTTTCAGAGGTTTTTAAACCGCCTTGGATATTACGTCTTTGGGTTTCCGGGAACGCAGTCAACGATCCGTGGCGGCCATGTTTGGCAGCATGTTGAATTTTCCTCAGAAGCCCTGCACAGCTTTGACCGTCCTATAGATCTGTTGGTCGCATTGACGACTGAAACACTAGAAATTCATTTACGTGACCTCAAACAGAATGGTCTTCTCGTAGTGGACTCGGATAGGGTGAATACACAAGACTATGCCGCAGAAATCAAGACTCGGGGGATAGCTCTATTTGAAATCCCACTCAAATCATTAGCTCGAAGCATCGATCGAAAAACCCCCGTGTTAGCCAATTCAGTTGCAGCAGGAGCAATAATCCAATTACTGGGATTGGAAAGGTCTGAATATGAAATGACCTTAGAAAAGCACTTTTCTGGCCGAACACGAGTTATTCAGCTGAATTTGGATGCTTTGGACGCGGGAAGCCATTTCTTTAATGAAAACTACCAGGTCTCGTTAAACCTGACAGTACCTAGTCTGCCCCCTATGCGACGTTTTGTAATTAGCGGAAATCATATGGTTGCATTGGGTGCAGTCGCAGCGGGATTGAAATTTCTCGCCCAATATCCGATCACGCCGGCCTCTTCTATCTTGACTTATCTAGCTCAGAATGCCAGACGCTTTGGGGTGGTGGTAAGACAAGCTGAGGATGAGTTGGCAGCTATACCTATGTGTATTGGCGCTTCATTTGCGGGAGCACGCGCGATGACCGCCAGTTCGGGGCCCGGATTGTCTTTGATGTCTGAAGCCTTCGGATATGCGGCCATGACCGAAACTCCTCTCGTTGTAATCAATTCAATGCGCGCAGGACCCTCCACAGGAATACCAACCAAGATGGAACAAGGAGATCTGGCCTCTGCAATATACATGTCCCACGGGGAGGCACCTCGCGCGATTTTTGCTCCACGGACAGTCAAGGAATGTTTTGAGATCACTACACGAGCATTCAACCTAGCGGATCGTTTTCAGCTCCCCGTTATAGTTTTGTCAGATTTCAGCCTCTCAGAGCGGACGACCAACCTTGAACCTTTCGATCTGGATGATGTGGAACGCGATCGGGGCAAGATATGGAATCAACCCACCTCTGAGTTTCCTGAGTTCGCTCGTTACCGTTTTACTGAAGACGGGGTTTCTCCGCGCGCTTTCCCTCCTACAGAGGAGGCCATGTATATACTGGTAGGAGCGGAACACGATGAGAGTTCGCATTCTCTTTCGGGGAACCGGTGTGGACATCCCTCTTCCTGGGAGCTGCGAACCAAAATGTTTGGAAAACGTTTCAAAAAATTGGAGCTTTTACGCCAAGAAATGCGGCCTCCTGATCTCTATGGTTCTCCCGATACTGACCATACTATCATTTGTTGGGGTAGCATTACAGGAGCCGTCCGCGAGGCAGTTGACTTGCTAAATGCTGAAAATCGAGAAAGCTGGAATGTACTTTCATTTGTCGATCTGTTTCCACTTCCCTATAAGAAAATCAAGCCCTTCCTCGCCAATATTCACCACGCGGTGCTTTATGAAGTGAACTATACGGGCCAGCTGGAAAACCTTATTCACCAGTATTTGGACTGGCGCCCGGACGAACGGGTTCATCCACTGTCGGGTGAAACTCCCACGCCGTCAGGTATTTTTCAGGAGATCCGAGAGCTTATTGATTCCCATCATTGAGAAATAGTGAGATACTATGACGATAGATACTAATGAAGACTACGATAAACGGTTGTTTGTAGGGGAAGTACGCCCGAACTGGTGCGGTGGCTGCGGTGATTATGGGTTGTTATCGGTAACGACCCGAGCTCTCGCACATCTTGGATATCTACCTAATGAAGTGGTCATCGTCTCTGGCATTGGTTGTTCGAGCTCGTTTCCTCACTGGACTACTGCATACGGCATTCACATGCTCCACGGACGCGCGCTTCCAGCCGGTCTTGGAGTAAAGATGGTAAACCCTGACTTGAAGGTAATTGTGGTTGGGGGCGATGGCGATGGATTAGGTATTGGGGTGGGACATTTCGTTCACACCTGTCGTCGTAATCTTGACATCACCTATATGATCATGAATAACCAAATTTATGGGTTAACAATGGGCCAAACTAGCCCATCCTCTCAGATAGGGCATCAGACAATTACTGATCCCGGAGGCGTAATTGAAAGTCCAGTGAATGCAGTAGCTCTCGCCCTCGGTGCTGGAGCCCCTTTTGTTGCGCGAGGATTTACAGGTCAAACTAACCATCTTCAGGTTCTTGTTGAACAGGCTCTTTCTTACAAGGGTTTTGCATTCATCGATGTGATAAGTCCATGTGTCACATACAACAAATTAAATACTTATTCATGGTTCAATGACCGGATTTACACCCTCGAAGACACTACTCATGACCCTACTGATGTTACAGCAGGATTTAGCAAGTCCCAAGAATGGGGAGACAAAATCCCGATTGGGTTGTTCTATCGTACAGAGCGATCACCATTACACGAACTCGATCCTGTCACGCGGGATAGGAATCCCGTAAAAGAACCACTTGGATTTAAAGCACAAGGCATTGATTCTGAAATGATTTTCAATGAATTCCGATGATATCTGAAGAGCGGTAAATTATGTTTTTTCCTGTTTTTACTTCTTATATTGCTAAAATAATAGAAACCTAAAAGAATCGAAGTAATGCTCCTGCTACAGAACTCGGTAGTCGGAGATATCCGTCCCCACACCTGGAAAATCATCTATATGTGGAGTTCATCTATCAGGAGAATATAAAATTGTTCAAAAATCTCACACTAGAGACCAACGAAAATGGAATTACAACAATAACGTTCATTAGAGAAAAGGCCCTAAATGCATTCAATAACGAGACAGTTCAAGAGCTAATAGCAGCCCTGTCTCAATTAACCTCATCCACGCGCGTACTGGTTTTTAAAGGCAAAGGAAAGGCCTTCGTTGCGGGCGCTGACATCACTGAGTTTAAAGACCGTACCATTACCAAAGCTAAAGCCCTTTCCCTTAGGCTTCAAGGTGTATTTAATACGATAGAAACCCTCTCCATTCCAACTATCGCTGCTATCAATGGATACTGTCTTGGTGGAGGTAATGAGCTCGCCATGGCATGTGACTTCCGTATTGCCTCAGATAAAGCCATATTTGGCCAGCCTGAGATCAATTTAGGAATTATACCCGGCGCTGGAGGCACTCAACGCCTACCTCGGCTGGTTGGAAAAACCATTGCTAAGGAAATGATTCTCCTCGGGGATCATATTTCTGCTCAGCGTGCGTACGATATCGGGCTTATAAATAAGGTCGTTTCTGTTGAGGAATTTGAGCCAACCGTAGATAAATGGGCTACTCGTTTGGCCCGTGGTCCACTTTTTGCTCTCGCTCAAGCCAAAGAAGCAATCGATCGGGGAACCGAAATGGCCTGGTTAGATGGGATTCAGATGGAATCTAACCTATTTGCACTCTGCTTTACACACCCCGATGTAATTGAAGGGGTTGAGGCTTTCCTTTCCAAACGGAAGGCCCAGTTCAAATAATCATGAATGCCCTTACGACTTCTTTTCTGGGGAGGCCCCATCCTTCAATGCATTGGGTGGCATGGTAATGTTACCCTTTGAGATCAGAGATGCCCTAGGGAGATCACATTGACCGATACTAATGTGAGGAGACCATAGTAAGCGGAAGCAAAAGTGATTTCAAAATAATTTGAAATGATTTTTCCAGATTTTTAAAGGGAGGAGCCAGCATGCCAAACGGCGGATAAGAAGTCCCATCCGCATGAACTGAACCAGCAAGGAGATGATTTGCTTGCAAAAAACAGAAGAAAAAATAGACTTGCGATTAGATGTAAGAAATTTAATGTGTCCCCGGCCAGTACTAAGGGCCTATAAGACACTAAAAAAAATGGAACCTGGGAATGTATTGGAAATCATTGCAACTGCCAGATTAACCCAGTATAACATTCCATATATGGTTCGCATGTCGGGTAATGAATTATTGGCTCAGGAAAAAACTGACGCGAAAGAATTCCGATTTTTGGTTAAAAAAGTGAACCCCAATTAGTGTAAAGACCCGTTTTAAAAATCCGTTTTACAGGTTTTCAGGTCGAATCGGCATTTGTTCTAACCATTTTAGCACGGTTTTCCCGAATTTCGTCCGATAATAGTACACATTCCCCGCACTATATTTGTCCTTAATGAGGAGGAATCGAGCCAAGTATGCAAGGTGATAAGATACTGCCGAATTACTAATCCCCAATTTATTCACTAATTCACAGACGCAATTTGGTTTCATATGCAGATACCATAATATCTTTAGGCGGATTGGATGGGAAAGGGCCTTCAACATGATCTCCTGATCTGCGGTCGTCTCTCCGTATTGGGTGACAATATGGTCGCGCTGTCGTTGCAAACGCGCTAGCCATTCGTTCCTGCGTTCGGGATCAATAGGACAACAAAAATCCTCATGTTCCGTTTCTGCATCCATTAGATTACTCTCCTTGTAATAGATTCAATTACAACCCTCAGTAAATTCCGCAGAACTACAATTACAATCAAAAAGATCGCATTCTACGTCATCCACATTCTCAAGGATTGTAGTAGGCGTTGAGGGGAATGCTGTGGACAACAAACTTTGCATGGTTTGTAAGCCATAACGTTCACTGGCGTAGTGGTTAATATCAATTAAAGTGATACCTAGCTCACGGGCAATCGTTTCCACAACCCAGTTATGATCTGAGGAGACTAATATTCCAACCCCGTATTCAGCCATCTCCATGATCATCTGATCAGTAAACCCCCCTCCTGGGATATAACCTATTGTGGGATTTCTACATTGAGGATTCACAATTACAGATGGCTCCACATTTAAAGCATGGAGTTTGGTTACAAGTTCACCAATATCGTATTCCTTTTTCACAATTGCCCCCAAGTTTCGGATCCTATGTTCTTTGTACGTTAGATCAACCTTTGTGAAATCTGCTCTTGTGAGGCCCACATGGTATAAAAACGAGTCCCCAATCCCACTTTCCATGACATCCCAAGCCAAATGGAAATTGAAGATATTGAACTGATTATCTTCAGCTTGTTTTAACATCCCTCGGTAGATAGGGTTGTCATAACAACTGATCTTATGGTGACTGATCACCAGGCTGTTGGAGGGAACCTCCGCAAGATTGCGTGGATCCGGGTTAATCATCAAATAAATGGCATTTATTTCATCAATAGATTTGATTTCATACCCGAGAGACATTTTTGATCCTTCCCTGGAGATGTGGGTATACTCAAAATCATAGATGGGGGACCTGCTTTCCAAAAAATTGACCACATTATCGCTTAGCAGAGTTTTGCCAGGGATAATCGGGACGTATCTTTTTATGCTCATTCTGACGGGAGAGGTAATTTGTCGAAAGGGAATTGCAGGTTCAATGTTGAGTTTCTCTAATGAATCTGCTGTCATTTGAAGCACACCGGGCTGGGCTTATAATCGAGTATTAATCGTTTTCGGTTCCTTAGGAGTGTTTTTTTCTAACAACACGTTTTGGCTGGATCTGAGTCATCAGGATCCTGGGAGGGTTGCGATGGACAGAGACTTTGCCCCGTCAAAATTGTGTCTAAAGCACCAAGGTTATGTTCATCTGCCTTCCGACGCACAATATTGGCGTAACGGGCAATCTTCAGGATTTCATCATTCGTTAGACCGATTGCAAGACCCTGCTGCTGATGATAATCGAGGCAGGGAATGCAGCCCGCAGCCACGCTGGCGGCAATGAATGCAATTTCTCGCTCTCTTGTTCGTTGTGAATTGTCCTCTATGTCTTTGTTTTGCGTGAGTTCCATTTCGGGTAATCTGACTTTGAGAGGTATTTAAGGATGGAAACATGGTTTCAGGTCGATTAGAAATGCAAGGTGGATTTTTCTAATTTGCGTTCTATGATTGTAAAATCTAGCAAAACCAATCCTAAAAAGGTTTTATTGAATTTAAAGATCCTTGAGAAATAAAATATCGTAGTTATCGGATCTATTAATAAGTTACATTGAATAATCCTATCTCATTGAACTGTTTGATATTTTGGTTGAGTTCCTGTGGCTGATCAGAATGATAGCAAGATATGGAGGGATTGTATTTTGATATTACCCCTCTAGAGCGTTAAAAAGGAGAAAAAGTCCGATTACCATGCTCGCATTTATTAAGTTTAATCATTGATCTTCCGCTTGATTCCACCCATTTGAATATGGCAGTAGGAACCTGTTATGCTAGTTAAGTCTCTGGCTATTGATGAAGATGCCAAAAAGTTCATCATCGAGCAGGATGGAATAAAGGAATTATATCCTCCTCAGAGTAAAGCTATAGGTCAGGGTCTGTTAGATAACCAGAACCTTGTGATTGCCATACCTACTGCCTCGGGAAAGACCCTGCTGGCAGAACTAGCGGCCCTCAAACATGTTCTAGAAAAAACGGGCAAAGTACTATATTTATGCCCACTGCGTGCATTGGCGGCCGAGAAATTCCATGCTATGAAACGTTTTGAAAACCTTGGATTACGGGTTGGCATTACCTCTGGGGACTATGATTCTAAAGATCGGTACCTTCCCCGTTATGACATTATTGTCTCTACGAACGAGAAAATTGACGCACTCCTGCGACACGGAACATCCTGGATTTTAAACCAGGTTAGTTTAGTGATTATTGACGAATTTCATCTCCTGGATGATCAACACCGTGGCCCCACTCTTGAAACTCTTTTGGCTCGCTTAAGATACGAAAACTCACAGGCCCAGCTATTGGCACTAAGCGCTACCGTAGGAAATGCCGATGAATTAGCGGAATGGCTTGATGCTAAGCTCGTCATAAGTGATTGGAGACCAGTTCCACTCAAGGAAGGTGTTTATTATGATAACTATATTACATATGCCGATTTTTCTACTCGCGAAGTGCCTTTTCGGAGAAAAGATCAACTAATCAACATTGCTCTCGATTCAGTTCATAACGACGACCAGGTTCTTGTTTTCGCATCTTCGCGTCGTTCAGCCGAGTCAGCAGCCGAACGGATTGGCAAATTGATAGTTCCTTTGGTGACACCTCGGGATCTGAAACACTTGAGCGAAGTTGCGGGGGAGGCGGCGATAAATCTGACGGATCCGCTCTCAACCAAGCTAAGTGAAACGCTCAAGCGGGGTGTAACTTTTCATCATGCTGGGCTCAATTCCCAGCAGCGTGAACTGGTGGAGCAGGCTTTCAAGAAAGGGTATATCAAGATCCTCTGTTCCACTCCTACGCTGGCCTCCGGAATAAATCTACCGGCCAAGCGGGTGGTGATCGCCAGTGTGTATCGATATTCTGTCGAAGAAGGATCTCATCCTATCAAGACCCTAGAGTATAAACAGATGTGCGGAAGAGCTGGCCGACCACAGTTTGACACAGAGGGGGAATCTCTTCTCCTAGCTAAAAAGGAGGGGACAGCTGGATGGTTATTGGATCGATATATTCGAAGTGGCCCCGAAACAATCTATTCCAAACTTGCAGCCAAACCTGCACTGCGGCGTAATATCCTAGGATTAATTGCATCAAAAGTCGTCGATAACCTCCCAGAATTAGGTGAATTCTTCGAAAAAACCTTCTATGGATTCCAGTTCGAAGTTAGTCTTCTTGTAGATAAAATCAGGGATGTGGTTGACAATCTAATTGTTTGGGAGATGATAGAACCATTGGATGCAAATCAATCCTTGAGGGCTACCGTATTTGGCCGAAGAATCAGTCAACTGTACCTGGATCCCGATACGGCAGCCACAATCGCAGCTGGCCTCGCCCTGACTACTAAGAAGGCCGCCCACCGCCTTCATGTCATCGCTCTTTTAGATCTCATCGTAGGTACCCCTGATATGCTTGAACTTTCATTTCGGAAGCAGGACTGGAAAAAAACTGAGGATCGTTTGTTAAAGCTTGAATCCAAGCTTGTTCTGGAAGTCCCCAATTCTTTAGATATCGACTATGAAATTCGACTTCGGGATTTCAAAACTGTTCTCTTCCTCTGGGATTGGATTCGAGAAGTTTCGATCGAGCGGCTTTTGCTCCGATATGG
Source organism: Candidatus Thorarchaeota archaeon (assembly GCA_048882505.1). Taxonomy (GTDB): domain Archaea; phylum Asgardarchaeota; class Heimdallarchaeia; order Hodarchaeales; family Hodarchaeaceae; genus Hodarchaeum. The sequence goes on from JBHLRO010000002.1 coordinate 117,628, forward strand.
GATTGGATCGGGTGATGTGAGACGGATAATCGACACAGCTACCTGGCTTATAACAGCTATGAGTGAGATTGCCAAGTTAAAGGTTCATCAAGACAAAAACTACGCTCATCTTGCCAAACGTGCCAATGAACTCAGTGAACGTGTAACATATGGGATCAAACGGGATGCCGTCAGTCTGACCCGTATCCGCGGGATTGGCCGTAAGCGTGCTCGTGTTCTACTTGAACATGGGATTAAAGATGTAATCAAACTCGGATCTATGAATGTTACCGAGCTAACTAGAATTCCTGGGTTTGGAAAGGAACTAGCTAAGAGTGTTTTGGACGCTGCAAAGTCGTATGACATTCCAAAGGACGAGGAATCTCGGACTGAATTTGTTAATGGCGATATTAGTGATTATTTATCTTAAAATGAAAGTATCATTGAGAATTAGGTAGTTGAGAAGATCTCTAAAGAATTCAGGTGAAGAATATGAAGCCAAATTAGGAGGATAACAACTCCAATCTTCAAAAGTCGGATGGGTTATTCTACTAATCAGCGATATTGGGGAGGGATCATCTTTCTCTAATCTCTCACTAGTCTCGCATTTGTTGATCATTTGGATTAGCTTAAAGAAAATAAGTTTATACTAGTGCTAATTCCGCTTTTAACAAATAATAACGGTAGAGATTCATTTTTGGCAACATCAAGCAAAGTATTTAGACCCAAAATCACGATATAGTTGCTAGTACCATTTGTATTTGGTAATGCTGAATTGTTACCATGATAAATCCAAGTATACTTGTACTCAGCAACGCCCATCAGATATGGAAGTTGTGTTTGGAGAGTAAAAGTGGTAAAAATCGTAGAATTGGAGGGAACGTTGATTTGAATAAATTCTGCAGTTGATTCTATTAATTCAGTCATATTTGGATCTGTGTACTCATATCTTTCTCCAACTACTCCAAATATTATCATATTACCAAATATAGTACCTATCATCAGAAATAATAGCACTCGTCGATTATTAATAAGAAATAAAAATCCACCAAGAATTATTGAATAATTATAGAAGTACCTTGCTTGAACTGTCCAAATTACAATGAGAGAAGTATTAATTATTGACCAAGCTAACAAAACCATATGGATTGCTTTTATGGATCCTAAAACCGACTTCGAATCATCCCTTAATTGCGTGATAAAATAATACGATATACACAAAAAAACAAAGCCAATGAATGCTAAAGCATACCCAGCACTCAAAATAATCTTAATAATATTATTTCCTCCAAATGGGTTAACGATAAGGCCTGTACCTGTAATTTGAGAGCTGGATACACTTTGGGCTACCATTGCAACTTGGGGTTCAGTGAATCCCACTATCATTAAGCGGGGCACATATAGAAGAAGGCCACCCATCACGTAAGACATAATATTTCTCAGTTGTGTCGTAACCAGTAACTTAGAGCTGTGATCTGGCTCAATTCGGACCTGATGTGATATACCATACCCTAGAATAAATACTCCGATAGCTAAGGCGCATGAGATTACATCTTCTTTGCATAGATAACCAGCACCAATTGAAATCCCAGTTAACCATAACCAATACCATTTTTCGGGCGATAATGTCCATTTGTTTAACGTAATTAATGAAATAACAATAAATAATGCAGAAAAGGGCTCGAATAAATTCCAAGAACCAAGCATCAATGTTATTGGAGCAAATAAGTACATGGTTAACGCCCCCAATCCATAATCGCGACCGTGGAGACTTCTAATAAGAAGAAACCAAGCTAGTCCCCCAACGATTACAATGGGAATGGTACTTAATCTTAATATGCTAATATCTGTACCGAAGAATAATATAATGATGGCATAATACAGTATTGGAATGATTCTACCTGCAAACCACTTGTTTTGATTACTATTGGTGATTAAATACTCCCCTTTATAAACCAGGGTCTTGGCTTGATATAAATATCCACCTTCATCACTGATAAAACTCTTATGAAAGAAAAGAATCACATAAGAGATATATACAACGATTACGGCTGATAGGACCAAATACTCAAATCTGAGACGGGAATTCTTTAATTGATGCAATTATTATTTCCTCTTAAAGCGGAAGACATACATGGAAGATAGTTGCTATTGATATAATGATAGTTTAAATAATTCTTTTGATCCACCAGATTCTATACAAATACACTTCTTTGATATATCTGCTCCACCCATTGAATGAAGGGACTCACTCCCAGACCTTCCAGAGGACGAGGAATCTCGGGCTGAGCTTGTTAATGGCGATGTTAGTGATTATCTTACGTGAAGACACTATTTGTGATGGGAACCCTTATAACCATCACTCTCGGCAAAAGGTCACACACTAATGTCAAATGAACTCATTGAACAGGGTAAAAGGGCAGCAGCCATCCAGGCGGTCGAAAACCATATTGAGCCCGGGATGGTGATCGGCATAGGCAGTGGTTCGACCGTTGTTCATGTTGTTAAACAGCTGGCTGCTTTGAACCAAACGAAGGATTTGGCTCTAAAATGTGTTCCAACCTCATATCAAACTGAAGATCTTATTATTGAACATGGTTTACGATTGGCATCCTTGGATGAGTTTCCAACTATTGATATCGCTATCGATGGTGCAGATGAGATTGATCAACATTTGAATGCGATCAAAGGGGGTGGTGGATGTTTGGTTCGAGAAAAAATTGTCGCAGCAAGCGCAAACAAGTTCATTTTGGTAGTTGATTATCGTAAACACTCGCAGGCTCTTGGGGAGAAGTGGAAAAAAGGGGTTCCTATCGAAATCATTCCATTTGCACGGAGCCCCCTAATCGAAAGGTTGCGTGGGCTAGGAGGAAAACCAACACTTCGACAGGCACAAGTTAAAATGGGCCCACTTGTTACTGACAATGGAAATTTTATCATTGACGTGGATTTTGGGATCATTAACAATCCCAGCGAACTGCATCAATCCTTACTTGCTCTTCCAGGCGTAGTGGATGTCGGTCTCTTTATTGGGATGGCCTCGGCCGCCTACATTGGCCAACAGGATGGAACGATTCTGGTACTCTGTAAATAACGTAACCTCTGATAATTCACGGCCCCATCATTGTAAACCTAGACCCAAATACATAGAATAGGATGTAAACCATTATAAGAATGCCAGATATTGCCATTATGATGTACATGGGATTTTTCATGAAGAATTGAGGTCCTGACATGCCCATACCCATCCTTCTCCTCCTCCTTTCTACTCTCCTATAAGAGGGCCGATATGAATTAGGTTCGAAGGTGGAGATAGGTTCGGATTCAATAGTCCGCGTAGTGGAGGCTGTCCTAGTAATTGCGGGTGTCTCAGTATTGACTTCTCCTCTTAATACTCTCTTGAAAGAAATCGGAATTTCGGGAAACCATTCGAATGGTGTATCGCAATAGGGACATTTATTTACCCCAGCTTGGAAAGATTGCCTGATTGAGTCCAAACAATATTTTCTTCCACATTCGGGGCAAGACGCACCCTCTATCTGTTCATGATGGCTTGTTTCACACAATCCACAATAATATTTAGCCACCTTTACTTCCCTCGGATCTAAAAAGTACTCTATATGCCTCCAATGTAATATGCTCCTTAGTACTGGCAGCTAACGCTTTAATGTAGAGTTGGTGGCACCTCGATTATAAATACATTATGGTGACAAACAATACTCAATATCAATGAGGTACATTCCTTCTTTAAAAATACGTTATTAAATCGCAACGAATGCAAGTTCAAAGAATAATCGGCTAGTTTCTCTTTCTGAGGATATTCGTGTTTACCTGCTTGAGGAAATATCAAATTTTCTAAAAAACGGTATTCTGAATGCAAGTCTGTATTCTCGAATTATTTCGAGGACTGTTATGAATGGGAAAAATTGTACCTAATTGTTGCAGTCTCATCAGCCCACACAACGAAATTGGGCTCTATTTACGATAATAGCGGAACTACTTCGTTTTTTGCCGTATTTGCCATTGATTTTTGGTTTGCATCAAAAACCTGAAGCTCTTATTGGTTTAGCGTTTCCTTTTGCCTTGATTTTTTGGTTGGGTTGGGCTGCTTTGGTCTCCTTTAAAATAAGAACCAGTTAAGTCTTAAGGATGCCCCGAAAAGCGGCGAGTTCGGCGCTTGAACAAAAACCTTAGCAGATAGCTATTGGCTTGTCTTCATATAGTACTGATATACGTCATTCCAGTCCGAAATGTCGTCTACATCCATATCTTCTCTAATATACAAAAATCGAGCATTTCGTAAAGAAAATTTATCCTCTCGTCTCACAATGCCTAAACTATCAATGGTGATAACGATTTGAGGGTCTACGGCAAACCCCCAGCTTTCTTTTAGCTGTGTAAAACGTCCCCGAGATTCGATATCTGTCCTTAAATCCATTAATTGCGCATTAGGAGGAATCAGTCCATTAGATAGAATAATCTCAGCTAATCTTGACCCTGCACGTACATCTAGTCCACGAATCATCCCCAAATTTGTATATCCTTCTTCACGTCTCACAGCATATCTGAGTCCCCATACCCTCAGACGAGCATTTTCTTGTATGGGAATAATTCCTGTGATTGTCACATCTAAAGTTTCTTTTGGTTTTAGCTTATACCAATGTTTTGACCGTTTTCCTAACTCATATACTCCTTTCGGGAACTTAACAATGGCGCCTTCATGTTTTGTATCTATAAAGTTATTGTAGGCCCGAATGAGTTCCAAATTATTCTTTGCAAATACTGTTTGAACCTCACGGATCTCTAATCCATTAATAGGGCCTCGAGCTTTCATTGCAGAAACTAATTGATGACGAATTTGTATTCGATTCTCATACGGTAGGTTAATTGTCTCGACACCATTTAGGTACAAGACGTCAAATACGACATAAATTGGTCTAACTGACTCCATTCCGTATTTTACGGCTTCATGGAGTTCATAGACATTTAAATAACGAGGGCCTTCTACGGTCCATTGCTGTGCGGTGATTTCTCCGTCTAAGATAGCAGAATATGCAGGAATCCGATTTAATAGCTGTGTTATAACCGGGTATTTGTATGTATAATCCTTTCTTCTTCTAGAAAAACAGCCAATCTTATTTCCAAGTTTATGGATTAATAGTCTCACTCCGTCATATTTTGCTTCTGCGTAAACTGGAAATTTCGCTTGTTTTTCCCATTTTTCGGCCAGCATCGGCTTGAAAGGGCGAAATGGAAACAACCGTTCGAATTGCTGAAGAACTTCATTATTTTGAACTAATTGGGCTATATCGGTAAAAGAATGCATAGAAATAAGGCGTTCAAGCATTTTATACTCAATATCAAAAGCTTTTGAGAATGCACGAACTAAACTCGATGTTCTTGATATCTGGTCATGAAACCTGTTTACTTGGGAAGCTAGAAAGAAGACTTCGATTTTTCCCATCTGTTCCAAGAGTTCAGAGAAAACTGCCATTTTAATTGAAGTTTTTGAGTCTTCAGCCAAGGCATCACCGACTGCTAAAACCTCAGCGGTCGTTAAATTTCCCCGTTCCTTGTTGATGAATGACGCTACAGCCGCTGGCCATTCCCCGTATAGTTCTCCTAGCCTTCTTCTTTCTATTTCAGTCGTGGTTGCTTCGATGTTTACTCGCTTCAGTGCTTGCTCAAAACGCGTACGTCCTATTCCCATCCGGTTGAAACTCGTTTCTCCCTCTAAAATACTAATCTTCTGTGTTAACGTTAAGCCATTATCATGCTTTAAGTACCATTCTAACCGTTCGTCGGTATTTTTAAGATGTGGATAGTTTAGATTGAAGAATTTACGGAATGTAAATGCTTTATTCTTGTACGGCGTAAGTATGTCCCGACAAATCGCATAAAAGCTTACTGAAGATAAATCGGTAAATGAAAGCGTCTGATTTTTTTTGAGAGCCTGAATAATCACGTATGCGAAATGCAATGGGAGTTGATAGGAATTTGCTACTTCGAAATATGAATTGAGATCCAGTTCCTTTAGATTGGTGATTTGTTTAATCTCTGCTTGTAAATTGGCAAATTCCTCATCCGATTCAATAACGGATCTTTCATATGAAGTAAGAATCATTTTGGCATTTATTCCCAAAACTTGGCCGGAAACTGATGATCGCTGGGTTGCGTAGGATCCGGACGTATCATTCCATTATCATCGAACATAATTTTTACCGGGAAGTCTAATGTATGACACACTTTGGAGCGCGCATTAATCACGGTAATTTTCTCACGATATTGGGATCCCCAGATCTCAGCTTGCGCTTTAGACGCCATAGACATTTCTGAGATATGTAATGCTACCTCACTGGTATGAAACAACGCCTCGCCACCTTGTGGCTGTCCAGTGTCCTTAACCTGACCTATAACAACACAGGTTATCCCTTTTTCGTGGTTATAGGTTTTTAACGCATTAAGATTATCTACAGTGTTTAATTTTGACGGATCCAACATATTTATTGAATCTATGATGGTAAATCGGCATTCTAACTCCTCAACAGCGTATCGATAATCCCGGATAAATTCCTCCCAGCTTTTCCCTTTATGATATTGATTCGGGATCACAATGTACATATCATCATATTTCTGCCTGAATTTCTTTTCTGATAGTCCTGAAATTATTTCAGCTATTTTCAAGAACCGAGAGAACAAATCATTTCTGCCAGACCCTTTATCGTCAAAAAATCCTTCCTCTGCCACAACATAGGCCGTTTTGATATCATTCATGACTGCATGGACTATCATTTCCAATGCAGATCTGGTTTTGCCACTATAAGCGGGTCCAGTGAGTGTACAGGTACAGCCTTTTGGGATCCCCTCCAAGGGCATATTATCATCGTTCAAAAACAGTTTAGCATAAAGTGGATGAACATTCAGCCCTTCTTGAGCGACTATCCCCCTTTCCAAGGTTTTTGGCAGTATAATATCATGGGGAACCGCTTCCACGATTTCTTCGGTCTGTTGGAATGGACTCGAACTGTCCCATTGGCCTGGCATTGCTCCAGCACTCATCATTGACTGCATCGTTTGCATCATTTGTGTCATTAAAGCCATCTGGTCAGGAATTCCGGAGGGGGCTTGAGGGGGTGAAACCTGAGGGATTTCCTCGGTTGAACCTGGAGGATAAGACGAATCAGGTATAGTATCTTCTTCAGTTTTTTCATCAAAAAACGATGCTTTCTTTTTCTTTGCCATAAGCCGTTCAACTATTGATGGTGTTTTTCCTGTCTTTAATACGTGAGACTTACAATTACCTTAGGTGGTATTATTTTAATCGGATCGATTTCAATTTTATTGCATTATTTTCTAATAAAATTTCAGTCTTCCGTTGAATTAAGCTCAGAAAGGTAATATGAGTGATCACAGGCATGGTCAATAGCAATTCAAATTTGACTCTTCCCCTTCTTTCGTGTGGAGATTTGACTTTTAGATGAGTGAAATTGTAGAAATCGATGGAACAATTGGTGGGGGATCTGTCCTGCGATTGGGAATTCCTCTAGCTATCGCGTTAGGAAAAAGTTTACGTGTGACCAATGTTCGTCAAGTCAGAGAGAGAAGGAAGGGATTACAGGTACAACATCTTACTGGATTGAATTTTCTCTCTCAGTTGACTGGAAGTCAATTGCTGGGAGCTTCAATCGGATCTTCGGAAATTTACCTCACGCCTGGAACAAATTCGCCCCCAATGGATTTCCTGCCCAAAATTCAAATTCCAACCGCTGCAGCGGTCTCATTAATTATACAAGTCCTTTCTAATTTTGTTTTTGCTTCCAAAAAGCCATTGGCTTTTGAATTTGAGGGTGGTGGCACCCATGTGGCCCATAGTCCCAATTTTGATATTTTAATGCAAGTGAATAAGCCACTATTCGAATTGTTCGGTTTACGAATGCATATTCAACTGCGTAGACCAGGCTTTTATCCGAAGGGAGGAGCAAAGGGACGAGTTTTATTCGAACCTGTGCCTTTCACAAAAACAATCCTTAGAACAGGTGATGTCAAGGAAATTGAAGTCATAGGTAGTGCTTCAGCCTCATTACGATCTCAAAAAATCGCAGAAAGAATATTAAGTGGATATCGGTCCATTATTCCACCTAATAAGGAATTCGCTGGATATGCTGAGGCGGATAACCCAGGATATGCCTGTAGCGCAATAATAAGATATGACGGAAATTCCCTTAAGGGACTAGCATGTGTGGGTAGTCAAAACAGTACGCCAGAAGACATCGGAAAAGAAACCGCGTATATGGTGAAGGAGGAACTAGAGAATAACGCAACGGTGGATGAACAATTGGCTGATCAATTAATCTTGCCCCTTGCTTTGGCCCCACGCGGGTCGTCTTACACTTTTGATAAATTGTACGAACACGTGGAAACCAATTTGAAGGTAATAAAGCATTTACTGGGGGATGTGCTTGATCTCCAAGAAAAAAAGAAAATGTACCGGCTTATAAAGACATAGTCAGCATGGCAAGCTTCATCAAATTCCTGGAAGTGAGCCATGAAACGAAAACCATGAGAAGAAATTATTTATAGATACAAACTGTGAGGGAGTTGATTTTTTTAAAATTCAGAGGTGAATTATGAAATGGCTGGAGATTTACCATTAATAGAAATTGTACCACTAGCTACCGCAATACTAACAATAATTATAGCAGTTTTCGCTCTCTATAAATATATTAGGATAGAAAAAAAACAAAGCGATTTAGTAATCGGGATAGCGTTTCTATTATTAACATTGGCAATGGTGGTCTTGTTTATAGAAGTATTCAACTCCTCCTTCTTTTCTGATATGGGATTAGGTGGATTGGACGTTTGGTTAACGTTTCTAGGATTCTTGGTATTCCTAATTACGATTGAGCCTATGAAAGTAATCAATCATTTTCGAGAGAATAGATAACCCCTATAATTCCTTTTTTTTTCTTTACGATTTTATGCCTTATCCATCAGAAATGATCATAGTGCTCAATTTTTCTCGGATTAATATAGGAAGGTATTAATCGATATGAGGATGCCTTGTATTTCTGGTATTTCTCACCAAAAGCTTTTTCCAAAAGATCCTCCTCATATTTCAACCGTTTTTTAAATATCCAAAGATTTAAGACAAATGTTATCAACGAAACAAATATTGATTGGCTTATCAAGGCAAACCCTATTACACCAAAGAGAGTACCTGAATACATAGGATGACGGAGATATTTGTAAAGTCCTGTGGTTACCAATTCATGATTTTCCCTTACTACTAGAGTACCCGTCCCCTGTCTCCCCAATTAATCCTTGCCATTACAACAATAATTGCGGCTATTAAATAGGCAAACAATCCAGTCCAAGAAAGAACATCCAATCGTGTATCGAATAAAATATTGTGCTCTTCAAGTGCCAACACGAAGAGAAAAGGATTTGCTAAGAATAAAAAGACGAAAAAAAAGCATCATTTCCTGCTTCCCTTTCTTGTTTTTCTAAAGGTCGTACCAGGGTATCAATACTACCTGCCACATACAAGATCATGATATAGGCCAAATAGAAAAAGTCGCGAAATATTACTGGTTTGAAGAAGAAAAAAACCAGATTATAATAAATCACATAAAAAAAGGTTATGAAGAATGCCTTTCGCAGAACAGTGTCTGGATCCGTGAGAGAAACACCAAATTTCACTAGGAGTTAGTTATTTTATAAGTTCTAAATCAGGATCATTCAGCTCAGCTTTTGCCTTATTGACTCTATATTGAACAAAATCGATTTCAAAGAATTTTACATATCTAAATCGTGTTTCAACTAATTAAAAATTACCTACCCGATTTTTTCCATGTATACTTAGAGAAGATCGGAATAAATAAAAAATTTTTGATCCTCTGCTTAAGTAATACATTAAAGGGGTTCTAAGATGAAATCGGCAGACAGTTTGGACTTAAACACTCAAACCAGAGTAATTCTTTGGCAAAAATTATCAAATCTTATTGAAGAATATATCACTGGTGTATCTCAAACTCGGGTTGCTCCTGAATTAGACGTTCAGAAGATTAGATCATTCATACAATCTGTGTCCTTTGATAATCCTATCAATCCATTAGACGCCCTAGATTTTGTTTATCGTGCACTGTGGCGATACCAGGTTCACACCCCTCACCCTCGGTATTTTGGATTGTTCAATCCTGCCTCTACGACGATGAGCATTGTAGCTGATACGCTTGTTGCGACTTTCAATCCCCAATTAGCAGCATGGAGTCATAGCCCCTTTGCAGCCGAAGTTGAACGCAATTTAGTTCAAACCTTAGGAACGCAGTTTGGATATAAGACGAACGATGTTGATGGAACTTTTACCACGGGGGGCGCAGAGGCAAACTTTACTGCAATACTTACCTCTCTAACTCATAAATTTCCTGAATTTAATTCCAATGGGATTAATGGTCTTAATACACAACCAATTCTTTATGTTTCTTCAGAAAGTCATCATTCTTTGGTAAGGGCGGCCCGTATGTCAGGGATAGGTAGTAACGCAGTCCGAAGCGTGCCTGTGGACGAATCATTGAAAATGGATTTGGATTTTCTTGTTAAACTAATTAAAAAGGATGTTAATGCCGGACAAACGCCTTTTCTGGTTGTCGGCACCGCAGGTACGACAAATGCTGGAGTAATTGACCCTATTTCTGCTATTGCTGAAGTCGCTGCTCAATACAATCTTTGGTTTCATGTAGATGCGGCCTGGGGTGGTGCAGCAGTTTTCCTTCCAGAGCTTCGTTTTGTCCTTCAAGGTATAGAATATGCGGATTCTATTACATTTGATACTCATAAATGGTTATCCGTATCTATGAGCGCTGGACTTTTTCTTACTCGTCATAAAACCATACTAGAAGACACTTTTAAAATAAAAACAGATTATATGCCGAAAGATGCAAAGGGACTACCCGTTATTGACCCTTATAGTCATTCTGTCCAATGGTCTCGACGTTTTATCGGATTAAAGGTTTTTATGTCCCTTGCTGTTGCTGGATGGGAAGGATATATCAACGCAATTCGAAATCAGGTATCAATGGGGAATCTTCTCCGTCGAGAGCTTGAAAAAACGTCGTGGCAGGTCGTAAATAAGACTGAATTACCTGTAGTATGTTTTATGGATAATAGTGTCTCAACTGAAAACCATGATAAATTCATAAAGACTATGGGTGATAAAATTATTTCATCTGGAAAAGCGTGGATTTCCACAACGTATCTTAACAGCAAATTACCAGTATTACGAGCATGCATAACAAATTATAGAACCGATACTGAAGATGTACTAGCTTTAGTAAATATTCTCGAAGAAACAAGATTAAATTTGCAACAATAAGCAGATGCTTCGATTACGTGCTTTTTCCTTAATTCATTGCCCTCATAATTTTGGAGATATAATGAAAACGATTATCCTATGTCGTCAAAGGCTCGTTTGACGAAGTATGATCATGACAGAGTCTCTGAAAATGCATTGTCGTATAATCCCCCCCTTCATTGAGGAAACAACCGTTTTCAAAACATATCAGTTAGGATGATTTTTTTCCCTTTTACTAAGACAAATGATCATCAATTTTCACGGGTTCCAATTTTGAGTAGGTATGCCACGAAATCTGGTTGGGCTTCTCGATAAAAAACAGGTGACAAGTTCTCAAATTCATGAGGCACCTTATTTAGTGAGGGCAATATTTAAGAAGGGAGAGATAGGTTTGTTCTCAAACAGAGTTACAAGTTGTGTAGAAATGGCGAAAAAAAAACGACGCTACGTTGCTGGGCTAGCCCAACTTGATTTTCAACCCTCTTATGACTGGGAAATAGAGGAAGCGGAACAGCTCTATACTGATGTCCAGCATTCCATACCCACCGAGGAAATCCACTACAGGGACTGTGTCGTGGGCATGCAATCCTTACCCGACAGGTGTATCGACCTCGTCATAGCCGATCCTCCGTTTGGTATAGATTTTAGTGGAAAAGAAGCTCAATATAATCGAAAAAGTGAATTCGTGGCGGAAGGATATTCAGAAATCACCGAAGATTATGATAAGTTTACTGATGATTGGGTTAACGAACTTCCGCGAATTATGAAGGAGACCGCTTCCGCTTACATTTTTTCGGGGTGGACCAACCTTTCAGATCTACTGGTAGCCGTTGATAAGAGCCCACTGACGTTAATTAACCACATTATCTGGAAGTACCAGTTCGGAGTGTTTACCAAAAAGAAATATGTCACAAGCCACTATCACTGTTTGTATGTAGTTAAAAATCCCAAGAAATATTTCTTCAACAAAATCGAACACTATCCTTTGGATGTTTGGGACATCCCCAGGAAATATATTCCAGGTCAGCGAAAAAACGGGACAAAACTCCCAGAAGATGTGATAATACGGGCTCTTGATTTTAGTTCTCGTCCTGGAGATCTGATCTTCGATCCGTTTATGGGAAATGGGACAACAGCTGTGTGTGCCAGACTAACTTATCGGCATTATTTTGGATTCGAAATCAACACACAAATGCGAGACATCATTAATGATAATCTGGCCACCGTGACATTGGGAGCAAGATATCAAGCATATCATACCTTGTTACCAACTCCAGAGGAGCTTGCAAGGAAATATCCTGGAGTCAGACGGAAGTTAGAAACGAATAAAACTCCTGAGAATCAATAAAAAGTTCATAAAAGAGACTACATTAAGTTTTAGCGGTGTTTCGTAACTCCGATTTGCTGGCATACGTCATTAATGACGCATTGGCTGCATTTTGGGCTAATGGGAGTACAAATGTTTTGTCCATATCGGACGAGGATATCATTGATCGGGATCCACCATTTTTCTGGAAGAATTTTACGTAACATCATTTCTACGCTGTCAGCATCCCGATATACAATTTTGTCCTCTTTTACTCCTTTTATCGGGACAATACCAATACGTTGGGTTATCCTTGCGACGTGGACATCGACGCAAATTCCAGGTTTTCCGAATCCCATCGTAACCACTAGGTTGGCAGTCTTGCGGCCAACCCCTTTGAACGATAGTAACTCGTCAAGCTCATCTGGGACCTGTCCGCTGTACTCTGTAATCAATCGCTGGCATATTGCCCGAATGGTTTGCGCCTTTCGCCGATAAAATCCTACAGGATAAATGAGCTGTTCGAGGACTTCCTCAGAGAGAGCTAGAATTTTCTCTGGAGTATCGGCTTGAGCAAACAACTCTCGACTTGTTTTATACGTCACCTCATCCTTCGTTCTGAGGCTTAAAATGGTTGCAATCAAGATTTGAAATGGATCTCTTTTCTTCTTAGAGATATGAGTCACTAAAGGGTCATTGAAAGTCTTTCGTGTCTCAAATAGTTTCGTCAAGATTCTATCAAGCTGTTGGGAGGTGAAAACCTGATTTTCCTGTATATGAGCTACTGATGTCAAGATGATACCCTGAAAAACTACGTCATAAATCAGCTTCTTATCGGTTATTGTTCGAATAGGTTTGGTTACGAATGGTTAACAAAGACCTTTTCCGTACAATGGTGAAAAAGCTACTGGAGCATCCTGATCGATTCGAAAGGATTTTTGCAGCCCAGTACCTTGCCCGATACACGCGTGAACGAAGCGAGAAATTCCTCTATGAGGCCCTTGCAGATCCAGATCCAGAAGTTGTCGCATGCGTTCAGCACCTGCTTGGAAAAATCCAACAAGGTAGAAAAGAACCTTAAAAATCGTCTCTGCTAACGCTCACTGCCTCTTAGCGACAACTATCCCCCGCATGGATCAGAGTTAGCATTTTTATTCGTTTTTAACATCAAAGCTGCGGCTAGCATCTGAAAAGGTCTTGATGCCAAAGCGCCAGCGAATTTTTAGACTGAGTCGTCTCTCCGGGAGGTCCTTGAAGAGTTTTTGTTGAAGTTGCCGAAGCATTGGGAGATCTGACAAGGCTTTAGATATTGCACGAACAGTAGCAAACTCTGATGTCTCATTTTGAACATCTTCGAGAAAGACAGCTTGATTTAATTTCTTTAAAGAAAATACCATTGATTGGTTTTTATAGTGTTTCTGGTCATCTGGTGATACCATAGTCTGAAAAGAAAACGCATGGTTTAATACTGGAGGAATTATACGATCTAGGCTTGCAAATACTTGAATCAGTTGCATAGGATCTATTATTTCTTTTGAATTTATCTGTACGTGTTTTTTACATAATGCCAGTTCAATGAACTTGGAGGAAACGGGGAATGGTGGTAATAAATCGAAATCATTGGCGGTTAGTAGACGATCCTCCTCCATGTTAACCGTGCCGTTTACAAATGGCGCAATAAAATATTGAGCAGTCTTCTCGTTGTAATAATCTGGATCTATCAGAAGAGTATGTGTTTTGATACCTTTTCTTCCCCATTTGTCTTCTATGTCTTCAAAAACAAAACGGAGACCGATGGCACCTGTATTATGAATGAATTTGGTTAGAAAAATCCGGTCGAACTCGAGCGGAATGACAGAGGGTAGATAATAGGAAATATCATGCAGTTGGCTTCTTCCCAAGGTTGATGCGACCACATCTAAACCTGTTTCATGCCGATTTTGTACGATAACTTGATGTAGATCTCCCATTCTAGGTACTCTTCTATCTAATAACTAACCATACAATGCCTGTTTTGCCTTCTCAAATATACCATCAATAAGCTCATAGGGGGATTCATGAACGCTGATAAAGTCCTCGATGAACGTGGAAAAGGGAAAAGTCATTTTGTAATCTTGAACTACTACGTTGAAGTTCTCTAAAAACATTCGGGCCTTTTTCTCGTCGTAGTCGATATTATCCATTTTGTTCACAATAAAAAAGAAGAGAGATCGTTTTTTCTGAGCCTTTTTGTCCGCTTTGTCTGGATCCAAGCTGAGAGAGTCCAAGAAGTAATTGAACGAATCCTCCATAGCTATGCGCTGGGCTTCCACATCCTGAGAGGGGTCCAGCATGAATAGGATCCCATCGGTTTTATACTTCCGCATTGCCTCTCTCCACTGACGACGAAGTTTGAAATCTCCTGGATTATCGACTGCAACGACGTTATATTTACGGTATCTCTCCAAAGAAAGCTTCGAATGATCCTGCGCCGATAAAAGCGTGATTTTTTTCTTTTCTACGGTAATTTCCAAGGTTTTTTCGACTTCAGTGGGATCTTCTCCCTTTAAACGTTTGATCAAACTAGTTTTACCTACCCCTGTATGCCCTAAGATGGTTAATCTGATATCCCGATCCAAAATTGATTTTAACCTAAAAACCACATAAAAAACTTCCCTTTCTTACTTGCATTAGGACTAAAAATTGGAAATGAAATCGTACTTTTTAAAATCATACTAATATTCCCCATCAGATTAGATGGGATACAAGAGATAGGACAACGCAATTTCTAGGATAATCATACTCATTTTCCATAGCAGTCAATTTTAAGATTCATGATACATCACTGTACTTTATCTTTGGGCGCATACTTTATCTGTCACACTCCAGCCTGACTCTAACTGCCAATCCTAAGAATGAAAGGAACACTCCATTATGTACTATCAATATGCATGATAAATGGTTACCCAAAAGCGTATTATCTTAATTGGGGTTCCCAGAACGTGTTATGCGTGTTTCACTGCAAGTTGCATCTGAGCTCCCACACTTTCGGGAAGCCACAAAAACCGCGTTTTGTCGAAAGAAATGAGCGGTTTTGAGGCAAAGGGTTAGCTAACTTTCTTCCGGAAGGAAAGGGTTTTCATGGACGAATAATAAAAATCCTTAAATATGAGATTTCTGGGATTCTTCGTGTCAATTTTAATTTCTCTTTCCCAGAAAAACCAACTAAAACAAAGAAAACCTTTCTGTAATATGATAAAATAAAAACTCACCTGCCTTGTGGAGGACAAGAAAAGTTATGTCTGCCGTGACAATTGCAAAGATGATACAACTACAAGAATCCAAACCGATCAGCCTTCCTGCTGATTTTCTCGAAACCCTTCGGCCCAAAGATACGACTGATTCTTCGGCCGTGATGATTCTAGCACCCTCGACCAAAATCATCCGTATAATTCCGACTAAAAGCCCTGAAGTCGTTAAAGTAGCCATAGAAATTGGAGAACTCTCCCCTGATTTCCTCCAGGAATTAGGGGTCGTGTTTATGCGATCCAAAATTAAAACCCTATATAGTACTGGGCTCTGTTTCACACAAGATTCCTGTACCTATGAAGGTTACCTGGACAGTTCCGATCTCACCATCTCTCAAGATCAACTACGAGATGAGCTGGCTGAGATTAAAGGGGTCAGTAAGGTAGATATTACTACACTGACCGCCTGAGATACAACGATTTACCTTTTTTCCTTTTTTATCGCTTTTTAACTCCATTTAGGGGTATGTCGCAGGGCGGGGGCTATAGCTATTGAACAGAAGAACTTGAGGTAGGTTAATGCGTTATTGTCTTAATTGTGGAACAAAACTGCCTGCTGAGAGCCGTTTCTGTCCGGATTGTGGTCGGGAGGTTTCCCAAAGCTTCATGAGTCCGACAAGTGAGTCAGTCTCGATTCAACCAGCCCAATTTTCTTCGAGGTACATGGGAGGAAGACCACTTTACATCAGACCAGCGGGAATCACATTCATCACTGTATTAGTAGGATTGGGTGCCTTTTTGAATTTTCAGGATGGAATTTCAGGTGTTTCGCTCAATATTTGGCTGGCACTGTTTAGTATCGGGATGGCAGTGTTCCAGGTTTTGGCGGCTTACGGATTATGGTATATGAAGGCATGGGGTGGGATAACAGCCATCATATTGTATATAGTGAATATTATGGTATCTGGATTCATGGCATTTTTGGTTCCAAACGCTTTGATAATCACCAGGTTCATAGGATCCATCGTGACTGGGAGTATCATCATCTATTATGTTAATTCAAAACGGGATCTATTCACCAATTAGCGATTTGAGCGGAAAACTTACTTGCATAACCCGATTTTTTCTTTAATAACATTTAGGGTTTCACTTTGGAGAAAAGATTTATGAAATCTTAGATGGAGGATGAATGGATATCCTTAACTTATTTGGTCCAAAAGGTATAGAAAAAGCGTGAAGAATGATTACGATCAGAGGATTTATTTATGAGATACGAATGAGTTCTCTTGATCGCTGGACAAACCTCACTCATCTTAATAATTTCTGTCCTATTACCGTATAAAAGCTCTTATCGCTTAAGGTGATGTTGTGGCCTTTACTGCCGAAGAACCTGAAAATTTAAGTTTGCTTTTACATCCCTTACGTCGCAAGATTTATTCCATTCTTGCAGAAAACCCAGGGTCTTATTTTTTTGATCTTGCAAAATACCTAGAACTTCCGCAAGGCACCCTTAACTGGCACCTAAAAAGACTCGAATCGGATAACTTGATTAAATCCCTTAAATTTGCGGGAAAACGCATCTACTATCCCGCGGGACTCAGATCTGCGGAAGCTGAACGGATTTTTACTGTGCTTAGACCACAAACAGCTAGGAAAATTTTCACTTATGTACTAAACCGGCCAGGAGCGTTTCAAAGCCAGATTGCAGCTGGCATAGATCCGCCCGTTCATCATGACACGGTCCGTTATCATTTAACCCGACTAGAAGGTGTAAATTTAGTCACAACGAAACGCAGTGGGCGTACAGTTAAGATTTTCCCAGGTGAAGTAGCAGAAAACTTACAAAACGGATCTCTCAACGTTATTTCCGATTCGTACGTCAGATTTTTGCTGGCAAAGCTTCGAGAGGGCTGTCTACATCCTGAGGTTGTAACAAAATCTAAAAAGCAGCTTGTCTTGAGGATAGAATGTCCAGATGGGGAGGATATGATCTTAAATCTAAAAATGTCAGATTGGGACATTTTTGATATCAACGAAGAGACTGAGGCATCCCTATCCAGCTGAGTTCCTCTCAAGATAAAATCTAGGAGACTCGGCGCATGGCTACAAGATTCGATCCGAAAGAGTATTCTCGGCAGCGTATTTTAACCCTCTGTGCCAGGTACCTCCCCAAGGATCTAATTGGTATCAACGTAGGACGGAAAGGATTTCGTCTTGCGGACAGTATGGTTACTCTAATTGAGCTGTCCGAAGATATTGTAGCAAAAGCCCAGGAACTAGAAGAGATTATTCCTGATTCCACAGCCATTGTATTTCGCTATGGAGTAGCGCTTCGAAATATCTTTCAGAATGTAGAGGATTACTTAACCGTATCGCAGCTAAAGTCTTATTCTCGACGGGGTCGCCGTAAAGAGCTAGGGATTACAGAGTTTGATCTAAAAAAAGTAGAATATGCTTTGAAACGGAGTCCAGAACCTCCCGTGAAGACACAGAAGGATGAAAAACTAGTTAAGGACGCCCAAAAAACTTATCAAAAATTATTACAAGAAGAAAAGTATCAGCTTATACTAGAGGATGTCCTGATTAAACAAGATCTCTTTGTTGTGGACGATTCAACAGGGAAAAAGTTCTTTAAAACTGTTAATCGTTTGATAAGCCGCTTAAAGGACAAAACCCAAGAAAAAGAACAGACTTTAGAGAACCTGGAGGCCAATCATAAAGAAATCAGACAGCTAGAAGATCAGATAACCAAAATTCAATCTCAGCTACCTGGGCTTAAGCGTCAATTGGAGGAATTTCGTCAAGAACGGGGAGTATTTGATGCTCTAGAGGAAAAAGAACGTCTTTTGGCTTCCCCTCTGCTCTCATTATTCTTGAAAATAATAACGAATAGTCTTGAGCGTTATGTGAAATGGGTTGAACGCAGAGAGCAACGTATCGTGGAAAACAAGGATGCTTTCATGGGAATGATACTCGAACCAAGTAAATTCAATGGATTAAACGAAGAATTGTGGAGGGAAATCGTATATATTATCGAGAATAATGGAATTGACTTGCTACATAACAAGGATTGGTTTGAATTCAATAAAACAGAAGAGCTCAGGACATTCATAACTAGAAAAGATGTCCTTCAGGATTTTGCCCGATTACGTGAAATCGAGATCCAACTTGATGAAATTGAAAACCAATTGCAAAAAGATCCACAGTATCTATCTTTGATCGAGCAGCTTAATGATTATGATGAACAAACCATGAGATTGGAACGATTACAGCAAGAGATTTCAAACATGACCGAATACATAGGTATTCTCTCCCAGGAGTTGGCAGAGGTGGAAGATGAAGTTGTAAGGACTTTGGATTAACGGTTACTAAGAATTTCAGTTAATACTTCGGCAGCGACTGCCTTCTTTTTGCGTTCAGTCTTCATTTTTTCGATTTGAGATTTCATCCCTGATTCTCCAGCTCCTTCAATTTCTCCACGAACTTTTGCTTGCTCAATTTTTGTATCTAAGCCCCTTGCATCCTTTTGTAGGTCAACCAACCAACGTTTCGCCTTTCTGGTCTCAGTGGCAGCTTTTTGTTGAACGGAGGATAACTCTGTTGCGTACTCGTCCCGTAACGATGCATACACTTCCTTGGACAAAGCCTGAGCACGATTTTTCTCCTCGAGCTTTTCGAGCCGCTCTTGCCACTTTTTCTCCTTCTCCGTCAATGCTTCCAGTTCGAACGGTTGGAGCTTCAATTCCCCTTTCTCTTTTTGAAGGGCCGAAATCCTGCTTTGAAGCTGGTTGACTTGCTGGTTGGAATCTTCCTCATCAATTAGGCCAATTTCTACTTTCTTCGAAAGTTCGGAAATCTCCTCCAGCATTTTCTCTAGTTCTTTCTTTATTTGATCATTTCTTCGCCTTGCATACAGGTTCTCCACGATTTCATCCGGGATTTTTTCTGCTGCCACAGGAGCAGCGGGGGCTGGCATCCTCGGAGTAACCTGTTGAGGTTGAGGTGCTGATCTCTCCGCTTCTGCACGTGAGCGGCTCGCTCTCGATCTTACGGGTGTCCCACAGAACCGACAAAACCGAGCTGTGCTACTTATCTGTTTTCCACAATTTACACAGTAGGTATTGGACATGAATTCCACCTTTTATGGCTGATGTGATTGAGAAAGACACCCGTTTAACGAATGGTGGTATCTGACATTGGTACGAAGAGTGTAGATATCTGACATGCTCTTCCACCGTCTGTCTTTGTGTTTACGACGCCCTTTTTAAAGACTTCAGATGAGGAATGAAAATAGTGCTTACATGCGATAATTAAGTTATTTGAGGGCCTAATCAGGTTTTTTCCGAGGAAAAGTAAATGGACCGAGTGGGATTTGAACCCACGACCTCCTGCAATTTAGATTGAAACCTTATCGATTTCAAATTTGCCAAGCAGGCGCTGCTACCAAGCTGAGCTATCGGCCCTGCCGATATTCACCTCATTTTTCAACATAATCCGAATGCGTGAATTTTGTATCAAGAGTGTGGAAAAAATTGTGATAATTTATGTTTTCCCTGCTGTTCTATCCGCCGAAACAGTACCGATCGGCGAACAGGGGGTGAAATCTCACTATTATTCACCGTTTTTAGAGAATTAATAATAGAAAAGGAAATTGATAAAAAAGAATGTTATAAATTTTAAACTGACAAGAATTGCCTGTTTTGATCTATGAATTTCTGCCGAGGTCAGCCACAATAGAAAGGGGTGAGAAAATCCCCTTAACTAGTATCTTTAGACCGGACAGGCATTATTCTTCTCCATCATCACCCTCGATTAAGCTAAAAAATTATTGAATGGCTAATTAAAACAGAAGAATAATTCTGAAGAAAAAGGAAAATTGTGTTTTCAGGATAGTATATCAAGAATCGGCTTACAGAGGAAATAGCGAATTAGATTAGTCTAACTAAACTTGTTAATGGAGACACATAAATGATCACAGAGATCCGAATTCTTAGCAGAGGTGGACAAGGCGGTGTATTGGGTGCAAAGCTGTTGGCTTATGCTGGACATACTGATGGCAAGTTCGTTCAGGCTATCCCGAAGTATGGAGCCGAACGAAAAGGGGCACCAATTTTTGCGGACGTCCGAATTGGAGATGAACATGTTAAAACCCATGCACCCGTAATTGCCTCCAATGCCCATTCATGGATTGTTTTCGAACCTTCCCTGGTAAACAACATACCCTTTGATGAGTTAAAACCTGGAACGATAATTATCGTAAATTCAGAGGAAATCCCCTCCGCCCTCAAAGGGCGTGAGAATTTGAAAGTGGGGACAGTAGATGCTGTGACGATTGCCAGAAAGTGCGGATTGATACGATCAGGAACAGTTCTGGTCAGTACAACTATGCTTGGAGCATGGGCAAAGGCAACTGGTCTTGTTTCTTTAGAATCACTTAATAAAGCTGTCAAATATCAGTTTGGTGAAGGTAAGTTGACCGATGCTAATATTAAATCCATTAAAGACGCTTATGAGAAGTTTAGATTTCTTAATTGAAAATTTGATAACACAAGGGGTATTTTAGAAATGAGCGATGAAAAAGAATTGGCCGATCCAGTTTTTCCATTGGGAAAACCGACAATTGGTTCCGCTGGTAACACAGGGGATTGGCGAACGGAAAAACCCGTCCTAGCAGAAGAAGCTTGCACCAAATGCTACTTTTGCTGGCTAAATTGCCCAGAAGATACTATTCGTGTTGATGGTCCAGATGAATATCCGTATGTGGATTATCAATATTGTAAAGGATGTGGGATCTGCGTCGAAGTATGTCCTAAGGAGAAAGCACTCTGGATGGAGCCAGAGTAGGTGATGAAGGCAAAATGGTGCAATCACTAGAAAAACCTGGTGCAATGAAAACCGAGCTCATGACGGGAGGAGAGGCCGTAGCTAGAGCGATCAAACTCTCCCGCCCTCAAGTCATCGCAGCCTATCCGATCACTCCACAAACACCCATTGTTGAATCTCTTTCGGAGATGGTTGAGTCAGGAGAGCTAGATGCAGAATATATTGCGGTCGAAAGCGAGCATAGTGCCATGGGTGCGTGTATTGGGGCGTCTCTCGGTGGTGTCCGGACTGTAACGGCCACTAGCTCCCATGGTTTGCTGTATATGGGCGAATTATGTTTTTGGGCTGGCATGACAAGAGTGCCTATAATCATGCCAGTTGTAAATCGATCATTAAACCCGTGGAATATTTGGCCCGATCACCATGACTCAATGGCCTTTCGTGATGCTGGCTGGATTCAATTGTATGCCAAAAACAATCAGGAAGTGATGGACCTTACTATCTGCGCCTTTAAAATTGGTGAACATCCGAAAATTTCCATGCCTGTCATGGTGTGCCTAGATGGATTTGTTCTTAGTCATACCTCTGCTCAGGTCGAAGTGCCTACTCAGAAACAGATCGATGATTTTTTACCTCCGTTTAAGCCATTAGTTTTACTCGATCCTGATGCTCCATTTGCTCATGGCTCCCTAACAAATGCCGAGGGAATATGGGAACAGAGAATGTCATTGATCGCGGGCTTTGAAAATGCAAGGGTTCTGATTCCCGAAATCTTTGAAGATTATGGCATGAAAATAGGGCGCCTCCGACGAGAAATGATTGAAGTAACAGGAAATATCGAAGAAGCAGAAATAGGTATTATGGCCCTTGGAACACTTGGTGAGGAAGCTGAAAATACATTAGACCTACTATCTGAGAAGGGAGTCAACGCTGTAGTCATTCGTCCACGAGTATTTCGTCCATTCCCTAAAAAAGAACTAACTAGGTATTTACGAAAAATCCCGAAGTTACTGGTGATTGATCGGGCTGTTTCATATGGAAACGCTGGACAGCTGGCGATTGAGGTCCAGGCAGAATTGTTCCTTCAGAAAATAGACCTAGAATTCCATCAAAAGATCTTGGGACTTGGTGGAATGAATGTGACTCACGTAGATATCGCCAAAGAGGTTGAAAGTATTATATGATGTAGACACATAGGAGGAATCGAAAATGGCTGTCAATATCAAACAATTGGTGGAAAATGATCCTGGAGTGCTACTCCGAGGGAATTTCGCATGTTCTGGGTGTGGACTCACAATCGCTTATCGACACGCCATCGCGGCCATTGAACGGCCCATAGTGGTAATCCCCGCTTGTTGCGCATCGGTAGTTCAAAGTACTCATCCCCATGTGACCTATGGCGTACCCACCTTAAACATTGCATTTGCTGCTCATGCCAGTGCGGCCTCTGGGATAGCTCGTGCGAAAAAAATGCGAGGTGAGAAGGCCACTGTTGTTGTATGGAGCGGAGATGGCGGTACATACGATATTGGACTTGCAACATTGTCCGGAGCGGCGGAGCGGAACGAGGATATTATTCATGTATGCTATGATAATGGATTTTACTCAAACACTGGAGCCCAAAGATCTGGAGCTACCCCTCGTGGAGCAGTAACTACAACTACACCTAAAGGTAAGAAGGAAAGTCGTAAAAGCATCACACGGATAATGGCGGCTCATGACGTTCCTTATGTTGCCACCGCTACAGCAGGATATCCTCGCGATCTAATCGCAAAAATTCGGAGAGCCAACAGCATGTCAGGATATCGATTCATTCTTATTGATGCACCCTGCCCGACAGGTTGGTATTCTGATCCTGCTTTAACCCCAAAGCTGGGGCAATTAGCAGTGAAAACAGGATATTTTCCTATGTATGAGATCGAAAACGGGACCCTAACTTTTACTAAAAAATTTGCCAAATACAGTGATCCCGAAAAGCGTGTTCCGATTAAAGAATATTTGAAACTCCAAGGTCGGTTTGAAAGTATGTCTCCTCAACAAATTGAGGAATTGCAGGCAGATTTACAGCATGAATGGGACATGCTTGCTCGGTTAGAGTGAAGGACTGAGGCATAGGATCCTCTATCCATATTACCTGTCGGGGGATAGTTTTTTCTCCCTGATTTATGGTGGGATTCGATAACAATAACAGATAAATTAGATCATTTTAACATTTTTCCCATATAAACGCCATCAGTCTGAAATCCAAGTTTTCTATAATAATTTCGAACTCCAAGACCAGATGTGACCAAAATTTTTTCAAATCCCCTTTCGATGGAAATTTCTTCAGCTTTAGAAATCAACTTCTTTCCTATTCCTCTATGTTGCCAATCAGTCACATTACGGGGAAATCTTCCGAGACCAACCAATCGGCCGTAAACATGCAGTTCACGAATAATGCTAGTGGGAATACTTCGAATTTCTGACCTAAACGCATCGATGGATGGCTCACGTAGACGGAGAAAGCCAAATAAGGTCTCGTGATCCGTGGTTTCGTAAGTAATGAAATGTTCGATTCCTTCTGAAGCTGGATATTCATAAGTGTGCAGGGATTTGTCTTTTTCTATCCATTCAAGATTCCCAAGATTGGTTTGATGCCCCACCTCCCTACATCTGATGCACAAGCAGCGCTGATTGTTTTGTTTAAGTTTAAACTGGGCCATTTCTCGGAGGTTACCCCGACTAACTCCATCCAGAATAAGGTAAGCGGGGATATCACGTTGCACACGTTGAATACGCACAAATGGAGGAGTAATGGCTTTGATTTGAGCGATGACATCCACCATTTTATCTGTATCATACGGGAGGTATTCCTGGGTCTGCCAAAGCTTATGTAGGTAGGTGTTTTCAAGAACCAATGTTGGGTAGATCTTAACCGCATCAGGGATAAAACGGGGATCAGAGTACAATTGTTCAAACATTGTAACATCGTTTTCAGGAGTATGAAACAGATTAGGCATCATATGGACTGCCACCTTCAATCCGCCGTCCCGAGCACTCCTTATAGCCACTTCCACATCTTTTAGTGTATGATGTCGTTTTACTTTCTCCAACACAGGTTGTGATAAGGTTTGAACCCCAATCTCAACAAACGTACCACCAAGCTCAAGGATTCGGTTGACGTGTCGTGGGGTACAGTAATCAGGACGAGTTTCGATAGTAATACCTACATTTCGTTGTTTGCTTATTTCAGCGAGCTTTTGCGCTTCCTCAAGGGACTTCGATTGGATTTTCGTGATTCCATCTAGACATCCTTTTATAAAATACTCCTGATAGTCCTTAGAAGTAGCTAGAAACGTACCCCCCATTATTACTAAATGAATCTTATCCAACTGGTGCCCAATGCTATTTAACTGAGACAAACGGGTATGAACTTGTCTTTCTGGATGAAAATCGTTTTGGGCTCCCCGCATAGCCGCAGGCTCTTTACCTGTATATGCTTTGGGCGCTCCATCTACATCTGGGCAATAAATACATTTGCCTGGACAGGGTAGCGGTTTGGTCATTACTGCAACCACTGCTATGCCACTAAGGGTTCGAACCCGACGTACTTTCAGAAGTTCGATCAGATTCTCTTTGTCTCGCTCACTGAACAGATCGGATTCAACCACGTGTTCAATGATTTCGGAATTTCGGACAAAGCGGTTGAGACCATACCGTTTAGCTATACTTCTCTTTAAAGCTTCCATTTGAGACTTGTCCAAACTGGGATCACGGACGATCGTTTGGGCTAACTCCGTTAAAGCTTTTGATAATGTTGTTTGGACGGCCACTATGTTCACATTTTCATGAAGGTTTTTTCTAGTATTGCATGGAATCATGCGGAGTAAATTGGTAGAGAGAGAAGGAAAACAATGGTAACAATAATAGCATGGGCTAATAAAAGGAGTAGAACGTTTTTTCGTTCTCCTATATTTTTCAAGTAATATGGGAGTAACCAATACACGGTGAAGGGACTAGGAGCCACTATATTGCCTTTATTATCGATCGAAGCAATTTTTTCTGTTTGTCGTGTATAGAGGTAACCTAGAAACAATAGAAAGTTCACGAAATGAAGTCCAAATATACCGAGGGCTAAACGATCCATGTTCCCAATGATTATTGCAACGATAATTCCTGTTCCTAGGGTTAATGTACCCGTATCCCCTATTAAGGTACGGGCAGGATACCAATTAAACCATAAGATAACAATAAATCCTCCTAAAAGCGCTGAGCTAAATAAAGCCACAATTGGATCTTCTACAATAAATGATAACAGTAGAATGGCGAATAATGAGATAGTACCATTTCCTGTTTCTAGTCCATTAAATCCAGCAAACATGTTGAATGAATTGAAGGCAAAATTGACGGCAAGTGGGATTATTATCAAACTATAAAGATTTAAGGTGCCAAAGCGGAGATCGAGGACACCAAAAGGGCCAAGACCTACCGTACTCTTTCCTACCTCCAAGGCCATAAGTGGAAAAGCAGGTAAAAACCCCAGTAGCAACTTTGCCCGCCAGCTAATACGAAATACATCATCTAAGAAGCCTATGAGGCCTGCAGTGACCACACTCAGTAGTCCCGCCAAAAGGGGTTGAAATACTTGAGGATCAGGCGCCAATTCCGGAGTGATATACTCCCAAGAAAAAACTAGGATTAGAATCGTGAAAATGGTTGCAAGCAACGGAGCTAATCCTCCAGGTTCGGCAATGATGGGCTTTTCTGGTTTATGGGCATCTATCGTTGTGATATCACGATTTAAAGAAGCTCTTATGACCCAAGGAAGGAGAAGACGAGATAAAAATCCTGAAATCACGAAAGCTAGGAGTGCAAGGCTGAGAACAGCAAATGAAACCATAATGGTTACCTAAATTGGCTTTTTATTCCACAAATAGAATCTTAGATGAAGCTATTATCAAGAAGTGGTAAAATAAAGAGTTTTGAATAAAAGTTTTGATGGGAGGATGACACCCGCGGCTGATTTTGACTCAATAGAAATCGAAGGATGCCAGGTATTGGAGTGAACACGATGCGTTGTATTATTCCTGCGGCAGGAGCTGGAACTCGGTTACGCCCTCATACACATACTAAACCTAAGGCTCTTCTCACGTTGGCAAACAAACCAATCATATCACACATTATGGATGACGTTTTGGATGCGGGTATCAATGACTTTGTTATTATAGTTGGTTATGAAAAAGAGAAACTAATCGCCTACGTAGAAACCAACTACGAGACTGTGTGTTCAGTGAAATTCATCGAACAAAATAAAAGGTGTGGCTTGGGCCATGCAATTTATCTCGCTGGGGATTATCTAGATGGAGACCCGGTTCTCATTGTTCTAGGTGATAGTCTGTACGAGAAACCTTTTCGGGCAATGATTACTGATTTCAATCAGTATCCAGAGTTAGTTGGTGCGATTACAGTTAGATCGGTACCAGATCCTCAAAATTATGGGATAGCAGTCACGCAGGAAGGATCTAATCTCATAGAACGATTAGAAGAAAAACCAAGGAATCCTAAATCTTCAAATGCTATCACAGGGGTTTATTTTATCCGTAATTCCTTGGCATTGAAAGAATGTTTAAAGGAGCTTGTTAAACAGAATCAAAGAGGTACAGGAGGAGAACTACAATTGACAGATGCTCTTCAAATGATGATAACTCGAGGATTTCCCTTTGGATCAGTAGATTCAGGACAGTGGTTCGACTGTGGCAGGAAAGAGGCACTCTTAGGTGCACATGAGTACGTTCTCAACAAAAACCGTCAATCGTCTATTGATAGTGAGGTGGACAATACAATAATTATCCCTCCAGTCGCCATTGATTCCGATTGTCAAATCGTAAATTCTATAATCGGCCCCTATGTGAGTATTGCAAAGGGTACAGAGGTTAATCGGGGAATTATTTCGTCATCAATCGTTGGGATGTTCTCTAAGCTTAGGAATGT
The DNA here is from genome assembly GCA_048882505.1 of Candidatus Thorarchaeota archaeon. GTDB lineage: Archaea > Asgardarchaeota > Heimdallarchaeia > Hodarchaeales > Hodarchaeaceae > Hodarchaeum. Next base: position 145,283 of record JBHLRO010000002.1, read on the forward strand.
TAGTATTCATGATTCGGTGATTGGAGACGAAGTTAGGATGGTTGGTGGACTCTCTGATCTCAACATCGGAGATCATTCATCAATTTCCTTTTACAACTCTTGAAGAGATCTAACAGGAGACAACCCATTGATACAGAAAACGATTCGACAGTTCCAAACACTAATGTCAGACCTATATCTAGAGCGGGATCGTAAACGTGGACTTGAACGAAGTTTGATCTGGCTCCAAACCGAAATCGGTGAATTAATGAAAGCTTATCTTGAAGGAAATTCCTACGGAATTCGAGAAGAAGTTGCAGATGTGTTTGCCTGGCTCTGTTCAGTTTCCAATCTTCTTAATATTGACTTAGAGGACGTCGCATGGGAAAAATATCCAAATCAATGTCCACGATGTGATGAAAATCCCTGCAAATGCTCTTTCATCTAGTCATTCCTTGACTGGTATTCTTCTTGTTTTTGATCATATTCTTCTCGGGTCATAAGAAGCCGTGCGGGGGTTCCCATCACTACCTGGCCATCTGGTACATCCTTTGTAACAATAGATCCAGCAGCTACAACTGCATTTTGGCCAATAGTTATCCCAGCCATGATTAATGCCCCCATTCCTATGATAGCCCCGTTTTCAACTTCGGTACCAATCAAACGAGAACTTACAGGGTATTTGTCATTGGCAAATCGTACTGCTGGCCCTACGAAGACGTCTCGACCCAGCCTCACTTTCGGAGGTATGAATGTACTTGATTGGATCCTGGCGTTAGCTCCAATGTGAACACCGCTATCCAATATGCTGCCACTGCCAATGATGCTGTTGGCCCCGATGTAGCAGTCTTCCCTGATCGTCACATTCGTACCAGTCTCAACCTCATCCTCGAGACAAGAATCCTCGTACACCGTGGTAAACGCCCTAATGTGGTTGTTACTTCCGATAGTTGCTCCTGATGAGATCTGATCAAATAGTTCTTCCAGGGATTCGGTTCGTTGTTTTTGGGCCATCATTTTCTGCGTTTTTGTTCGTATTGGATAACCAACGATGACAAAAGGGTCTAGAATCGAATTTTTTCCGATTGATGACGGCCCAATCAAAAGGACGTTGGCAGCAATAAGTGAGGAATGTACGCTTGCTCGCTGGGAGCGATATCCATTACTCAGGTGAACCAATTGATATTACCCCTCGTGTACCTTATTTTCATCTTGTGTTGGCTCAAGTGCCCCATCATTGTCCTGGGGTAGAAATAGGTAGAATATATATGATAGGATAATGATTGCCCCAAAGGAAACATAACCCATTACTCCATCAAAAATATTTATGGGTAATAAGGGGGAGAAGATAAAGAGTACAAACGCTGTTACAAATGCAGCAAGTATCGCGATGATAATTCCTCGAAGACCAAAACGACTCCGATATCCCGTTTTAGGGTACAATACATTCTCTGGAGAAGACATCTTTGTGCACGTTCTTGAATTTATGGTAGGGAATGGGAAAAAGCCCCCTTTCTCTAAAAATCTGTAGATTTTTCATCCTTCTTTCCTTGTGAGGTTTATGATATGACGCGACGATTCAGGGAAACATCATGTGCTTATTCCATAATAATTGTGAAGAAATTATAAATTTCTTCGCATCCACATCGGATCCTATGCAGGTTACCTGTCTCGTCTCGGGGGGGAAGGACTCCATTTTTGCGCTAGGTTTGGCGCTCCTCCAGTTTGAAGTGACCTCGATCATAACCATAAGATCGTCCTGCGATGAGAGCCAGCTCTTCCACCTCCCTAACTGTCAACATGTTCAACTAATTGCAGAAATGCTTGATATTCCACATCAATTCGCATGGATAGATAGTTGTGATGTAGACGAAGAGATTCAAGGCCTTACTAATGCCCTGATTAAAGCTGAGGCAGAAGCAGTGATTACAGGGGGAATCCAGTCAGAGTTTCAGAGGTATAAATTCAATCTTTCCGCGCAACGGGCTGGGATGCGATGTTTTAATCCCTTATGGCGAGTGGCACCTCAACAATTAATGTTGGAATTGCTTGATCATGATTTCCATATTATTTTTACGGCCATAGCTGGTATGGGACTGAAAAAGGACTTATTAGGGACAAAATTGACCTCTAAAATCCTTGATAGACTGAAAGTTACTTCTCATGGGAGCGAAATCGCCATAACAGGAGAGGGAGGATCCTACGAGTCCTTTGTATTGGATGCTCCGTTCTTTCCAGCACGTATTCTGATAAAAGATTCTATCATTCATTGGGATCGATATCGAGAGGAGGGGTATTTGGAAATTCTCAGAGTGGAAACTGAGCAAAAATAAAAGATGAGATTAAAAGGCCAATGAAAAGATAAGCCCTTCTATTAAGGCTGGTATGTCAAAAATATCCTCACAATATCCCAGGACTTGGGGCTGTTCCGATCTTTTAGAGTGATGAATATTTGATACACAGCACTTGGAACAGCGCGAACAGGGTCTGCATTAACTTTGATGTTTACGCCTGATAACGAGTTGTTTTGGTATTTCTGCAGTGTGGCAGGAAGGGAGCCTTGACTCGAATTTGTACCATCGATTGTGAAAAAAATATGGCTAGGTGAATCTGAAGTGATTTCTAACAATAAATTTAGGTTGGTACTCCCGTTGTTTACAATATTCATCGTCAAGTTGACGCCATTAGTATCAAATTCCGTTGATGGAGTTTGTGCTGTAAGATAAACAGGGCCCAATGTATCTCCTATCGCTAGAAGATCTGATCGAAAGATTCGGGCCTCTTGATCTGTGAATCTACTCCCTTCTGGATAGACTGTGACGTGAACATAGATAGTATCGTTTTCTGGAACCAACTCGGTTGCACTGGGGATATTTCGATCTAAAGATATTGGTAAGGTGAGAATCTGTAATGGCCTTAGAGGAATCAGGTCTTGAGTCAGATTTAGTCTCCATCCTGGCATAACGCTCCGGTTTTGATCGCGAACTTCAAATGCATCAGCCCTCTGTATCAAAACAACAGAAGATTCTGTGTTCTGTAAAGCTACCCTAAATCTATCTACAAGTATATTATTGTCAGTTGATTCGAATTCAGAAATACCTATAACATCCACGTTTATTGGAGTTGGTGTAGCTACTGTTCCAAATATTACCAATGCGATTCCTAGACCTGCGACCACAACCAATCCTATCATCAAAACAGTTGCTATAACAGGGGAAATCGCTCGCATTCGAGATTGTTGCCGGCCTAGATCCCAAAATCTTACCATTAATGGACTCTCCGATGTATCATGACGGCCATAAAGGGTATCCTTGTCACCAGATTGTAGGATAGTGTTTGTGGGGTAAATTTCCCCTATATCGTCCTTGTCTTAATAAAACGGGCCTCTTCTTTAAAAATATAGGGATACCTACGGAGCAAGAAATGACCGAACTCTCAACAAAGATTTCAGCAACAGCTTTTCTACTATTCCGGACGGCAACAGCATCATTGCAGCGGGGAGACCTCAGCTGACCGATACAATAGCAGTCTTTGGAGTTCTTTAGTCTTTTGCACCGTGGAATAGAACATGCTACCATCGAGAAAACCCTATTCCACAAATTTCTGACACATAAAGTAAAAATAGAGCGATTTCTTCCATTTCTTGATTGTCTTCGCGACAAACAAAAACGACTCCTTCGCCTTTCTTTAGGGGCTGGAGTAAGCGCCATAAAATCTCATCCTGCGCCGATGCTAGACTCCAAAGGGATTCCTGTTCAAATTGCCTCCTAAGATCAACTTCACGGACGAACGTTTTAAACTTCGTTGGGATTTTTTCTCTAATAAATTCTCGTCTGGGGGGGATTATTAGAATTGATCCTTTTTTGGGGATTTGGAACATCTCGGGAAGGGGATGCAGATTCAACTGTACTTGAGTTAAGTACTCGACGATTCCTAGCCATAACAATGAACGGAGCATTTCTCTTTCTTTTTCTAGTGGTCCCTCGATGAGTACGTAATCATCTTGCAAGCGAGCTTCTCCTCCCACTCGAACAGTTAGATCTTCCAGGGAATCTTTTAGCGCAGGGAGGCGATCGATGGCCGTATAAAGATGAATCGAAAAATAACGTTGATCTCCTGAAAAAGTACTAATAACAACCTGATTTTTATCAAAGGGAAGATTGGGAGCCTTCGCCAAATTAATTTTAGAGGGGGATGTATCAAGAGTTACAGGGATAGATTTAAACTCATATGCTAAACCACTAAAACGCTCTTTTTCTAATAACTCCATAACGGCGGGATCAAGATCTACCGAAGTAGCACGCGTTATGGGAGTTATTGTGGGAGTGGCTAAGACATTATTGTCAGTAGGAATCGCATCAGGTTCGGCAGCCAACTCAATGGAAGCATCTGAAAATGTCTTTGGGGTGGAAGCTGCGGTAAGGGGTTTATGAGTTCCGGTTTCAGAAGGCTGTACTGTGAGACCTTCAAGATCTGGAATTGCCACTTCAGTCTTTTCGGAGGGAGCCGACCTCGCCAAATCCCTCATTTTTTGCATCACTGGGGTTGACAAAGTTACTAACACGTCTTGCCCTGGATGCAGCACCGTCGTCAAGAGAATATCCGTTCTAACGAATTCATCTTCAGATCGGGGAAGTTCAGTTATTGACTGGGCGATCTCTTTTGCCTCCTCGTTTGCAATGAAAGTACCCATCTTTGCAGCATTTGATTGTTCGCCAAAAATTCGACTTACAACATCATATGTAGATTCACCTGATATAGCCGAGAAGTATTGACGAAGTGGTTCCTGCAATCCAAAAATAAGTACATTAGGACTCTCCATCGCATTAGGAAGCGGCAGAAACGAGATAACACGGCCTTTTTTTGCCAATTCTGTTGCTGCAAATACGTCACGAGGATCTTGAGGATTCACGAATACTATATTGGAGGCCACTTGATGGATACCAAACTGCAGATCATGGGCAACCGCAGTTAGAATAACAAGAGCGGTTAGAATTCCTTCTGATGTACGAGGGATAACGACATGAGCTTCTCGCGGAGCTGAAAAAATCTGAAAAAAGCAGTCTAATTGGCGGTTTTGGGCATCAATAATCTCTCCAGACAGGAATTCAGTTAACATTTGTAAAATAATGTTCATAAGGGGGATAATTTGACGTGCACTGCGATCGATGGGAATAAGAACAGTTGCTACAAGACTCTTATCCTGTGAGAATAGGAATATCATACGATGGTTTGAAAATCGGATGAAATGTACCTGTTCTCCTTCTGCGATCCTTTGTGAAAATAAATCGAGAGCCTGGGTCATTTGGGCACTTATTTTCGAGTTCTGAGTCAATTGCCCATCCCCAGAACTGAATATGATGCGAGGGGAACCGCCGCTTTGATGGATCACGAGTATGTCGTTGAAATTGGGAAGTGCTGGTACGCTCTCCGAGTTTGGCAAGAAAGTCACTCCGCGTTATTTACGAAGAATCCTAATTACTTAATATATGCAACTCATCACTCTATATCATTCATCATTATCTTTAATAAGTTTCAGGTATTAAATACACCTCATCACTCAGGGCTCTGCAAGGGGTTGGCAATATCTTTAGTAAATTTCAGAGAGCCTCTCGAATACCCTTTGAGGGTTAAATCCGCCACGACGAATCACCACGGGATTGGTGGGATTACTAAGATCTATGATGGTCGAGGGTTTATTCGGAGGAAGGTGTCCTGCGTCAATCGTTAACGGGATGTCTTCGGGTGAGAAATCCTGGTACACGCCTTCAAGGTTATAATTTACTGGTGCCCCTGTTTTATTTGCAGATGTTCCAATGATAGGACATCCTGCCTTCTGGATGATTTTCACAAGAACTTCATAGGATGGAACACGAAATGCGATTCTAAGGGGATCGTTTATGTTGAGAAGGGGAGAAATCTCCTCTTTCTGACATTTTAAAATCAGAGTAGGACTCGATTCGGAGAGTTGCCAAATTTCATGTAAGAAAGTATAGAATTGCGGGTCTGCATCGATATATTCCGGGATCATCTCTTTTGAAATCAGAAGACTCAAAGGCAAATCCAACGGACGCTCTTTAAGACGGAAGATACGGTATACATTATCACTATTCCACTTTAGCCCGCAGCACCCCAGACCATAGCAAGTATCCGTTGGAAAAACCGCAATTACTCCTTTCCTCAAGGCCTCGGATGCTAAAGATACAATCTGCGGATTTGTTATTGCAATTCTTATGGGAAAGTTTCCCAATGCCAAAAGCAACTTTCACCTAACAAACTGGGAACTTATGGTTGCAGTGAACAAAGTTAAGCTTGTTGCTTCATCATTAAAACAATGATATCCCGAATGAGGCCTTCTACAGGTTTGATTACGCGAGAAACGCTCGCCGGTCTATATTCCTTTTTCAATTTGCCATCAACATCAACAATCTTGGTACGATCTCCTGTAGAGAGAAGGACCTTTAGATCATCACGAGCTTCAAGGCAAGAAACTTCAACCATTCTAGCCGCCGCGTCACGAAGGTTTGCCGCCACACCTGATTCGCTTAGTAATTTTCCCACCTCTAACGCAGAAATCCGTTGTTCTCTTGGTAAATCCATCTTGTTCAAAAGCAACTGAAAAGGAAGGACTCCATTGGAAAGCTTATCCCCAGCTAGATCATTAATCTCTTTCAAAGCATGTTTATTCTCTTCCCATCGTGACTTCTCCGAGTCAATGACCACAACAAGACCATGCGCACCTCGTAACACGACCTTGCGTTGGCCTGAATGTCTTTCTTGTCCCGGTACGGTGAAAAGATGATACTTTATGATGGGAAGCCCTGCTGTGGTTCGACCAAGTCCAAAGATCGCTTGATCAAAGAATAAAGTTCGTCCTGTTGGATCCTCCAGCTTTAAGAACTTATAAACATTCTCTGGATCTTCAAGACTTTTTAATACCTTGGTGATGGTCAGTGCTGTCGTCTTTCCTGCAAGAGTAGGACCCCAGAAAACGATCTTGACCGTTGGAACACCTTGATGGTCTCTCTTAACCACTTCAAACTCAGTTTTTACCTGCATAAGTAAATCTATTCTCCTAATTCGGGGCTTTGGATGGGCTATGGGTGTGAATTCGGGTTTGAGATGCGTTATTAAGGGTCATCCAGTCTTTTTTTTGGACAAGATAGCTTGTGTTAGGCCGATAAAGATCTTGTCAATCTCTTCCCCTCCTTCCTTTGCCGACGTTTCATAATAAACCATTTCGTGAGTTTTTGCAACCTCCACAGCATCTTCCATGGAGATTTTGCGATCTGGAAGGTCTTTCTTATTGCCAGCTAAAGCAACAGGAATCGAAGGATCAGGAATGTGCTTCCGAAATTCCGCAAGCCAGTCAGGAATCGCATCAAATGTCTTTTTATCATCAAGGGCGAACATTATGAGGCAAGCAGATGCACCACGGTAATAACTGGGGCGTAACTTACCAAAAAACTCTTGTCCCGCAGTGTCTACGAGAATGAGCTTGATTGAATTGTTATCAACTTGAATCTTCTTAGTAGTGATGTCTACACCGAGCGTGGGGAGATAATTAGCCTCAAACTTGCCCTCAGCAAAGCGGCGGATTAACGAGGTCTTACCGACGCTGCCTGAACCGATGGCACAGATCTTGAGCAAATATTCGTTTTCTTGCACGATCAAAGACTTCCAAAGATTATACTTAGAGTCCAAGCTTCGAAAGATCCTGGAGGGAAGCCCTCATATCTTCAATAAATTCATCACGCTCTGATCGCGTTTTTTGTCTGAGCATTTCTATGAAAAGTACTCGTCCTTTCTCCATGAAGAGTCTAACTTGGTATTGATCTGCAGGAAAAATCCCAGCGGGTAGATCGTCCATTGGCTCTAATTTAACGACCTCTTTCGCAAATAGTTTCAGGTGTTCTTTTATTGCGGAATAGACGGTGTCCCCTATGATCACAATCTCCCTTTCCATGTTCGGAGGTACTTCAATATCTCTTAATTTAGCAGTAACATCCTCAATAGAGGTAGGTGCAGCCTTGACGACCCGCGTTACCTCAACCTCGGTTTGGGTGGGTTTCGCACGAACTGTTGGAACGGGGCTAGGTCTGGCCTCAGGTTTTGGTCTAGAATGAATTGTAGGTTTAGGACGAGTTGACGGGGCAGGACTAGACCGAGCTATTGGTGCAGGTTTTGGTTGAGGAATCGCCGCAGATCGTGGGGTGGAGGATGGAGCAGGCTTCGGCCGAGCCGAAGGAGCAGGACGGGGAGTCGCAGTCGGGGTGGAAATAGTAGCCGCGGTCGAAGTTTGCTCTGGTACCGTAGATTTTGCCTCTGACTGTGGTGCGCTTTCCCCAAATAATGATAGGAAATCTGATCCCTCTAAACCAGGATCTAGTGATTCAATACGATAAACCATCCCATATTCCACTTGCCTTAGGTTTTGGGCGGCCTTGGCGCTAATAAATTTCCTACGAACTGGTGCTTGTTCCCCTTTCCAAATAAAAATCCGTCTTGCATTCTCATCAACGACTAGAAACACATTATCATTTTTCAAATCTGCATATGATGAGATTTCGGATGGTTCTAAACTCCCATCGTCGGTAACAGTAAATTTCTTTATATTTTCGGAAGACCCGCTCAACAGTAACAACTCACGGTAATCCTAATATTGATATTATCCTTAATATCCAAAAACGGTGATATTATATAAATTCGTTTTTGAATTCAATTCATTGTGAAAAACTATGAGGCAAAACATTTGGGTTGAACGCGGACTAGAGGCCCTCCGACAAGGCCAATGGTTTGATGGTTTGCAGATGATTCAAGGGGCAGTTGAGCGGGCTGGTCGTCAAGACCAATCCGATGTAGTGGAACAGATTATTAACCAAATACTTCCCATTTTCCCAGAAGATTGGAATACATTGGTGTCTGAGTTAGTGCGCGAGATTCTTACTCAAATTCGGGTTAGAAAATCCCAATTAGAATGGATTCGATTAATCCCCTTGATTTTTTCAGTATTAAGGAAAATCTCCCACGAACCCTGTGTTCATTTGGCAAGAAACCAGATTGTTATGGACGCTGGATTTCAAAATAACGATTTCCTCTTAAATCTGGAAGGAGTGATTGCCGAGGAAAAAAAAGCATTCCTCTTGGGTGACCTCTATTATTGTATCGCTGGGCTTTTTTCGAAAAAAAAAGATTACGTACGGTGTTATGAGGCCTTACAGAACTGGAAAGAGCATGGCCTAGTAACACCACATCTTGGAACTTATTTATTGCTGGCCGAGGTAAATGCCTATGAAATCGAAGAATGCACAAACTATATGGTTGCACCACAGAGCGAAGTTGACGAAGAGGCAGAAGATTATGCGATTCTAGGAGAAAGAATATGCCGTGCTGTCGAACTGACTGATCAGGTGGAGTTCAATAATATAATGTTCGAATTCAAGGAGCTAATCAACTCGGACGGGTTACTAAGAACACTATGTGACGGAATTAATGGAATATTGCATCCAACAAAAGGCTCCGGTCTTTTAGGATCGTTATTTGGAAGCCGAGATAGCTGAGAGGATCTGTTGAACCGCCGCCATACCTGTTTCTGCTGTCATGATTTTTCTTCCTTCTCTCTCATCAATATAGCCTCTTTCTCCAATTTCTCTGCTCCACCCATTAATAGACGTAATACAAACCATGGGTTTATGATTTATCCACGAATAAGCAATTTCAGTAAGGGTTCCGGCTTGGCCTCCCACAGCTATGACCCCATCAGAAGCTAATGGTACCAAGGAGTTTCTTGTCCAGTGAAGAAAGGTGGGGATACGAATGGTCAAATACGGGTTTACCTCGGGATCTATCATCACATCAGTAGGGAGGATACCAACTGTTATTCCATTGTTCTCGAAAGCTCCCTTACAAGCAGCCTCCATAACCCCTCCTCGACCTCCACACACCAAAATGGCGTTAGCTCGGGCTATTTCCTGACCGATCTCATAAGCAATTTCATACTGCCGTTCAGATCGAATCTGGGAATCACCGATAATGCCGATTTGTACCTGATTTCTGATTTTCATCTTTATTCCCTTCTATGTACTTTTTCTTTCCATTAAGAGATGGTAGGATCTGGTGTTGGGCTCCGAAAAACCTCTGTTGAAGAAAATGCGGCATTAAATGGTCCAAGAACACCGCAAGTGCACTTACTTCTGAATGTGGTTGATTTCCAACCCCAATATTCCAGGTCGCTAGCTGAAATACTTTGCCAGGGATTTTTTTTCCTCCAACAACGATCAAGAGTTTTGTCCGTTGAAGTGGGTCCTTTTGCAGGCGATGAAATGATTCGGATTGCTCAAAAGTAAGGAGATTTTCACCATACATTGTCAAATGCATTATATTTCCTCCGGAATCTTTCCATTCTGTTAATATCATATTCCAATCTTCGAACGGCCTTTTGTCAAGTTTAAATTCACCTCCCCATTGGTTGACTACCTTATCAATGGTATGATCAAGGGTGGAATCTTCGTCTCCGGCGATTATAATCCGAGACGCCCCAAATGCTCGAGCAACCAGAATCAAATGACTGGTGACCCGCCTATCCCGCTCCCGTCGGTGGCCAATTCTCAGAACTGTTACCAAAAAGGAGGACTCCATGGGAGTCGCGAGTCAAGCGGACGCAAGTACTGCTCGAATGCTTGTAGCCAGCTTGGCGAAACTTTCATCTACATTCGCCCCTGTCTTAGCTGAAGTTTCCAAATAAGGTATTTCATAATGCATATTGAACTGGTTTTTCAGATCAGCTATGAACCCTTCGACTTCTTCCTGCGTTACATAATCTTTAGCTTCTCCACTATCCCTCAGGTCTACTTTATTTCCCAGGACTGCGATAGGCATCGCCCCCCGGCCACTGTTCCTGAATAATTCATCGATCCAATTTGTTAAGTTGGTAAATGAATCTCTTCGGGTTATGTCAAACACCAGTAATCCCCCGTGCGATCCTTTATAGTATAATTCTCTAACTGAATTGAAACGGGGTTGCCCTGCCAGATCCCAGATTTGAAATTTGACTGTCCGTGTATCTACTCCATCTTGGATAACCGCTTTTTTAACGGCAAAATCCGCACCAATAGTCATCACATAGCCAGAGGAAAATTGTTTTCCCAGATATCGTTCGCGTAAGGCGGTTTTACCGACAGCACCGTCTCCTAATAGACATATTTTCATAAGCAGGGTCATTTTTTCACCAGATTGGTAGTGCAAGTGCTATGTTTCTAATAACATCTAGTTATTCAACCTACATGCCGTTCTCTGAACGCTAACATATAAAGACTTCCGAACCGCAAGCTTAATGTCCCCTCGTCTTTTGGTGAAGCTATGAGGCATCCTCTCGCAAACGAGATTGGTGGTGTTTTCTTGAAAAAAGCCAGTACCCATGCCTCTTAATCCATTGTTTTTTCGATTTCTGACAATTTTATTAAGAATTGGTGTTCCATTTGGCCGGTTTGAAGTCATCCTCTGATGCAATGAAAGAAGTTGTTGAATTACTCGGATTATCCGAGGATCAAACAAAGATTTACTTTTCTGTACTCTCGCTAGGTGCGGCTACGCTAGGCCAGATCAGCTTACTATCTGGACTTGATTATCTAAAAACTCAGGAGGCGCTTGAGCTATTGGTGGGGAGTAGCCTGGTGAGACGGATTCCTGGCAAAGTAGGACGATACGTTGCGTTGACCCCATTTTTAAAAGCTTTTTTACTTACCTACGATCCCATTACACTGGTGAGTATAAGAAAGGAATCAGCAACTGAGCTTAAAGCTCAAGTGAATCAAATCACGGAACACATGACAAAAGAAATCGAAGTGGTAGGCCAAAATACCGATCAATTGGAAAAGGATTTTTTAAAAGGCCTAGAACCTGTTTTGAGTAATTTCGGATCAATTATTGATTCCACGCGCGGGCTCCTAAATACTACGGAACAACAAATCCGTGCAAGTGCCCAGAAACTTCAATTCACCAGCAATCAACTAGCTTTACGATCACAAAAATTTACTGATGAGGTGAAAAGGGCCAATATCGAAAAAATAAACCACGTCCCAGAATTGTTTCATCCTTTCATTCCTAAAGTTGATGATGCTCTAAAGACAAGGATCCTTGTTATTGACCAGGAACTTGATAGGATAATATCAGCTCAAAAGGCCGATCTACAAAATTTACAGACCGACCTTTCAATCAAACTGGGAAAAACATCGGATGATATTGTCAATTTACTCCAAAAAATTGAAGATGACAATAAATCCGAGAAGGAAGGCATACACAAAAAGGCGATAGAAACAACAATATATCTCAATGTTTTAAAGGAAAATGCAACCAATAATAAGACACACTTCAAAGATATCCGAGATGGCTATAAGAATATCGATACAACGGTCACGGAGTTCTTTAAAGAGCTTGACACCAAGCTTATGAAAATGGAGCCTTTGATAGCGAGCGTTTTGGCAGATATACAGAACAGAAAGATGTTTCGGGGGAGAGACGAATTTCTCGATATTTTGACTAACATCGAAAATACCCGATTATCAATCCAAACAGATCTTAGAGACAATTCCGAACTTTCAGAAAAGATTGATGGCCTTAATCGATTATTAGAAGAGATTGAGATGAAGATTTTGGATGCCACGGAAAAAGGGCTTACGCAGGTTGAAACCATTCTAACAGAAGAAAGTCAGCTTTTTTCTCGGAAGCTTCAAAAAATGTCGGTTGAATTGTGTTCAAAGAATCGCCCTAAAATACAAGAAATTTTTGAACAGACTCAGAGGAGTTTAATAACACAGTTAAGGGAAATCGAACAGGTATTGGATACTAAACATGATTTATTCCTGACCACGCTTCAAGATAAAACCCATAATTTCTCGCAAGAATTAAACACTCTAATAGGCACATTTACAGGTGACTTTCGAAAGCAGATTGAGAGCCATTTTGAGAAGAGTGGGATATTCGACTCTAAAACCACTGAATTAGGGTGGAGTATTCAGGAACTCGACAATATCACATTCCGTCAACTTCCTGAGCTTACTAGAGCGTTTTCAGATGTTGATAGCCTTCAGGAATCTTTTGACCGTTATATTTTGGGCTTTGACGCCATATTTTCTCATTTTACAGAGAATCAAGTTAATTTTTTTGCTGAGGCACTTGATAAAACCAAAAAATCTCTTGGTTCTCACATCAAAAGGATCGAAAATCAATTAGAGCAAGAAATTTCAGCACTTACATTTAGCATACGACAAATGAAGCAAAAGCTAAGCAAAATAATTCAAACCTCCCAATTGACAGATATTTCGGGTATTGATCCCACACTTCTAAGCACAGATTTGGTCGTAGGAGAGCCCGTCATCATTATGCTTTTACGGGATCTTACTGTTCGTGCAAAAGCGTCTCTTACTATATTGATGCCTAGGCCCGAGCTTCAGACCCTTATACAAGCTTCAAAGTTACCCTATCGAACGCGAGTGTCAATCATTGGTGATTTTCAAAAAGTGCCACGGTCGACACTGAAGAAGATTCTGGCGGCTGGAAATACCCGTTTAAAACAACTAGATGGTGTCGATTATTGGGCCTGTATTCGAGATGCTGAGGAAATGCTCATCTGTCCTGAGCCCAAAGATCCCACGAACGAAGAACTGATAGGAGTGATTTCCACAAATCAAAATTTAGTGGACCTGTTTTCACAGGAAGTGATAACGTATACTACGCGTTCCCGCGAGATATTGATCCAGGATATTGAATGATTGGCCAATTATTTTATCTGCCTTAGGATATCGCTTATCTCATCTACACTGACTCTTTTGGTATTTAAAACCTGAATAGCCCCGTTCTTAGCAGTGAATTCAACATTTCCTTGTGTGTATTCAACGGTATACTTTTCGCCTGTTCTTGAAAGGAAGACATCCCCTAATTTGTTTAGTGCAACTACAAAACGGCCGACCAATTTTTCCTCGGCACTAAGCCCATATTCAGTTTCAATCGGAGCAATAGCTTCTGGGGTTGTCTCCAATGAGGACACTCGATCGTCATGAGTATCGTGAGTCAAAAAGGAAGGAACATACTCGAGAGCTGGTTTAGGTGTTTTTTTTGAATAGGTTTCGAGTCCAGTTTCCTGTTTGGATTCTAGATCGCGATGGCCAGCTCGAGTCTCCAAATCAGGTTCGATATATGCTTCAGTTGGACGTTCGTAAGAATAATGGTGTCCTACCTGCAAGAGGATGTCGGGAACCGTATCATCCTTCGAAAGGTCAACTGCAAAGTTCATTCCAACCCGTATATCAGAATCTGGTAGCCTGAAACCACTCTTGGCTATGGAGTGTACATGACGTTCAATGATTCTCTTTGATATGATATTGAAATTATCGGGTATATGAACGGTTATCTTTTCTGAGGGTTCATCAATGATCAAATAGGCTTCATCTTGAGGGGGTCGCCCTTTACCGCTAGAAATCACGAATTCATCAGAACGCCAAATAGCAGTGACCGTTAAACTTCTCGAACTCATAACTTAGATTCACCTTATTCTTCATCCTCGTCTCGCAAAATCTTCAAGGCTTCTCGTAGTGATAGGGAGAGCATGTCATCTTCTCCCTGGTCTGTACCTGCTTCATCCTTGGCAAGAAGCATATCTGTTAGCGATGAGGCGGCAGGTTCTGGAGAGGGAGGGGTAGTCGGTTGATCCATTCCACTCGACCTTAATGCTTCATCAAGAGCTTGTAATTGCTTTGGAGGTGTTGCTACAGACTCGGGAGTTCTTGGAGTAACAGGCGTAACTGGTTTGGACGAAGGAGTAGGTGGGGAAGGAGTCACGGTGGGAGTGGGAGACGGAGTCGTCGGTATGGGGGTAGATGGAGTCGGTGTCGGAGTGGGAGACGGAGTCGTCGGTATGGGGGTAGATGGAGTCGGTGTCGGAGTGGGAAACGGAGTCGTCGGTATGGGGGTAGGCGGAGTCGGTGTCGGTGTGGAAGTAGTAAGTATTTCCTCCAAAGGGGAGACAGGCGCCGATACTGGTTGTGTTGCAGGTCCAGATTTGAGTATTTCCTCTAAAGGGGATATCGGGGTTTCTTCTGGCATAATTTTTGCGGATAGACTGGATTGAGTGCTGGTTAGAAACTGCTGAAACTTGGTTGCATCTTGTAGCGATTGCCATTGCTTTTGCGCCAATCTGGCCGTATCACGGACTCCTTTCCAGTAGTCCGCAGGTTTACCTTCTTGATCAGCAACAGGAATGTCCATACCTAAAGTTTGGGCTAACGAAGAACTTATTCGAGCATTAGCTTTTGATTCAATTTGAGCGATAAAATTAACGAGTGAATTAACATTCTGGCTTGCTGTTAGATGGGCCAAGAGTTGCTGTACCAATTCTAATGTTTCAATAGCAGATTTTATGTAGGCTGTTGCTGGAGTACTCATTGTTTCAACTAACCTGTTTAATAATTATGATGATCATACCTCTTTTTATTGAACTCCCAAGTTATTTGGACGCTTTCAATAGATTAGGTTACTTACTACGAGTCCTGAATAATGGTTCCTAGAGCAGTATAATAATCCATACCTTATGGGTTGCTGCTCATCTTAACCTGTGTTGTTATGTAATTTATTATATCTTAACTCTTTCGAAACTCTGGTAGGTTTTTAACTGAGTAATTATTAAAATATCACTCTTTCCTGCCTCTTCTGCGCATCAACGATCGTCTACATAGTCCTTCATTTCAGTAAAATCGCGTGCATCAATCCTGTCTGGGAGATCATTTCCCCACGAACAACGAAGGTCGATTTGAATGTCGGTTTGAACTCCGTAGATCGGAATTTCTCCTAAATTCCTCATTCTCGAAATCAACGCGATACAGGCCACCTCCCCGACCTCTACGTTGTACTTTTCCGCGACTTCCAAGGTATACGTGACTACGGCTTCGAGAGACGCCCCCGTTGAGACTATGTCTTCAATGAAGAGAATTGATACGTTATCGTCCATAAAGTCGGCGAACTTCTCTTCAAATGCAGGATCTTGGTACTCTTCATAGATGCTCTCATCCTCGAACTCCCGAACGTCCTCTGTTCTGGGTTTGAAGTAGGTCCACACAAAATCATCGATCTTATTCTCAATAAGATCGATCAATTGAAAACCACCCCGTGAAACATAAACGACCGCCCAGCGTTTTTTTTCAAATTTCGGGTACAGAAGAGACCAATCTCTTTCAGCCCAATCACTTAAAGTGTGAAAGGGTAAAATCTGAGCTTCATCTGGTGGATAGGGCCCAGAATCATAAATGTAGAGCATAAGAGCATTTTCGAGGTCATCCAAAAGTTCTGTATAAGCCTTCTTAGCGGTAGGATCTTTTTTTAGAATCTCTGGAATCTCTGACTCTTTCATACTTAGGAAAAAAACCATTTCCTGGTCACATCACCGATTCTCACTAATCTCCAGAGAGAAAACGTTTTTTTTATAGCATTTCGTTCTCTTTCCGCTGCTTTTGATTTATTGGATGCCATTTTTAAGGGTGTGCTAATCCGTAATTTGGGCTTTAAGAGGACATGTCGTGAGAATAAAGTCACTCTCTGGAAGACATTCCCTCGTAGAGAAGACTTACATAAGGTCGCGGCAATAATAAAGAAATTTGGTTTCTGGGTATTTGAGAAAATGATACAACCGTCTTCACAAAGTACCCCCGAAATATTTCACCACGTATTTAAGGTGCGATATGTCTCCAAATCAAGGAGGCATTTTGTACCGTAATTACCGTAATCAACAGTTGTCAAAGGAGAACGGAAACGATGTCATTCGTCAATGAGCTATTTGATCGTTTGAAAAAATCTACTACAGCGAATGAGGTTCAAGCAGCGTTAGCAGCCTTGGAAGGAATTCAGGATCCTAACAGCCGCAGTCGGGCGGCCCAAGAGACTGTGGATCTGATTTCAAAGTATGGCAGAGAGCTTTCAGAACGCGGGCAATACAAAAATGCTGCTTACCAGTTTTATTCAGGGGCTCAGCTTATCCAGAACTTTCTCACGGATCCAGAGGCAGAAAAACAATGGTTACGATCAGCCGCCGCCGCCCTGGCCAAGGCTTCACAGGATCACATCCAATGGGATGATTTACTCGGTGGGGCAGCTTGTATGACCATTTCCTCATTATTAAGGCTACAAACAGGGGATTGGAATGTTTCTCAACATTTAGATGCCTTCGTTAAAGGCCATGACTTTTCTTCAGATCAGGCCGCCACAGCATGTCTTTATATTCCCTATGATTTAGCGGGGGCCGTAAATCCTGAGAATCCGAACCCAAGTCTTTTACAGCGGGCATCAGGATATACCGAAAACTATCTTTTACAAACAAAACCCGCGATCATGTTTTCAGAAGGAATTAAACAAGCAATTGAGGTTACTCGTCAGAAGTTGATTGATGTAGTTAAGTTTCCTTCAATTCGAGCACAATTCGAGTTTGATCACGATGTTATCTTTGGAGAGGAGTTTAAATTCCTGGTCAAATTGGAGAATGTAGGAGACGGTATTGCGACAAACGTATCTGCACACCTTTCGATCCCTCAAAAAGTAACTGTTGTTGCTGGGGTCGAGACTATATCGGTTGGGCAGCTCAATCCTGGGGCCAATAGTCAGGCTGAATTTACATTGCTTTGTTCCTCGGGTGAAGGACAGGCCGAAATTGCATTAGAGGTTCCCATTACCGTTGTCTATGAAGATATTTTATTGAACAAGAATTCTCTTTCACTGGGAGCTGCCATGATCTCTATTCGATCAGAAAAGCAAGCCCAAAGACTTTTTTCCCAATTTAACCCGTTAAAAACGGGCATTATGGAAAAAACAGCTCCTCTCAGAACCGCCATAACTCCGGATGTCCATCCGATTGTAGGTAGCCTTGATGCCATCATAGAGAATATTGTATCGAGTACCGAGGCTGATATTATAAATGGTGATTTCGTAGCGGCCTCTTTGGGTATAAATCAATTGGAGAAGATAGAGAGTTTCATAGAACCGTTGGTCTCATTTCTGCAGACCTATGATGGACAAGTCCAAACGCTGCTGAATAGTTTCAAAGAGCTTGATGAGACTACATCGAGCTTGGTTCAGTCTTTAGAGAATGCGGAAAAACTGTTAGACGATTAAAACCAGCGCTCCCAATATTCAGAAGTACTACTCACATGGTGAGTCCTGCTAAAAGGCTTGCCACTGTTCGAGGGATGAGATCCACCCCTTTTAAAAGCACTCGGGGCGTAAAAGCGTATTTTAGTAGGCCGCCACCATGTAAATCGATGTTAGTAGTTCTGAGGCTATTCCCTAAATCTGTCTTTCCTGCAATCTCAATAATTTGGTCCCACGATTTATCGGACAGTGGAGTCATCATCCGACGTAGGAGTTTCATCAGTGTTAATTCAGGTTCAAAATAAGCTTGCCATTTCTTTTGGTATTCTCTACATCCATGGTTTAGGGATATCTCCCCAGTAACAATTTTTTTTGCCATCAATCCAGCTAGGAGACCTGAGTACCCTCCAATGTTTACTCCCCCGCCTGTTGTCGCTTTAACTTGACCAGCCGCGTCTCCAACGACCATGAGTCCGCTAGAATAGGTTTTTTTGATGGGACCTGTTGCTGATACCATCCCTCCGTAAGTTTTCTTGATCTTGCCCTTTTTTAGACGCGGATGTATAGATGGATGTTTTTTCAAAAAATATTTCATATGAGCTCGAGTATATCCTTTCGTCCAAGGTGCAGTCGCAACGCCAAGACGAGCTTCAGTCTCTCGGATTGGAATTAGCCAAGCAAAAAAACCAGGGGCATATGCTCGTCCAAAATACAGCTCTACCGCGTCGGAATCTAGATCAAGTACACGCTCGAATTCGTACTGTACTGCAGAAAAGACCCAGCGAGGATTTGGCGGCTTTAAACCAACGGAACGTGTGAGCTTAGCTCGTACTCCTTCTGCCAAAATCAATATTTTACTGCTAAAAGTTACTGTCCCCTCACTAGTCTTAACGCCAATCTTCCAGTGTGATCCATCGAATCTAATTCTTTGAACTCGGTGTCGAAGAAAATAATTGCATCCCACGGATTGGGCACGCTGCGCAAAATAGCGGTCTACCGCAATCCGATCAAATACCCCCATTGAATCTGAGCCTCGGTAAATCTCTGCTGTATTATTATTTGGACTAACGATTTTGGCCTTGACTATCGGATTATAACCTAATTCTCGTGTAATTTCGTGAGGACTTAATCCCAGATTGCGAAATCCCTTAAGAGAAAATAGGCCTGAGCAATGAGGAGGGCGTCCGATCTCTTTATGTCCTTCAAACACTGAAACTGAGATGTCAGGATTCTTATGCATGATTTTCCAAGCTGCAAGTGAACCAGCAGGTCCAGCTCCAACAATTGCCACATCGCTAGATATCATTGTAATTTCCTAATAACCACTATTGAACAACCAGAATCCCAAGTTGCGATGCCTGGATGGGGATTAATACTATATTATGCAATCTACTATGAAAAATAACCCAAACAATGAAATTGAGGTTCAACTTCCGGAGACTTTTTAATTATCGAAACAGAATCTCTGATTACTCGTTTGAGATATCTTAGGTAGCTACTGATTCATCGAGATCAGTACATATATGTGAATTTCAATTAATCCGTAATTCAGCTAAACTAGCAGTTTTCCAAAAACATTATTGGTTTGCTTTTTTCGATTTTATCTTGAGAAGTTGGATATTTTGAGATCGAAGGCTCAATTTCCATTTAATGCTGTTGTGAAAACAGGGGGACGAGAAAAAGAAAGGAAGAATGAATAGAATTAATCGGTTGGACTATGCTGGGGTGATATAGGTAAAGTTGTCGATAAAGCTGTCAAAGGAACTGGGGCCAGTAGCATCACCAAAGCCATAATCTGCCCAATATCTATCCGTGAAGAAGCGTGGTTGCCATCGATATCTTACCCAGTAATTTACTGTCCACGGTGTTGCACTGAGTTCAGTTGCTCCAAGAGCACCTGTTGAAAAACTAGCCAAGGTGTACTCTTGAGAATTGAATAATGCTATGATATAAACTGTTATACTATCCGTTGGATTTAATGCCGTCTGAGGTGGCGTCCAAGAAGAGGAGGTTCTTTCTACGTATATATCTTCAACACCAGTAACTAGTGCTACGGGTGAAGATGTCAACTGATTACTTCCTACGAAAACTCGAATTCCCCATTGAATTACCGGGGATTCAATATTAATTCGTGGCGTTGAAACGGTCATTTGACTAAAAGTTGGAGTTGTGGACAAAAGAAAGTTTGAAGTCATATAGAACTTGTCACTGATAGTAATTGTGCCAGGAGGAGTAGAAAATTTAACAAGTCTCTCATATGCTACATTTGTGTCACTAACGGCCTCGAATTCTAATTCAACGTTTAGATCATGCATACTGTAAGGTTGATTTGACGCATTCTCGAAAGTCATAGTAATATTGGCGATTGCACCTTCTCCAATGGTGAAGTTTGTACTGAAAGTTATCCAGGTACTGTTTGTAACCCCACTTGGATTACTCCAAACTTGCGTCAAATTAAACGTAGTGCTATTTAATTTTGGAAAATCAGTCGAAAAATCAGCGGTACTGCTAAGAATTGTGAGATTTAGTTTCGCCATTTCTGCTCCAGTACCTGAACCAGCTTGATTTCTAATTGCAAAGTCTAATTGTTCACCTATTGTGCCAGTAATTTTTACTGAATTAGGTACAACCACGATGTTCGGCTGACCCTGCGCAACAACTGGAACCATATGAAAAGGTACCCCATCCTGCTCGTTATTAGTGCCTTGGTCTTGGGCAAATATATAGTAATCAAGTCTTGGGTCCAAATCATCATTGATTACACCTGCAGGAATCGTTCCACTCCAAAGCGTCGGACTCGGGGTTTCAGAATTGCTGTCAACACTACTGTTTCCAGAGATTCGGGTCATAGATGTCGATAAGAAGGTTCCCCCTGAGTCATAATCTCTATAATATAATGTTACTGTTCCTGTTTCACTTCCTTCGGCCCCAAAGGTAGGATCATTGTCAAAAATTGTGGCATCTACCTGTAAGGCAAAATTCTCAGTAGCTGACGTGATAGCTGCGTGACTAATGACTGGTTTCTGAACATCGGGGATTATAATATGATTTGGAGTGTTTTCTCTACCTTCGTACGAAACGTGCCCACTATATCTGTCAGTGGCGTTAAAGAAGTAGTCTAATCCGTGGATATTAATATCAAAACTCCAAATTATCCAAGAAAATTGACTTCCTGAAATAAATGGTGAGAGAGGTATCCATTGTTCAGTTTTTCCTCCCAGGTCATCAGTTTGACGATAATATAACATTACCTTACTTTCATTAACCTGATCCTTATCTGTTATTGTCGCTGAGATGTTGATAAAATTGTCGTTAATCGAAGCGGTAGGGATTGGTGTGTGGACAATGTCTGGTCCGAAATTATCGGTAATTGGAATTTGCTTTAAGACTCCACTAGTGTTTGCTATATTTCCAGAGTCATCAACGGCTACAACATAACTTTCGAGCCCATTATCGAGAGCTACTGAATCAACATAACCTGAAGATATAGTTCCTGTCCAATTATTTGTTACTCCAGATCGAGACATCGTAACTGGGTTATAAACATCTGAAGAACCACTAATTCGATGATACAGAAATACTGATTCAACTTCCGAAGCACCGACTACTTGAGTTCCTCCATCAAGAATTTCAACAGTTAAAGAAATACTCTCTCCTACCTCTCCAGTTTGGTTATTTGGATAAGGATCGGTAATCCATAAATCATCTATATTCGGAGCGATATAGTCATTATCAATAACGAAACTGCCAGGTTCAACGACCGCTGATAACCCAGCATAATCATAGGCTGTGATTCGGATATAGTAGGTTCCGTTATCTAGTCCTTCTGTTGTGTAATTAAACGTATTCCAACTCCATTGCCATAGAGATGAGTCAAAAATAACTTTAGTTTGATCAATAGATGAAAAACCTGGATCCGTGGAGACCTCATATGTCACATTCTTAATACCTGCATTATCATCTACAATGGGGGAAATCGTATTCGTCTTACGTATAGTACCGATTGTTCCCGTGAATGAGATGTCAGGTTGGTCTTTGATCAGTCTCATATCGTTTGACGATACCGTCTCTTCTTCAAGGCTGGTATCTAGTGTTGCCCCTTCATCAGTTTGAAGAGTTAATCGGTAGAAAACGGTTTGGTTATCGTTTTCAACCGGAATCGGGAATCGAACCGATAAATCCTTGTCCGTGGTAAGAGGTGGAATTGGGTATGGATTGCTATTCGAAATATTCTGGAAAGATTCTACTCCTGCGGTGATTTCAGTCCAGGGGCCGCTCACAGTTGACCCCCAAAAAACCTTCATCGAGAGAAGATTGATTTCCCCCGTTCCTACATTTGCAACCGTAATCGTACCTTTACCAAATCCTTCCCCTTGATCTAGATTTTTGGTGTAATCTACATCATAGATAACAAATGCATCATTAATTTGCAAATTACTAGTTGGTGATAATAGGGGGAGAACAACGAGGAATATTGCAGCGGAAGCGGCCACTGCAAGCCCGATAAGTAGAATTACTGCAATAACAGGAGAAATAGCTCGTTTTTTGTTCTTCATCAATCTGCTAGGCTGCATGAAGGAAACCTCTTAGACAATTAAAAACGCGGGTTTCTGTTACAGATTCTGGACTGTTACAGATGCTAGTGTTGACTGATTGTTAGAAGCCAGCTATAAAAGAATTTTGAAATGAAGTATGTATTCTCCTGAGATGGGGGTTATTGGGACGGATCCAAGAGAGAAACATTAGGATTTTACCCCAAAACCTAGGGGATATGTTTTTTTTTACCGTACCAGAACCAATTTGAACCATTTACATCACTCCCGCTCCTGATGTTATATGACTGGTGGGACTACTTCACAATTGGAACTATATAGTATGGCCGCTATGGGCTCGCCCACGGAGCTTAGTCAGAACCTGTGGGGAAAAGTCCCGTCTTCATATCAAGTGCTCAAAAACATGGTGATCAACCAGCAAAAAAGCGTGAACTTTGATAAATACCTTGATAACATTGAGGAACTCCGTCGAATCGTCATTAATCGCCATAAAAGCATGGGCACATTGACATTCGAGGTTCAAGAAGCTTTAAATCGGCTTGACCAGGGCTTTTTAGATGTTGGACATCAACCCTTGATGCTTGGGGGGCCATCCTTCTTAGCGAATAAGATTTCTTTATCCTCGTGGCTGGGTGACCTATTAGGAATTGGGACATTCTTTTATATTGGTGATCATGACGCTATTCAAAACGAATTAACCATTGCCCGTGTTCCACAAGCCAAATCTCCTACGGGGCTCGTTCTCACGCCCTCCTCTTGGGGAGTGCCGGAAGATACTCCCATGCACAAGGTTCCTGCTCCCCATCTCTCGTGGTTGGAAGAAATCGAACATAAGATACATGAAAACCTACGAGAGTTGATGAAGATGGCCATGGTTAGGCCAGATCTTCGCCTCCTATTATTGGAACGGTTCTATCAATGGTATCATCTCATGTTTGAGAGCGGAATATCGGCTGAGAATTTTTCCCATTGGACCGAACTGATTTGGAGTAAACTTTTCAATATTCAGAATCGATTGGACATCTTTATCTGCCCTTCAAGTGATTTAAAATTTCGTACTCTTATTCTGCCTGGATTCGAATTTCTAATACAAGAAACCAACCGTCTTCAATATATTGACACCTTGAATCAGATACATGATAGCTTGATTTCTCAATCTATTTCTCCGGGACTCCCTGTTAGGGCGTCTGATTACGTTCCATTCTTCCTGGAATGTCTTCAATGCCTCCATAAAACCCGAGTTGAATTACATGTAGTTACACCAGGCACACTGGAGGGACAATGCCCTGCCTGCGAGGAGAATTATGGCTTCTCATATAATCCAGATCACCCGGACCTTAGTGAGATGGCTTCTCACATAACACCTCGATCTGATTCTAGAGCTATGGTAAATAGTCTGATTTTCCCCCTGTTGGTTCATGTTGGAGGTAGTGGAGAAGTTCAGTACTATTCCGCCGTGGTTCCCGCAATGAAACGGCTTAAGTTTGACCTTATTCCAATCACGATCCGTTCCAACAGGATTTATTACAATTCTCCATGGGCCGAAAAATCTGCGATTGAAAACAAAACCCCTTTGCTAGAAGAGCAGACATACGTAATTTTTGATCAATTTAACAACAGTACAGATGAATCTAGTCTTCAAGAATCATTATATCAAATGCAAGGCCTACTGAAATCCAAATTCATCGACGAGACCTCTCGGCTTGACGAAATGAAATCCGGATTAGAGAATCATCCGCAAGATCAGCAGTTGAGGCAGCAAGTACGGAGAAGTGAGCTGATGCTATCACTAAATTACGGGCGGTTTACACCTGAGAAATCTGCCCAAGAAACCTCTTGGAATTGGCTTGATTTAGCGGTTCTCACAGGAACACATAGACTTTGCGACGCTTTCATGCGACAGCTGAAACCGCAGGCGTTTCCGGGGCATACTTGGTATATCAATCCAGGTAGATTTTCATAAAACGCTGCGTAGCTAACAAGGCAATCAAGGCCTAAGAATGAACCAAATGCGCTTTAGGTTCGATTTCCTTTGCGAGAAGACTTCCTAGTCGGGATAATCCTTCTTCAATGGCCGTAGGCGAGGAAAACGAATAGCTGAGCCGCATTCCATTAGTTTTAACCCGATTTCCGTAGAGTCCAGATTCAGTAGCACGAACAGAATACCCACGAATGGGATAAAAGGATTGACCTGGGACATAAATAACATCATTAGGAATAGCTACTTCTTGGAGAAAACGCGTTGTATTGAACGTTTCGTCTTCTAACCTGACCCAAAAGAAAAAACCTCCCGTAGGGTCTGTCCGCGCAGCAGTTGATGGAAAATGAGCATCTAGGGTCTTTCGCATGATGTCGCGTCGCTCTTTATAGATCTTCAGATTATCATCCAAAACAGTATCTATATATTTGCTATAATAAATCTCTAGTATCTTTTGATTGAGAGTTGGCGTACAAAGATCTAAGTAACCTTTCACCTTGGTTAATGCCGGCATGAGTACTTCTGGAATTACGGAATACCCCAGCCTCAAAACCGCAGCTTCTTTACTGCTGGTACGGAGATAAACAACCCACTCATTTTCTGAATCATAGTATTTGATAGGGGGTGGAACTTTCTCAAACTGGATCTCACGATAAGCGGCATCCTCAATAATTAGAATTTCCTCAGATGCACAAATTTCGAAGATCTGTTTACGTCGTTTTTCAGAGAGGGTGGTTCCTGTAGGATTATCAGAGTCTGGAACAACATAAAGCGCCTTAGGAGTTCGATTGAGAACTTTTTTACTAGTGTCGACTGCCTTCTGGACATTTTCAGGAGTAATTCCACCACTGTCACTGGGTACAGTGAGAACGTCTCCGCCAAGTTTTGTGACGGGAACCACAAACCCTAGATATGCTGGGCGAGCCATAATCACTACATCCTTGGGACGTAATAGAACATCAAGAAGCCCATATATCATCTGCTGGGATCCAGTGGAAACAAGTATATCTTCTGGACCTCGGGGAATGGATATTCCGTCCACCCGGATCAACCTTTCTTCTAAGGTACGTTTTAGGGAGGGAATGCCAGTCGTAGGACCATAGTTTAGAATATTGATTCCATTTGTCTCTAAATCGTCTCCAATTTCCCTTAATATATTCCTAAACGCATCTAAAGGAAGACTGCCCGGCAAACCTCCAGCAAAATAGTACTTGACTTTAATCTTAAGTAAACGCCTGATTTCACTCTCAGGAATGAATCGAGTCCAATCAGCTAATTGTGCATAATAAGGTACCATTAAGCGTCACCAACTAGAATTAATCCGTGGAATGCGCTGCCCTCCAACAAGTGCCTCCTCTTGACTTTTTTTAAATGGTAAAGGGCCATTAGATTAGCCCCTGGATTGAAAGGGGATCTTTCCAAAAAGCTATGAGTCCATGAAATTGATAGGTGTTGAAATATTTAACAAATTCGAATTAGAATCCGTGTAATTTCATCTCACTCTGTAATTTCTTCCAATGGTGTCTTAGCGAAAACAGAAAAATAGATTCTTTCTCCGCAGATATTGATTGAATACTGGTGAACTGGGACAATGCTTAATGATATGGTTTATCCGTTACTTGAAAAATCTATCAATACGCTGACAGAGATAGATTCGAACCTAAGGGAAACCATTCGAGATTCAATAGAAATCCCTCCCTCATTCGAATTCGGAGAACGGTCGTCCAATATTGCATTTAAGCTAGCCAAAAAACTCAGACAGTCACCGTTTCAAATTGCTGAAACTCTTACGGAGTTTCTGAATTCTAAATTATCAGATACAGGATTTATCGCTCGTACTGAGGCAAAAAAGGGATATGTGAACTTTTTCTTTGATTTTGCAACCTTGACCCCCCATCTTGCTCAGAAAATCTTGAAGGCCGCTGAGCAGTATGGACGGAACACGAGTGGAGTCAACAAAAAGATAGTTGTTGAGCACACATCAATCAATCCCGTGAAGCCGCTTCATATAGGTAACTTACGAAATGCGGTTCTAGGTGACATTATTGCTAGATTGTACCACTGGAACGGATGGCAAGTAGAAGTCCAGAACCTAATCGATGATTTGGGAAGACAGGTTGCCACCTTAATATGGGGGTACCTCAATAGCCACCATCTGGGCGTCGAACGAGCTTCAGAAGAAAAGTTTGATGTCTGGTTGGGTAGGGTCTATTCGTATTGTAACGATCGTCTGGAAAAAGACGTGAGCTGGAATGAAGTCGACAAAATAATGATTGAGTTAAAAAAAGATCCAGTTCTGTATCGATTCATGAGATCGATTTGTCAGGCCTGCGTTGACGCCAACTTGGAGACAGCATGGCGTCACGGAATCACTTATGATTACCTGGTATGGGAGTCAGATATTGCTCGATCAGGCATCTGGGAAGAAACCCTTCAACTTCTTGAAAAGAATGATGCTTTCATGTGGGAAAAGGATGGAGTGAATGCAGGATGTTTTATCGCGGATTTAGGTCGTTTACCCGAATTTCAGGATAAAAAAAATCCATCCAAGATTTTCGTACGGTCTAACGGTGTTCCAACGTATGTGGCACATGATGTGGCATTGCAGCTTTGGAAATTTGGTCTGGTGAAAACGCTACTTCTTAGTAGTCCTCTGACAAGTCAGGGAGTGGATATACAGACACAAAGAGCTCTTTGGACTAGTACTGACTTAGATCTAGGGCAATCGCATCAGAAAAGGGAATTTGGAAACGCTGATCGCGTATGCAATGTAATCGGAGTAGAACAAGATTATCTGCAGGACATTGTACGTTATTCGCTGAAGCTTCTGAATCTCAATAAACAGTTTCATAATTCATACCATAGATCCTACAAGCACGTATCTGCTCCCCACGCTCGGTTCTCGGGAAGGACGGGGAATTGGTATGAGGAACGGGCTTGGGCTGATGCTGTCCTAGAGGATACTCAGGAGGCGGCCTTTAAGGTTCTCACCTCAAAAAGACCTGATCTTGGAGAAGATCTTCGTAAAAAGGAGAAGATAACTAAAAGAATAGCAATTGGGGCTATCAGGTATTGGTTGGCAAAATTTTCAACGGAAACTGAAATTAAATTCAGAATTGATGATGCGACCTCATTGGAGGGTGATACCGGCCCATTCCTGCAATATGCATACGTCAGAGCATCAAAAATTCTTGAGAAAATCCCCTCATCCTCCAACCCGCGCAGATATACCCTCACAAATTCCCAAATTACTGTTCATGAGCAAAGTTTGGTTCTGAGGATGGCTGAGTTTCCAGAGGTTGTTGTTAAAGCGGCCTCAGCATTTCAGCCCATACAAATTACCAATTACACCTATGAACTAGCGGCAGCTTTTAATCGCTTCTATGAGACTTCTCGCGTGATATCAGCGGAAAACCCAGATCTTCAAGCCTTTCGTATCGAATTAGTTCGGGCCTTCCAAATTGTTATGGGTAATGCCCTGCATCTTTTAGGGATTCCAATAGTTGAAGAAATGTGAGATGGGATGCCCAGGCGTTATTACAACTTCATGATTTATGCTCTGACGTTTAGCGTTCTGTTTCTCCTATTGTTATGGATCAATCCAGAGACTCTTGTTGATAAGTTATTCCATTTAGGGATCTGGGTTGTTTTAATATTGATCGGACTATATTTGGTGGATCTTATTGTAAGAACGTATCGCTGGAAAGTTCTCCTTCAGGCCCAAGGAGTTGATCTTCCAATGAAAACGTTAGCTCCGCCAATAGTTTCAGCTCTGGCAATAAATTTGTTTACAATTGCACGTGCAGGGGAAACAGTTCGATTATACGTTTTGAAAAGATATCATGATACACGTTACGCTGATACCTTTTCATCAATCGTTATTGAACAGGTTTTAAGCGTAATGAGCCTTCTTATAGTTATAACCGGAAGTTTGGTCTTCATAGGGGGCTCATTACCCCAGACATCCGACTACGAAGCCCTTCAAACTCTAATCTTTCTATTGTTCATTATTGCCAGCATAGGATTGTGCATTATTGGAATCCTTGGCTGGCATCCCGAAATCGGGCTCAGATTTATCAGCATCTTCCCAAAATTTCTGGAGACACGATTATCATCTGCTTATAAATCATTTATTCTTGGAATAAGCGACCTTAGTTCGACTCCCTCCTTATTAATAAAAGGTCTTGTCACCTCTATTTCAATCTGGCTACTAGAGGGTGTAATGTTGTTTGCGATTACCACTTCGGTTTTTCCAGTCGTTACACTCATTGATCTCCCCTGGACAATTTCGGCCTCAGCAGCAGGCAATGTTACCTTTTTTTTTCCAATATTACCGGGGTCAATCGGTGGATACGAAGTAATGGTAGCTTTTGTTCTTATTAACGCTCCCAATTATCCTGGAACGTTTGCTACTTTAATCGCAGTGATCGATCGTGTAATGAAAACGTTTATCCTAGGAATTTTAGGCGGGTATTCAATCATTAAGCTTGGTGGTAATGAATTGATACGGGTCTCGAAGGATTTAACTCTTAGAGAAAGTTTTAAAGGCACAACTCCCCCGAAAGAAAAAGACACATCCTAGAGCTCCGAGGCTATCTTTTGGCACATATTCAGACCATTAATGTATCAAGGCTTGTTTCTTTCGGGCCTAATGCCATTTCTCAACTTCCCAATGTGTTTCATGAACTAGGAATTAAAAAAATCCGAATTTTTAGTGGCCAAACCCGTACCAAAAGAATTACAGAAAAGATGATCATTCCTCTTGTTGAAGAGACCTCGAATTCCATCGAATTTTCGCATACAGCACTTCCTGACGCAATAAAACTATCTCAACTTCATTCTCTAGCCTCCTCAATCTCTACCGATCGCACCACATTCTTGATGGCCGTTGGTGGGGGTAAAGTGATTGATTATGTCAAGATCATTGCTGGAATGGCTAATACTGAATATATTGCTGTACCTACAAATGCGAGTCATGATGGATTCTCAAGTCCGTATATTAACTACATTTTACGGGAACAGATTTCTAGGTCAAAATCCAAAGAAAAATCAATTGAACTCAAGCCTATCTCTCCCCTTGCAATTGTAGGAGATACAACACTAATAAGCGGGGCGCCCAAAGGATCTTTAACTGCAGGAGTGGGAGATATTCTCTCTAAATGGGTAGCTGTCAGAGATTGGAGGTTAGCTCAACGATTAAAAGGAGTTAATTTTGATATATATGCGGCAACATTTTCAGAGATGACTGCTACGATGGTAGAGGAAGGCATCAAATCCTTGGGAAGACAATTTTTCAGTGAACAAGGGGTTCGGGTTTTAATGAAAGCTTTGGGGAGTAGTGGGGTTGCTATGTGTATTGCGGGGTCATCACGACCAGCTAGCGGTTCAGAACATCTCGTGAGCCATGCTTTAGATAAATTGGCCCCTAAATTCAATTTTACTTCAGCTCATGGCCACCAAACAGGCCTTAGTTCAATCTTGATGATGTATTTGCATGGGGGAAATTGGAAGAGAATTTCAAGAATTCTAAAAGAAGTAAATGCACCAGTGACACTCCAAGATCTCGGCATTGACCGTGATATTCTACTAGAGGCTCTTACAATGGCACATAATATTCGTCCTGACCGCTATACAATACTTTCAGAAGGCCTTACGCGTCAAGCCGCCGTTAATGCAATTGAAATGACTGGAATAGATTGAATTGCCCGCGTTTTTATCTGGCATCGATGAAGCTGGAAGAGGAAGTGTTTTTGGGCCACTTATTATAGCAGGGGTTACTATGGATCAAGATACTATACAAGAGCTTGTGGGGGCTGGATTAAAAGACTCTAAGCTCTTCTTTTCACCCGCAGATCAAAGAAAGCGAGATAAATTGGCGAATAAGATCAAGAAATATGCCCAACAAACATTAATAACCGAGATTTCCGCGCAAAACATCGATCAGACTCTCAAGAAGAGACCAAAGGATAATCTAAATCTCCTAGAACTAAGGGAGATAGGTAAATTCATAGTTGAATTGACCGCATCAGAAATAATAATCGATACTATTGGGCCTCCCAAATATGCAAGAAAGCATCTAATGAGAATTATTCAAAGCATGGATGATCAAATTCAAGCTAATCCTATATCGTGCACCAAAGATTTGTGTATTTTTGATATAATACTACACGACGGATCCAAGAGGCGTGTAATGATATCCACAGGCGGTGATCGCAAGTTTCCAATTGTTTCCGCAGCTTCCTGTGTGTCAAAATCCATCCGTGATCAACGGTTGCGGGAAATCGAGCAGACGTGGGGGTTACCCAATGCGACTCTGGGAAAAGGCTATCCACATGCAACGGACTCTGCAATTACCTCATTCCTCGAAAATTATAGACAAGAAATTCAAGATCATTATTTTCCATTTATAAGGTACTCCTGGGCATGGCCAAAGCTTCAAAACATTCTCCATCCACCTCCTAAGACCCTAGACGAGCTTCTGCCATCTCCTGAATCTATGGAGTGATTCTATAGTTGTCTCAATATGATCATCTGTTTAGAACCTATGATATCCGAGGAAAGTTTCCAAATGATTTTTCATTAGAAACCGTTTTGAATATGGGACGGGCATTTGGTGAAACATTTGGAGCTACTAGTACAATTGTTATAGGTGGTGATGTTAGAATCTCCACCCCAGTAATAAAATCGGCATTAGCAGCAGGTCTTATGGAGGTCCAATGCAACGTAATTGATGTGGGGCTCTGTACAACACCAACCATTTATTTTCTAGCGGCCCATAACTCCCCCGTCAATGGGGGAATAATGATCACGGCAAGTCATAATCCTATACTGTATAATGGGATCAAGGTATGTGATGGGAATGGAGTCTCATTCCATATTGATAATTACTTTCGTCACATTCAGAGGAGGGTTGAGCAGCTTGAAAAGAAGCATGTTTCATCCCATGAGATTAGAGAGTATGGGCAGCTTCTTCAGCCCATTGCAGTAACCTCCGCTCAATACTGGGATTATCAAAAGGCGCATTTCCATCCTGGACGAGAGGTTCGTGTCGGAGTAGAACTTGGAAATGGCACTTGTTTTCCAATAATAGATTTATTGCGCTCCACGGGTATTCCTGTAAAAGCCCTACATTCCCAACCAAACGGTCATTTCCCCGTCATGATCCCTGATCCTGCAAATTCTGAATGTCTGATTTATCTACAGCAATCGGTTAGAGAAAACAACCTTGATATCGGATTGGGCTTCGATACGGACGGTGATCGAATCGGTATTGTGGATGATCAAGGAAAAATAATACGTTCTGATCAAGTAATAATGCTAATTGGGGAATATTTGTTACACAAACATCCCAATGCAATTATCATGATCGATGTAAAGACTTCTCGAGCGACTCTTGAATACTTAACCAAATTAGGGGCAGAAGTTCAATTTTCTAAGGTAGGACATTCTTGGATTCACGAAGAACTGCTCCGATCAGGAGCAATTTTTGCAGGAGAGCTCAGTGGCCACTTTTACTTTGGTGGAGACTATTATGGTTTTGATGATGCTATTTATTCCGCACTACGAGTTCTAGAAATCCTCACACAATCCGAGGAACCTTTATCGTCCCTTCTCAAGAATTTGCCCTCGTACCCCGCTTCTGAAGAAATACGCATACCCTGTTCTGATCACCTCAAATCAAAAGTTGTTAAGAATATTCAAAACATCCTTTCTAAAGAGGCAAATGAAATTATAACGATTGATGGGATTAGAGCTGAATTCGATGATGGTTGGATTCTTGTGCGAAAAAGTGGCACAGAACCCGTGATCTCTTCCCGTGCAGAGGCTAGTACCTCTCAACGCCTACACTACTATCAGAGGTACATGCAAGAGCTCATCACGGGCGAGATTGAGAAGATAGGAGAAATAGTTAAGTAATTATGCATGAAACGAAACAATTAAGATTTTTAAAGGGTGCAAAATAATGAAAGAATTATTTATGGGTACCATATTAATTATTGCTGGATTACTCATTGCAGGATTTGGCGGAACATTGGGTGATTGGACAGAAACCCTATTCTACATTGTTGGCTTCTTGGTTGCTTTTGTCGGGCTCGGATTTCTTCTCAAGTACTACCGAAGGACGCAAACGACAGGAACCTGAAGAATGGGGAGCCCCTAGATATCAGAGCTAGGAGTCTCAAGTCTATTGATTAGCAAGGTTATGTTTTTCCCTAGTTTAATCTTATCGATTGCTTGCGCGATACGCTGAATTCCTTCCAGTTCATGGATAAATCCATTTAAGAATGAAAGAACGTCCCCAGGGTAGATTAAAAGCTCGAATTTGGTTATAGTCGTGGTAATTTGCCCTACATTTTTCCCGTCAAGACGTTCATCCACTATGAATCGTCCTATTTCCTGCTGACCGTGCTCACAAAAAGGATTTTCTGAGCAGGAGCATTTGAAAAAACTTTGAGTCCACTTGGAAAAAACATTGAGGCACCATTTGCTAAGTTCAGTTGATTCTTTGCCCTTGAGAGACGCCATCATTACGTCCAAAACAGGACTATTGATTAAACGCGTGGAAAACCTCATATGATACGTTTTTTCAAGATATGCATGTAACTTCCTCGACAAATAGATATTTCTTAGAGGATTCATTTCAAGCGCAATAGGAACAAAATGTTTTTCACTACGGAGCATAGTTACAATAGATAAGACCTTACTTGGGGAGAAAAATGAGAGGGTTGCAGCTCGTCCAAGAGAAGTGACTTCAAGGAGACGTTTACCTCTTCGACTCGTTGAACTCAATCGTAAAAATCCTTTTTTAATAAGATAGTTTGCATGCTCCATGAATGGATAGCTGGTAGTTCCAATCATTTGTTGGTAAATCTGTTTTGCGTCATTGGGATCGATTTGCTTGGCAGAAGAACAAATAGAGAGGATTTGTTCTGCACACGCATCGCCATCATGATTGGGCTCAATTGGGGCTAATTCTGAATTGAGTAGTTGAAATGCTATTTCTATCTCGCTACGGGAATCTAAAGAGGAAATTTCCTCTCCAAGACATAAAAATACCACTCGTCCGCGATCATGTTTCCCTAGCCGACCCGCCCTACCCAACATCTGTGTGAAACTGTTAGGATCCAGGGGTTTGTTACCCATCTGCATAGACTCAAAAATTACCTGGGAGGCAGGAAAATCGACGCCTGCACCAAGAGCGTAAGTACTGATGACAACTGGGCATTTTCCCGAGCCAAAATCCCTTTCAATCTGTCTTCTTAATGGGTAAGAAAGCCCTGAATGATAGGCCCTAGCCTTCATTCTACTTGATGCTATGGTTCCTAGGTAATCAGCGATTTCTGCTGTTTTGCGTCTAGAATTTGTAAAAACAATAGTTTGGCCACGTGATCCAGATGTCGAAACCAGGTAGCTTTCTGATTCACAGAGCTTACGGATTTGACGCATTTTTTCCTCAACACTACGTGAAATGAGTAGATGTTGTTCGAGAGGAATTGGCCTATGATCGAAAGTGACGAGTTCTAAAGAAAGGTCAGTTGCAAACTGTTTCGGGTTTCCAACAGTAGCCGAAAGGGCCACAACTTGAACATCCCTCGCATATACTCTGATTTTTGCCAGCAGACAATCCAGCATCGCACCCCGATCAGGATCAGAGAGTGATTGAGCTTCATCTATTACAATGGTTCCAACTTCATTAAAGTCCAGCTGGCCAGCTCTAAACAAAAGATCTAGGCCTTCATATGTGGCTACTATAATATCCGCCCCCTCCATAGAATATCTGTCCTGATAGAAATTTTTTTTCTCCTTAAGGCTATTGAATATACGAGAACGCCCTACTCTGATTCCAACGTGAAACCCGTGTTCTTTCTCATATAAGCGTTTGAAATCATCAAATTTAGTATTTGCTAGGGCCACCAAAGGAACAGCAAAGATAAATTTTTTATTTTTTGCTTTTTTAATATTATAAAACCCTGCCATTTCCCCTATCAGAGTTTTTCCTGCACTTGTATTGGCTATAATCAGCTGACTTTTATTTTTTAGGAGGCCAGCACGGAGAGACAGAGTCTGTATTGGGAGAAAGCTTTTTATCCCTCTCTTTCTCAAAATTTCGACAAGAAAGTTGGGAAGACTGAATTCAGTTATGGGAAGGGATAGGATGGGAAGTTTCTTTTTAGATGATTGATCTAACTTTTGAACCAAAGTTAGATCACTAACGACGGGCTCCTTACTAGTCAGAACTTTAATCACTTGTTCGGTGTTATGAAAACGATCCAGCAAAGACAATGCATACTTTTTAAAACCTGGGCTACTGAGAAAAGAGACTTTTCGGGCATTTAAATCTTTTTCAAGCTCCTGGATAGCGCATGTTTTACACACTTCGCGCCTATATGCCAGGTACGTATTATTGGATTTGAGGATGGAATATTTATCGGAAACGGTGCAGAACGGGCATAGGAGAACCTCTCTAATAATGGTGGCAATTTTAAAATCCTTGCAGAACTCTCGAATCCCTTGTTTTTCTTCTGTTGAAAGACCTGCAGCCAACAGAATCGTACGAGATTTTTGAAGTAACTTCTGAATCGTGTCTTTGTTGGGCGGATATGGTTTCCATTTTCCGTGTTCCTCCCAATGGATCCGCCAAGGTCGCCATAAATTTCCATGCTTAAATCTATACTCGATTTTTCCACGAATTAATGGTTTAGATTGATTTATTCTTCCACGAGAAAATCCTAATACTATAACTGCTGATTTTTGGGATATTGGTGCAATGATGACCGAATAAATTCGGTTTATGCTTTGTGATAACAATATAGATCCTTCTAATGAGCAGTAGAACTTAAAACTCGCAGATAGCGAAGGCTGTGCTTATTATCCACAATATAACGGAACGCTTAAAATATAACGGAAAGGGATGGAAGGGTAGTTAGTAGCTGTACGAGAAACATCAAGTCCTATAAGAGGTTGAAAAGGTGCCAATTTGTCCAAATTGCGGATCTTATTACAGTGAAAAAGTCTGTTCATGCGTGAGTGAAGAGGATCCAAACTCCCCTGTCAAAACTATCTCAAGTGAGCAGGAGCGTACGGTACGGATCATTAATCCAATTGAGTTGCTAGATAAAATTGAAGAGGCCGAAACCAAACTGAAAGAGTTAGATGAGGTGAAAGGAGCCAAGATTAAGAGTATGACTGACGAACTCACCCGTGAGTCAAATAAGGAGGCAGAGTTACAAGAGGAAATTGATAAAATTCAGCTTGAGATTACCCGCCTTGAAACGACACTCAATAGTGTCCTGATGAAAAAGCAGGATCTTGTTCAACAAAATGCAGGCTTGAAACATGATTTAGAGGCCTCAAAAGTTAAATTTATTAAACTAGCTGAAATTAAAACTCAGAAAAGAGTAGAAATCGAAGATCTAAGCACGATTCTGAAAGAACAAGAAGAGGTAGAATAGCATGCCCAAGTGTTCTCGTTGTGGTTCCTACTACATACGGCCACCTTGTCCAGTTTGTTCCCCCCCAGGAACTACCGATCAAATAATTGTGGATTCGGAAGATGATAAAGGGAAAACCATTCATGAATTGCAGCAGGAATTAGAAAAAATTCTCGAAAAGGTTGGAAAAAGAAAACTTGAACTGGATAATAAATCCCAAGATCTTACAAACCAATTAGAATTAGTTAGGGGACGATTCAACGATTTGAAATTATCTAAGGTGTCTTTTAAGGAGAAAATCGATTCACTAAAGAAGCAGCTGTCAACGTTGAATGAGGAAATCGCCAGCCTCGAAACCGAAAGACGCTCTCTGTTTAATGAAAAGGCATCTCTCGACACAGAGATCCGATCAAGTGAAGATGAGGTAAATCAATTGGAGGAAGAGTTCTTTTTGCTTCGAAAACAAATGGAATCCCGACAACAGGCTCAGGTAGAAGCGGAACAGCAGACTCACGAAGACGAACCTCCGCACATCGAAGATCGACCCGATTCTTCCTCTGGGACGTCTTCAGAACCACCTGAGGAAGGTTGAGCGCTGTCTTTCTTAATTATTTTCACCATACAGGTTTATTCTTATCGTAGATATATCTTCAACGTTTAATCCAAGCAATTCAGGGCTGGATGTTTTTTTGCAGGAATTAGTAAAATTTCATAAAGAATTCTCTTCCTATGAATTTACCACTACCGTTTATACAAAAGGCCGTTTTTCCGCAAAACAAGGCCTTATCATCAATATAACATCACCAAATGACCATTTGGGGGGACTTGGGATTGGAGTTCCCTATATTAGGAGTAATGGCAATGAAAGCGCGAATTGCAGTAGCTTTTCATTTCCTTCCCATCGTGATGGCGAGTTGGCCGGTAAAATCGCCCAGATCGTTGCGAAGTATACACGTCGGTATACCTTGGTCATACTTGGCATGACTCTCCCTCAGTTGAGTGTCTCTCGACTCCACGATTTGACACGTTTTTTTGAAGACTGGTTCCGAGATATCTGTCAAAAATTGGTTAACGGAGCCTTTTTACGTTCAGATACAGGAGAATGATTCCAATGATAGCGGCTCCAATGATAGCAGCCTCATGAAGTTGAATGAAGCCTTGTGGTGAAAAGGTATCAACGACTTTGAAGCCTGGGGATAATTCTCCTATTTCAAGGTGATCATGAACAGCGGTCCATGTGAATATTGTAATCTGATAGTCTCCTGGGTTAAGTGCGAAATATGGAACTGTGATCCTATAGGTCGTGATCCCACTGGTGCTTTGGCTGGTTGTAATACTAGGTAGAGATTGATTTAGCACTCCCACACTCCCCTGAATGTCCAATATGCCATAAAGATTCAAATCAGAAACCGCTATGTCGGTCTCGAAAGCAATGTTGTAAACCTCAAACTCAATTGTTAGAATTGTTGTTGAGTCACGGGCATAGGTAGGTAATCCGGAGGCCACTATGGTTTCCGGGTAGGCCACATTTCTCAGCGTCAAGTCTCCTAGTAAAGTAAAATTGTAGCCTGCATTTAAGGAATGATCTACAAAATCGTGTAAATTCACATATGAATTATTCCAGTCCGATTTAATCTGAAAGCGTGTTCCATAGGTTCCGGATGCTAAATTTGGGTTAATAAGACCTTTAAAAACGATTAAATGATTGGAATAAGCAGTTTGGAATATTTGAAGATAAATTGAAGGCTGAGAATTGTTTACCAATCCTCCTTGAACCACAACAGTAGTGTTTGTGATATTATTAATGTTAGTAGGTGTTTTAAAACCTACCGTGATATTTAGTGAGATTTCTTCTCCAACATAGATATCATTACTCTTAAGCAAAGCCAAGCTGCGATAATCTGTCTGAAAGGATTTTGGAACCAGAATGGGGACGCCCCCGATGAATACCGCTTGGAGACTTTCATTCCGTACAACCGTTGGTTGCACCGAAGTCGATGTGTTCCACGAGAAATGGACAGAAGTATTATACCAGCCATATAGTAAGCGAGTTGGACATGTTCCACTGGTAGAATAAACGTTACCTGCAAAATATTCCAAAGGAAGAGAAAAAACTTCCAAATTAGTAGAATTACTAGTAAAAACTAAAGTAGCATTGGCTTTGGGAGTAAACTGGCCATTAGTATACTTCAAGGAAATGTTCAGGTTCATTATTTGCCCAGGATAATATTTTGGAAGTTTCGAGATGTTGAAGAGGGACACAGTATCGGTAACTTCGATGAGCGTCGTTACAGAGAAATTGAAGGCAGCCTGAGCAAAAGTACTTGTAATCGTCCATGTGCCTAATAGAGCTTGCTTTGAAAAGTTCAGGAAGAAAGAAACCGCACCCGTTGTTACATTAATTAGTTCAGAGGTGATAATATTAGTTTGAAATTCATCAGGAGTTGTCAGATCTACGCTTATAGTTCCTGTAGTAATATTGTAGGTTTTAAAGTCTATTACGGACTGATTTTGGACGAAAATGGTGGTTGTAACGTTGTCACCAGGTTTAATGTCTGATATAGAGAATTTCACGTTAGGTAAATATCCTACAAAGACAGAGGTATTCAGAAGATACGTCGGAGCCCGGATAATGGGCAAATCTCTAATAGAAATCATATTAATCAGACGATGTATTCCTAAAGTCCAATTAAATGTACCAGCGGAATCATTTTCAAGATTGGAAATATATATTGCTTCTGTTTTTCCCGCAAAGGCTGGATTCGTTTCAGTGTAATCCCTGTGTGTAATATTCCAATTATCCAAAGTGGTACTCAAACTTAAAGCTCCATGACTTTGATAATTGTATAGCTTGAAGGTTTGTGTTAGTTCAGCCGTCTTTCCCTGAATGATGAAGTCAGATCTATTCAATATGGGATCGTTTTGAAAATGGGAGGTCTCTAAGGAGACATCAATGGAATTGAAAATGTCTCCGGATAAGAGAAGAGTCAGGACGGCGTAAAATGTGTCATGAATGTTCACCAATTTATTAGATTGTCCGATGCCAAATGTGAGATTATTTGGGGCAAACCCCCCAATCTGATTCAATTCTAATTCTGAATATGTCCGGTTTTCTCTCTGCAGAAACTGGGAGGAATTGATAAAGATCATGGTATTTGTGTGATTGATTTCATTAGTGGCATTAAATAGATTCAAAATAGCATATCCCAGCCCCGTTTCTGCCATTGTAGCATGTTCTGAATTCCCAAAACCACCTTTGGTGGGGCCGCTTGTCTTTATCTGAGTCTTTAACCAATTTTTGGTTGAGCTTTCAAAAGTCGCAAGTGCGGCTGGTAACGGCG
This sequence comes from Candidatus Thorarchaeota archaeon, assembly GCA_048882505.1. Classification (GTDB taxonomy): domain Archaea; phylum Asgardarchaeota; class Heimdallarchaeia; order Hodarchaeales; family Hodarchaeaceae; genus Hodarchaeum. Next base: position 184,692 of record JBHLRO010000002.1, read on the forward strand.
GACCAACAATTTTTGAATAATACTCTAAGATCTCGATTGAACGGAGAGCATACCACGTGTCTTCTATGGGTGTTCTGTACGGATGAGACATGTGAAAAAATGAACTATTTATACGGTTACTTGAAATAAAATTGAAAATGTCAACAGAATAATTCGTCATGAAATCTAACACAGTCTGGTTGACAATGGGAGTAATTGTTGCATCGAAGAGCTCAGGCACAATGACAATTTTACGAATTAAATCCAAAATTGTCAGGGCCTGAAAAGTAGCCTTTAAGGAGGCATTTTGCCCCACCTCATGAAAACGAATCGTGTCCTTATTGAAAGTTTTGTTGTATACGAAGTCTAGTAAACCCACGGCCCATTCTATCAACCTGGGTTCATCCATAATCCACAAAGATATTGTAACCCCAAATGATCCCTCTAGGGTGGGAGTATCCACATCTGGGGTTAAACGAAAGCCTCCTGACTCAGCTTCGTCTTTAAGGTCGAGTGTAAGTTGAGTAGCAATATTACTCTCTTCGTTCTGCCAATCTGAGCCATAAAAATAGTAATCCAGACCGAGATATCGGATGATGGCAAGACCATTATAGGTGGCAGTAGATGTCAAAAAGCCGTCTTTGGTTTCCGAAAACATCCCATTACTAAACTGGTACAACGTGTGCATATACTCATCTAGGCTTTCTATGTCAAAACTAGTAAAATTTTTATTGGAATTCGATTGATGGCTTTGAATTTCTCTCCTAATAGCATTGGGAACGGGAGTGACAAGAGGTTTTTGTTTATACTGGTTTATTGGCGAGGATGACCGTGAAATCCAGGTCTCGCCAGGGAACAAAGAAACAAGAAGCAGAAAAACGATGACCACCGTGATGAGCTCCTGAAAAGCCCTACGGGGAGCTTTAATCGCTATCATGCTAAATTTACACCGGATATCTATCATGGATCTGGTTAACTTTGTGAATCCAGCCCAAAAAAGTTGGCTTTCTTTGTGTTTATACAAGTTAAGGGCCAGGTGGTTAAAGTGAAAAATCTTAAGTAAATTGCCATTGTAAAGTAAAATGACCTGGTGGTCCAAAGTAATGCGGGACGAAAAGCCGTGAAAGGTAGAAATCTTGAAGAACAAATGCGATTGTCCTTGAGGGCGATTTTATCAAAACAAATGACCAGCAATAATAATGATTCGCAAGCACATCGGGTCGTGGCCTCATTTGTATCCGACGAGAGTGGGTTTCCTTTAACTGGGTTGAAAAGGAGTGAAAACAGAATTGTGGATATGGAACTGGATGAATTCGAACAAATGAGCGCAGTTATCCCTCAGATTTGGGAACAATGCCAACCCTCGCTACAAGGTCTAGATTTTTTATCCGAGGCAAATGAAGAAGGGGAGATCAACCATTTAACAATTGGGTTCAAGAGGAAAGAAGAGGCATCTCCTCTTCTTGAACTAATGGTGACACGCCTAGAGGAACTGTTTCTCTCCTCTGTATATTATGCCAAATAACAAGTCGTTAGACGCAGGTGGTTAAATGGCTGCCATTGACGAAATTACTGATCATATTCGGATAGTAGAAACTGAAAAGAAGGACGCGATAAAGAAAGGGTACGAACAAAGCCGAAAACTGAGACAATCAATACAGAAAAATAACGAAAAAGTATTAGAAGGGATTGAGAAGAGTATCGAGGAGACTGATCCTCAGCTGACCGAGGAAGGTGTTCAAAGAATCACTAAAAAGGGAAAAATCTACTTTCGTTCTCTTCGAGCCATGAATAACCTAGTTCATTTCTTAAATGACCACTTTTCTAAATTCCAAATTCCAGAAACGAACCTAGATCTGACTTATGCTGATTTATCGCAATTTATCAGGGTAATGTCACGACTACTGAATAACGTGAACGAAGAACAGGCGAAAGCAGATCAAATTATGGGCCTCGATTTTATGCTGAAGAAACGTTCTTTTTATGGACCAATAGGTAAACTCAGTGATGATTTAACAAAGCTTCGCGCCCTGAAAGATGAGGAATATCAAGCGATAAAGGCCTGCGAAGATCTAGAAGGCCTGAGGAATGATGTTGAGGATATTCTACGAAAGATCGAGGAGAAGAAATCTGAGATTTCGATGCTACAAAAGGAAGTAGAGATATTACTAGAAGAAAAATCACAGATAGATCAGGAATATTCTTCTCTAATCGAGAATCCCGTCATCCAGGCATCACATCAACGATCTGTTCGTATGACCGAGCTGGAAATCCAGATGGGTAGACGTTTGAACTCTTTTAAGAAAGTATTTAAGAAATTTGCTCGGGAAAGTCAGCGAGGCTCAATTTCGAGCGATTTTGGGATAGTAAGTAGTGCTCTTGCTTATGAAGAAAATCCTGTGCATCAGTTTCTTCAGGAAGGCGAAGGAAATCCAGAAATCATCGTCCTATTTGAAGAATTGATAAGTGTCGCCCCAGATCTTCGATTAAAACAAAAGGAAATCAACAACGTGCGTCAGATCCTCAAGGCCATTGAAACAGGAAAATTAGATTCAGACAAAAAAGAATGGCTTAAGCTGTCCGGTGAAAAACAAAAAGAAGCTACATCGGCAGAATTCAAAGAAGCTTATAGCAAGCTAGAAGATACCGAAACCCGTATTAAAGATTTGGAAGAGAAATTATCAGCTAAAAATGACGAGATTGCGTTGAAAACCCGAGAAGCGGATCAACTGTCTCAGGCGTTACAGGAGCGGAAAGAAAGGGCAGCCATAATAAGAGAAGAGGTTCTAGAGGGCACGATTTGAACTAATGGTTTTCTCTGATCTTTTTCATCAGAAAATGCTTTGGAAAAACGGAAAGATCGCTTAAATTCCAATATATTTTGCCTGTACTCCCCTATTTAGTAGCTTGAATGCAATTATACTTCCAAGTCCCATTTCCTTCTTTATATTTAACATATGGAAAGGATAATCTAAGATTAGAGCATCTAGCTTGGTTATGGGAAGCTCTCGTTGAGTTCTCCCTTCCAAAACATCAACAGAACTGTCTGTAGCGGCAGTAATCTTGATTGGTGCTCCTATATCAAAGTCTTCTTTATCGTATAGAATAACTGGCTCATCCAACCGTTTTAATCTATCAAAGAATGCCTTTTCTTTTTTCCAATTCTTCTTTTTAATCATCTGGAGAAGTGGGGGTGTAAATACTACCAGTTCATTACCATTCATCCGATATTGGGTTTGAGTATTATCTTCAAACAGGAAACCAGATTCTGAAAATGTTTTACCGATAGTCACCTCTTTTAGGATCCAAGGTTGGAGTACTCCCTCTTTGAAAACCAACCAATATTCTTTTCGATCCAGATCTGCCAAATCCAAGCCGAGGCCTGATCGCGTGGAAGATTTCTCTCCATTTTCATTTATAAAATGAAACTTCTTGAATTTACCATTGCGAAGCTCTATATTGTCTAAGATTACTTTACTCCCCTCCTTGGTAAAATATTCATGATTTGGCTCAGCAAAAGTAATGTAATAGTCACCTTTAGAAAGAGTGACCGTTTTTCCGTCCCTTGTCTCCATTTCCAGTTTAATGGGGGATACAATGTTATCTGTGAGCTGATACTCTGTGATCTTGCCCCAAAAAGTAGGTTCATCAACCAACCACGGTCTTGCGAGAACATAACGATCCACAAAATATCTCGCGGTCGATTCTTCGAAGGTGATTTCAAGGTAATCATCAACAGTACCGAAATCCCGCATATACTTTTGTGACAGCAGCTCTGCGAGGGCCTCATGGCTCCTTTGGAGTTTCCTGATAGCACGTTTACGAAATCCAGGCAATAACAATAACCAAACTATCAGGCCTGCCTTGATAGCTCCAATGGAATGATCTATCTGCAGAGCCAGGCGGACACTGGTCAATGGGTGCGATGCAATAAGATTCATTATACAAGTCATACGACTAGGGGCAAGATTACGATAGAGATAGTAAGCTTGGTCTCCCATGAAACGGATATTCTCATCCTTGGAACGATTTTTTCCTGTCATCAATTGTGCATTAAATCCGATTTCTCCTGCAATCCCGTAATAAAATCCCTCCAGACGATAAAGTGATTCTGCTAAATCAATACCGTAACCTAAGTCTCGGGTTACGCAATCAGCTTGGCCTTCTAACATCTTTACGAAAGTTAGTAGAAATGCAAAAAGAATAATGTTGAACAACCAAAAACTAAGGAAGTCCCACGTTTGATTTGATCCAAGTACATATTCCCAATAAGTTGAGGGCGCATCAATTAGCGCCTTTATGGCGAGTTCTACCGCAGTAATCACAAGCAGCATTAGTGTATGCCTTTTCTTCAGATGTGCAAGTTCATGGGCAGTGATTCCCCTGATCTCAGCATCCGTGAATTGAGAAAGATCCGTGGTGATATAAGCAATCCTTTGGTCAAACCATGGACCGTAAGCAAAAGCATTAAGGATTGGGGCTTTAACAACACCGATTTTTCGTATAGAAGTAGGTATCTTTTCCTGAACCTGCTTAATAATTTTTTTGGCACGTTCGTCGTCCAAAGGTTTTATTCCCAACAAAATGGTCAGTAAAGGACCAGAAAACAAGTAGATAAGAACATTAGTTGCGAAGATTGCAATATACTTTGCTAAGTCGGGAAGATTAAGTTGTAAAATGATGAATAATGCAACTAGATAAAGCACCAAATATACCATTTGAGGGCTGATAAATCTGGTCACTATAATGAACTTTCGACCAAAAACAAGAAAGGCCGTCACCAACATAATCCAAATAATAAGATTATAACCAATACCAACAAAGAACTGCTGGATGTTGATTTCAGGATTAAATCCCCATCCTATCAGAATATTCTTGATCGCTATCCCCGTGGTGGGGAGTACTTTTGTGGTAATATATCCCAGAAGAGTCATCACAAAGAAAAATCCATAACTGATGGTAAACGTCCCCATCATCCGGGCCCAGATGGCATTTTCTCTCACTTCAAAGGTTCCAATCACCATTAAGCCAAGAATGGCGGCAAGTCCTGATAACAATAGATCTCCTGTCACAGTGAAAAATATGGTAGCCAAAAGGCCGATACCTGAGAGTTCTAAAAGATCGGGATAACTATGGTACTTAAGGTATTTTCGCAATTCTAACACGAAAACGAGCATCAGTAAGAGACTTGCAAGGCCAGCCAGAAGTTGTTCAATTGAAAGGCTACCTAAAAATTCCTGTAACTCGTATTGATAGATCAACGGAGGAATTCACCTGTATTCTACCGAGACATCTAAAGCATGCTTTTCCCAGGGTATTTAAAAGCTAAAAAAAGGGGATTTAAAATGGCTATTGAGGATATTATGGTGAAAAGTAAAACCAAGCCCTCATGGATCCGAGCAAAATTACCAACCCGCAGACAATATCGGACCGTTCAAAAACTCCTAGAGCGGCAAAGTCTTCACACAGTTTGTGAAGAGGCGTTTTGTCCCAACATAACCGAATGTTGGGAATCTGGAACCGCTACATTTCTTCTCATGGGAGATGTCTGTACACGTGGCTGCAAGTTTTGTGATATTAAAGCCGGAAATCCACGAAAATGGCTGGATCGAGAAGAGCCACGGAAAGTAGCGGAAGTAATCAACAATCTTTCTTTGAAATATGTTGTACTAACCTCAGTTGATCGTGATGATCTAGAGGACGGTGGAGCAACGCATCTTGCCCAGTGCATTAATACTGTTCGTGAGTTAAACCCTGATATCTTAGTAGAGATCCTTATACCAGATTTTAAGGGTAATCTTGCTTCTTTACGTACCATTGTGGAAGCAAAACCAGATGTTATCGGCCACAACATTGAAACTACCGAAAAATTGACTCCCAAGGTTCGAGACAAAAGGGCAAGTTATAACCAATCATTATTTGTCCTAAAAAGTATCAAAAACATGAACCCGCATATTTTAACCAAATCATCGATAATGCTGGGATTAGGAGAGACCATGGCACAGGTTCATTCAGCCCTGCGAGACCTACGGAAGAATATTGTGGACATCGTAACGTTCGGACAGTACCTACAGCCTTCCCGACGACATCTTCCGGTAGTTGAATATGTTACACCCCAGATGTTTAGGCAGTGGGAGCAAATCGCATCAGGAATGGGATTTCTATATGTGGTCTCCGGTCCGCTTGTTCGTTCTAGCTATAAGGCAGGAGAGTTCTACATAGAACGCTACTTGAGGGGAAGGCAGCATCCACCAAACAACACCTAGCAGTTGTATTCGTCCAATTCCCAAAAATTCCAGAATGATTTCGAACCTCGCAAGACGATGTTTTGTGACGCTGTCAAGCTAACCATCTAGTAGTACGATCTAGTAATTCTCTCCGTATTTCGGAGGATTTCTCTGGATAGATTTTAAAATTTTTTAATCCAATGAATCACTGATGGTTATGCGAACACAACCGAATCAGTTTCCTGGCGAACCGAGAGGACAAAAATGTCCAGAGTGCGGGGCTGAGGGTGAAATTGTCTCGGATCAAAGATCTGGCCAGGCTATATGTGCATGCTGCGGCGTCGTCATTAATTCTTTGATGATCGATCGAGGACCGGAATGGAGGGCATATGATTATTTTGAGGAACAGGATCGATCCCGAGGCGGATCGCCCTTAACCTTACTACAACCCGATTTAGGGATAAAAACCCAAATAAGTCGTAGTCGAAAGGACGGTAAAGGGAGGAAATTATCTTCATCCAAACGACTTGTTTTTAATCGGTTGAGCAATGTAGACAACCACGCTAATTCTGCTGAAATCCGAAATCTTCGTATCGCACTTCGTGAGTTGAAACGATTACGGAGTCAAATGGAGTTACCAGATCGAACAGCCCAGACCGCAAGTAAAGTATATCGTGAATGTCTGAAAAAGAATCTGATACGTGGTCGTTCGATTGACGGAATGATTGCGGCTAGTCTTTATCTAGCATGCAGGAAAACAAAAATCCCACTCACTCTCAAGGATGTTGCCATAAATGCTAATGTATCGTCTAAAGAATTGGGACGGTGTGTCAGGACAATCATACAACATCTTCAGACCAAACCAGATAGCGGTAGACATGAAGCTCTGATCCACCGATTAGGAGGGGAATTATCCCTGTCTATGCCCACTCGCATGGCAGCGGTGAAAATCGCAATACGAACCCGTGAATACGGGATTACGGTGGGCAAAAACCCTATGTCGATTGCAGCCGCCTGCCTCTATATAGCAGGAGTTAAAACAGGGGAACGCCGAACACAACAACAAATCGCTCGTGCAGCTAAAACCACGCCCGTAACAATCCGCAATCGTTTCAAAGAGATCGTTCGAGTGCTAGAAATGCACGATATTGAAGTTAAACGAGGTGCTGCGGCTGTTCCAGTCTTTATTAAGGATCCTCGGGCCCATTTTGGTGTTTCTTCACAATAAATAATTCACTATCGCTTAGATTCCATATCAGTTCGGTTTATTTTGGCCTAGCTGCGCGAATTTTATCCTTTGAATTGATCCAGATCCCTTTATTTCCATGATGACCAGAGGGCCCACCAATAATGCCAAAAGTTCCGTGAAAATGACAAATCCAATCGTGATTAAGCTAGGGATAATCAATAACATTATCACTGGTACGATTTCAAACATGATAAAAAGGACAAGATTTGCTGAGAGAGAAAGAAAATCGGCGAAAGAAGGACGGGATAAGAATCTAATTCTCTCTTTCAAAAAGTGACGTTTAGAAAAACCAGCAACCAGTAGTCCACAAAATGAAGTTACTATGAGGATAATTATACTGGTATCAACTAGGATCTGGAGGTCTGCGAGACTCGCAAGGGAAATGATCACTGAGAAAATATTCCACGCGCCGTGAAAAACTACAGCATAGAAAAATCCCCATCGTAAATATATTATGCCCAGGATTAATCCTAAGATGAATGTGACCGAAAGATGGAGGATAATGTACCTGAGCGATCCAATCTGAAGATCTCCTGGAAGATGCATTAGACTAAAAATGAGCGCGCTCGTGACTACCGCAGATTCATCTGACTTAAGCTGAATGAGTAACATCGAAATCGCATATCGACGAAATACTAGTTCCTCAAAAATCGGGCCTATAAGTCCAGCTAAGATGGCAAACAATACGATATTTACTTGATCTAGAAAAAAGATGTCATATGGTGTTGTTTGAATCGGGTCGAACCTTAGCAAATCCAGAGCGAGGTCGATAAGAGAAACGCTAATCTCAATAACCGAAACAGTGATACCAAACAGGATCCCAAGCAAAACTAGAGTTTGGAACTTGAGTCCATGATGCTTTTCACGATCGAAGGAAATGGGGACCCCCCTCATGAGAAGAGCGATCATAACTAACGTACCTATGATCACTGTTAAGAGGATAGACAATCCTTCTTCTGGGGTATTTGGTGCGATAACTTCTGAAACCATACCAGACGCTACCAGGAGATAGCCTGCGATAAGTTGGATTAATGAACTAGCTGCAAGCAAAAAGATGATTAGGAGGCTGGGGTAAACAATTCTCATCTTCCTGATTAGCTTTTGAATTCGAGATGGAGTCGTAGGTTGGGAGATGTTTTCGTTCAACGCGCCACAGAACGGACAAAATCCCACCCACAATGGGATTTCCTGGTAACATTGGTGACATTGTTTGTTTTCGGGTAGTTTATTGCCACAAAAAACGCAAAATTTACCTGGCGGAGTATAACGTCCACAATGCTTACATAGATGCATGGACAACTGTTGGTTCATCCAATACCATTTTAAATGATCAGGATTTAAAAAAACACTTACAAAAACTTCGCACTCTTAATAAATGTCTGTAAGTCCTATACCGAGTATTCAAATGCTAGATCAGATAATTTTAATGTTTACTTCTTCTAGCAGATATAGAGCACTTGAAAACGACGTTCTTTGTAATAACAGAAGAACAATGTGTAGGAAAACCAGTAAGATTGCGGAATATTTGAAAGAAACTTTTATGACAAAAAAAACGGCCAAAAACAACTTAAATATCGAAGGGTAATTAACCCCGTTCCGAACCCATTCCAAAGAAATTGACATAGATATCCATATGCATTCCCTTATTCAGCGAATCTGTCACAGATGGGCATGAGGTTTTTTTCCGTGTCACTATTGGCCAATTTTATTGATGACGAGATCATGACGGTTCTTAACGTCAAGCTCAATGAGGCTATCAATGGAATGACCAGTCCTACCCGCGAACGAATTCGTGAATTTATTTTCAACTCCAAAGGAAAGCAGCTGCGCCCTGCTCTAATCGCGGTAACCACTAAGATTTTGGTAGATAATGTAGATTATCGGGAGGAAGCTATGGAGCGATCGTACAATGCAGCGATAGCCATAGAACTCTTGCATAATATGACCCTAATCCACGATGATCTGATTGATCGTGCACCGCTACGACGAGGGCGTAAAGCGTTCCACATTGTACATGGAACGGATCGTGCACTTCATGACGGGGATATCCTTCATGCGTACGCCTTAACCCTCCTGAAAGAGGAACCTACATTGGACTTGGTACTCGATTACTCTTATCAGGTTAGCCTAGGTAACGCGATCGAATTAGAGGATCGCTTAGATCAAAACTTTGGGTTCGACCTGGATCATGTGATCCGTATCATGGAGTTAAAGACTGCGATCGTATTTGCAGGATGCGTGAAGCTCGGATGTTTTGCTGGTCGTCGTGAAGATCTCTTCACCGAACGCGTTCATGATGCCATAGTCGCCGCAGGGATAGCGTTTCAGATTCAAGATGATTTTTTAGACATTCGGGGCGATCAAGAGCAATTTGGTAAAATTGCTTACTGGGATATCCAAGAGAGTAAACGAAATCTCTTTCTATACTTCGCATTACAGACAGATCATGCAGAACGGGTTAAAGAGATCTATAACAAGCCTGTTGGTGAAAAAACCGAGGAGGAGGTGCGTGAAATCCTAAAGATTTTTCGTAGTGCCAGTCTCCAGGTTCAAGAGGTGCGAAACAAATACCTGGAATTTTCACTACGTGAATTGGCCACTATTCAAGATAATCTAGATGCAGAAGATACGGCCGCGCAGGAACTCTTCGATTTCCTTCAGATTCTTGTACGAATCTTGGTTGAAAGAGAAAAATAATCATGTACCAAGCGTATCAAAGATGAACGTCAGTTCTTCGGCACTCTCTTTGTTAAACAGCGGGAAGAGTGAGTTTTTCATTCACTAATCTGTGTACCTTTCCTCCTTTCCACACAACATTTTTAATACGTGAAATAGACTGGAGTCCGACTTGTAATAAGATCCTGACCTGCGAGATCCGAAGCCGCAAAGACGGTTGCTTCCGCCTCCTAGCGCATTTGGTGAATATTTTCTACCACTGTTCATAAAAATGAGTCAAGAAAAATGAGTCAACGCACACCTACACATAAGTACACTATTGAATTCGATCAAAGTTTATGGACAAACCTCGTTGATGTCGCAGGACACGGTAACATCAAGCAGTTTATTATCCAAGCCCTTACAGTTGCTTTAGAAGCTTACACAGTGAAAGCTATCATCTTATGTGGAGGGAAAGGGACTGGATTTCGACCATTTTCAATAGCTACTCCTCCCGTGATGCTACCAATAGGTTATAAGCCCATAATAGAGTATTCAATTGATTTACTGCGTAAGCACGCGTTAACTGACATCTTTCTGGCAGTAGGTTATCTTCGGGAGCATATTCGCACTCAATTTTCAGAACATACCATCCCTGAGGTCAACATGCGCTATGTGATTGAAGATAAGCCTCTTGATACCGCTGGTGCGCTGCTAAATGTGAAAGCCCAACACAAATCTAAATTTCAAACTACTTTTCTTGTAATGAATGGTGATTTGGTCACCAATTGTAATTTAACGGAGTTGTTAAAATTCCATCGTGCGGTCGTGGATAAGAGTGGAGTTGGTTCCATGTTTATCTTGAAAACAGAACAAGGCGGCCAAGTTGAAATTGGAGATGAAGATGAACAAGTAGTTCGATTTGCCGCGGGTGGGAAGAAGAACTACACACTAACTAACGCTGGAATCTATGTATTTGAGCCCGAAATATTTTCCTATATTGAAAAAGACGTTTCCTCCTTAGAAAAAGATGTGTTTCCGGCCCTGGCTAAGGATGGAGTACTATATGGGTATGTCCCCGATACTCCAGTCTATTGGAACCATATCAATTCTCTAGAAAAGTACACCCAAGGTTGGGCAGATTTCTTGGCTGGCAAGCTTAATTTTTGATTTTTCTCTGCAGGCTGAAAACCTTGCTCATTTTATGGCTAAACCGTATTATTTCATGGATAACTTTAGGGATATCCCTTCTAGTCTTAGGTTTTATCCCAATTTACCTAGTATTCAGTTTTGTGGAGATCGTAACATACCCTGATTATTTAGGTATTGTTTTAAATTTCCTCCTCCTAGCCATTGAAGCATTTGGTTATCTTTTTGCCTTCTACCTACTTTATATGATTTCTGGAGCCTTCAAATTTCGGTCTCAACCCCCGTTCCCCCAGACAGTTACCTCGTTTCACCCTTCGTTTAGTATCATAGTTCCATCTCATGGCACTCCATTCCCAATATTGAAAGAGACCCTGCTTGGGACCCTCGCCTTAAAGTATGATGACTATGAGATAATTGTAAGTGACAACGGAGTTGATCCGAAAGTTACAGATCAATTACGTGAGTTTTGTGAGGAACATCAAATCCCGTTTCATTGGAAGCCGGATTCACGGGGGTTTAAGGCGGGGAATATAAATGCGGTACTTGAAAAAACTCATGGGGATCTGATCGTAATCCTAGACTCAGATCATATTCCAGTGCCTGATCTGCTAACACTGTTCGCAGAAGTCATGGGAGACGAAACTATAGGGTACATTCAAACTAAAGTATCTTACAGAAATTTAACAAAAATTTATCAGGCTGCAAACTCGATTCTTTATTCTCAATTCTTTGAAGTGTTTGAGGCGGCAAAAGACCCTCGTGGTGTGGCTTTGTTCAATGGAACCACAGGTTGTTTTCGTCGGGATGCTTTGTTAGCGGTTGACGGATTTTCGGAAGAAACGCTGATCGAAGATATTGATACATCCATGAAAATTCTAGCACGAGGCTACACTGGCCGTTTTCTCAACGTGGTAGGATCTCGTGGTCTGGTTCCCGAATCCGCAAAGGGACAGATCATTCAATTGTGGCGTTGGGCCCATGGAGCATGTAGCCTCCTTCGGCTTCGGTTTCGGGAATTGTTTAAATCACCCCACTTGAGCTGGCCGAAAAAATTAGAACTCATCCTCAATACAATGGCCTTTTTCTCTGGAATTAGTATTGTTCTGTTGATCTCATTGCTTGCGCTTTTAGTTTTGTTCGATATGCCCTTTATCCGACCTGTCATTTTCGAATTTCATTTGGGATATCTACTACCCAGTTTAGTAGGTATTTCCTATTCCATGGCAGCTTTCTTGGCCATACTTTGGGAACCTCGACAGCAGCATCTCGTGATCCGACTTCTTCAACTGATTCCTTTCTATTTATTCTCTTTAGGAACGTTTCTCTATTTGATCTCGGGGATAGTGGAAGGTCTCCTGTTAAAGAACACTCCACTAACTGAAGGCAGTGTTTGGAATCGAGAGATTCGAGTTGTCCGGAATTCATTGTTTGCACTCCTCTTCTGTGGAATCTTAGTCCTGATTGGCATCTTCGGAGCAACTCATAGCTTCGGCCTTTTTGTTGCAGGTGGCGCTGCATTCTGGATGTTGGCACCCCTTGTTCTAATCTATGAAGAAGTTAACCCCCCCGAACAATAGAAAGTTAGTTCTATAAATTCACAGCCAAAGCATCTTCGTAGGTTGTACAATCAATTTACTGCACATTATTCCTTATGTGGCGATAATTACTAGCCCCAATGAAATGAGCGATTCGTAAGGCTTCTGGAATGGTTCCAATAGCCGTGCACTTTTCGGTCAACAATATTGCATCCTTTCTATGTATTCCAGCTACTTGAAGAAAGATCAACGGATCCTTTTGGATCTGTATCGGGTTTCCAGCACGTTTAATGCTTATCCAGCGTTGTTCTGCGTCAGGAAAAGTTCTCTCAAGGGCCTCCCTAATCCGAGGGTAATCGGGATATTTCCGGAGGAGGACAACAACCGGAATCTCCGTAAGACGATATAGCTGATCAATGTCAATTACACCAAACCCTCCAACCGTGATTCCCTGGAGAAAGATGGCCTGGAGCTGGGGTTTATGAGAGGACTTCAGAATCATTTCGCTGATTTTATATGTAGCCTCCGAATCATCCCGTTGAATTTGGCATTGTATGATACCATCGACATAGGCACGTCCCTTCATAATAACACCAAACACCGGAACTTCCAGATATTCTTGAGGATCAAATCGGTCAAAGCCACCATCATCGATTCCAATTATAGGGGTCTTCGATTTTACGATCCGCCAGCGTTTGAGTGGTTTTGACACCTAGCTATCAACTTCTGTGTTCGTTTTGTCGAGACAGGCAGGTCACGGTCTCGATATTCAATCTGTTGTTTTCAAATTGTACGAACTAAAAAATGCTGTCTGGTTGTGAAATTGAAGCATGATGGTTTTCTCCGGACTAATCGCGCGTGCTCTAGACAAAAAAGGGGAGGAGGGGGAGGATACCGTCTATATTGTCTTGATATTCCTCTGTATTATCATAGCGACATTCTCATAATTTGGCCGAACTACAGTATAGCTAGAATGAGTCCCGGGAATGAGATATCAGAGTTCCCTGAAGGCTCCAGAGCTCATCTTTCAACATATCCCGAATGGCAAAACGGATGGCTTCACTGCGATTCGGATAACGACCAGAGCGAACTAGTTCGTCTAGTCCTTGTACAGCTTCCGGTGGTAGGTGGACCGTGATCAGTCTCATGTAATTTACATCTCCAGTAGGATCTGACATTCATGATAATTCTATTTTTTTAATAAAGGGATATTATCAACGTATTACGTTCATCGCTGGATATTACGGAAGTAATACATCTCCCAAGAGATATTACGGAAGTAATACATTGCGGCATATTTCCAAACATATCTCAGGATCAAAAAAAGCATCGTTTTTTAATTCACCCTGCTTCGTTGAGGTTCTTATGGTGTGAACGGAGATGATTCGACTCAAAGATCGTTTTGGAGATTCTAAATCACTGGTCTCTTTCTTTAAGGCATTGTTGTGATGATTACTGAGAAAAGTTACATTACAACCAGTAAACATTTCATCTCCTCCTATAAATGACACATGAACACCACTGATCAGTTTGTTATAGTATTTCACATGAGTTATAAGAAATAATAATTTGACAAAGCAGATACGAATCTTTTTAATACCACCCTTCTAATCTAGGGGTGTAAAACTAGACACTCTTGAAACATCCCCCTTTATTATCCCGTATCCTTTGGTAACAGTCCAAAGATATGTTCAAAGATCGAAAAAAAACCTGGTGACTCCAATAAACGTCTTCATACCAGTTATTGGCGCGATAAAGGTAGGAGGTATGATGATTCCTCACGTTAAAATATAAAGGAACTATCTCGATCTGTAAGGATTTGATTTGTGGGTACTTCGCTCCTATTTGGCCAATAAGTGACTATTGAAAAATCTAATGGATTTTGTCGGATTTTCCCGTCGCTGTGAACCCCACAGGAGAACCTAAATAAACGCTATAGTGATACCATGAAGTATTGTCTAAAAGGGATAGATCTTCTCGTGAGAGGATTAATTATTGGGTTTTGAAGTAACTTTTCCATATAACGAGATGACATCCTCCGAATTAAGGGGGCCGAGACATACGATCTCTTCATCCTCTTAACCGACAAAATCCCGCCCTCAAAAGCATCAAGTAAAGTGACTAATCATGACTGCTATATCAACCGCCACAGAGAAAAAACCAGACGAAGAACTTGTTTTGACACCTAATGCCAAAATTGTCCTCGAAAAACGGTATCTCCTGCAAAACGAGCGGGGAGAAATTATTGAAACTCCTGGCCAACTATTCCGTCGAGTTGCGCGGGCAATTGCCGTAGTAGAGGCCCAGTATGGGGGAAATCCTGCGGAGTATGAAGAACAATTTTATGATATGATCGCCAGATTGGAATTTCTTCCTAATTCCCCCACCTTGATGAACGCGGGAACAGCCATCAATCAACTTTCAGCCTGTTTTGTACTTCCAGTTGAAGATGACATGGATAGCATATTTAATGCAATCAAGAATGCTGCTATCATTCACAAATCTGGTGGAGGAACTGGATTTTCTTTCTCGCGGCTTCGTCCTGCGAACGATAAAGTCCAAACCACGGGTGGAGTAGCTAGTGGCCCCATTTCGTTTATGACAGTTTTCAATTCGGCTACTGAAATCATTAAACAAGGAGGACGCCGACGGGGCGCGAATATGGGTGTTTTACGAGTAGATCATCCAGATATTCTTGATTTTATTGAATGTAAGACTGATTTAACAGCTCTAAATAATTTCAATATATCAGTCGGTGTCACCGAAGAATTTATGGAAGCTGTTCGCAACGACACTGATTATCCATTGATTAATCCCCGAAATAACCAAGAAGTGGTAAGGTTGCAGGCCCGTCATGTGTTTGAAAAGATTGTGAAGATGGCGCATGCCACGGGAGAACCTGGAATCATTTTTCTCGATCAAATCAATGCAGCAAATCCAACTCCCCAAATAGGTCTCATTGAATCGACTAATCCGTGTGGAGAACAACCCTTGCTCCCCTTGGAGTCGTGTAATCTAGGTTCGATTAATCTGGGGCGAATGCTTAAACAGGATGCCTTGAATGCTAGCAAGTATGAGATTGATTTCGAAAAGCTCGAACGTACAGTCTCACTATCAGTTCGTTTTCTTGATAATGTAGTCGACGCTTCAACTTTTCCGTTAGATGAAATCGGTGAAATGACACGTGCCAACCGTAAAATCGGCCTTGGGGTTATGGGATTTGCTGATCTTTTAATCAGACTGGGTATCCCGTATGATTCAGAAGAGGGCCGAGGAATTGGCAAACGTCTGATGAAATTCATTCATACGGCCGCACTTCGCGAGTCCCAACAGCTGGCACAGGAACGTGGATCATTCCCAAATTTTAAGAATAGTATTTTTGCAGAAAAGTATTCTGGTTTACGTAATGCAACCTTAACTACTGTAGCACCCACAGGTACCCTTTCTATCATTGCAGGGTGTTCTAGTGGAATTGAACCATTGTTTATGCTCACATATGAACGACGAGTTTTGGATGACGACATTCTTGTTGAGGGTTATCCTTTCTTTGTAGAGACAGCTAAAAAGCGGGGATTCTTCTCTTCAGACCTAATGGCAAAGGTAGCAAAGACGGGCTCTATTGCGAATCTCGCTGAGCTCCCCGAAGACGTACGGAAAGTTTTTGTCACTTCTCATGACATTTCTCCAGAAGCGCATGTAAAAATGCAAGCCGTTTTTCAAACATCTGGCGTAGATAGCGCTGTTAGTAAAACTATAAACTTTCCTGAATCTGCCACCGAAGCCGAAATAGAAGAGGCCTACTTACTCGCCCACCAACTGGGATGTAAGGGCATCACCGTTTATCGATCCGGCTCCCGCACTTATGATGTGCTATCGAAAAAAGGGACGAATGCCACCGAAACCGTCGAAAGAGCTCCTACGATTGAAACACCGCTGCCAATCGCTAAAAAGAAACCGCGATATCGTCCCGATGTTACACGAGGAATTACCGAGCGGCTTCGCGTAGGTTGTGGTACCAATCTTTTCATCACTATGAATGAAGAAGACGAAGAAGGGCTTACAGAGGTATTCTTATCTCTTGGAAAGTCAGGGGGGTGTGTTGCCTCACATGTCGAAGCCCTAGGCCGTATGATTTCCCTTGCTTTACGGAGTCGGATTGAACCTGAAGAGATCGTCCTACAGTTGAAATCGATCCGCTGCCCTAGTCCCACATTTGGCTCGGATGGTCCAATCCTTTCGTGTGCAGATGGAGTAGCAAAATCCGTAGAACGATTTCTTGCACAATACAGTACCAACGGGAACCACAAGAACCGTTCAATCACAACCCAGTCGATACCTCAACTGACACCAAAGGAACAAAATGAAGCTGTGTACCTCACACATAGCACTGCAGGGCTTCGTCCAGAATGTCCAGAATGCGGTAACATTGTCGAGCACGGTGAAGGCTGCGT
This sequence comes from Candidatus Thorarchaeota archaeon, assembly GCA_048882505.1. Lineage (GTDB taxonomy): Archaea > Asgardarchaeota > Heimdallarchaeia > Hodarchaeales > Hodarchaeaceae > Hodarchaeum. Next base: position 201,937 of record JBHLRO010000002.1, read on the forward strand.
GTTGTGTCGGGTTTGTGGATATTCTAAGTGTGGATAGAGTCTTCTAGTACAATTATACATAGAAAAAGGGCCTGGTTCCTGTTCAGTTTTTTCACGGATTTCCATCAACGATTTTTTGGTTTGGTTTTTCACAGACAAGGAACTTCAATATGTCTGTTTTGGTTAGGTTCTGGTCTTTCAAGATTAGTACGTTCTCTTGCTTCAGAATCTCAAGCGTATCGCGATCGATATTAAAACCAAAAATCCCTCTCGTAAATGGATTGGCAATTTTTTGGAGGTATGCAATGAGAGACATTTTGCTTAACACGTGTTCTAGTAGAATTAAGCGTCCTCTGGACCTTAGTACCCGGAGCATCTCCTGAATTGCATTAGCAGGATTAGGAACAGAACATAAAACAAAGGTACACAAAACGATATTAAAGGTTTCATCCTTAAACGATAGTTCCTCCGCATCCATCAGTTTTAGCTCAATCTTATTTCCGTGAAAAGAAGAAATCTTCTGTTTGGCCTTCTTCAGCATATTAGGACTAATATCCACCCCTATAACTTGGGTATGGGACTGATAATATTGTATGTTTTTGCCTGTACCTACTCCCACCTCAAGTATTTTCCCCTTCAGTGCTCCAATGATAAGGCTCCTTAGGTCTCTGAAGACCATCTGTTCCATTGGTTGTTCAAACTTATCATAAAATCTTGAATACCAATCATATCTTTTACGGACACTACTTATATTCATATTTAACACTGAGTTCTTTATTGAAAGAACAAAAAGTCAAAGTTTTTGCCTCCTTAACAAGAGCGCGTTGATGACAACAATGATAGAGCTGGCAGCCATTGCCAAAGCGCCCCATTCAGGACGTAAAAAGATTCCAAGCGGTGCTAACAATCCCGCCGCAATGGGAATGGCGATAGTATTGTAACCCGTTGCCCAAACGAGATTTTCTTTCATTTTTCGGGTTGTCGCCTGACTGAGGGATATTAATTTGGCTATATCGAAAGGATTGTTTTTGATAAGTACAACATCTGCAGATTCCACGGCCACATCTGTTCCCGCACCAATTGCAATACCAATATTCGCCTGTGTCAGTGCAGGAGCATCATTAACTCCATCGCCCACCATTGCAACCGACATTCCTTGGTTTTGGAGTTCTTTGACTTTTGTTGCTTTATCACCGGGTAATAATTCCGCAAAATAATAATCTAGGCCTAATTGATCAGCAACATACTTGGCGACTTTCTCATTGTCCCCTGTAAACATAGCAGTCTTAACTCCCATGCGTTGTAAAGCTCCAATCGCTTGAAATGACTCTTTACGGATAATGTCCGCTAATGCAATAATTCCCTTTAGACGGTTCTCGGACGCAAGCAAAACAACCGTTTTACCTTGCGCAGATAAAGCGTTTACATTTTTTTCATATTCTCTTAGTTCTATTTGGAGCTCATTCATCAATCGTGAGTTACCAATGTGAAGGGTTTGGTTCTCCAATTGAGCTGTTGCTCCCTTTCCTGTGATACTTTGAAAATTGGATACACTGGGAAGGGACAAGCCTTCCTCTTCTGCTTTCTTAACGATACCCTGGGCAATGGTGTGCTCAGAATTTTGTTCTAGAGCGGCGGCCTTCGTTAGTAAGGTTGCTTCATCCCAGTCATCCGTCAAAATAATATCTGATACCCCAAATTCACCTAAGGTCAAGGTTCCCGTTTTATCAAATACAATTGTGTCGATTTTTCGTGCATCCTCAAATGTGTTCCCTGTTTTGATCAACATTCCTGATTTGGCCGCCAAATTGGTGGCGATTGAAGTCACAGTCGGAATCGCTAATCCTAATGCATGTGGACAGGCAATTACAATGACCGTAATTGTTAGAGTTAAGGCAAACGCTAAGTCTGCCCCCATCAGTACCCACCAAAAGACAAATGTTAAGGAACCCACGCCTAACGCTGCTATGGTTAGATAATTAGCTGCCCGATCAGCAAGTTTTTGGCTCTGTGGTTTGGAGCTTTGAGCTTCGCGAACCATTCGAGAAATTTGGGAAAGAGTCGTATCAGCACCTGTTTTTGTTACCTGCACACGTAATGATCCTTGTCCATTTATGGTTCCCCCTATAACATTATCTTTTACGCCTTTTGGTACAGGTACTGACTCTCCCGTGATCATGGCCTCATTAACAGAACTTCGTCCTTCTAAAATTACGCCATCAGTTGGAATACTCTCTCCAGGTTTCACTAAGATGATATCATCGACTTTTAGAGTATGCGTTAACACTTCTATTATATTTTCCCCTTTTACCATATTGGCTTGCGAGGGAACGAGCTTGACTAGTTCAGATAATGCGCCTGAAGCGCCAGTAACTGCTCTCATCTCCATCCAATGGCCAAAGAGAAGAAATACTACGAGAGTAGAAATTTCCCAATAAAAATCCGGGGCTTCAGAGAGGAAGGGAAGAAATGTGGTTCCAAGAGAATACAAATAGGCAGCAATGACTGCAACCGAGACCAATACCATCATATCAGCCTGGCGATTCTTGAGTGATTTCTTGGCTCCTAGATAGAAAGGAAGGCCTCCATAAAATACAATAATACTGGAGAATGCCAATAACAACAGTTCGTTAAAAAATTCATTATCCAAGAATGTTGGGAGGGTCACCCCAAGCCAGGTTTGAATTGTGGGAGATAACAATAGCACGGGGATGGTCACGATTCCGGTAATGAAAAAGCGGGTCCGCATATCTTTGGCCATCATTCGATGGTGCATTGATGGATCCATCCCCGCATGATCCATGTCTCTATGAGCCGTCCCTTCATGATCCATTTCGTGACCCATGGATTTTCGATCGGCAGGTTCAGCAGGATGATGCCCCATTTCCATCTTATGTATAGGGGATATAGAAGAGCATTCATACCCACATTGTGCTAAGATTTTCTTTATTTCATTAGATGAAATATTCTGACTATCATACCTTACATTGATAGTATGTGCCAACGTGTTTACATGAACTTCGACGATGTGTTGACTTTTATTCTTGAGAACATCCTCGATGTGACAGGAACAATCAGGCCCCATATATACTTCTGAGGCGAACATTTCTGATATATATCGTTGATTCTGGTTCTTAAGATCCTTCTCGGAAAGTGTTGAATCTGAATTCACGGCGAAAAAATCTCCTACTATCAATGTAAGGCGATATTAGTCATTCATTTGTTTTGTATTTTGCCCTTAACTAGATTTGCTTACCTGCCTTCACTGGACTTCCACATTTCGGACAGAAGCTATCGGTTGCCTCAAGCTTGGCACCACAGACCTCGCAAAAGTTTGTACCATAGCGTGAAATGGGCGTGCGCTCAATGGGAGGGGCATATTGAACTTTTGTTGAAGAACCGTATGAGACGGGTTGAGGTTCACTAGGATAACTTCTGCCTACAGGGGCTGGATGTTCCGCAGCTCTAAAAATGAGGTACAGGATGATACCCATCCCCATAGTAAAGAAAATCACAATTATCCATAACGCTACATTCTCATCTCGATGATTTGCATCTCGATAGACCCAGATAGCGAGCAGGGGTAACAATATCATCATGCCAATCATCAAAATCAACATTGCGCCTGGGTTTTCGAAGATCCCAAAGATTCCGTGATCTTCTCCATTATGAAATACATTCTGAACATCAAGTATCAATTAGAAAGACCTCCTTTTTTTTCGATAGTTTTTTTTTACTTTCTATTTACGGAAAAACGTACGTTTTAACCTCGCAAGCAACAGGTGTTCCGACAAGTCAGCTTTCAGATCCGTTGTTTTCATCTTTCTACGTTTTTTGAAATAAGTACGTAGGACATGATTCGGGGAGTCCATAACACTGATACTTTTGTTTATTTTATAGATTGGGGGTTCCTAAGCGAGATTTTCGATACGTTAAACCAAAATCTGGCCGCTCCACCATTTCCTTTTTCTATGCCGCTTTAAAAATTAAAGTGGCTATGGTGAAACCTGAAAAAGAAGTCCATTTTTCTTCCCATGATGTTCTAATTTTGCATTCGAGGGACTTGTATCCTCCAATGAGAAATAGGTTGCAGGTAATGATCGCCTGTAAGCTTACTATCCACGAAGTATTCGTTTGAAGTGAGGTACGCCCAATATGTGAATAGGTTCATACCCAGGCGTAACGATCAATTCTGGATCATAGTAGCGGTGAAAATAGTTTGGGTTTTCTAGGAAACTGGCTTCAATGCCACCTAGAACTAGGATCAAATAGAGAACAAAATCCTTTGAGTCATGAAGCTACGCAGGAACTTGTAAAATCGTTGGAAAAAATGTGGCTTCCACAAAAAGCATAAGCCCATCGCCTCCAGAATCAGTTTACCCTTATCTATCACTATCCTTAATCGGCATTCTGACTGTAAAATGTTGCAACTGCAGCGACTTGATTTAGAAAATGTGAAGCTCTTCTATCGGTATGATGGATTAAGTTTGAAATTGGAGTATTATATTTACTTAATTCATATATAGACAAGTTTATAATGGTCTGACAAAGGCTTATGATTCGTTCCTAAAATATCTCTTTTATTAAATTCTTTATTACTATATAGACAAGTCTAAGTGCCTTTTCAATATGTACCGAGTGGTTGACAATGCCCAAAGGTTTTGGCGGAGATTCCGAGGTAACCGATTTTCAACTCATTTCTAGATTGGAACGGCTAACTCACCCTGTGACCGTAAGAAACCTTGCAACTCGACTGGAATGGTCGCGGGGAAAGGTAGATGGGGCCCTCACCCGTAGGCAAGATCAGGTAGCGGTTGTGAAGGTTTCATCTCCCAAGGGACAATCTCGGCGCTTCGTGGGTCTCCCTAATCAACCATATTGGCGAGAATTTTATGAACAGAAGATCGAAAAAGAACAAAACATCATTGTGAATGATTCACAGGGAGTTTGCAGTGATTACACTCGTTCAGGAAGCTCATTGGATGATTCGAGGCTCTTCGACTATCAACAATCCGTACAAAACCTAACTACAAGGCTAAAAGAGAAAAACATCTACATAGAGAATTTAGAAAAACAGCTAGCTGAAATCCAAGTCTTCGATCCGCAACTATTAGATATTATTAATCAGAATATGCCAGCAATCAACAAGGCCGCACTTCGACGTAACATCACTCCTAGTGAACTTCTTGAAGCTGGTGTTCGCTATTTTATCAATCCATCCTTTGAAGCCCTTGTAAAAATGGTAGCTATTATAATTGATGATTCAAAGAAGGGAACAGATTCGTTCGAGGGAATGGCCGCGCGCTCTATTATGAAAAGGGCGGGATTGGAAATTCCAGATCGTGGTGAGTAGTAAATGTCAGATGGTTTAGAAAAAGAAACAATCAAACGTCTCACCTCGGTCGGGAATGTTCTCAAAAATCCCTTTCAGCTGGTTGATGAAGTTCTCGCTGAATTAGGAAGTTTACAATCGTCTCACATCAAGACAAGTGTTTCTGGGAGTCCTAGTATTGGCCCTAAGAAGCCCAAGAAAGGGCAAACTAAGCGAAAAAGACGTTCTCAAACAAAAAGCAAAACCAAACCAAGAACAGGTAATCGATCGGGCGGCATGCTTTCTGATTTAGCTAGTATGGTTCAAAGCTGCAGAACCTGTGGTCGCGGGGCTTTTCAAGATGAGCTCATTGATGGAATGTGCGACTCGTGTATAAAGCAATTGAGTTTGGTAAGTACTGGTGTGGATGAGGGTCTTTCAAACCGTCTTAAAACGCTAGAAGCACAGATCAAAGAAATGAAATCGAAAAACGCAAGCCAAAGGCGAATCTCTTTGAACGATATTCGGAGGGAGATTCTGGCCACCATCCGTAAGGATTTACGGTTCGAGATTCAATCAGTAGCAAAGGGGATGAACGCGAATAATCCCCCTTCATCGCAGGGAATTTCAGGAGTTCCTCCCCCGCCCCCTCTGCCCCAAACAAATTCCGTGGGTATAGCATCTAGTTTAGATGAAATCGATTTTACCACCATGAATTTGACAGATCTAGCCAATTTTACGCCAGAATTCCTTGACTCGTTATCCCTTGCTAAAAGAAATCAATTTCGGGCTCGATTGAGAGAATTGCAACAGTTGGAACGAATGACGCCAAAACAACGAACAGAATACTACGAGCATAAGAAGCGAGAAGCAGAGGAGCAAGCAAAATTCTCAGATCTTCAATCCACCTTGAAAAATTTAGAGGAATTAGCAAATCCACTTTTCATGAAAATGAAAGAACAGGCGGAGGGTTCAACATTATCAGGAAAAGGCACGCTAGGAAGATTTGACGATGTGAATGTTTACATCCTTTGTCACAACTGCAAAAACACTAACGAGGTACAAGAAGGGAAAGATCAACCTGTGTGTGCTTTTTGTGGGACCTCATTGGAAATGAGATGATTTTCAAGGATTTGATATCATAATCTAGGCTATAGACTGTACTGTGAGTAGCATAATGGACAGAGAGGATCCTACTCGTTAATAACAGTGTCTGAACATTTTTTGAACCCTTGCTGGTTGTGAAACAATAACAAATGTTATTTGGGTGTGAGTGCAGATCTCTGAGTGAAATAGAAGGGCTAATAAGCCAACTTGCTCCCTCTATGGAGCATTAATTGGTCATCCCGGACATTAAACAAACCGCTTCTTCGTAGGGATGGGTTTTTAGGAAGTGGTTCTGCAAGGGTATCCCAGCCAGACAGTCATAGGTTGGATGAACTCTCATGAATTGGACAGACAATGAAAGCTCCAAAACTGCACAGGGCTTCTTAAACCGGGTATCTGGCGTTACACTCTGGGAGGAAATGGTTCGGGATCGGAAGGAGTTTTGTCTTAAACAATGTCAGAATAACAAAGTTGTGAACATGCTCCGGCCGAAATGCACAGAAAGGCGATATTTAGACGTCCTATTACTGAAACGCGAACCTAAGAAGGGGATGCCTATGTTCTGTTATTCACAACGAGTGAAGGAACTCACCCGTTCGTTCAAAGAAGGGCATACACTGCTGGCCGATGTTTATGTGTATATAGATGATTTTTACTCGATCATTCACGAGAAACATTCGAAATCCCGTCGTGCAGCCTCAGATTTGTTGAAAAGATCGTTTAGCAGGAAGCCCGCTGAGGTTGTAGGTAGTCAGGATTACCTTATCGAAACACATTACGTTCGAGGAATGCTTTTTATTCTCTGGCCCAAGCTAGATCTCTGCTTGGTCAATGCACAAGACACTAGTATTCATAGTTTGACTATGTTCCAGTCTATTGCAGAAATCCTGGCGGAATCTTTTGCGCTTGAGGTAGAGATGGAGAGCGAAGGCAATTTTATCGAGCTTCGCTTTGCCAACCTGACCTTAACGGACTCAGTAATTATCGAAGAGAAACTGCAGATGCATTCTGCATTCACGGGGTATTCAGGAAATGAAGTTTGGGCGGAAGTTCATTTACCAACAATAATTGAAGAAGAAGAACATGAATTCCGAGTCAAAGATCTTCATAGCATTTTCCAGACAGTGGCTGAGGTAACTGAGATCCGAGAGGTCCAGGAAGGGGAAACTGGAGAAAAAGAAGCGGAAGAAGTTCCGCTCGCAGATTTATCGGAAGAACTCGATACCTGACAAATCGCCTTCAATATTCATCAAGTGGAGCATTGAAATAACCAAGCACCTCCCGCATTGATATCCCTTTTTGCTCGGCTAGGGTTTGAGCCATGGTCAGCGCCGCCTCTTTCCACGGGTCATCAACTCCATCTTGAATTTCAAGCCGGCGTACCTTTTCACGTTCAGATTGCAGCTCGCGTTTCATTTCTTGATTCTCTAATTCCAATCGATTAACTAAGGAATCAAGGCCCGTTGTAGCTTCGGGTGTCACCGAAGGATGATTCCAATAAATGGTCATTCGGCCTATCTTTTTACTCATCAGTTTCCCTTTTTTTACAAATTGTGCTAGATCCGACCGTTTAATGCTCAGACCTTTCTTTTCTAATTCCGTAAACGAAAAAGGCTCCTGAAGTGAGAAAATCTCGTTATTCACCACAAATAAACCCCATACTAAGTTTGCGAGAATATGATCGCCAAGAACTTATTGCGAACATACTTTAAAAAACACTCTCCGCACCTCTGTCCAAATGTTTCTTGGGTGAAATTTTGATTCCCTAAGTTTTGGAAGTCTACATCGTTCGTTCTTAACGTTAGTATCAGGAAATTGGTTTTTAAAATGGATTTAGAAGAATTTCGTAAGAATGGTCATATGCTAGTTGATTGGATGACTGATTATTTAGGGACAGTTGAACAATATCCAGTGAAATCACAGGTTAAACCTCGTGAGATCTATAATCAGATCCCAGATGAACCACCAACCGTGGGTGAGGATTTCAATCACATATTCAGTGAATTCGAAAACAAAATCATTCCTGGAATTACTCACTGGCAACATCCCTGTTTTTTCGCATATTTTCCTGCAAATAGTAGCCGACCATCTATTTTGGCTGAAATGTTGACAGCTACTCTTGCTGCACAGTGTATGATTTGGGATACCTCCCCTGCAGCCGCAGAGCTAGAAGAAAAGATGATGAATTGGTTGAGGGATATGATTGGATTACCCAAGTCCTTTTCTGGGGTAATTCAAGATACAGCATCGACTGCAACTCTCTGCTCACTTTTGACGGCAAGAGAGAAGGCTACTCACTATGAGGTCAATGCTACTGGATTGTATAGCAAAAGAGCTTTTACAATATATTGTTCAAGTGAAACACACTCGAGTATTGAGAAAGACGTCAAGATCGTTGGGTTAGGAAAGAACAATTTAAGGAAGGTTTCCGTGGATCAGAATTATGCCCTACGACCTGATAAACTAGAAGAAATCATTAAAAGGGATCTTAATGATGGATTTACTCCACTGGCCGTTGTGGCTACGATCGGAACGACTGGATCTACCGCGATTGATCCAATAAAGCATATCGGGGAAATTTGTAGAAAGTATAAGATATGGCTTCATGTGGACGCAGCTTTGGCAGGAACCGCCCTACTTCTCCCTGAAAAGCGGTGGATGATTGAGGGGATAGAATATGTTGACACATTCACATTCAATCCTCATAAGTGGATGTTTACAAATTTTGACTGCAACGCTTACTTCATAAAGGATTCCGAGGCTCTTGTACGGACATTTGAGATCACTCCCGAATATCTTAAGACGCAGGCCAGAAATGTGAATAACTATCGAGATTGGGGGGTTCCACTTGGCCGAAGATTTCGGGCATTGAAGTTATGGTTTGTTATCAGGCATTTTGGTGTTTCTGGATTGCAAGAAAAAATCCGATATCATTTAGATATGACAGACATGCTGAGAAAAAAAATCGAACAAGCAGATGATTTTGAATTATTAGCACCAGTTCCGTTGAATACAATTTGTTTCAGATATAAGCCCTCATCCATTAGGGATATGGAGAAACTCAATAGAATGAATGAGGAATTGCTTGTAAGAACGAATCAAACGGGAAAACTCTATCTAACTCATACGAAACTGAATGGAAACTATAGTCTACGATTCGTAGTAGGCCAAACCGATACTCAAGAGAGACATGTCAACCAGGCATGGGAAATAATTCAAGATTTAGCCAAAAAAATAAACTTTTAAATGGGAAAGCTAGCATTTCAGAGAGGAAACGGCATCTTATGTATACTATTCGGAAAAAAGACGGGTGGGGTCGCATAGGCATGCTAGAAACCAACCATGGCAAGATGATGACCCCAGTGTTACTTCCAGTCATCAATCCTAATCGTCAAATGGTTTCTCCTCAAGAAATGGTTCGGCTAGGTGCGGAAGCATTTATCACTAACGCATATCTCTTGTTCCGTAACGCTGACAACCGAGAAAGTGTCCTTCAATCAGGATTACATAAATATCTAGAGTTTTCGGGCCCCATAATGACTGATTCGGGGGCATTTCAACTAATGCAATACGGGGATGTCGAAGTATCCAACCTTGAGATTATACAATTTCAGGAACAAATAGGAAGCGACATCGGGGTATTTTTGGACGTTCCGGTCAAAACTGAGAAGTATGAGGACCATAAAGCAGCATTGGAAAAGACTGTTAAGAGAGCTGAAGAAAATTTAAAGCTTAGAAGCTCCGATAATCCAATTCTATGGGCGGGTCCTATTCAAGGGGGGATACATTTGGATTTAATTGAATCATCATGTGAAATGATGCGCAAACATCCTTTTCATATTCACCCTCTTGGATCAGTTGTTCCACTCCTTGAGAAATATGATTATGAAAACGTCATTCGAATGCTTTTGACAATCAAACAGCATCTTCCCACCAATAGACCGATTCATCTGTTTGGGGCAGGACATCCCATGATTTTTGCGATTGCGGTACTTCTTGGTGTTGATGTTTTCGATTCTGCCGCCTATATGCTTTATGCCCAGAAAAATCGATATATCACGGTAACTGGTACTGAATACTTGGAAAATCTGGAGTATTTCCCTTGCTCATGTGAGGTGTGTGTAAATTTTGTACCTGTGGAATTACGTCACCTCGATTTGGAAACCCGTACAATTCTGTTAGCCAAACATAACTTGATTGTGAGCCTGGAAGAAATTCGGAGAATTAGACAAGCGATCACAGAGGGGCGATTATATGAACTAGCGCTGGTCCGCGCAGCGGCTCATCCTTCATTGATGAAAAATATCAACCTTCTTTTTGGCAAATCAACATCAAAACTCGTCGAACCCTTTGAAACAGCTTCAAAGACTAGAGCATTACTGATCACTCATCCAATCTTGATTAATCAGCCTCTGTTACTTCGTTATCGCCGAAGAATAATGGAACGGTTCTTTTCTTGGAGTTCTCAGTTGGTTATTACCCGGGAGTATCAAAAATTACATTCCTCGCAATCTTATCAAGTTATACGCCTGTCTCCCGTCTTTGGGATTATTCCTGATGAGTTACTGGGAGTGTATCCCCTGGTACAACACGAAAGGATTCCAATGGATTTTTCTTCAGAGATTATTGAATATATCCAGATTTTTCTTAACCAATTTAAATCTAAATTCAAAAAAATATTGGTTCATCCATTAATCTCCCTTGAAAACGAACTTCTTCAAGGTTTTGATCTTTTTGAACGCCCAAGGGCCTCGACCAAGCTGGATGACGATTATATCGTGAAGGCAATGGTTGATTATCAATTCGGAGCTGGTTCTCATGAATTACTTGATAATATTCGCCTTACGATCGAAAGATCGCAAAAAACAGGAGTATTACGGCGTTTTAGCGAAGGTGATGATCTCTTAGGAACTTTTAGGGCCTCCGACTTCATTATTGTGCCATCCCCTAGGTTTGCCGAGATGCTATACAATTCCCTTCCTAGACCCCAATTGTGCGTCGAGGCAAGTGATGAAGCAGTGCCATTTGTCAAACAGAATAAAGATCTATTGGCAAGGTTCGTTATTAAAGCGGATCCTATGATTCGATGTGGCGAGGAGGTTCTTGTCGTGGATAAACAAGGTTCGTTTCTGAATTATGGAAAAAGTGTCCTTTCCGTTCCTGAAATGCTGGATTTTGACCGTGGAGTAGCCGTGCGAGTTCGAGGTTAGAAAAACTTATCTAGAATTGATATTGATACCAGAGTGGGTACGGCTGTGTCTCACAAAAGAACTCGAAAAACATTATTTGAGCTGGCCAATCAGCCAGAGCTCTGGATATTTTCCAATGTCTTGACAGAACCTTGGGTAGACGTATCTGACCTTGATGTTTCGACCTTTGAAAAAACGGTCGAGATTCCGATTACGCTACCCAACGGGATTTGTATCTTCAAACTGGAATCGGATGGACCCCTCGGACAGATTATCTCCATGTGTGTAGCACATGGGTCCCAAATCCGTTTGTTTCATTTAATTGATAGCAGTGAATTCCCCCACTTTAGAGAGCGAGTTTTAAAATATGTAAAAGATATTCTTCCCGATTATTTTGACTTTTATAGCTACATGCGATCTTATTACGCACGAAAGTTCCGTGATTTTGGTCTAACGGATGTTCTTGGAGTAGATACCGAGATTAAGGATTTAACGGAATATGGAACGAAATCAAGGATTCTTCAACGAATTTCTGATCCTATCGAAGGTTATGAAATCCCTCAATACTGGCGAGTGCTTGATACATTAGGTACTAATGTGTCTGATCGCCCCTCTGATCAAAAAAGGTTGGTTGTGTCTCTCCAAGTCAAAGCATGTGATATTCTGGCTAAACACGCAGTGATCGATACCTTAAGATGCACGATCATCGCCCTAAAACATTATGCGGATCTACTCGATGAATTGCAGTCTGAGTCCAAACGAGACCCGTGGAGTGACCATCGTACAATAGCAGAAGGGCTTTTCAAATTGGGGAATTTTCAAGATGCAGCCGTTTTTTATAGCAAATGTCTTTCTCAGCCCTCATTTGATAACCAAGACCAACTACAAGAGCAGATTCTAAAAGCGTTAAAGGCTTCAATCGACCAACTAGGCAGTCGTGAGTTTTTAGAATATGCCCTAATGGCAGCGAAAATCGCGCGTTCCCGTCAACTCGAAAGATAGGTTTGGAATAGATTCACGTTCAAAACTGCGGTGCCATAGAATATCTCACCGTACTTGCAGCCGATTAATGAGCCGAAATAGCGGCCCATGCCCTCAATCCAGTCCAAAATAGGTGGATTATAGGAGGGATGAGCTCGAAACTGGCTTTTGTACTGTAATAGAGCTTTCCGTTTTTTTTCAAATTGATTCGAAATGTCTACAATAAACTGAAGGGGGAAAAATCCTTCGCTCTTGATTTCTCGAGCAGTGTAATAGTAAAAGCTCCGAGATATATGCCAGGGCGGTAGTCCCTCAAAGCGATGTTCCCATTTTGACAGGCGACTATAGAATATTGCTGCGTCAAAAATTAATTGGCTTTGATAGTGGTCTGGCGAGGCATTAGGAGTGGCTCCCTGCATTCCAATTACGATTCGAGGTTTGGCTTGACGGAATATTTTTGCCAGAGCTATACGGGCCTTAATGGAATCCATAAGTGTCCGATTAGGCAAATCAAGTAGAACTCGTTCGATTCCTAATGTTTTGGCAGATTGAAGTGATTCTTCAATTCGAATTGTGGGGTCATCATTGAAAGGCGTGGGCTCCCCATCTGTAAGGTCAATGATTCCGCAGCGATATCCCTCCTCCGATAGGAGTGCTAGAGTGCCGCCACATCCAATTTCAGCGTCATCGGGATGAGGAGAAACCGCTATTACATCATAATGCTCCGTCATCTGTGTTTTTCACCTTCACTTGTACCTAAGATCCTCTAATTTTGTTTTATTGTCGGTTTTGTGAGCGTTCCCTAATCTTTAAAAAAAAGCAAGCAGCTTTTAAGATAGACACATCGGAAATTTGGAACCACACTGGTAGCACGTTCTCGAGCAGATCTGTCATCGTGACAGTCACGATTCTCATTATAAACGCATTATACAGCAATACGAGGAACTGATATTGAGCCAAGAAGAGGTTGTCTTTGAAGAGAGCAAACAAGGAATTAAGATCGTCTTTTGGGGTGCAACCATGGCTGGGAAGACGACGGCGCTCTCACTTTTCCACGCCATAAAAAAGAGAGAAGATCCCGAGAGTGTCTATAATTTCCTCAAACTTGAAGACAAGGCTACGGAGCGCACGATTGGATTCGATCAAGCCACCTTCGGTTTGGGCACAGGTACGGGACGAGAATTTAAATATCATCTCTTTACGACTCCTGGACAAGATCGTTTCAAAAGCATGCGTAAAATCGTTGTGAATGGTCTTCATGGCATTATAATTGTGTTAGATTCAGAATCTGCGCGGTGGGAGGAGAACAAGACTTCGCTTACAGAATTGTTTGAGATCTTGGAAGATAAACTGGTCAATGGGGAAGTTAAGTTACAGATAATGTTAAATAAGATGGATTTACCTGTTGACACGCGTATTTCGGCGGCAGATGTTGGGCGTTTGATGGTGGAGGCAGGGGTCTCGGACAAGTTACGAGACACTTTTGCCAGTGTACATGAAGTTTCATGCCTAGAGGCTTTACATTCATTGAAGGAAACATGGAGTAGTGGAAACTGGAACCCGAAATCTCGACCTCAGCCGGTACAACGAATCATCATGCCCATCCAGCAAGTAATTAGGGACATTTTGATAGAGGAACTTCGAAAGAATTAAGGTTCGTTAAGAGAGGGGTGACTGTGGGGTCATTCATGGTGTTCTCTCTAAACGATAAGGGATCTAGTTTGATATACAAGTATTGGAGGGATTTTTTAGTTTTTACTTCTTGGGATCGTCTTGAAGAGGGATTTCATTCCCTTGAGATTGAACACACGGAAACATACTAGAAGCTCCAGCATTTACAACTTAGATTTCCCAGGTTTCGCCTCAAAGTCTTCCAAGCTTCAATATTGGGAACCCACACAATGGCCATGGGTCATGCGGTGTTCCTCGAGTTGGGTATCTGTCCACGCCCCATATTTCGTTTCGGCCTGTGCTAAGACCTGTTCGAGGGTGATCGCTTGGCCCTTGTATAGTTTCGGCCAGAGCTTAGTAAAAACTGAATATCCCGCATTTCTTAGTTCCACGTCCCAAAATTCTACTAGTAATAAAAATGGAGATGTTCAATCATTTTTATACAATAAAAAAGCTATGGCATCCAATCACGTAATCGAGGGAGCCCGATAGTGGTGTAATCGTGTTTGATTTGTTTTATATTCTTAAAGATCTGAGATCTCATTTCTTCTAACTGCAAAGTACTCATAATCTTTCCTAACGTTGGTTTGACGTTTTTCAATCCTGCAGTAATTCGACTGTACTCAGGTATTTGTTTTTCTGTTAATAATTCGTTCTTGTAGATTGAATGTTCTGCAGATAAACCCCCTGATAAAATCTTAAAGCCGTCTTCCTCTGAAAGTGTCGTTTTTGATTTACACAAATTTTCTAATAGATCAAAGATTTCCTTATTTGGATGCATTATATTCCTCGTTACAACACCTCGCATATACATCTGGGTTGTTTCTCGTTCTAAAAGAAATGTAAACGGGATTTTAGTCATATACTCTGTCATTTCTAATTTTTGGGAGCTAATTGTTGAACTAGATTGATCCTGAGCTCGAATAAAGGCCTCACTGGGTAAAACAATCCCACAAATTTCTCGAAAATCGGTGATGATTTTTCCTACAGAGATAGAAAATTGAGTATAATAAACGCCAACACCAACAACTAGGATAAAGGCTTCGCCAGTTGTTTCTTCCGTTCCTGTGAGAGTAATATCTGGGATTAATAAGACGGAATCTCTTCTCAATTCGGTCACAGGCTGATTTAAATAAAATCCCTTAAAATTCGTATCAATCAATTGATTCCAGGAGGGGAAAAACCAAATTTCTTTTAGAATACCCAATTGACTTTCTTCTTGTAGCTGAATTTGACTCAAATCACTCTCAGAGCTGGCTTGCTCCCTGATTTCTTGTTCTCGGGCTGCGATTTGCTGTTCAATCCGTTCCTTTTCGGTTTCCAATCTTAGGAGTTCAGTTTCTAGTGCTTTCAGTCGTCGTTGAATACTTTTCAATCGCTGCTTATCGTGTTCTTGTTGTTCAATCAATTTCATGTGTTTGCCTTCACTCATTGCTGAATAATATTGGTGAATTACTTGCTTTAAATGTAACCATCATTATATAATATGGAAAGACCATGGGTTTTTGTTCAAACACCGTATGCTTTTCCAATGTTGAAATCCAAGACTGGATAGGGAGACGTCTTTTAGGTAAGAATGTCTCATTGAAACTCGATAAGATCTTGGTACGTAACGAGCCTTAGATGCCAAAATCGATAGGCATAATCCTCATTGAACTAAGATCCCCATATTGGATTGCTTGAAGATAAATCTCTCTGTTCTTGAATCCTTTGAGGTTACTTCTCTTAACAAGGTCCTTTGTTTCATAATATTCTGCTTTGAAATCCTCAAAACATAGAAAAAGGCATGGTACAAATGATGGATACCAGTGTAGAACCTTTAATCGTCTTGAAGGATGATTTTGTTCACTGAGGATTGAGTACACCGAAATTCCATAGTCAGAAGGCTGTTTAATGTATGAACGAGGGACATGCAAATGGAACTATCATTTTAAATTCAGAAATTAAACCTGAAGAATTAAAGCCTACGATTCCCTTGGTCGTTAGGTGGTTAGTATATGAAACAGACTCGCTTGAACGAGATTATGGAGGGAAAATTTAGGTTACCTGAGCATGAAAGGCTGCGTATGGATTTAAAACCTGAAAAAATACCTCCATTACCAAGTGGAGCGAATGCACTTACCCCTAGTACAAAAGCGGGGTGGCAGACCGAGGGCATCATCAGAGCAATTTTGTCTAATCTGCATAATGGCAAAGATTGGGAGACGTTTTTCATTTATGGAGGGAGTGGGAAGGCGATGCGCAATTGGAAGGCATTTTATGATACTATTGAGCTTTTAAAGAACTTAGAACAAAATGAGACTCTATTTATGCAGTCTGGGGTGCCCTATGGCAAAACCATCACCCATCCTTTAGCACCAAGATGTGTAATCACCAATTCAGTCATTGTGCCCAACTGGATCCAATCTTTCCAAGAGTTTGTAGACGCGGGTTTGACCGTTTACGGTCAGATGACGGCAGGAAGCTGGATTTTCATTGGCCTTCAGGGAATTATACAAGGAACATATGAGACACTGGTTGCGGCCATCAATAAAGCTGAAGAAAGACCGTCTTATACCACTCTCTCGCCGTTTGAACAAAAATTGGTTGTAACAGCAGGATTGGGACTTATGGGAGGAGCTCAACCTTTAGCTATTAAGATGGCGGGGAAGGTCGCATTGATTGCGGAAATCGATCCATCAAATTTGGATAGGATTTATGGCCAAGGACGTGACAAGGGAACCCCTTACCTTGACATAAAAACGACTTCCATTCCTGAAAGCGTCAAACTTGCGCAAGAATATGCTGAGAAAGATAAATCCATATCCATCGGCGTTTTATGCAACGCCGTGGACTTGCTAGAGTATTTGATTTCAGAGAACATCACGCCTCACGTACTGACGGATCAGACCTCTGCTCACGATATGTTAAATGGATATATTCCTACTGAGATGTCCTTCGAAGAAGCAATTGAACTACGCAAATCAGATCCGACTCATTACAAGAGCTTGGCTTATAAGACTGTAAAACGTCATGTACGCGCGATGTTGACTCTGCAAAAGCGGGGAGCGGAAACATTTGACTATGGGAATAACATTCGTGCCCAAGCGCATACTGCCGGACTTGATGACGCGTTTGGGTTTGCAGGATTCGTTGTTAATTACATTCGTCCTTTGTTTTGTGAAGGAAAAGGGCCGTTCAGATGGGCCGCGTTGTCAAATGACCCAGAGGACATTCGTATTACAGATATTTATGCGAAGAAATTATTTCACGATGACCCAATGCTAATAAACTGGATAAATTTAGCTTCCAAGTACATTCCATTTGAGGGTGGGCTTCCTGCTAGAGTTTTTTGGGCAGGCTACAAGGGCAGGGCTGCGTTTGGGATGCTTCTGAACAAACTGTATGCAGACGGGTTGATTAAGGCCCCAGTTATCATTGGTCGTGATCATTTAGATGGAGGATCAGTGGCAAGTCCTTATCGCGAGACAGAGGGAATGAAAGACGGATCTGACGCCATTGGAGATTATCCAGTTCTTAATCTTCTCGGAAATTCCTTGTGTGGCGCTACATGGACAAGTTATCATGGTGGAGGTGGTGTAGGAGTGGGATACTCACTTCACGCTGGCCAGGTCTGCGTAGCGGATGGCACCCATATCTCTCAGGAACGGATATTCAGGGTTCTGACATGGGATCCTATGTCTGCCATCTTAAGACACGCGGCTGCGGGGTACTCTAAATCTATCAAGTTAGCAGAAGCCCACAACATTCTGATACCTGGAATAAGCGAACAACGGGATGCATCCTATCAGAAATTGTACCTAGAATTGATTCACCTTGTGGAAGATCGAACAGACATCGATCTATATCCACCCCTGGAAAAACACGAAATACAATTAATTTGAAATGGATCCCAATTTATCCGCGTAACTATATCCTTATTCGCGTGAGTTAGAATTTCAGTGAATCACCAATTAAAAAGGCCCGAATTCTCGGAGGAAGAGGCCCAGGCGATTGTCAAGAAGCTGTACGGAGTTGACGGAATTGCACAAGAATTTCCCAGTGAACGTGACCAAAATTTTTATCTGGGGGCATTTGATGGGTCTGAATTTGTTTTAAAGATTGCTAGTACACTTGAGAAGAGGGAAATACTTGATTTTCAAAATCAGGCCATGATTCATCTGTCTTCTGTCACTCCTGGGATCGCTCCACGGGTAATTTCGACCAAGAATAATAATCTGCTTGGGACGTATAAAAAGGGAGAAGAATCCTATTTCGTAAGATTGCTTACATGTCTTCCTGGAGAGATTCTTGCAAGAATAAATCCTCACCATGAAGAGCTTGTTGCGAATTTCGGCCGCTTTATTGGAGAACTAACAAAAGGTTTGTCAAATTTTTCGCATCCTTCATCAGACCGTGAGTTTCACTGGGATTTAAAACACGCTCACACTGTGATTGAAAGATATAAAGAATATATTCAACTTCCTGAAAGAAAGGCGCTTTTGGAATATTTCTTGACCTTGTTTGAAAGGAATACGAAATCAAAGGTAAACAAGTTACGGAAGAGCGTGATCCATAACGATGCCAACGATTTCAATATTATTGTGAATTATCGCCCCGCCCCGTTTAGCTACGACTTTGGTATTATAGACTTTGGAGACATGGTAAAGAGTTGTACCGTTTTTGATTTGGCAGTTGCTATTGCATATTTGATACTTGGAAAAAAAAATCCAATTGCTATTGCTTCAATAGCCGTTACAGGCTTCCATTCCGTGTTTCCACTGACTGAACTGGAATTGGAATGCTTATTTATATTTATTTGTCTCCGTCTTTGTCTAAGTGTGACTATATCGGCATATCAGCAAAATATGGATCCCGATAATGAATATCTGACCATATCAGAAGATTTGGCCTGGAAAACATTATATCAGCTGAAAGAGATTCATCCCGAATTTGCCCACATATCCTTTCGCATTGCGTGTAAAATGATTCCCTCTCTGAAAACAGAAAGTATAAGCCAATGGCTATCCAGAACTTCACACACTTCTATTATAGAATACAACTTTTCAAATCAGCCGCACATCGTCTTTGATCTC
This sequence comes from Candidatus Thorarchaeota archaeon, assembly GCA_048882505.1. Lineage (GTDB taxonomy): Archaea > Asgardarchaeota > Heimdallarchaeia > Hodarchaeales > Hodarchaeaceae > Hodarchaeum. Next base: position 221,250 of record JBHLRO010000002.1, read on the forward strand.
AGTGTGAATAGTTTAGAATTCAACTCATTTTACGAACTTCAGAGTAAGGACTGTTTAGAGCGTCTTATATTTGACAGAATGAAAGAAGCAAATACCAATATCGGTATTGGGAGACATAATGAGCCGCGTCTTTATTACACCATTGATCCCCCTAGTTTTGCTGAGGCTCCAACAATACATTTGGGGTACGATTTATTCCTAATACACCGCCTACCGATTTTCAGTCCAGCCGATGGTCAAGTTTACTGGAACCAAACTCATAACTTGACTGATTTTAATTCCATACTTATCCTCAAGCATGTTCTAAACAAGGGAGAGTTAGAATATTTCACTATTTACAGAAATTTAGAGGCTGATTCGATAAAAAACCTCAAAATAAGGGATGAAATCAGCCAAGGGGAACATTTGGGTTATGTGGGGAACCTAAAGGGTGAAACCCCCCTTTATTTCCTTCATTTTCAGCTGTCAACTTGTTTATTCGGAGAACCCAATAAGTTACCCTTCGTAATTCCAGTAAATCAAAAAAAAGTCTGGTTATCAGTGTGTCTCGACCCTAATTTTTTCCTGCAGATTCCTAATGAGTCGTTTCCCCAAGATACCCTGTCTGTAGAAGAAATTCTTATGTTAAGGAGGCAACTAATAGGATCATCTTTGAGTATCTCGTACATTAACCCCTTAAACATTGTACGGGGGTATGGACAATATCTATATGACCAAAATGCCCGGCCTTACCTTGATGCGGTGAATAATGTCCCACATGTTGGACACAATCATCCCAAAGTTGTGGATGCTTTACATCGCCAGTCAATCGCGTTAAACACTAACACACGTTATCTGCATGAAAACCTAGTAAGATATGCTCAACGATTGTGTGCAACATTCCCCGATCCTCTCAAAGTGTGTTTTTTTGTCAATAGCGGCAGTGAAGCGAATGAATTAGCCTTGCGGCTAGCTAGGACGTACACAAAACAGCATGACATAATCGTGGTCGATCATGCCTATCACGGTAATACTGGGGAGTTGATCAGTATCAGTCCCTACAAATATGATGGCCCCGGAGGTAAAGGCCCCCCTCCGTACGTACATAAGGTGAGTATGCCCGATATCTTTCGCGGAATACACAAAGCCAGTGATCCCGAGGCATCCAAGAAATATGCTGCCGAAGTGGAGCAAATATTGGTAAGCTTGCAGGAAGCTGGAAGAGGCCCAGCGGCCTTTATTTGTGAGTCGTTACCTGGAGTCGGAGGGCAGATTGTGTTTCCCAAGGGGTATTTAGAAGAGGTTTATAAGCACACCAGAGGTTTTGGTGGTGTTTGTATTGCAGATGAGGTGCAGGTGGGATTTGGTAGAGTAGGCAGTCATTTCTGGGGGTTTGAGCTCCAGAATGTGGTACCTGATATTGTAACCCTGGGAAAACCAATGGGAAATGGACATCCTTTAGGTGCTGTTGTGACAACATCAGGAATAGCAAGGGCATTTAATAATGGAATGGAATACTTTACAACCACAGGAGGCAATCCCGTCTCCTGTGCCGTTGGATTAGCTGTTCTTGATGTCATCCAAGAGGAAAATCTTCAAAAAAATGCACTCGAAATCGGAAACTATCTCAAGAAGGAGCTTCTGCAATTAAAGGAGAGATTTCCCATAATTGGCAATGTCCGCGGAGAGGGACTCTTTCTTGGAGTTGAATTGGTTCTAAATCCAGAAAAATTGGATCCAGCGCCGCTAAAAACCCAGTACGTTGTAGAAAGGATGAAAGAAGAAGGCATATTACTAAGTTTCGATGGACCTTTATTTAATGTGATTAAAATCAAACCTCCTTTGATATTCACAAAGGACAACGCCGTTTACCTTATAAAAAGGCTTGAACAAGTTCTTACAGAAGATTATTTACAGGTTTAGCTATTTGCCATCCAAAAGAAGAAATTTTTAGGACTGGGAGGACATATCTATCGTTAATCTGTCTTTCCAGAACTTAAGCTTAATCTGGAGATTCTTAATGTCCTCCATCCCAAGAACCTGATTGGTTCGCTTTATCACGGAGAGTTTTTGCTTTATTCTTGATACCAGCATCGGGTTATCTTGCTTTTGAGGTTTTTCTTGTTCCAAACGTCTTCTAATCTCTCCATACTTTTCACCTAACCGCTGGACATACGTATCAATATCTTTATGCACATCAGCGGCGAAATGAACCTGTGATAGATCCAATTCTAGATTTTTTAGCGTCTCGTAAACATATAAAGCCTTAACTAGAACTCTTTCTCGCTTAGTTGTCCGGTTCGATCTTTCAATCGCCAGTTCCAAGTAGCGTGCGAGTTCTCCTAACTTGTATCCGATAATAAAGGCGACATCGTTACGGATCAATGCCCATTAGCTCGTTTTTTGTTAGTCAGGATTGTGGGCAAATAAGGTATCCAATTAAATAAATAGTACTGGCCTGGGAAAAGTTCTAGGCAAGATATCAACTTAAGATCAAAAACATCGAGCTTCATTTCCCTCGAATTTGGCATGGAACGGGTCGGTTTAGTAGTTCTAGAATCCCCCGCCTTCCTTTCAAATTTTCGGATGCTGCGTAATTGAGCTCCATTTTCCGTTTATAAATATGTTCTGCGTCAATTTTCTAATAATGACATAAATAATCCTAACTATCCCCCATAACTTATGGATCCAAAAATTAGGAATACAACTCTCTTTATCATAAGACAAACTCTGGGTTTGTGAAAATTAAAGTTATACACCTCATTAACCTTAATAATTTTTATCCGTTGATCCTTAATAGCGACTACCAAATGCAATAAAACTCATAAATTTGTCTTAGAACACCGAACTGCTTATTATAAACGATATGAGGAGTCAATTGCCGTGGAAAAGCCAACCGTTACATTAGATGGAGAATCACTCTCTATTCCAGATATGATTTTGATAACTCGAGATAATTGCGCAGTAGAGATAGCACCCAAGAGCGTTCCAAGAATAGAACGGGCCGCAAATATCGTTCAAACTGTTTTGAGACAGAATAGGCGAATATATGGTGTTACAACGGGATTCGGACATCTTCAGGAAGTACAGGTTTCTCCTGATAATGTAGTTCAACTTCAAGAAAACCTTGTTCTTAGTCACTCAGCAGGGGTAGGATTGGAACTACCCTCAGAAGTGGTTCGGGGAATGATGGTATTACAAATCAATAAACTTGTACGTGGACATTCTGGGGTACAATTGGAAGTGGTCGAGCTCCTTGTGGACCTTTTAAACCACAATATTGTGCCCGTAGTTCCATCTCAGGGAAGTCTTGGGGCAAGTGGGGATCTTGCGCCGTTGGCACATCTTTCGCAGGTTTTGATTGGCAAAGGATGGGTGGATTTTGGTGGGCAACGGATTACTGGTGGAGCGGCTCTAAAAAAGGTAGGGCTTGCGTCTCTTCGATTGGGAGCTAAAGATGGACTAGCTTTACTTAATGGAACACAAGCAATGACAGCAATCGCCGCATTAGCAATTGCAGATGCCAAATATCTAGTTAGGATTGCCAATCTAGTAACTGCGATGAGTATGGAGGTACACCGGGCCAATATCGATGCGCTTAATCCTTTGATACATCAAGCTCGTCCACATCGGGGTCAGATAGATGTAGCGAAGGAATTGTTGGATATTTTGGATGGAAGTAAGAGCGTTCGGGATCACATACCTCACCAAGATCCATATTCCTTACGTTGTGTCCCCGCTGTCCACGGCGCCATTTTAGATGCAGTTCGATATGCAGAAAACGTGGTTGAAGTAGAAATGAATTCTTCCACTGATAATCCCCTGATTTTCTCGGTTGACCAGATTTACTCTGGAGGAAATTTTCATGGTCATCCTGTTGCGATCGTAATGGATTTCTTGGGGCTAGCCATGACAGGGATTGGAACGATCTCAGAACGACGGGTTGAACGCCTGTTAAATCCAAGTCTTAGTGGTTTGCCTGCTTTTCTCGCCCCTGCTGCAGGGCCTAATTCTGGTTTAATGATCGCCCAATATACTTCGGCTTCATTGGTCGCTGAAAACAACCATCTCGCCTCTCCTGCCTCTGTTGATTCAATTCCGGTTTCTGCCAACCAAGAGGATTTTGTTTCCATGGGTACATCCGCGGCATCAAAAACTCGAATAATTATTCAGAATTTGCACAACATTCTTGCGATAGAATTACTATGTGCGGCGCAAGCTATAGATCTAGCCCAGATTAAAGACTTTCTCGCGCCTAAAACGAAGAAAGCCTTCTCCACAATCCGTGAGGTAGTTTCCTCTTTAACCCATGATCGAGAATTGGCTCCAGACATTTCCCAATGTGTTCGACTGATCCAGGATCGAAAGTTGTAAATAAGATCCAGTCAGATTTTAGGGTTGAACAAACTAACTGAAATAATAATAGAGGCCCGAAATGGCATAGATCGCGGTTCCTTTCCAGAGTACCGACTCGTCTACCTGAAATTGAGGATGATGGTGCGGATGGATGATGCCTGTTTCCTCATTGTAGATCCCAAGAGTGAAAAAAACTCCTTTGGTTCTTTGTAGATAAAATCCGAAATCCTCGCCAATCATACTTGAGGGAGCTGGTTTAACTTCATCTAGATCATGGAGTATCGTGATGATCTTCTTTGTGGTGTATTTGTCATTAATCAAGGCTGGATAACCTAGGGGATCAATATTAACCAATCCCTTGCAACGCCACGCTTGTGAATATCCAACGACCACCTCCTGGAGGCGATCCAAAATACGTGAGCGAACTTTGGGATTCAGTGTTCGAAGTGTTCCATTTAGGATTCCAACCGTTGGGATAATATTGTGGGCATTACTCCCTACTATCCGCGGAATTGTTAACACAACTGGTTCAAAGGGGTCTATCTCACGTGAAATTACCTTTTGGAGTGCATTATATATATCGAAAAGCACAGGAATCGGATCGATGGTTTCATGAGGCATTGCGGCATGTCCTCCGATCCCAGAAACTATAATTGTGAAACGATCTGAGGAAGCAAATAAAGCTCCGTCCGTTCTAGTAGCAATTTCGCCAGAGGATGATGCTTGCCAGACATGAAGACCAAAAATCGCGTCCACGTCGTCAAGCTGCCCCTCTTCTACAATTTTTTTTGCCCCCGCCTTGCCTTCTTCCCCGGGTTGAAATATTAGCTTTAGAGGGCCTGGTAAAATCTCTCGGTACTTGAAAAGAATTTTGGCCGCACCCAATAACATCGCTGTATGAGCATCATGTCCACAGGCATGCATCTTTCCAGGTATTTTACTTCGGTATGGGATATCATTCTCCTCGGTGATATTTAGCGCGTCGATATCAGCCCGCAAAGCCACAGTTTTTCCTTGAGAATCATTATTAAGGATTCCCAGGATCCCAGTACCCGCAGTTCTTTCCGTATCAAAACCAAGGTTCTTTAGTTCATTTTCAATGTAATCTGCAGTTTTATGTTCTTCGTATGCTGTTTCTGGGTGCATGTGGAGATAACGACGCGTTTGGACTATGTACTCCTCCAGGTCTCTGGCCTCGTCGATTATCTGATGCTTTAAATCTCGGAATATCAAATGCCAAACCTCCTCGAATTCAATCTATGGTCAGGCTTCATAAATAACCCCTTAAAAGATGGTTTTAACCATCCCTGTAAGTTAGTAAATCGGATAAGGAAGCCTGATCCATGCTTATTAATGAAGTTGAGGAAGTATTGGAAGGAGAAAAGGTTGAAGAAATTGCGTTACAATTCACTGATCTAGTGGGCACCCTTCATACGCTTTGGGTTCCCGTTAAGCATTTTTCGATTATCATTGAGGAAGGAATGCATACGGATGGTAGTTCATTAGGAGTGGTTGATGTCAGTAAGAGTGACGTTAAGTTAATACCAGATCCTAGTAGTTTTATCGTGCTCCCACACGGTTTGTTCCCACAACGGGTCGCAAGAGTAGTTTGTGATTTATATGAGCCAGATTCCAATAAACCATTCGAGCTAGATCCCCGTTTTATTTTGAAAAAAGGTTTACAGAACATTCAAGATACATTAGGGGCTAATGTCGTTGGTTATATGTCAAGTGAAATCGAGTTCTTCCTGTTTGAGAGGAAAGAACACGATAAAATCAAACTGATCGATGAGGCTGGGTATCTAGCTTCTCCCCCAGCAGATCGTGGTGCAGAACTTCGCCTTGAAATGACTAAACAATTTAACCATATAGGAATCGCGATTGAAAAACATCACCACGAAGTTCCTCATGGAAAAAGCGAGTTCAATCTGGCCTATGATCAAGCATTACGAATGGCAGATACTATTTATCTTGTTAAATTTCTAACAAAAATAATTGCTGCCAAAAAAGGACTCATAGCATCTTTTATGCCCAAACCGTTCTACGGAGAATACGGAGCAGGATTGCATACACATATTAATTTACGGGATGATAAAAACGAGGTAAATCTTTTCGCGGATTCTACTCAATCCCATGGGTTAAGTGGCATGGCGTTAGGATTCATGGCAGGAATTCTTACTCATGCAAAAGGTTTGGCAGGCATAACAAACCCGTCGGTTAATTCTTACAAACGGCTTGTACCAGGATGGGAAGCCCCTGTTTACATTTCATGGGCCAATTACAACCGTTCGACACTAATAAGAATCCCACCTGGAAAAAAGAAAGCTGCACGGTTGGAATATCGTCCCACTGATGGGTCCTGCAATTTTTATTTATCTTATGCTGCCCTGTTCGCAGCAGGACTAGATGGTATCAAAAAGAAACTAATCCCCCCTCCCGCTGTTGAAGAGGATATCTATAAGATGAGTCCCAATGAGCGTACGGAAAGAGGAATTGAGACACTTCCAGGAAATTTCGGAGAGGCACTTTACCACCTTCAAAAAGATCAGTATCTTGAAGAATCACTGGGTTCGAATTTTTATCAGAAATATCTCGATATTAAAACTCGTGAATGGCACGATTTCAACGTTTATGTCCATGAATGGGAAAGAAAGAGATATATAGATGTTTAAGATCATCAATAGAAATAAAGGTGGTATAAATGGTTTTAGAGGCAGATTTCGCCATAATCAATGCGAATGAACTGGTAACCCTTAAAGGATCAAGTGAGGCTCCTCAGATTAAAGTACAAATGAGAGAATTGGGAATCATTCGTAATGGTGCCGTAGCGGTAAGAAACGGGAGGATTGTTGCCGTTGGAAAGACACAGGATGTTTTAAATAACCTTAAGAAAGGATTTGAAGTCGTAAATGCCGCAGGAAAACTTGTGACTCCCGGATTAATCGATCCTCATGTTCATCTGGTGTTTGCTGGCACCAGAGAAGATGAACTTGAAAAGATGGCTGTATTAGGTGTTCCTTACCTGGAGATTAAAGCTCAAGGAGGAGGGATGAATAAATCGTTAAAAGAAACTGCAGCGACTGGTTTTAAAACACAGATTGGAATAACCTCCAAAATACTGGACACGATGCTTATTCATGGAACAACCACCATTGAAGCGAAAAGCGGATATGAAATGACTTTCGACGGGGAGATCAAACAGCTCGAAATAATCAACACTCTTAATAAACTCCATCCTCTTGACCTTGTTCCAACTTTTCTAGCACAGGGGATACCACCGGAATTTGAAGAGCGGGTGGATGACTTAGTCGATGAAATTGTCGAAAAATGGATCCCTGAGATCTCCAAACGAAAATTAGCGCAATATATCGACGTATTTTGCGAAAGAGGTTACTATAACCTTGAACAAAGTCGTCGAATTTTGGAAACTGGTAGAAAATATGGATTGAAATTAAGAAACCATTGCGATTGGTTGGCTCATAGTGGGGGAGCTAAGTTGGCTGCGGATCTAGGAGACGTAACCTCCGCAGATCATCTGATATTCACCCCAATGCACGAAGTGGAAGCTCTAAAGGATCAAGGTACTATTATCATCTTCCTTCCAACTTCGCCATTCTGTTATGTAGGAACTTACGCGGACGCCCGTGCAATAATTGATCGAGGATTGCCCGTAGCGATAGCCACCGATGTAAGTGCGGCTAACCGCTGTGAATCCATGCAGATGATGATGACCCTTGCAGTCCTGAAAATGAAGATGACGGCGGCTGAAGCACTCACAGCTGCAACTATCAATGCAGCTCATTCTATCGATCGTGCCCATGACATAGGAAGCCTTGAACAGGGAAAAAAAGCGGATATTGTGATTTTTAATGCACCAAACCATAAGTTCTTTCCTTACAATTATGGGATCAATCTAGCTGAGAAAGTGTTCAAAAATGGCTGTTTGGTGGTTGAAAACGGCAATCTGAGTTACTAATACGCCATTCGTTCCTATTCACCAGATGACGTTCTTTTACTTGGTAATACCAAATTTCCCGTCTTATATCGTTTTGAGTTATTCTTATAAAGCGACGGATGGATTGAACGGGTAACATCCTGCGTTAACCCAGTTTATAACAAATCATTCCCGAGTAAATCTATAGCAGGCGAAAATAGCGTGTCGGTCTTTACAAAACGGTTGAGTAAATGGTTTAAAAAACCTGAAGAACCTACTGAGAAAGAACTTCTCGTAAATTTCATTCATGACTTAGAATCTGTATTAGAGTCGATGGAAGGAATGGCTGGTGATCTTTCGGGAGGAATGTCAGAACAAGTTGTCCAGAAACGCTCATTGACATCCAAACTACTAGCATCTTTGCCTCGTTTTCTTCAACCCAGAGATATCCAGAAACAAAACGAAAAGATTAAGGAAATTAATGAAACAAAACGAAAAATGCAGCTACTTCGTGGAACGTTGGGAGAAATCAGCGAATCAATCGAAACCATGGATTTAAGAGCGAGCCCTCCGGAACAAACGGGTGTTGGCGCAAGGATTTATGAAATTGCATATCCTGGGGAGGTAATTTCCTCTAAAAATGTGGGAACTCTAGAAGAACGCCTCCAAATGCTTGAAAACTCCTTCTTAACTTCTATGGATAGAATGAATGAACAGATGACACAGATATCCCAGAATCTAGGTACCCTAGCTCGGCGTTTAGATGAACAGGGAGTTAAAATCGATAAAATCGATACAAAAATTAACGAAGTAGATTCTAAATTGCAGAAAGTTCAATCGACATTAGGGAAAATTTCGAGAAAACTGACTCAGAACCGTACATTACTGGCTCTGTTGGCGGGGTCAGTAATTGCCCTTGTAATTGTCATTGTTGTACTCTAGAATCCAACTTCGGTTCCCGATTTCTGTGCATCCTTAAATCAATAGGCAAAAGAATTTAAAGGGCACAGGCCCAAATGAGATTAATTGAGATTAAAGGGTGAATTCTGTTTTGCAGAAGAATGAAATCAACGCAGAACTGTCCCGGCTACTTAAAAGTGATACATCGATCAAGGTGACATTGCTTGGGGATCGTACAGGTCTTACTATTGCGCGTGCATCACGTCTACTCGTTTCCGAAACAATGGGAGCATTTGATCTAGAGAGTATTGGTGCAATTGCTTCAGCGGTCTTCTGTGGTGCAGCAGAACAAGGTAGCGCGCTGGCGCTAGGAAATCTGGCCGTTATGCTTGCTGAATTCACCGATGGTAAAATACTGACCGCCCAGTCAGGGGATAGGGGGATTCTAGTCGTGGTAGCCGAGCCTGATGCCCAGTTAGGCCTGGTACGCGTTCGTATGAAGGAAACATCAGAGGCCTTGGCCATGTTAATGGGAAAATTAACGGAACCAGCGGTAAAAATTAAGAAACCAGAATCTCAATCCATAATGGCTGCGTTAAAAGAGCTGGAAAACTTCTAGTAAACGCCTTCTGAAACCACTTCTTGTTTCTTCTGTGTTTTGTCATTCTTTTAGAGGATCCACTAGCCAACCAGAATTAACTAAAAGGATCTGGAAAAATTTATTTTTCTTCCTTCCAAAAATGTGACACGGGTCATATTTATGCGTTTTTCGCAGTTAAACGACATAATGCTAAAACTCACAGATCCCGTGACTGTGAGTGTTCTTAATATCTTGTTAAACCAGAAGGAAATTATTGACGAACAGATCGTAAACCTTCTGAATGAAGAGATCGAAGAAAAACCGAAAGTTCCTTCATCCCAACCCGATGATGCGGCAAATGAGAGTTCCCGTATCGCCTTAAAGGAAGTAAGAAGATCGTTGTACAAATTGAATGAAAGGTCTTTGGCCCGTTATAGGCGGGTACGCGATAAGGAAACCGGCTATTTTGTGTACTATTGGTCTCCTATCTGGGAGCGAATACGAGATCTGATCATAAGTCGTCGTAAACTTAGTCTAAAGAAACTACGTCAACGATTAGATTATGAACAGAGAAATCTCCTTTATGCTTGCCAGGAGGGACATTCCCCCGTAACGTTTTCGGATGCCTTTGAAATGGGGTTCATATGCGCCTCGTGTGGAGACGAATTGGCACAGAAAGATAACCAGACCACCATTGACTTCCTACAGAAGAAGATTAAGGTATTAGAAGGGGAGCTAAATCGGGGGCTGGAGGAGCTAAAAAACCTGCCGGATATCAGGAAAGAAGTGAAGAATACAAACTAAAAGCAACTACTTCGAAGCTAGCATTAATAATTGCTAAAGAACAGGCAATTTAACCTATCTCGACGGAAAGAAATGGGAGGAGATGCCAAATTACTTATAAGATAGTTCCATGAGAAGAATTTGGTACATCTATACCCTCCACCTTCTTTTCAGGCGTGTTGGTTAACAGAGTCTCCATTTTCTACCAGATATGATTCTAATATCCACTGAGATGCTTGTTCCAAGGAATCAAAAATCTTGGTTGGACGAGAGAACTGTTGGAATATCTCCCGGGAAATCAAACCCGTCGTGAGGCCAATAGTGGTTAATCCAGCAGCCGTTCCCGCCAGGATATCTGCTGGCATGTCTCCAATCAGTACAGAATAAGAAGCTGGAACAGAACATCCTTCAAGAGCAAGAAAAACTCCCTCGGGGTCAGGTTTCAAGTTCTGCACATCGTCACGAGATATGATCCCCTCCTTCGAAAAATATTGTATTAAATCATGTGTTTCCAGTGTATTTAGGAGGATTTTACGTGGAGCGAGGGTATAGATGCCTAATTTGAATCCTCCCTCGTTTTGAAGTCTTTTTAGTGTTGATCGTACATCAGAAAACAAGGGAGCAGATTTATAAACATCTCTCGCCTGAACTGCGCATTTCATGGCAAATCGTAAAGATCGATATCTTGATAGGCCTGCCTTTCTGCCAATATTCCAGAATAGCCTGAGAATTAATGCAGCTCCATTTGATTGCGATCTAGAGTGGAATTCAGCGATTAGGTCTGTACCTAGTCGGTTTATAGTTGATTCTGAAACTATTATCCCGTGTTGGTTCAGATTAGTAATTACCATTTCGTAGAAACTGCCCATAGTATCCACAAGTGTACCATCGAAATCAAAAATGACCGCTCGATCCAACTGATTTCCTTGAGTTTCGATGTATTCTTTGATTTCAGTTCATCTCCTCTATAAATGGAGGCCTCATCTTGCTCTCAAGAACATTGTTTTTCAAGATTCTTATATCCAAAAAAAAAATTTAAATTCGGGGCTCTTTTCGGTATCTTCGTAATTTATGGGGAATCTGTACTCATGATTCCATGTCTTGATAGCTTCAAGGATTCGTCACTTAAGCTAGATAAAAGATCTCAACACCGAGCGAACCATGATGGCTAAAGCGTTTGAAGTTCAAGATCTTCGTGATTTAAAAGCCGAGATCATGCAACTTCGTTCCCGAAAATCCCAACTACTTGATCAACTTCGGAAATTAGAGCGAGAAAGAAATCAAAATCGAGCGGCGAGAGATGAGTTAAATCAGGTTGCCTCTGAAAACTTTTCCCAAGTTAAAGAACTTAAGACCTTGCGTGATAAAAACAATCGTGCTATCCAAGAGCTTAAAGCTGTCAGACGTAGTGTTTTAGAAGAGATGCGATCTTTAATTGGTAATGTAAAGGTAATTCAAGAAGAAATTCAATCTATGGAAATCTCGGAAAAAGATATTAGACATTCTCACAGTATCCGGAAAAGAATAGATAATCTGGATTGGCGAATTCAAACAACCCCGGGAATGGGAATCGCGGAAGAAAGACAGTTGACAGAGGAGGTCAACAAGTTGATGGATCAACTGGGGGATATTTCCGTTTCAACCGAAAAACTAAAGGCCAGAAAAGAACTCAATCGAGAGATAAACAACCTCCGTGGATTTCTAGATCATAGCTGGCGTGATTTTCAGGAACTCGTTGAGAAGAGCCAAAAGGCACATCAGCAGCTTACAGAATTGTACGATTCGGGGAAACGCGCGAAAGACGAGGCCGACCGGCGACACAAGGAGTTTTTAGATCGTACAGAAGAGCTGCGAGAACTACGTGAGGAATTTAGAAATATTAACAAGATATTGAGAGAAAAATCCAGCATTTTCAAAGAACAACGCCGCATTCAGCGCGAGCAGGTTCAGCTGGAACGTGATCGGGCAACCGCGGAAATGCTGGAGGAACAAAGTGAAAAAATAAAGGAACGATTGAGTCAAAAGAAGAAGAAAACCCTTTCAATTGAAGAAATGAGAATCATGATGACTCAAACCCCTGATTTCCTTGATTTGTCTCTTTCAGATGAGGAAGAGGAGTAAGATTTTTGCTTTTGGGCTGGTTCAGGGGATTTCCCCAAGTTTTGAGACGAACTAGTATCAACTCAATCTAGTCAATACGAGTTTATACTAGTGCAATATATAACTGAATAGCAAATCGGCAAGTACTCGAGATAAATCGATTTTTACGACGAGTGGTGCCGCTATGATGGATGAAGAAGACTTTTTCTGGCTGATTGGGAATAAAACGCGGCGAGCTATTCTACGTTCAGTCACACAAGAACCGAAATATCTCTTCCAGCTAGCCCAAGAACTCAATAGATCAAGTCAGACATTACAAAAGCATCTTCATCTTTTATTGGATCATGAGTGGCTAGAATGCGAGACGGTTGAGGGACCTCATGGTCCCGCTAGAAAACTCTATAGAATTGCCAAGAATATAACTGTTCGGATTACTTTAACCCGCCATTCGTTTAAATTTGATGTTTTGGATATTACACTAGGATCCCAACCGATGAAGAGCCATGCAGAAACTCTGAGTCGAGATCTTACGTTGAGTTTAGAGGAGGCGCTTGAAACGGAGGATTCCGACTTCGATCAGCAAATCCAAACCCTAGATGCGGCTCTTAATCAAGCCCAGGAGATTGAAAACTTTCTTCTGAGTAGAAAACTCTCGATAGCAGGAGATCTAAACGAAACAATTTCGATGAAATTAGAAGGGGATGCACATCGAAAAGACCGAGAATTAGCTTACACGATTTTTTCTCGTAGTGAACCAATTACACTTGAGCTAGTTCAGAAAGAGGTTAAATCCAAACGAGAGGACCTCCTTATTTCGCTACGTCGACTTCAGGAAAAGGACCTTCTTCCTAGGAAAGGTCTTATTCTTCTTAATAAGCTTGAAACCGCCATAAACAGCAAAAAAGGGTGAATCGATAACAATGGGCGAGAAAAAAACCAAGACTCCTAATAACAGTGAAAACGATTATTTGGACATTGACGAGCAAATTGAACAAACTGAAGCCACACCAAGCCAGGAGACGTCGAAAAGCGCAGAGCGTCCCAGCGAACCACTCTTGGCTGAGATTAAAGAGCTCTATGAGAAGCTCGAAGAGAAAGATGATGAGTACAACAAGCTTCATCGGCGTTATCTTCGCGCGCTCGCGGATTACGAGAATTTGAAAAAACGCTCTCAGGCCGAGCAGGCTCGACTTCTGAAGCAAGCCAACGAAAACTTGCTCTTGAAGCTGTTAAATATTGCCCATAGTTTCCAAAAAGCTGAGACGAGTTGGGTTAAAGATCAACTTGATCTAAATGAAATCTTAACTGGTTTTCAAGCGATTCATAAGCAGTTCCAGAGTCTTCTAAAAAATGAGGGTGTTAAACCGATCCAAGCCCTTGGTGAGAAGTTCGATCCTAATCTCCATGAAGTTGTTTCGGTACGTTCCTCTTCCGAAGAGGAAGACACTATTTTAGAGGAAATAGAAACTGGGTATATGATAAACTCTTCGCTACTACGGCCTGCTAAAGTTATTATTGCAAAACAAACCCAAGAACCATAATGAGAAGGTGAACTTTAAGTGACACGACCTATCGGTATAGATCTAGGGACAACATTCTCCGCCATTGCTACGATGGAAGGCGGAAAACCTGTTATTATTCCCAATGCAGAAGGACAAAGGACAACTCCAAGCGTAGTGACCATTTCTAAAGATGGTGAACGCGTTGTTGGAGTATTGGCTAAACGCCAGGCTATTTCAAAGCCCGAACGAACAATACGATCAATCAAACGTGAAATGGGAACCAAATTTGCCGTAGATATTGACGGAAAAACCTACAAACCCCCTGAAATTAGTGCCATGATTCTTCAAAAACTTAAGCGCGATGCCGAGGCATATCTAGGGGAAACAATCGAAAAGGCAGTAATTACAGTCCCAGCATACTTCTCTGACTCCCAACGGCAGGCAACTAAGGATGCAGGTCGAATTGCAGGGCTAGATGTGATGCGGATCATTAATGAACCGACCAGTGCATCACTGGCGTACGGTTTAGATAAAGAAGAGGAACAGACTATCCTGGTTTTCGATCTAGGAGGAGGAACCTTTGATGTCTCGATTCTCGAACTATCTGAAGGAGTTTTCGAGGTCAAAGCTACCTCTGGTAACAATCGATTAGGGGGGGATGATATGGATCAACGGATTATGGATTGGATTGTAGAGGAATTCCGTAAGGATTCGGGACTCGATTTATCCAAGGATCCAATGGCTATGCAGCGTCTAAAAGATGCGTCAGAACAGGCCAAAATCGAATTGTCTCAGAAAACAAGTGCGGAAATCAACTTACCTTATATCTATGCGGATAGTTCGGGTCCTAAGCATCTAAATCTCACTCTTACGCGAGCAAAATTTGAGATTATGGTTGCAGATTTAATAGAAGCAGCAATGGGACCAACCCGACAAGCACTTTCAGATGCGAAGCTGCAGACCTCTGATATTGACAAGATTCTCCTTGTGGGTGGATCTACCCGTGTCCCAGCTGTCCAATCTGCTATACGTTCATATTTCGGAAAAGAGCCTACCAAAGAAATCAATCCAGATGAATGCGTTGCCTTGGGCGCCGCGGTTCAAGCGGCAATTCTGCTTGGAGACGTCGAAGATGTCCTACTTCTTGATGTTACTCCTTTATCACTTGGAATAGAAACCTTAGGCGGTGTTTTTACCAAGTTAATTGACAGGAACACCACAATTCCCACCAAAAAGAGTCAAATTTTTTCTACTGCAGCTGAAAACCAGCCTAGTGTAGAAATCCACGTATTACAGGGAGAACGCAAGATGGCTGCGGATAATATTACTTTGGGGCGATTTCAACTCGTGGGAATCCCACCTGCTCCGAGGGGTATCCCTCAAATTGAAGTGACCTTCGATATGGATGCTAATGGAATTGCCCATGTGTCAGCGAAAGATCTGGGAACAGGAAATGAACAGAGAGTCACAATTAAAAGCGATAGCGGGCTTAGCTCCGCTGACCTCCAACGGATGGTAGATGAGGCATCGAAATACGAGACCGAAGATACAGAGCGACTCCAAGCAGCTGAAAATCGAAATAAGGCCGACTCGCTGGTTTATCAAACTGAGAAGCTTCTCAAAGACCTGGGAGAAGCTGTTGACAGTGGTTTACGTTCCCAGGCCGAGAAGCAAATCGAAGCAACAAAAACCGCGTTACAGGGACAAGATGCTGCTGCTATTAAACAACAAGCAGAAGAGCTGGAAAAAGTAACCCATCAGCTGGCACAACAGATGTATGCTCAACAAGCGCAGGCACAGGGAGCAACCGGTGCAGGTTTCCAAGGAACACCTGGTTCAGGGTTTCAGGGAGCATCTACGGGTGCTGATGAATCGGAAGTGGTAGATGTCGACTACGAAATTGTGGATGAGGATAAATAATAACCCTCGAAAGAGGACAGATATCTTCCCTATTTCTATAAAGGGTCATAATATCATCAAAGTGACATAGATGAGCGAACACAAGCGGGATTACTATGAAGTCTTGGGAGTTTCCCAGGATGCGGACCTGAAGACAATTAAGAAGGCATTTCGTAAGCTGGCGAGAAAATATCACCCTGACATGAAACCTGATGACCCTGATGCGGAAAATAAGTTCAAAGAAGCCGCAGAGGCCTTCGAAGTACTCTCTGACGATGAAAACCGAGCTCGTTATGATCGGTATGGTCACTCAGGAATTTCTGGGACACCTTTTACCGATTTTTCAGGTATGGGCTTTGAGGATTTATTCCGAGGTTTTGGTATCTTTGAGGATCTCTTTGGTGGTTTTGGAGGAGGGACACGGGCACGAACCTCCCAACCACGACCTCAACGTGGCGCAGATGTTCGTCTTAATCTAGAAATTTCATTTGAAGAAGCAATGGAAGGAATAACTAAGAAAATAAAGGTACCTAATTGGGCACAATGTCCAACTTGTCACGGAACCAAAGTAAAACCAGGTAAATCATTGTCCACCTGTTCTACCTGTCAGGGAATTGGGGAAATCCGTCAAGTTCAGCGATCTGCCTTTGGCCAAATAGTAAATATTTCCACGTGCCCCCGTTGCCGAGGAGAAGGTCAAACCGTCCCTCGTGGCGCTGAATGTGAAATGTGCGATGGTGTTGGGAAGGTTAAGCAATTCAGAACGGTTGAGGCCAATATTCCTGCTGGCGTTGACTCAGGTATGCGTGTGATAATCCGTGGAGAAGGTCGGCCTGGCGAATTAGGGGGTCCTCCTGGTGATCTATACTTGGTTGTATCAGTAGATCCTCATCCTTTTTTCAAGAGGAACGGAGCTGACATCCTACTTGAATATCCCATAAGTTTCATTGATGCCATCCTAGGCGCAAAACTCACTGTTCCCTCTATTAACGGAATAGAGAAAATTACAGTAACTCCTGGGACTGAGAGTGGGGAGATCATCACCATAAAGAAGAAGGGGGCACCTATACCTAATAGCTCTCAGAGGGGAGATTTTTATGTTGGATTAAAGGTAAAAATCCCTCCAAAGCTGAAAAAGCCTGTCAAACAGGCTCTCCAACGTATGCGAGAAGAAATTGATGACAGGTATGTTTTCCATGATGCCAAGGAACTCCAAAAGTTTCTTACTTCAAGAACGTAAGGGTGAGAAGGCTAGTCTTCCAAGGGATATGACCTCCGTAGCTGCGAAAGGTTTCGTGAGCGGAAAATTTCGATTGGCGTGCGCACTAAACGCATCCACTTGTAATAACAGGCACAAATTTCAGAAAGTTCAGAAAGATTCTGGGGGATACTTTCGGGAGCTGTCATTCTATTAATCTCCTCATGTACCTGTTTATCGCATTTTCCACAGTTGTGGGCTCCTCTCGGTTTTCCTGCAGCGACTGGGTCACAGATGATGGGAAGTGATGGGTAGAGGGAACGAATTTCCCGGACAATGAAAAGAACTGACCATAACCAAGGTGGTTGGTATCGGTCCTGTCTGTAGAGGAAATCTACCAAAGTCCCACTTTGAACGGTGCACGGACTAAAAGAAATGATATCAGTCCCGATTTTGGCTGCGTCGATGGCCGTTTGGATAGCATCGCTGATAGTATCGGCCTCAGTAACAAAGGGGGGTTTTATAAGTATATAGGTCTTGACTCGAATCCCTAAGGGGCGAAGTAGCTGCACGCTTTGCTTATACACATCCAAGGAGGTGCCCTTGTTGTGGCAATCCCGAATAATCGCATCGTTTGAACTTTCCAACCCAATACCGATTTCAAGCTCTTTAGGAGACAATTGCTCTGCAGTTTCCTTAATGAGGTCAAAATAGGAGAGAGTATATTCGGATTTGCTTTCTACACTCAATTTGAATACATTCGGAGTTTCTTGAATAAGCCTAATAAGCTGGTCACGAAGTTTTTTGGGGACATCCCATTGATCAAAGAAACTTCCAGAGTTGTAGATTTTCAGATGAATAGGTTTTTTCTCGTGATTTTCTAAAAGCTGATCTCTTATATTGCTCAATATTCGCTCTGAGGGGATAGGTTGATCACGTGAGGAATCATTGACATATCCACACATTGAACATCCGCCGTTTCCAGATAAAGCCCAGCTACATCCCCTTGTGGGGATTACGACCGTCAACGTGTTAAAATTGAGACCTTTTTCGAATTTCGACCATAGCTTTTGATGAGCCTCTTCTTTTTGGAAAGCAAGATATTCATGTCTAAGTTTCGTTATCGTTGAAGCTAAATGGGAGTTTAAAGACGGAGACATTTTAATTCACTTTCTGTCGTATTTTTATTCCTTTTCCCCGATTCATTTCGACCAAAAGGTGTCCTGAAAGATATGATGTTCCTATTGCTATTAGCTCTCCTTCCTTGTTCAGAACCAATACTTCGTCATTGGGGCGGATCGCATTATTGGCGTGAGTTATACCGAGAGCAAAAATTGTGGAGCCCTGGATTTCTTCACCATCAAAGACAACAATATTCTCAGTGTGGTTTATTATTCGTTGCCCAGCAGCGAGAGATAATGTCAATAATCCTGTTTCGGGCCGAAACGTAACAAGATGCTTTCCCTCTATCGTTACCCGTAATCCATGATCCACATGGCCCGATATTCTTGCGTGATCGGGAAGTAATAATTCTCCTGTTCCTTTTCCAAATTGAAAATCAGTGATTGTTCTGAGGAATAAGAGACGGCTGGAGGATGTTTCCTTCACAGTAATCCCTCCAAAAGCGGCCCTTAAGAGAGAGCTGAACTGTTGAAGACTTTTAGGGGACGTTAGAGTGCCGACATCGGGGTCGGCCAGTTGAATAGTCCGATCTTCTTGTTCACAAGCTTCAGCTAAGATTTCACGATCGGTTCCCCTTACAAAACCGACAAGGGGAAGAGATGGATCAAGTTTCGATAAAAGGTTCCGAATATCTTCGGTTATATGATTTTTCTCTTCAATTGTCCAATAATCGGTCACAGGTATGTCATAATGTCCCGCGGGATATGTATATTCTAGTTCTCGGGGCACCACTCCTAAAGGACTGGTCAAAATTATTTGTTGGATCAAATGGCGTCTGCGTTTTAGGGCCCGTTTTATTATGCCCTTAAATTTGGCATGCGATTTTGATAAAGAATATGGCTTTTTGGCGGAACACGGGAGAAATATTATTCCCTCTGTCATAGGCGAGGGAAAATAACGTGAACGTATCCGTTCCCGAAAGGAGGAGACTTCGGGTCTAGTGAAGTCTGTTTCATCGGTACACAATAGTCGTTGGTTTCGATATAATGGTGTTCCCTCTAACGGGATATCCTGGTCAATTCGACGCAGAATAGCTTTAAGAGGTGGATAAGAATTTGCAAAAACCCTTACCAAATCCCGTAAGGTTCCTTCCATGAGTGCTTTTTTTGTCTGGTCTAGAGTATCAATGAATTTGATGAAAGAAAGATTATGCTCAAATGTTACACTAGATTGATAGGATTTGGCGGCTGAAATCAATTCCAACTGCAAAAAGTCGAAAATATCAACTCCGAGGTACACCAATATGGGGATGTATGTGATTGGAATACCAGGAGCATACAATAATCGTCGTGGAGATATCCATGACCTAATTCGATGAACATATTTGATAAATAATTTGGGATCTGAGACAACAGCTGAAAGATCCCCTAAGCTGATCCCCACAATCGATTTGGCCGTCAATTTTGGAAGGTCATTCTCAAGAATTTCTTTTCTAAGTGGCACATTTAGGAATAATTGCAAGTTATTGGAAGGATTTTGCTCTTCAAGACTGTTAAGAACTGTAACATATTCACTAAATCGATCGAGATAGATAGTAGGTAAATCCCAGGGGATTAAATGAAAGGACTGATAGGAAGTGGATTTTTGGACAGTATTTTCAGGAAAAAGATCCGTAATCTGTCTGATATCATGTAATGACTTTCCCTGAACCTGCAGCGAGGGATATACATAACAATCTGGAAACTTAGGATAATCTATTGCGTTTTGTAAGTTTGTATTGTCCGAATGATAGGATTCGCTTGTATTGAGGGTCGGAATTCGTGTGAATCCAAGAAAATCGGGTTGTGATGTTGGAAATACTGATGGACAGAGATTAACGAAGGTTGGTGTTACTAGGTTCCATTCTTTCCAAATGCCTGTTCTTCCCTGACCATCACATCTGTTGATTTCAAAGTTCATTGAAAGTTCGTTCTCTTTGGTGTAATTTCATTCAATAGAATTCGACTTACGATGGATTTTTTATTTTCGCCTCATATTTTTCGGAAAACTAGTTAATCTGGATGAACTGAGAAGTAACTAGGATCTGATAACTCCAACATGATATGGCGGTTAATGAGGTAAACTCCCCCGCTTTTAATCCAATCCTTGTTGTCACCCAATTCTATCAAAACAAAAGCTGAATAGAAAACTAGGTTACCATAGAAGAAGAGAAATAGCTTTGAACACGATTATTGACGATAACGCCCTATTAGGGTATTTTCGACCTCGTGGAAAAATAGTTTGCATCGGAGATATCCCCTCTGCTATGGATATCATCCGAGAGTACTTGGATGTAAGAGAAGAGGCACGCTTGCCGCTATTACACCTAACCTCTCATCCTGTCTCGGATGACTTATGTGATCAAATCATTGTTTTCAATTCTGAAACCGTTTTGTCTCAAGTACATAATCTTTTAAACGCCTATTTCCTACTTTTTATTTTTGATTCCTCCGATACATATACACTTCCAATTCTGATGGGAGTTCTTGACTCAATTCGAAATAACGGGGCGATCCCTCTTCTGATCGATATCGGGACGGGTTTCGAAAAAGAAGGTCAAAAATTAATTCCAGGAAGCTATTTCCACCTGGATTCCAAAGAAGAGCAATCCCGTTGGGAATTTCTTGTACTCTTAGATTCTATTATCTCAGTTTTTCAATCTCCAAAGGGACTAGGTGTAACTTTTTCTGATCTCATTCAGATTTTTGGAAAAACAGAACAGTTATTCTACGGATTTTCATCATCTCCTGCTCTTGAAACTTGCACGATGGATGCAATAGATAAAATTGGACAAATGTTGGCGATCGGTCATCCTGAAGACCTTAAAAGCCTCGAAATTCTCTTCGTCACAGTCCATTCGCAGGATCCTTTAAGTTTGAAAGAAATGAATAGAATTGTTGAGCGATTCTCAGCTGCATTTGGAAAAGATCTCCAAAATCATTTTTCGAATGTGGTAGGATCTTGTTTTCCCGAATATACAATGGCTCTCATGCTGACAGATAACCATCCGATCGAAACAGTATTGCCACCCCTTCTCCAAGAGATAGATGCCTTGATAACCTCGTTGGATACTTCGCAAGGCGCTAATGTTGTCGATACTAGCGATTCCGATATTGAAAATTCTCCTGAGGAAGATGTACGATATAAAGTACTTGGACAAATTTTTACGGAGTCCGAAGTTTATATCTTTGAAGATGGAGGGTTACCTCTTTTTGCAAGCCATCGTCCAGCTGGACAAGAAGTTTGTTTGTACACGGGGTTGTTTTCGGCAATTCAATCAATGAGTTCCGATCTAATTGGACATACTCCAGATCATTTGACCGCAGGCGACAAACAATGTGTTTTTACATCCCAAATCGGCCCTGATAACGCACAACTTAGAGGAGTAGCCATATACGCAGAAGGTAACGAACGTCATGCGCGTAAAGATCTGGAATTTACGATGAACATAGTTAAGACTCTCCTAGGACAAGGAGAACCTGCATATGCCGTTAATGATCTGGTTCAACAATTTTTGATCCAAGAATTCCAAAAAGGATCAATTAACACCCTATTACAGAGAGGAAACTACCACGCAAGTTGAATTCTTCAGCGTGATTTTGGTAAAGAATCATAAGATTGGCGATAGATCTTCTCAACGTGTGTAAACTCTTCAATTAGCTCGACGATCTTGTTTGGTTCGATATAGATTTCAGAAGACCATAAAACTAAGTAAGCCGTGATGTGAGCCGGCTGTAAGGCTATCATGTCCTGGATTTCAGTAATGATTGCTTGACGAAGAGATAATTCCGTTTCGTACATATCTACAATCTTTTGGATAGTCCGCTCAGCCTGCTCAATAACCTCTAGGTCATGTTCTCCTCCCACAGGGTTTTCGCCTAAAACCTTTTTCTTGGCAAGCTCCGAAAAATCAAGCCGGAATTGTGTTTCGATTTTCCGCATCTCTTTTAATACGTCAGAAAATTGAGAGAGATAGCGATTCAAATCAGCGAGGTTTTTATTGATGATTTCGGCCAGTCGATATGCAAGTCGATCTGGTATATCCTCAAATTTCTTTAACAATGATTCAGAAAAGACTTCGGGTCTCGCTTGAACCATATTCAGTCGTGAAAGCACTGTCAAGATCGAATTGACCGTCCGTAATGAGTGGTTTTGGATTTGGTTCCACTTTTTTTGACTTAATTGAAGCCTTTTTTTGACAATTCGAACCGAAGAGTGCACATTTATCGCCAGATTTGGCTGTTATGGTTTTTATGTTTACCAAACTGTGGTTTCGATCAGAGTGGAATGAAATTGCTTTTTAAGTTGAGAAGTTGAGTATCAATTATTACTCGGTAGGATCCTGTCCCCCGAGTTTTTAAAACATTGTTATTGTTCTCTCGTTATTATAACTTTTATTGAGAAATCCTGATCCATAGAACCTATAGGAGAACCAATTGGATAAAAAGTGTCTGCAACGATGAAAAACCTTATTTCTTCACCCATTGGCCGTTTTTCACCATTTTTTTCAGGAAATCGCTCTTCTAAACCAGTTCTAACGCTTTTGTGGATAGTTTTGATTCTCCTTATCACCCAAATAGACGGGGTTCCTATCCATGCAGAAAATAAATCGAACGGGTTTCCCAATCAAATCATCTTGACTCACGGTGTTCCCCAAATCGGAACGTTTTCGAATACAACAATGTCTCATAACTGGAAAATTGAAAATGTTGATACAGGTCAGGAAGTTTATCTTTCTGTAACTCCTCATCCTCCATATTTGAAATCTGAATTCAGTGTAGGACTTTATAGACCCGAAGGACAGCTATATACTTCCCTTCTGTCTGAAATTCCTAATCCTTCCTCCTATCTAGTATTCTTCACAGCCCCTAGTGCAGGGGACTGGATATTCCAAATTAACGATACGCGGATCCTCCGAGACACAAATGCTACCTATGAGGTAATAGTGTCCATACCCACATCAGGATATAATGAGAATACAGCGGTTGAGGTTAGGCAGACCATTAAAACAAAAAATTTTACCACTCCCCATGAAATTCATTATTGGAAGGTTGACTTAGAGGAAAATCAGAATGGAACCTTGTTCTTGAAGGAAGTTGATTTGAACGTCCTTTTTGAAGCTTGGCTATTCATTTTTCCAAGTAGTAGCCCTTTTAATCCGATTCTCTCTGAAACTCAAATCCAAGGATCACATAACTTCTCCTGGAATGCTGGGTCTCAGGATACCTACATCATACGACTCACACACAATCCCCAAGAAATTACTCCTATTGGGCAGTATAACATCTCTTTTGAGGCTGAGCAGGATCTTTATAGCTTTCAGACTGCGGGAGAGTTGCAGGATAACCATACTACTATTGTAAGAATCACACAGGGATTTCCACGAAAAATTTACTACTTCTCGTTTCGAGTAAACCATAGCAGAGCGGAAATATTCATTCGGATATTTGAAGACAATCGTACAACATCGAAGGTTCTCGACTTCGCCAAAATCGAAATATATGACGAAGGGGGGCAAAATAGAATTATTAGTGTGGATGAAGTAGACCAGGATCGAGATGGCGAAATAAATATTACAGTACTTATACTCGAGATCGGTAGGTATTATGTTGTTGTCATCCCCGAATCCAATAATGTGGGAGTTTTTAAGATTCATTTGGAAATTCGGCCGCCTCAACCTTTCCTCTGGGATATATCTGGACTTTTTTTGATAGTCAGTACTCTAATAGGCCTTCCTGGTTACTTGATCTATCTGGATACGAAAGGAAAATGGTTTCGGGTCAGTCAATGGGTCGTTCCAGCAGACCGAAAGGAAACCTATAGACTGCTAAAGGATAGTTTTAGAGGAATATTTAATCTAGAAGAGGTTCCTGAAGATTCTATCCTAATCCGAGTCGCGAGTATTCCTGTGTCTACCTATGCTCTAATTAGTTGTGTTGAATCAACTGAAGAGGAGACCTTGGTATTTTCCAAACGGTTACGCAGAAAGCCCGAATGGATAATCTATTTTTTTATAGGCGCAATCCTTTATGCAAGTCTAAATATTCTAAGTTATCTGTTTCTCTTCCAGCATTTTCTCCCCTTCTATATAGACGGAATTACAAATCTTCTGCTTGTCCTGATTCTCCCTCTGACCGTTCTGGGAATTCCTGTACTATTCGTGAATGTGTCTCCAATTTTTGCATATAATCAGCTCAATAACCGCCTCTCTTATGTTATGCAAAACTACCAAAGGGCTTCCGATTCCGGAATAGAACCTGTTCAGCAATTAGATCTCGATCAAATAATCAAGAATATCAATTATGTCAGGGTGTTATGGAATCAAGCTAAGCGAGCTTTCAAGGAAAAGAACTACGAGCTCTTTGTAATAAAAGCCGACACCGCTGTCAAAAACCTCCTCTTTGTGCGCTACCAACAGATCGTCTCGCTGAGTCTTCTATCTAAGCCAGATTTTACAATGCAGGTTGAAGAACTCAGAACGCATGGGTATGATCTACCTAGTAGCAAAAAGATTATACATTACCGAAATATAAGGAACCGTATTGTGCATTCTTCTGTGACACTTGGAGAAAAAGAGTCGATTGATTGCTACGCGTACTACAGCACATTTATTACGCGACTTGGATTGCGACCAACATAGAAGTCAATTTTTAATCCATAGGCTCTCGAGTTCTAATTCCTTATGATTGCACTAAAGGACAACTTTATTTAAAAGAATGAGCATTTTACCGTTAAAGAAACCATTGAAGCTCTAGGATGGTTATCTAGTGTCGGAGACGGTTTTAGCTAATTTACCTAGATCGGCCAAAGAAGTCTATAGTATTATCATTAACGAGGGTCCTTTGAGCTCAAAAGAAATCGTCAAAAAAGTCTCGTGTTCAACTCGGTCGGTCAGGTATGCTTTAAAATTGCTGCTTGACCAGGAATATGTCAGAAAATATCCCTGTTTAAATGATATGAGACAGACGCTCTATTCTGTCACTCCCCACCTCCCGAGGGCTACGATAGAGCGTTTGAAGTGGGAATTAATGATTATGACACGGGTTAAGTAATATCCTCTGCCTGTTCTGTTCTCTGAGTACATAAAAACGTTTTTATCATCAACGACCGCCAATCTTCAGAGAACATTTGGCTAAACGTTTATTCTGGACGTACCCCGCTGCTTTAACGATGTGTCCATCGAAATGGGTGAGCTCCAGTGAGAACTGAATTTTTAATTCATAGGAAAAGACTTCTCCTTGCCCTAAGACACCAATCGTCTTCTGCCCTGTACCTAAATCCAGTTCAACTCCATCTGGGATTTCCATAATAATTTTCAGATCCTGTAAACTAGTTTTGCCTATATTTTCCGCACTGATAGTAATCATATATTCATGATCCTCTTCTATGGTTTCAGATACCATAGAGAGCTGTAATGCAGGGGGTGCTTCTTTGATAGAGGCAGTTACGGTTTTTGATATCACTGAATATTCCTGGGTCGTATTATGGTCAGCGGGAATTCGATAAACGACTGTTAACGGGCCTATAATCCATTCACCTGGTAAATTAGGAATCAATGAGTAATGAACAGTTTGACTTGTGCCTTCTGTTAAGGTAATGGGTAGTTGTGGTAGGATTGACGACACTATTCTTCCGTGTGAGCCGATTCTCAAGCTGATGGATGCGATCGCTAGTTCAGCATATACCGTGAAAGATCCAGAAACCGAAAAAGGTGAGCCTTTCTCAAGAGATTTTGAGCTATCATGTGTAAGGGATGTTACCTGACACAGGGAAAGGCGTTGCATAAAATGCTCTGCTTCCTGTTTCACAGGTAAAAACTCCCTAGGCAAATCTATATCAGGCAAGGGTTTTTTTTGAACATATGTATCTTGTGCATGAATCAACTCCCATGTGGTGTCGATAGCTTCTTTATATTCATCATTTACCTCATGATCTAGCTTTTCATAAAGCGGTATTAGCTTGTCAAGGTCATTCTCCCCCAAAAATATCAAGAATTTCATAAACAAAAACTTGGAAACCGGAATGATGGGCTTAGGGCTAGATTTGGCCACCGCTATGGCGCGGTTAACGTCTGTCATAACCAATCTAGATGGTTTTGTATTCTTATTGGATAATTTTAGAAGAATTAATTGATAATATAGTTCTGTGGCCTTCTCAAACAAGAAAGCTTTTTCTGCACAAAGAGCAGCGTTGTCCAGTGCCATTATTTGCATATCAACGTTACTTAACTTTTTGAAGGCCTTTTCAAACGATTTGAGGGCTGATTTGAAATTTCGCTGGTCAAAGGCTTTTTGTCCTTTTTTCAGCTCAACACGTGGATCAACACGAAATATGCGACGAATAAGGTACATCGGATCATCTTCCGTCAACTAAATGAGATTAAAGTCGCTTGATAGCCAAGATTCTTGATATCCGTCCCCTCATCTTCGAACAGATCTCTCCAATACCATCCTGAGCTCCTTCTCGCGCTCTTTAAGCGTTTCAATCACTTTTTTCTTTAATTCTCGTGGATTTTTTTCATGTTTTCCAATTTCCCACACTCTTCGTGATAGCTCGTCATCTCCCAGAACGTAATTTATCCACAATGCGATGTCAGACCTCACGACCGGACCGTTCAACTGCTCATCAAACAATCCCGACATTGTTTCCCGGAAAACGTGAAACTGTAAAATTGTAGGTGGGATATCGTGTAGTGTAGAGATTAGCTCAGAGAGATTTGATACTGTAGCAAGTACGCTCCCTTTACTTCCACGGATTTTGAACATCAAGGAGGTGGGGCATTTTTTGAAGGCATCTTGGGCGATGGTCTGGGCCAATTCACCTGTACTTGACACTAGAATCACTAAAAGCTTTTTTTGGGGCTTCGCTCTTAAAGGTTTTCTTTTATAACCTAGCTTGATCGAGTAATAGGCACTATTATAAATATCATCGAAACCATCAAGACGTTAAAGGGGTTTAAATCGGAAAAGATCCTCTCTAATTATGAATTTGGCTTTAGAACGTCTTTTCTCCACCAATAGCACCTGATTTGATTTGAAAAACTCCAAGATTTATAGGAGAAAATCGACTAATTGCCGGAGTTCCTTGTTTTTTGGTCTACGTTACTCGATCAATTTTTACAAAAGAATATTTCAATACATCGAATTATTAAACTAAATTACCTCTTCTTGACTCTTACGACGGATAGAGATTTCCGGCCTGTATAACTCTTTTACAACTCTGATCAACAACACCATGGCAAGAGATATGGTGATGCCAAGTGTTCCAAAATCAAAACCCAGCTCAATAAAATAGTGGCTGGCCAAGTAGATTATCGTCCAGCTTAAAGCCAAAGCAGTCCATGATAGTATCGCAAATGAGGTGAATTGTGACCGGAAGAGTTTATGTAACTTTGTCACCTCAGGACTCTTTTCGGAATAGTAGGTCTCATATTCATGGATAACTTGATGAAAACGCGCTGTAATATACCAAATTTCATACAGGAACCAAGAAAGAACCACGCTAAACGAAATCACATATGGATCATTAAAAATGGATATGATACCAACCGTCAGGATGCGATTAAGTTCATTTGATCCGTAAGTGGAAAGTATTCCAACTGCGAGAATAATGAACACTGGAAATCCAAAGGTTATTCCGCGTAGTTGAGGCAGTAAAGCAAATATCCCATATCCTACTAGGAGGCCTGTCAGTAATAGAATGAATACAACAGTGAGCTGTACGATGATATCATGGGGAGAAAAGTATAGGACAGAAACCAGACAAACAGATGCAAGCGGTAGATAAAATGATCCAAAAAAGGTAATAAAAATGACTGTTTTTATTAGATAAATAATTCTTAATAATTGTCGAAAACTCCGTGCTTGAACTTGAGCATCCATTTTAGTCACGTCCGAATATAAGGTGGATGAGCCGTCTGGGGCTTTAATCCTGAATCAGGGTACCAATAAAGTAATGGTATCCTTAAATTTGCTAATTTAGTAAAAACATGCATTCTGTCAAACCTAAGAAGAGCATCAGCGATTTTGGTAACATTAGGAGGGTAATTATTCTTGATTTCCCTTAGAAGTCCGTTTTCATCTAAGGGCATTATTACCACAAGAGGATAATCGCGTGTGACCAGTTCAATCAAAAAATCGAGAATAAGCCTATTATATAGTGGGCTCACAAATACAATCTGTGAGACTCGAGAGAGGCTTGGGAGAAGTTTTTTATTAAGCCGCTGTTGGAAAATAGCTTCGACTTGGGGGTAGCTTGGAGAAACATCGATCAGGTACTCACTAATCTGCAGTAACTGCCTTTTTCCAATAGCAGGGGGAATTTCTTCAATAAATTCACCAATACCAATGAAACCTATCTTGTTTCTCAGAGAAATGAGGTATTCAGAGGAACTTAAGGCAGCCTTAACCCCCTCCTCAATAACCCGGGTGCTAGAGATAGTATGATCAAGACAGATGTAGATGCTAGCGCTTTGATCAAGTGCATATTCATTAGTTGCTAATCGTTGATATTTCGCTGTGACTCTCCAATTTATTGTCCGCATCTCATCATTGGGTTGATAATTTCTTACACCTTGAAAATCAAAGTCTCTGCCCTTGAAGATGATTGATGGAATATGACCTGAATTAGGGAGTAGCTGACGATAGAGTGGAATTCGTTTAGTTTTGATCAATGAGGGAACTACAGATATTGTGCTGTAAACGGGGATCTCTTTTATTTCAGTATGAAAATGGAATATGTCAGAGGCTTTCAAATCGACTGGGCCAAGCAAATGTCTTCCTCTTTCATGACATCTAATAGAATATGTAAGCACTACTTCTTCTCCCTGATCAAGCTCTAATAACCAGTGATTCGATCCTTGGAAGACAGTAAAAGAGGGGGAGATATTATCCATAATTTCTAACACGGGGATTCGATTTCCCGAATTATGTATCAGGAGCGTTACAATAATAGGATCACCTTCCTCTTCTGTTTTTAATCGTGAAATCGAGCGATTCACCCGAATATTATCAATCATAACCACTGGAGAAGCAAGGGAATAGAAAAAAAATATGGTAAGGGGTAAGATTATCCCGATATATTGCCATATTCCATATATAACGGTTAAAACAAGAAAGAAAAGTGCGATCGTGAACATATTTACCAAACGAAATGTTTTAGCCAGAGCATTCTACTCCTTTCGTGGGGCCCTAACTTTTGATAAAATTTTTTCAATCATGATATCAGCGGAGGTTCCAGATAACCAAGTACCTATCTCCAAAATGATTCTGTGACTTAGTGTTATTACGGCGAGGTCTTTCACATCCTGAGGAATGACGTAGTCTCGGTTATTAAGCATTGCATTTGCTCGAGAAAGGGCCATCAGATCTAGAGAACCTCGTGGGCTGGCACCGACCTTTATGCGTGGAAGTTCACGTGTTTGATGAACGATTTCAACAATGTACTCTTTAATTTCATCAGAAACATGAACTAGCTCCAAACTTCTTTGCATTTTCCAAAAAGTAGTGCGGTCTGTTATACGTTCAACTTCAAAGGATTTTGTCTTCCTCTTGATTCGATTTGTCAATATAATGCGTTCTGCCCCTTTCGGAGGATAGCCAACCTTGATTTTTGCTAGAAATCTATCTATCTGTGCCTCTGGCAGAGCGAAGGTTCCCTCTAACTCGAGGGGATTTTGGGTTGCGATCACCAAAAATGGTTTGTTTTCTGCAACTAGGGGATAGGTGATTCCTCCTACTGAGATCTGATATTCGGCCATGGCCTCTAGCAACGCGCTCTGAGTTTTGGGTGTTGCTCTGTTCACTTCATCTGCGAGAATAATATCAGTAAATAGAGGGCCTTTACTGAACTCAAACTCATTGGTCTTTTGGTTATATATTTCCGCGCCGGTAAGATCCTGGGGCAATAAATCTGGAGTAAACTGTATTCGCCTAAAATCACAACCAAGTGCGTTTGCGAATGAGCGACATATCATTGTTTTCCCTAGTCCTGGATAGTCTTCAAACAAAATGTGTCCATCCGCAAGCAGAGCAAGCATAACTTGACGTAAGACCTCATCTTTTCCAATAATATGTTTTTTTATTGCATTTAGTATGTTTTCACATTGGCTCGCTGTCTCTTCGATTTTTAACATGTTAGACCATTCTCCATTTACTTTTGTTAAGTCATAAAAGCTGTTCTAGCTCATTTAGAATCTGTATAAACTCCCTATGGAAATGATCACGGACTAGTTGTCCTCGCTGCTTGATAGATGAACTTGAAGGTGCGATGGTCGAATAATTATGAATTAACCAATTATGGGGATTTGTCATCAAGAGATTGAGGCTTGGGCTCAGTTGGGATTTTTGCTCAGAAAGATACTCATTTGCGATTTTTGAGACGATTAAACTGAGCGTTTCGACCTTGTTCTCAGAACTACAATGTGCTAAATGCAAAAAATTGTCATAGGTTTCACTTGTTGGCCGAGATGACCGAAAATATTCCACATCCCCTCTCTGAAAATCACGAGTGACGGGGGTAAGTTCCTTGATCCAATATGAGTTAAGTGCTCTCCATAAAAGGAAAAAAACTATTATTAATATAAATGGTAGAGATAATTCAATCTGCTTTTGAAGATCAGTGAAGTTATCCATTTTTTCTCCCCGTTTTGGTTTCAGTTGGCTTATCCATTTGTGTAGATTCAGAACTCTCTGTCATAAACGAAGGAAAAATGATAGAATTCGACAAATCTTTTGCTTGTTGTTCATGCCCCTGCCCCATCGAATGTTGGGAGAATTTTGCTTCCTCAAATAGAGATGTTAGGTTTGAAATGACAGGAGGAAGGGATAATTTCTTCCTTATTACGTCATTAGTAAATTCAGAAGGAGTTAATGTAACGGAATCATCGGCGCCTCGTTTTTCAAGTGTATTTGAAGCCCTATAGTAATAATCTAAGATTGACTGTGCAAGATGTTCTGTTGTTCTATAAGCAGGATATGTTTCTTCCTCAGGTTCAGACAGTTGGTCCTCGGATTCTTGGCCTCTTGCCAAGAATAGAATAAGAAGTGGAAGGAGAAGAACACCCCAAAAGATCACTTTTACGAGATCAAAAATCAAATTAGAAATGCTTACAAAATCTCCGGAAGCGTTATCCAGAGAAGGATTCTGTTCTGGCAGGTCAACAGTAATAGGTTCATTAAATTCTGTATCATCGGGTGTTGTCGCGTTAGATTCGCCGGAAATATCATCGAAATCACTGAAAAGACTAGGATTGGGGAACAGAACTATCATTAGTAATAAAATTCCTCCAATTAGGCCCCAATTGATCCAGGGGATCCATGATTGCGAATAAGACTTTTTATGCTGGAAAAAAAGAAAAACGACAGTAAAAAGCGGCAAAAATACCCCTATTGTTTCTAGAGGGCCATTCTCAATTATCAGGACAGGTTGAACAGAACTGGGATTTCTCGTTAGAGAAAAAGCTAATTGAAAGTAAGCCAAGGTAACCAATGCGAAACAAAAGAGGAAGAACTCTTTTCGTCTTAGAAAAGAAAAATCTTTCAAAAATACCATACCATATATCCACGTTTTAAGAACCGTGAGCGGATCCTTGCCCAATTCGGTTTTTTTTAAATAGGATAGTAAAAGGAGAGTGCGCGCACTTAAGATGTTTTTCCTCTATGCAAGTTGGCATTAAAAACGTTTAATCGAACTCGTGCCTCTGATTACCGTAGTAGAATTGTGATTCCAAGATTTTTCCGATCGTTTCAAGCTTAAACCTTGGAAGATTAACAATTAAGACGTTTTCAGTTTGATTGAATCCCAGCAGCCGAATGTTGAGAGTTGGGTTCCAAAATTCGTGTCATCTTCAATAAAGATTGCATTCTATGCTCTTTCGCTTCAAAATGCGATGTTTTTGAACCCGATATTACACATATGGGATATTCGGGGTGTGATAATACTCCTGCGAGATTTCTCTGATTAGAAATCTCTTCTGGAAGGAAGGGAACTTGCAATGGATGCCTAGAATGGATTGGGATTCGATAAGCATAATCTAAGGTTAACTGAGCTCGGTCCAATGTTTTCAGTGATGTTGTCATGAATTTGATCACTAAGCGGGGGTTTTTTCTTGCCCATAAACCAAAATTCTCATCAGGCAATGGATTACAGGAAATGGGTACGGGTTGACGCGATGAATTATAAAAATAAAGGGTGATTATTCCGGTTAAATCAAGTTTTTGAATTATATTCTCGCCAGCTTGCTTGATGGCTAAAATGGATGGCCCTTTTAATCCCGAATAGGGGATTAGACTGTTCTGTTCTAGAAAATCAGGAAATAAAGCGTGTTGATGAGGGGATTTGAGGGTTTGAACTCCCATAAACTGGATCTTGGATCCTGAAACCAAAAAGCAAGCACTTTGAATCTGAGACGTTGTTAGATAAAATCCTTTCAGATTTCGGGGATATATTTCTGCTAATGCAGTCTTTTCGTTAACGAAAAAACTGCCGACCTTCGTGATGAAAACACCAGGGAAACTGTCATGTGATATTTCTGAGGCAGAGATTTCCTTATCCAAAGAACGAAAAAAAGTTGGACAACAAACGCTAAGATTGTTTATAAATTTGAAGGCATCACTCGTCTGTTCTAATGTAGATCTCTCTGGCATGAAGACTTCGATTTGGTTCGAAAAACGCTCCAAATAATGCAATTTAGTTTGAAGTGGAGAAGACGGAATCACTAAGTCAAAGGAAATCTCTTCCAACATGACCTGAGTAAGTTCATAGAGGTATTCCTCGAGACTTCGGTGTTTGAGTCGCCATAAGGATTTATTGATCACTTGTTTCTCAACCGAAAAGGCCCAGTCAACATATCGTCGTGTGTCTGCATTTCCAAGAACATCTATCGCGCCAATTTGGAGGTTGGGCATGGTTTTTTTAAGGAGATACACTATTGGTCCAACTTCACGCCCAACGCACAGGACTCGTTTTAGATCCGACACCATTATTCGCCCGAATTTAACTCGAAACGCAAACCAATATTAATATGAAACCAATTAATCATATTGATGTTTCCTAAAGGTACAGAAGGTGGCGAAAAGGATGGCTGGTTCCCAAATTTCACCAGAAGATCACAAGCGTTTCTTGTATCTACGTATTATAATTGATTGGTTGAAATCTAATGGACATAGAATCGCACATCACGTGCTATCACGGACTTCTGGACCTTTGGCTGGTCGAGGTGATATAAAACCATTATTATCCCTCATTGACGGAGTTATAGCTGATATTTTGACCCTGGACTCCAATAGTACGCTGACTCTGGTAAAATCAGTCGAATCTGACGAGTTAATAGCCCATTTTCCTGAAGACAAGTCCTTACGGGAAAGTTTAGATGGGATCCGAGCTGCAGAGCTGGAGAATATACATTTCATTTTTGTTTCAACGGGAATCTTAGCTCCAACTTTACTTCAAGAAAACTTTGAAGTCCAATATCCTGAGATAACAAAAATAACCTTTTTGGAGACTAGATTTGAAACTGAACCATTACACCGTATTGGGAATCCTACGATTTACATGCGGAAAGCCATTGGTCAAATACGACAGATGGATACTAGATTTACAGAGAATCCGGAAATCCAATGTGATTGTGGTGGTAATTATTGGCAAGGGACCTACAAAATCTCTTTCTGGGGAAAATCGACTACCGTGGATTATTTAGTTTGTCCTAATTGCGCCACTCAAATCGAACCACCTGAAAATGCAGATACGATAATGAATTTTGTCCAAGGGTTTTCCGCTACATAATGCTATAAAAGAATGACCAATTTATCTTCCCACGTTGTGCTTTAATTGGGTGATTCATAATATCTTCATGCCTTTATGACAGATTAATCCCCTATGAAGTATAGAATGGTTAAGTTTTGATGTTTAGGCAAGAATATGTCCTATGTTCTAGATCTAATTCTAGCGGTGTTCCCATATTCAATGGCCCTTTATAGGCCATCCGTAAACTTCGGGAGCGAAAGCTATATGAATGTAAATGGTGATATTAAATCCTTTCACTCCTTATTGGCCTATACCGCCTCACTCGTCCCCTTTTCCGATGAAAAATGGAGAAAAGGTGAAAGAAAAGGCGGGTGCAGTAATCATAATAGATTCCAGGCAGTAAGCCTTTCCTTTCCGTGTATAGATTTATTCACCAGAATTATATAAGCCTTTAGATATAAAACATCCGGTTTTTTGCGAAAATAGAGCCGTACATACTGTTCTGTTCATTGATTTCCCACTTACATATGACCGCGTCAGCTTGGTTGAGACGAGTTGATGAAGTGTTGTGTTCCTCGATATGTAAATAGTTGACTTCCCAAGACATTCGAATGGTCTAGAAGTGAATCAAAAAGTGGCTTTCAAAACACAGGACTTATAATAAAAATCGTGTGATTCACAGATTTTTCCGTTTTTTTATTCGAATTCATGCTTTTGAAGATCATTCGGGCATTAATCGTTTTTTCCAATCGTTAATAGCCATCTTAATAGCCTGTTTAATATTTAAGACACTTTCGGGGTCAATTTGTTTGTCGCGAACTAATTTTTCTAATTTTAGGGCGAATCTGTTCATTTCATAAGAAACTGTTCCGGAATTCACTAATGTGAACAAGTTTTCCTTCTGAGCCCGAATAATACCTGCTAGAACGGCTGGTTGATCCGCCTGTTCGATCTTCTCGGTAAAGGATTCAAAAAAGGCATTGATTTTCCTCTCATCAGGACGTTGGAACTTTTCCCTTTCCTTGATTTCGATGGCAATTCCTTCAATCGCATTGGAGATGATTGGATGAAGACGTTGCATTTCGTGAATAATGGTGGTCTCAAGATTCTCATCGACTATGGCTGTCAACATTACTTTTGGGTCTGCATCAATAACGCTAGACAGTAAAAGGCCACCAGATGTTCTTACAGTCATATTAACAAAACTTCCATCCAATTCTCGAGCTATAGTATCACCTGTTGAGACCACGAGGCTGCTCAACGCGCTGAGAGCGATTTCCGCATCTTCAGTCTCAATACGTGAGCGAGTAACGATTGGTAATCCGTTTATATCTGAAAGAACACAAATTTTCGCGCCGAGTTCAACTAGAGAGGAGATGAGAACAGATAACGATGCGACATCTGTTGCTGCCAAACTATACACCTGTTTCAAAAAGAATAGACATTTCTATGATTTCCTAGGCTCTCCTAAAAATTGTTTTGTATTTATAGTTAAAAAAACCGGCAATGCTGCCAAAGTTGATTTATCTATTTAGACTAAATTTTTAAGAAAGAAGACTAAATTTTCAGAACGAGAACGTACGACGTATTCTTTCCTTAATAACCAATACAGGAAGATCTTTTCTTGAAACTCTCACCTAATGCTTCCAATATTAAATATGCGATTCGGGATATTGTG
The DNA here is from genome assembly GCA_048882505.1 of Candidatus Thorarchaeota archaeon. Taxonomy (GTDB): domain Archaea; phylum Asgardarchaeota; class Heimdallarchaeia; order Hodarchaeales; family Hodarchaeaceae; genus Hodarchaeum. The sequence continues at coordinate 257,064 of JBHLRO010000002.1, forward strand.
ATTTCTGCTAAACAGGTTGAGAGACAATCAGGCATAAAGTTATACTATTTCAATATTGGCGATCCGAATAAATTTGACTTTGACACTCCTGATTTCTTGAAAGAGGCTCTAGTTCGCGCAGTTAAGGAAGATAATGCAAATTACTATAGCGACTCCGCGGGAGATCCTAGATTAAGACAGGAAATCGTCTTGCGACAAAAACGACTCTGGGGGACGTCATTAGACTCTGATCATGTGTTAGTAACCACCGGAGTGTCTGAAGCGATTTCATTTGTTGCCGCCAGTTTGGCACCTGGAACAGAAGTATTGGTCCCTTCCCCCCTATATCCGTCATACTTGTCCTATTTTCGTTTCCACAATGTTGTACCAATCCAATATTATACACGAGAAATTGAAGGATGGCAACCCGATGTGGATGATATTGCGAAGAAAATCAATGAAAAAACCCAGGCGATTCTTATTATAAATCCAAATAACCCTACTGGTGCGGTCTATTCCTCCAAGGTCATAAAACAGATAACTGATTTAGCCGGAGAACATAACTTATTAGTTATATCGGACGAGATTTACGATCTTCTCACCTTTGAGGGCTCGTTTCGCTCTGTAGCGTCATTAACCGAGATTCCCGTCCTTGAATTGAATGGTATTTCAAAAACCCTTCTATCACCAGGATGGCGGCTGGGTTGGGTGACCCTACGGGATGATCAAGCTCAATTCGAGGAATTTTGGGAATTGCTGGCAAAACAATCAAGAATTAGGCTGTGTGCAAGCACACCGATGCAAGTAGCTGTTAGTAAGGTTCTAAATCGGGAAATGAGCCATGTTCCAGAGTTTATCAAAAAAATTAAACAGAGATCAGATTATTTCACAAAACGGATTAATGACATTGACGGACTTTCTGTATCTCCCCCTAAGGGCGCATTTTATGCATTTCCAAGAATTGAAAAAGATATTGATGATCAAAAGTTTGCCCTGGAACTTCTTCGTACTACTGGGGTTCTTTTTGTCTTTGGGAGTGGTTTCGGAGAGTTAGGTGTAAAGCATTTCCGATCAGTCGTACTCCCTCGTATTGAAATAATGGAAGAAGCGTTGGATCATGTCGAAGCCTTTGTTCAGAAAATTAGATGATAGTGGAGGTCTTAGATGACTCAAATCGACGAAGTAAAGAAGATCGAAATTTATCCAATAATAGAACCAAATGAAAGTCATCTGAACGTGAAGGGCCTCAAAGACGATGATGGTGGACGGGATCGGACTGGTTTCTTTATCACGGGGATGAAATTCATCAGTATAGAACAGCCTGAACCACGCCGGATTCGAGCTCGAATTTCGTGGCATTCTGATAACAAGCAAATTGAGGTTGAAGAGAACGTTTCTTCTATGATGCGAAGGGGAATCGCCTTATCCGTCTTTTACCTCAGAATCAAAAAAGGGGAAAGTGGTTTACTTGAATTTCAAAATCCCGTAACAATGAGGGGTAACCCGGAATTTTCAGACCGTTCTTTTGAAGGGGCCTCCATTCGTTGTTCCTGGTCTAATAACCCGCTGATGCTGGAGCTATCCTCTGCGGAAGGTCGATTTCTCTCTTCTAGAATCCGTACAAAACAGCAAACAGTAGAGATCCGTATTGGGTAATAATGGAGTTTAACTGATGAAGTAACTTCCCTGGTTTTTTTAGCCTAAATTTACGTCAAGGTAAGGATGAAAATATCTTATCTAATTAGACAAAAATTCCTCAGGTTACAAAAGAGAACATAGCGACGTGGTTAAGATAATGAGTCCAGATGAAGATGGAACAATGGATCCTGCCTTGCGCAGAATAATGCAGATCCCCGATGATCAGGAACTACCAGATGATGCACTTTGTGATGTGATGCTTAGAGCATTGGAGAGTCAACAACTCCTGATACGGTCATCTGCAATACATCAACTCATAGCTCTTGGAAAAAGCAATCCACAGATGGCTATCCCTAAAATTCTCAACGCGCTTGATCCTTCGATAGATTTTTGGACAGTGAGATTTGGCGCGGTCGAAGCTCTTGGAGAAATTGCTAATCCTAGCTCGGTTAGACAATTAATCAAATATCTTAGAAGTGACCAAGATCCCGATTTTCGTGCCATGGTTGCAAAGCAGCTGGGAGTAATGGGTGCTGCGGCCTCCGAAGCGGGGTCCGATTTGATAAATGCATTACAAGATCAAGAAACGTCAGAGATTCGTGAAAATGCCGCCCGAACAATAGGTATTCTTCAAGTGAAACAAGCGGTAGATCCCCTTATAAGCGCGTTAAATAACGAAAAGGATGAATACGCAAAGCGCGCCATGGTTTGGAGCCTTGGAGAACTTAAAAACTCTCAGGCCACTCCAATATTGATTTCACGGTTACGAGACCCGGACAAAGAAACTCGTGCTAATGCCGCAGAAGCGCTCGGTAAAATACAAGATGGTGACAGCGTACTCCCTCTTCTAAGTGCATCTAAAGATAGTGATGTAGATGTCCAAAGTAAGGTTATTGCCTCACTGGTAAAACTGCCTGTCAACCTTATCGTGTCTGAGGTGGCGAAAGCAGCGAAAGATGACAAGCCCTTGCTAATCCAGTATCTGCAAGATTATTTGTTTAATGTAGATAATGAACTCATAGCAAAGAGGGTGATGGAGATTAAGGCTCCTATTCTCGCTAACTGTAAGGAGGAATTGGCCAAAATCAAGACGAACCTCCTCGCATGTAAAGTATTTATCGAGGAGGCTTTTCAACAGCTTCAATCGATTTCCAAGAAGAAACTCGCTGATATAGTGCAGCGGCAGATCCCATCAGTTGAGTCCCAAATTGCAGGTATCTCGTTGTACGAATTCCGAAAACATAAATGGCTCGCTGATGATCTGTTTTTCGATTTGGAAGATGTTAATGTCCTATATCGTGAGGCAGGAATCATGGCTTCAGAACTACGGGACAACGCAACCGCCTTGCTTCAAAAGAAAAAAGTCAAACTGAAGCAAATGCCACCTGATTCACAAAAATCCTAATCAGACACTGATTCATCTCAGTAAAAAGACCTCAATCTTCTGATCCGCGTTTTCTAGTAATGGGATCCATTCTAATTATTTTTACACGGCACCCAATCCAATGGGGAGGTAAATAAACACGTCCACTATTCCCGCTCTTCTTTACAACTTTTTCCAACATTTCTTCCCCGAATACTTCAAATTTGCTCTGTCGTGGGTTGAATTCTTCCATGTTCGTTTCTTTCCTAGCTAGTTTATCCAATGTTCAGCTCTAAGGTAAGATAATCTGATAGTTTAAACCCAACAGAATTAAAGAACTCCACCAAATCTCCCCAGCTCCAATATGCGATTGTTCTGATCTTTTTGACTCCTTTCTGAATAAAATATTCTATCATTCTTCGGGTTAAAGTCGTTCCTATTCCATGATCCTGGTAGTCGGGATCTACCCCTAAAAGAGTGATCCAAGCACTAAGATCGTCAGATCCATAGATATATACCTTTGTTTCCGCCAGAATGTAACCAATGAGCCGGTTACCTTTAAACGCGCCCATTGATTCATCACCGTACTTAGAAATCTGTTCCTCTAACTTTTCTCGAAAGAGTGACGATCGCGTTCTTTGGACGATTTTTTCATCAACCTCGATCATGGCATCAATATCTGCTGTGGTTAGAGGGCGAAATGTGATTTGATCATCTTTTTCCTTTGATGCATTCATATTTTAACCTTCATTAAGTGAATATCTAGCACGCTACATTGTCTATCAGAGATTATACTGCTTTTCATCGGTGTTTTAGGTGAAATGTCGTCATTTCCACTATTCTTCTTTAATGCAGAAAAAATTGTGTTTCTGATAAATACTTAATGGCTATTATCTATTTAACTAGTGTCAAAAAAGACTTCTATTCCTTCTGCATTAGGAATGGTTCTCATCCCTTATGTACAGTTGGGCCCTAAATTCCTCCCAGTTTAAATGTTCTTTTTGATATTAACTGGCGGCGTTGGACTAGATGATGCCACGATCTTGGTTTCTTCCATACAAATTGGCTTCTCCGTTCGTATAGAATCGAAAATCAATGGAAAAAGGTTCAAAATGCGGTTTGAGTTGTTTGAAAATATAATGGACACGAATTCAGATGCAAGGGCATAATCCTCCTTTGAGATATAGTTTTTCCTGAGATTTATTTGGTGTTGAAGCTGAAATATTTGAGCGAAACACTCGGTAAATTTCCGGAGTTTTTTCCTAACGAATGGATTATCCCTTGTTGTGATAAGGACGGTCAAGAACTGTTGCTGCTGGTTTTCTTCAATTATGACTTTTTTTGTAAAGAAGTCAATATATCTTAGGTGGCCTTTGCTATCGACCACTTCACGAAGCATTCGGGTTATGGCAGTGAATCCCATGCCGATTAGCTGTGGTTCGTGTAGCTGTGCAATTCGGGCAAGCTGAAAATGATGAGCAAAGAGACACAGTCCATCGTGGATACGGATACAATACAACGAGATTAAGTCGTTCTCGCATACTTCCTTACCTGGCAATTGTTGCTGCTTATTCTGGGATTTTTGATTCTTCTTTTGCAGAAGGGTGTCCAGATGAGATTTCATGATTTTCATCGTCTAGTATTTTTTGAATAATTCATTTTTAAACTCCAAATTTATGGAATTCTTCATCAGGAATATTTTGTGTGTGTTTTTTCCTTTGAAAAGGGAATGAGGACTTTTTTCATGGACATTTAGACCCCATTTTATTAAAAAATGATAAAATAAACTTTTTGGTATGAATGGAAATTATATAGGGAAAAAGAATCTTTTTAGAAGTTATTCTTCATCAGATTTCTTACCTCTTCGAAGACCGAGTAGGGTAACAAGTATGGATATTTCTAGCAAAATGTCGCCACCGAATGTTAGAAAAGGTGAATGGTAAGTAAACCTTGTCCCATTAAGATTTTGGACTAATACCGCTTCCAAGGTCCGGCCAACAACACCAAGGGTCACAGGGCTTATTTGAGACAAATCATCCGATGTTGTGTGCCACGATTTATAGCGGACCGAGAAATCATCAATAATATCTATTACGGGAATTCCCTTGTTCAAAAATGGAATGTGGTCGTCCTTGATTGATCGTCCAGTGACATTAAGAAAATAATTAGAATATCCTAACGTAGATGCGGTGCTCCACACGGTTTCAACCAAATCCTTTGAATGTGTATCAGAGTATATTTCTCGCGAGAAAGTTGCTCCCTTGGCTCCAACCATGTCAAGGAGGATACCAAACGAGAAATCATATCGTCTGAACTCCTCAGATTCTACAAAGTGGGCGCTTCCTAGTATCCAATCCCATCCTCCAATGTTACCCTGGTCTTCCGCATCAACGAACAATAGCATAAAGTTAGTAATGTTGTATTTAACGAGGACACGACCGATCTCCAAGCTTACAGCTACACCAGAGGCCCCATCATTAGCACCTGGAACTGGTTGTGTTCGTTTTTGAGGATCAGGATCTGCATCAGCCCATAATCTCGTGTCATAATGAGCTAATAAGATGAAAGTCTCCTCAGAATCATTGAAATCCTTTGGGAGGCATATCACATTAACAATTGTAATATTTTGGCCATCAATCCAAATTTTCGAAAAATTTTGGTAAATCACGCTCCATTCCTGTTGATTGAGGAGTTCCGTCCAAATTAATCTTCGAACTTTCTCAATCCCGGTTGACCCAGGATAACGAGGTCCCAGATCTACTTGCTTTTTGACAAGTTCAAATGCATAAGATTGATTAAACTTGAAATCATTGGGGAGATTGCCCTGTAGTCTTGACTTATTATGATAAGGCGGATCATTCGCTCTTAATTGAACAGTCAATCCACTTACAATGCAAATGACAAGAATTGTACTATATAGGATCTTTTTCAGTCTCTTCGGTTGTCGATTCCCAATCTGCCACAATGTCACGAGCCTCACTAGCGTATTTCAGAGCTTTTTCGTCCAAATGCGGATTAAACTTCTCCGTAGCTTCAACCGAGTCAAGCTCTTTCAAGTTCTCCTCGACTAGTTCTGTGTATTCATTTAGTTCAGCACTCTCGGCAGCGTCCCGTGCAATCTTAAGGGCATTTCTTGCCTCTTTATACCGCTGATCTTTGGCGGATAGCAATGCCTTAGCCATAAGCCCCGATATTATGGCATCGAGTTTACCTGATGATAAAGATCGTTTTAGAATCTCATCAATTTCGGAAAGATCAAGATTGATTGTATCTTTACCGCTCCATTCTGATTCACTATCCAATAGATTTGCCGCTTGGGTTGATTCCTTGATGAATTGTGCTGTTGCCTGAGTAAGTTGCGTTAGTTCGCGAGATGTTGATTCTAGTACTGCCCCTACTTCTCGTACAATCTTTTGTCCTTCCTTTCCGATTTTTTCTATTAGCGTACCCACAATCCCTGGGAGTGAATTTTTCCTGATATCTTCTTGATGCTGATTTATTTCTTGGAGGAGGTATTCGGGTGTGATATCAATTGGTTCGAGGAATACGGCTACCTTTGCACTTTTCTTGGCGAATTGGAGCACAGCAACTTTTTTTCGTCTTAATCCGTCACGAACTGAACCGATTTGACCATCGATCAAGTCCCCAAATTGATACACACGCTCTTTTAAGGGATCCATAGAACTAGGACTAAATAATAGATTCTTCTTCTGAAAATATAACATCCCCTCTTCATTATGTATGTCAGTTTCCGGATTTTCCTTTTTTAAGATAGCTCGGTATCTTTTGGGATCGTTAGTGTCCACAATAAGACCTCCTTGTAAGTCCGTGTTACTTGGTTCGCTTTTTAAATATGCTCGGATCCTAAACAATTGGGTTTAATATGACTACCATAGCGGATTCCTCGTCTGCGTTTGATGAAATTTCCTGTGGAGGGGTTCCTTTTTACCTTAAAAAGGATGGAGAACCGTTATACTTATTAGTTTTGCACAATGGTCCACATCCCTATTGGGCTTTCCCTAAGGGACGTCAAATCGAAGGTGAATCTTACGAACAGACAGCAATCCGGGAAATTCGGGAAGAGACCGGACAATCGCAATTTCAAATTGTCAAACGGCTCATTGGTGATTCTATTTACTTTCCTCAACGTGGAAAGAAGACTATTGTTAAGAAAGTGGTCTTTTTTCTTGTCCATTTTAATTCTAAAGACGTTGTACTCTCTTCGGAACATTCAGATTTGCATTGGGCAACCTATAACGAGGCCCAAGCCCTGCTAAAATTTGATGGGTACTTACGTGTTCTAAACGAATCTCATGAAATTCTCATGAATCAAAAAGAGCACCCTAACGATTCCCAGCTCAAAAACCTTTAAAAAATGGAAAAAAGGAGTAGAATCGAGTTACGCGACTCTACTGGAGACAAATCGAACTTTTGCATCCTTTTGCTGTTGTTTACGAACTACTACTACGCGTGCCCACTTTTGAGTGGCTCTTTGCTCAAGATCGGGGATTTGATCCTTATCCTTGACAAACCAACCCAGAATAACATCTATGGGCAAAAAGAAGGCTTTTCCTAACGCAGATAGAGCGATTTGACCAGGAGTCGGCCGCTGACCTGTTTCTTCAGCAACCACTTCCAAGTTGACTATCATTTTACCGAGGGTCTGACCGTAGTAAGTTTCCATAAACAAAAAATACAGAAACATGAATATTGATGTTGGGGTAAAAGAAACGAAGAGGGGTCCAGAAGACCATAAGGACCAATCTCTAATTCCGAAGAAGAAAAGAAAGGTCAAGGTATTTGCGACGGCACCAACGATAAAGAGATCGATTAACCAGGCCCAAAACCGAGACCATCCATCGGCTACAACGAGCTTCTCACCCGTGGGCTCAAATACTTCAATTTTCTTTTCTGTGATCATTTTGTCTACAGTTGTCCGATCCTCCGAGAGCAGAATTTCACCGCATTGCGAACAAAAGGCACTATCAGGTTCGTTTAGCGATCCGCAATTGCTACATTGAAGTTGATACTTTGGTTCCACCCTAGCTATCGGTTCCACCCTCTGTGCAGGGGCTCCGTAATAGTAGCGAACCCGTTGAGGGTGAGTTTTCTTGCTGCGGATTCCACTCCATAGAACTATAACCGCAAGTAATGTGAATAGCCCTCCTATTATCACTAAGATCCATCCTATGGCTCCAACAATAGGTACTCGGGCGCCAATACTGAAAGAGATCTGCACATGACTAGCTAATTGGCTATCGAAGGTATTATAATTGGCATGCATAATAATGACTGCAAGAGATCCGCCTGAAAGGGCTTCTAATGTAGGCGCCCACTCAAATGTTTGATCCGTATCCTTTAGCAGCCAATTAACCGAATCGGGGTCAGGAGCAGCCCAAGTTGTGGTATTTGATACTGTATTCATTTCTATCGTTGCAGTAGGCCTCGATCCAAATTCGAAATCTTCAAGGAATCTTAGATTTGTAATTTGAATGTAATTTACACTCGCCAGTAGATCATTGGCTTCAGATGCGGGTAGTATCCCCGCAAATACATCATTGCCGTTTACGTCCCGAGCATTCATCTTTAGCGTAAGGAAGTTTGATGGATCAATACCGACTCCTACTTGAACATTATCTAATGGTATATCAACACGAACAGCGGCATACCCGTCAAATGGACCAACGTCTATTGATGAAGTCATAAAGTAGCCTTGACTATCAGTGAAGATGGGAACAACTAAAAGGATGGCACTTCCCGCGAGGACGATCGGGAGGCCAATAATCAATATGAATAATCCAGCAACTATTTTGATTGCACTTGCCATTTTTTCATCCTTCCAAGATGTCGATGATGAACTCCGAGTTGTTCTATAAAATAATAAAGATTTCGGCAGATCTTCTCTCCAGACCACGGGTTCCCTTTTCTGTTGAAGGTAATTGTCCGACTTTTTAGTATCTTAAGGACCAACACGGGTGGAATATTTTTCTAACGATTTAAGGAGCTCGTCCTCTAAGCTAATCCCAAGTGAATTCGTGAGACATAATAGTGCGAATAAAAGGTCTCCACATTCTTCTGCCACTTCCAGGAGAGCGCCCTTCGTATGCCGCGTTTTTTGATTAGCGAGGGGGTCAGGAGTTACTCGCAGGCCTCCGTAAGCTTGAACTGCTCGTGAAAGTTCTCCTAATTCTTCTGTCAGGGCTGCCAGCATCCATGGAAGATTCCAATAACCTCCATGATGCATAATGAACTCATCTACTCGTTTAGATAACTCTTTCAGGTGCATGGCTATCCTCTTTTACATGGTGATCTGTTCTTCTTCCTCCCCCAAGATATTTTTAAGGCTTAAAAACTCCCCCCCTAAACGTTTATGGGCATTCCGAAATGATAATTCCATCACGATAAGTACAACAATCCCGTTTATTTGGAGGAAAACAGTGTGAGCTATGTAGAAAAAGCCTTTTGGGACTATTTAAAATCAACCATCTTCGGTGGAATCCGTATTCTCTTATCACGTAGATTAATCTTATTTTCAATTGTACTATTCATCACTTCCCTGATTACAACGGGAGTCATTATGTTCCAAGACCAAGATTCCACAATTTTAACCCCCGAAGTACTAGAATTCATTGTTTCTTTTCAGATTAGTATCGTCATTGGGTTCCTTCTGGCAGGATTGTTCTCAAAGAAACTCAGTACCTCAATCAGGTTTGCTTTATTAATAGTCGTCGTAATTATTGCTCAGGCCCTTTTTTTCCTGACAGAACAGATGAATGAGCTGCAACCAATTTCAAATGCGTTCCTACAATTCATTCCATTGATAACCTTTTTCAGTTGGACTCTTCTGATTCCATTGGCGTCTTTTGCATTTGCTAAGGGATTATTTGCCAATAAAATCACTGGCAGCATCCTATTCCTTGGTAAACCAAGTTCAGATCGTAAATCCATTTTTTCTGGAATAATGACTCTTATAGCGGTTCTTTCTATCTTTTGGAATGTAATCATGCTAGGGATTGGGATTGACCAGGCGCGGCTTAGCTACATCGGTTTAGGAATTATTGGGCTTGGATTAGCAGTTTTGGTTATCCTGGTTGTCCAAGGATTTATTACCGGGGATGATGTTTTCAATACGTCCCTCGGGTTCTTTTTCCTGGTGAGCCTACCTAATCAAATTATGATCTTTCTTACCTCCGTTAGTGGGTCAGAAAACATTGTAACCAGTTTCGATTATTTCATGGTAATTTTTTCCTTGGTTTACAGTGCCCAGAACATCTCTAGACGTATCAAAATGAAAGGGAGCGAGACAACGGATCCAAAAACCGAGGATCCATTTCGTATTGGACGATTCATTGGATTTGTAGGCGGCGAAGGTGTTGTCTTAATCTATTTGGGATTAGCCCTCGGATTTCAACTTGTCCAGCTTCAAGTTTTGAGTGGAATGGCAACTGCATGGACCGACCTTTTCGGAGGTCTCGCTAGCTTTTCTGAAATCTATCACGATCTAACAATGGCTAGCATGGTATTTATCCTCCTTATTGTGATCCTTATCTACAAGATTCAACGTGGTAAAGGTTATTGGGAGGTCGATATATATCGTTTTGACTTTTTACCCCCCTACGAAGATCTTGTGAGCTACATGGAGAAAATCAAATCAGGAGAAATCTCTAAAACAGATATTGCCGTAAGTGTGGGAAGAAAAGCAGTTGAGGGAATTGGTGTCTTATCCGCTGCTAGGAAATTTCGTGATACGGTATTTGGCAGGAAGAAAGACTCTGGCCGCTAATTTCATAGGAATGAATCCTCTTTCACTAGTTGGTTTTACAGCTGCCTTTTGATAGAACGTTATGTTTATGAATTGATTCCTGTGAGACGGTTTTTGCTCTAATTTCGAGAGCTCTATCCGCAAATTGGGTAGAAACAAGTTCCAACAGGTTACGAGTAACATCCTCGACAAACAAGGGATTTTTCCACATCTCATTCACAACCCATTGTTCATCTTCTGCCTTGAGGAGGGAATAGGTTGGCGCCGAAAAACTTTGGTCCAGTAATTTAGACAGATCTTCCATATCTGGAATATCTGCTGTCTTACCTCGTAGTTGAACTTCGGCATACGCCCGCTGAATATGAGTGTGGTGGGTTGTACTCTGAGACAAGGCATGCGGACAGAGAGTACTTCCATACGTCCCAAGGGTCAATTCATGCCATATATTACCTTGATTCCACCAAGTTGTCAAAGTAGCGTTATAATGCTCAATGGATTCTAGTTTTGAAACAGGTGTTATACGAGTAGAGAAGAAAACAAACTCAAGACGGATTGATCCATTTTCAAACGGATGTCGTTTGTTCAATCTTTCAAGTACTTGTACGGACATTTTTTCTAAGGAATAGTATGTTTGAGTCTCACTCGCCAAAATTTCAGAGATACTTTCGACAATGCGTGACATATGTGCACCTTTACGGTGAGGGGGAAGATCAATGACTACACTGGCAGTAACAGTGTAGTGATAGACTTTGGTTCCCCTCGTAATCGAAATTTGCGTCTGAAAATCCGTAATTCCTACCTCGTCTAACGAAAGCTGGATAGCAGGGAGTTGATCTTGAGTTTCCGTCATTTGAATCCGATCATTGCATGTTAATTATCTTAAGTCACATAAGGGGGCAGCCATAAGGTTGTCACGCGATCTTATTTAGTGAACCTACTCGAAAAGAAAATATCCTGTATTAGGAGGAAAGAATATAGCTGTCCCCACTGACGCCAAAATTGAGAGCACTAACCAGTAAACATTGGAATCTACTGGTTGGAATAGAATCTGAAATAATTGTGAAAGAACTTTGCCAATTTAGGTGACATTATTTGGAGGGAGTTTCAATACATTTATGAATTCAACTAGTTGCCAAACAAAAAAGATAGGCGAATCCCTCCCCCAACCTCGATTCCTAATTGATGTGTGGTTTAGACCAAATCGAATCGCACCGATGAGCTTCTGAGCATAACCTAGATGTTTTTGCATTATTCTTAGAAGTAAAACGGGACGATGCAATATTTATCCACAATTCAAATAGAGGGTTTCTTTGAAATCCTAAAATGGTCCTTCAATCGGAATTTAATCAGATCAATGGATAAGAAAATGTCTCCCCCACGAGTAATCACGGTTTATTCCCGAACTCCCAGATGTGGGAAAAAAACAATCGCCATAAACACATTCTTGGCTTATACCAAGCTGAAACCGGGACTTAGGGTTCTTATTGTTGATTTTTCTGCCACAGAGGAACTTCAATATAGCCTGCAGAGTTATGGCAAATCACCATTTACTAGCAGTGACTTTATTTCTGAGATCCCAGAAGATACCCTTGTAAGAGAGGCCCTCGTTGTAAGTGAAGATCCAGACAGGGATAGTTTCGTTCGCGTTCTCCCGTCTTTCGGATGCCCAACTCCTGCAAAATCACTTCTTGAACAGGTAAAATACCGGATCAACGCTTTGTTTTTCAAAGATACTATCGATATGCTTGTATTTATTGTCCCAGTAGATTTGGAAGAAAGCAGTATCACTATGGCCACCATTCTTCAGAGTGATGTGGTGTGGATTATTTCTACAGAAAAAAGCCCTAGCCTGAAAATGACCCGATCAACTATTCAGAACTTTTTGGCATTCTTAACGGTTCCTACTTTCCTTATTGTAAATATGGCCAACCCTCCCGTTGTTCTAGGACAATATGAGAAGAAAATAGAGGAATTGCGGGGAAAACTTCGACATCCTATATTTTATTATATTCCTTGGCTACCAGATCTCAATATGTTCTCTGATGATGGCATTTTTAGCATTGAAAAACCCCACTCCCCCGTTAATTCCATTTTTCATGACTTTGCTAGGCTGTTCCATAATTTTGCTGAAACTGAACGATATGAACCGGTCTCCTTTGAAGATCAGACAGAAGCACCTCCCAACGCAATATTTGTTACAGATCGCAGATCAGGCGAATCCATGTTTTATTACTTCTTTGGAAAACCTGCAGACGAAATGAAGCAACCTGCACTAATTACGGCTGCCTTGAACAGCATTGCACTGATGGTATCAGAAACAGCTGGGCGTCGTGGTGAATGGGATTTACGAAGCATTGATAATGGTAGTACGAAGATTATTTTGCGGAAAGGAAATCGGGTGGTTGGAATTCTTTACAGTCCAGTTGAAACAGAGACCCTAAGTAATCTCTTGAGCCAATTTGTCTACCAGTTTGAGGATCAATTTGAAAGCGCAATAAACGACTTCTCTAAGACGGGCCGAATTGGAGGGTTTGCTCAGGCAAAAGAACTGGTGAAGAAGGTCTTTAAACCGTACATTTTCGATATAGATACAGTAAAAGACGACTTACGCCAAAAATTGTTAGCGTACGCGACAGAGACAAATCGATTAAACGAAAATCCGGAGGAAATTTTTCGCCAATATGCAAAAGAGAACATTTCAGATCCAAAAACAAAGGAACTTTTATTATACGAGTTCACTACACCCCACAATCCTCGTCATAAATTTCTCTTAGATCTTAACATTAATCCCCGTTCTTTGGCCAAACAACTGGAAGAAGAGACTGGTAAACCTTTATGTGAGTGTACGCTCCCCCCTCGTTATGTTCAAATACAGCGATTTGATGCATTGGGGATACTCGATCTTCCTGAGGAATTGCGACCCACTGCCCGAGCGCTTTTCATTTCCGATGTTCTTTCTCCAGAGACTGCAGCTAAAATTACGAAGAGAGAACAGGAATTTGAACATCAATCTTTAGAAGCGTTACGAAAACTGGGGTACGTGAAACGAATCTCGCCAACTCAGTCTTAAAAAGCTAGAAATATGATCCGCTAAAGCCAAAGAACCATGTATTCCGCCCCTAGGCCGTAATTCCAAGAATTTCCACCAAATCTGCAAAATATTATAAATCTACTAGATAATTTGCTATAAAGCCCAAAATGAAAGGAAAACAGACTCTACTTGGGCATTCCGCCATTTGAGAAGAAAAAAACTCCTAAAAATCACCTCTCTTTGATATACGGTGTGCAGTTGAGTGGAACGTACTTTTGGTAACACGTTATCAATTTTTCCAAGAATTCATGCCGAAAAATCGGTATTATAATTAAAAGGATAAACAAGCAGGTATAAGAAAATGAGCGATGATAGACGATTATGGAAAATAGTGCTCGTGGGAGACGGAGCAGTTGGTAAAACCTCACTCCGAAAACGCTATTTAGGAGAAGGTTTCGAATCGGATTACCTCTCGACCATGGGCGCCGATTTTGCTCTCTATGACACGACAATCGGGGCTACAGAAATTCGTTGGCAAATCTGGGACTTAGCAGGTCAGCCGGTCTTTGCTGATGTCGTCAAGGCCTATTATACTAAGATTTTCGGTGGAGTCTTAGTTTACGATGTCACCCGACGCCACACGTTCAAGAACAGCGAAAATTGGTTGAATGACCTCTGGACGAATTCCGGACGTGAACGAAAAGTCCCCGTGGTTCTCCTCGGGAACAAGATCGATCTCCGTGATGAAGAGGGTGCAGAAGCTACATCCACTGATGAAGGGCAAGTCCTTGCAGATCGATTAGGTGTTCCCTTGATCGAAACTTCTGCAAAATCGGGAGCGGGCGTTCAGGCCGCCTTTGAAGAATTAGGAAAGGCCATATTGAAGTATACTTCCGAATAGACGTTCCGCACATCAAGTCTCCACCTGCCTCTTTCCAACAAACATTATTGATTTAGGAAGAATCATTCACGGCTGTAAAGATCTTTCAATTCTTTTGGAGTATAGAGAACTTCTTTTGCTTGCCGAGATTTTTCGACCAGGTCTCTTTTAAATAACTGATTTAAATGATCACTGATTGTACTCCGCTTTCTCCCCCGTAGATTCGCCAATTGATTGGCCGTCATCGCCTGGTTAGAGTCGACTAGTGTCTGATAGGTTTCCTTTAAATGTTCTTCAAGTCCTTCAAAATTCATCAGGAAATCTCCTGGATTTTGCTTGTTTTGGCTCGAAGAAACTCCAGGTATTTCTACAACGTGATAGACTGGCTCCTTTGATGGATCTGGTTGGATTCTTTCTTCTATGTTTGATATCCGGTGATCTAATAAGTTTATATCATCTTTAAGGGCTTTAACAATCGTTAGTATCTGCTCCAGGGTTCTTTGAGCCTTTTCGCCTTTAGGGTTTTCGTTGTCATTCGACACTCAAATTTCCTCCTTGAGGCATTTACGTTCATTTTCGTGTTCCTTATATACTCACCTATTCCGGAAGATCGCACTCGAAATTCATTTGCTGTATTCTAGTTGAGAGCATATCCAATTCTTGGCTAAAATATGAGAATTTGCATGAAAGCGTTCAAACGGTAAAATAATGTTTCATTACATTTTTAACCAGATATAGTCGTCATTTTCGAAGATTAAAAGCCTGCTATTATGGAATGAAGGGTAACTAGTTCTTTTTATGGAGTGGTTATTTACGAACAACCAGCCTGCCTCTTTAATTAAAGAGTTCCATTAATCCTCATCCTTTGATGAATTCTTGAATGGTAAATTACATCTAGGGGCACCAAATAAGGGACATCAAGGGTGTTACTTGTTCATATGGTTTTTTTTGCTCTGTTCACATTGATGTATTAGAAATCAGCAGTATGAATTTTGATTTTTGTAAAATCGATATAATATTTCCACAGAGGCCTCTCGTACCATCGCTGTTGAACAAATGATGTCCATGTAACTTTAAGTTAGTGTCGATTGTTGCTATAAATATATTGTTGATTTAATATCCTTTCCTAGGATTTCCACTCATCTCTGGCAATATCCTCGATTTATCTTGATGTGCAAACAAACTAAGGCGGCTACGGCCCAATTGAGGTTCCAAAGAAGTATCTCTTGCTACTTAAAAGCAAAAGGTTTTAAGATGAAACAGGAGAAAATGGGAACCAGTAGGTGTGATGGCATTATTTCGGCTGTTAGGAATTAGATTTTTCTATAATCTGTTGCCCTAACTTATATTTGAGGTTGTCCTTGAAACACACCCTTGATCCCGTGATATATCCGTCTGAAAGAAGGATTTCAATCATGTCTCATGAAGCAGGATACCTGTCACAGCAAGCGTTAGAAAGAGTAATTAATAGCGTCGGCAAACATAAAGGTGTCTATGGAGCAGTATTGAGCGATACTGATGGTTTACCACTTCAAAGTAGTCTTCCTCCAGAAGATACCGAAAACGTAGCGGCACAAGTGGCGTCTTTGGTTGGTAGAATCCGTTATATTTCACAAGAAATCTCCCAGGAGGTTGCACGAAGTATTAGATTGGAACTCGAGGCGGGAGATGTTGAAATTATACCTGACTATGATTCTGAGATCATCATAATTGCCTTGGTGAAACGTGATAGCACCAAAATGTCATTAACCGCGAATCGATAGAGAGTGATTGATCTAATGTCTTCAGATAAATATAGTATGCCTACCATTCTTCAAAATACCATCAAACGACTTGCAGCTCGCCGTGGGGTTAAGGGAATACTAGTATGTGATGAGGAAGGGCTTCCTCTCCAATCTAATCTTCCTCAATCTGATGCCGAACGCGTTTCAGCTCATGTAGCAGCTTTGGTAAAGAAGGTCAGAAGTGTCTCTGATGCTCTTGAACATGGAAAGTTGCAAAGTGTTTATGTCGAAATGCCCCAATCTGAAATCATCATTACACCAGATGAAACAGCTGGCTTTACAATCGTAGTTTTAAAGGAACGGGCTATTTAGCTCTTATTCCTATGATAATTTATCTTCCACAATACAATTGGTGTTTGTTAGAATCTTTGTAGTTATTATCGATTTAATAAAGACTGTTACCGGCATACTTCGAGAACGGAACTTATGGCGATGAATTCCAATACTACCTCTCCCAAATACTGTGGATCTTGTGGAAAAGAACTATTGTCTGGTGCCGATTTCTGTGCATACTGTGGAGCTCCAGTACCGAAACTAGGCCCCCAATCCCTTCATCAAATCCCTACATCTCCGTATTATGTCACGTCCAGGCCAACACTAAGCCCCACAGAACCACCTTTTCCTTTTTTGAAGCATTTTCAAGGAGTTATTCTTACCCCTCAAAGAGAAATGCCTATAATCACAGGAAGGCCGAATATAAAGCAGCCCCTGATTTTGAACTTGGTGATAGGAATTCTTGCAGGAGCTGCGATAGCTGTATTTTTGTCTAAAGCTTCTATGACATTTTATCCTGAATTTTATCAATCTTTGGAACAGATGGGTTTACCTCTAACTTCTAGTTTTGATTTTGAATCATATATACTCTTTTCTTTTTTCATTGGCTCTTTAATTGGCCCCTTAATATTCTGGTTGCTGAATAGCGGAATTCTCTACCTGATTTTAGTTGTAATGGCTCCTAATACACCTTCCCCACCCCGTAACTTCAGGACAACTGCAACCATCGCAGGATGGGCATCGGTCCCCCAAATTGTTGGAGAAACATTTAACATCTTTTATAACTTGATATTTGTTCCAGAAACGAGCTTTGAATTCAGCGATTTCGAAGATATCCAAAATATTGCCCTACCTGTTGTTTCTGGACCTATCGAATGGGTGTCACTTGCGTTGGATGCTGGATTACTGATTTGGGGAGTTTTATTGGTATATTGGGCGCTGAAATCGATTTTTCCGCAAGGAAATCAACCAGTAGTTATCGCAGTCGGTTATATAGTGGCTCGCATAGCTATTTCAGTATTACTATCAGGATTTATTTTATAATCGTGGTTATACTCCAACTAGCTGTCGTGAAGTATAATTAACCTTAAAATCGACCCATAACATATCATCAATCCGTCTAGAAGCGATTATCTCAAAGAATGGGGATTCGGAGAAATATTGGAAGGACTGGGAAAATTCGAAAATTGAGACTCCATTTCCAGCAATGACCGGGGCATAAGCTATTTGAAGTTCATCTATCAACTTAAAAGACAGCATAGATCCATTGAGTCTTCCTCCACCTTCTAACATTAAACGATTCACCTTAAACTGATTTTTTAAGACCCTCAAAAGCAGAGAAAGGTCTACAAAGCGGTCGTCACCGCAATGAATGACTTGACATCCTACATCCTCGAGTTTTTGAACGTGTTTAGCCGAGCAATTAGATGTAACGGCAATTAAAGTAGGAACTGCTGAATCATGAGTGATCACTCTAGCATCAAGGGGGATATTCCCTGTTGCACTGACAACAACGCGAATAGGCTGCCGTGATATTGGAGCCCCTAGTTTTTTTGGATCGACAACCAATTTGGAGTCATCCTGTCTAATTGTCTCACCACCAACCATAATTGCATCAGATTCCAGTCGTAGGAGATGCACCCTTTTCCAATCGTTCTTTGTCGAAAGTTTTGTGTCTCCCCCATCTGTTGCTAGTTTACCGTCCAGACTAGCGGCTGCTGAAAGTATGACGTACGGGCGCCACTTCGGTGGTTTGTGTGAGGTCATTATTTATCCACTGTCCATAACATGAGCTCTTATTGCCATTTCTACATATGTAAACTTGAATGTCGCCACTAAGGCAAAATTTTTACCCAAAGCGAGTACGTGAACTGTTTTGAGCCACGTTGTTTGAGGAAGATCGCATACTCTTTGAATCAAACCACGATATTTCCTCTTGAAAAGTACAATACCCATTTCATTAGTGTAATAAATTACATTGTCAGGGATTAATTACCCATAAATATTTAAATAACGTAATGCATTACATCATTACCTAGTGGGAAGTTCTTTCCTACACGGCCTACCCGGCATAGGTTTCCCGACTGACGGTCGGCGTGATACAGAACATCTGTATCGGAAAACAAATTCCTCGAAGGAAGGTTTTCCACCCTCATCAAAACAGGAGGTTAAACAATGACAGTTGAAATAGAAGAAAATGTGGATCTGCACCATCAAGCAGAACGTGAGTTAGTTTGTCCGTTCTGTACAACTCATACGGTGTCCACCATCGTCAACCACAATACCCTACGCCTCAAGTGTAGTGAATGTGGCATGGATGCATTTGTGACCCGAGCTCCGAGAAAACTTTCTGATTTTATATCTCGCAGGCTGATTTCCTAATCATTTAACGTGTGACTTAATCAAGGTTTTCGGGGAGGAATTGCTTGAGGGTAGAGAAATTCTCTCGCAGTAAAGTACCATGCGGCGTTCCGTAACTGACTCCCTTTTGTCTAAGGGGAGTGGATATTAAAGATAAAAGATGGATCGCTCTATAAGAACGCCGCGTGGTATAGGATCCACACTGATCTTATGCCTTTTCGGGGTCTCCTTTTAAACCAAGGATCTCTGCATACCCGTCCATATCCATAAAACCATGACCACTGACGTTAAAAAGAATCGTTTTCTCCTCGTTTTCTTTTTTGCATTTTATTGCTTGGTCAATGGCACAAGCAATGCTATATGCAGATTCAGGTGCAGGTAAGAAGCCTTCGGCTCGAACAAATTCCCTAGCTCGCTCAAACACGTATTTCTCTTCTGGTGGATATGCTACGGTATCAATATATCCATGGTGTCTTAATAGACTCAGAATTGGAGCACATCCATGATATCGCAGACCGTCTCCTTTTATGGGTAGCATGGTTACTTGATGACCCAGCGTGTACATTTTAAGCATTGGAGTCATCTCGGCATGGTCAGCGAAATCATATTTGTACTCGCCTTGTAAATTGGGAGCTGTTTGGCTTTGAGCAGCAATGAACGTTATTTCTGCCTTTTTTGTGAGAACATCATGCAAAAAAGGAATAGCGATCCCTCCAAAGTTACTACCTCCGCCAAGGCATGAAATCACCATGTCGGGATACTCGCCCGCCATCTCAAACTGCTTTTTGGTCTCTAGCCCGATTATAGTCTGATGCATTAGGACGTGATTCAAAACTGAACCAAGGCAATACACCGCATCAGGGGATTTCTTTGCCTCTTCAAGTCCCTCTGAGATGGCAATTCCCAGAGATCCGTTGTGGTTGGGGTTTTCCTCGTAGAGCTTGTTGCCGAATTCAGTTTTTTTACTGGGTGAAGCATATACATCCGCTCCGTACAACTGCATAAATTTACGTCTTTGTTCTTTCCATCGATAAACTGCCCGGACCCAGAATACAGTACATTCTAAATCATTCAGACTTGCAGCATAAGCGAGCGCATTTCCCCATTGTCCAGCCCCCGTTTCTGTTGTAAGTCTTCTAAATCCTTCTTTCTTGGCATAATAGGCTTGTGCTAGAGCTGTATTGACTTTATGGCTCCCTGTTGGGCTGAAAAATTCGGATTTAAAATAGAGCTTGGCTGGTGTTCCTAGTTTTGTTTCCAGATTTTTTGCGCGGAATAGAGGTCTGGGTCGACCAGCAGCCAAGAAAAGTTCTCGTATTCCATCAGGAATGTCAAACCATCGCTTATCTGACATTTCTTGGTCTAAACATTCCTTTAAAAGCATATTTGGCAGATCCTTGACTCTTGAATACCCCTCTGGGGGATCTTTCGGTGGAGGAAGAGGTTCTGGTAAGTCTGGAACAATATTATACCACTTGGTCGGCAATTCTTCAGCTTTAAGGATTAAGGCCCTACTTTTACTCATATTTTCCACTATCTGCTCTTGTTCAGTAAGAGATATTGATTCCTTATCTCTAAAGTGACCAAAATTTAATTATCTAAGATCACTGAGGATGAGATTTGATTGAGAATACTTAGGGGATTTCAACGATCGGTAAACACATCATTGATGCGTTTTCCTGCCTCATTGATTTCCGACACTTCAAGAAATCCATAGGCAACTCGTACGTGGTTTTTTCCAATGCTGCCAAATTCCTGGCCTGGAACGACCACGATTTGTGCATGTTTAAGAAGATATTCAGAAAACTCTGTTCCATCCATTCCTGTACCACTGACATCAGGAAATATGTAGAATGCTCCCTTTGGAGTATAAGTCAGTTCGATTCCGTCTATCGATGTAAACGCATTAATGGTGGCTAGTCTTCGCGCAGCCAACTCTTGTACCAAAGCTTCACGAATGGATGGGGGAGATTCCAAGGCTATTTTGGCAGCATACTGGGAGACCGTAGTCGTACATGCTGTATTGTGTTGATGGACAAGTAAGATGTGGGGAATTAACGTCCTTGGCCCAACAACATATCCAACTCGGAACCCGGTCATTGCATAGGTTTTGGAGAAAGATGAGACTACGAGCACATTTTCGGAAGAAAATTCGGAAGCGCAAGTATGCTCATGCCCTTCATAGGTAATGAATTCATAGGATTCATCAGAAATGACAAGAATGCCTTTATCCGCGGCTGTTTCTACAATTGCTCGAATTTGGCTACGATCCATGACACTTCCCGTTGGATTGTTTGGGAAGTTAAGAACCAAAGCTTTCGTCCGTGGGGTAATGGCCTCGTTGACTACATCGGGATCCAATTCAAATTTACTGTTTGTTTCAATGGTACGGGTTTTCCCCCCAGCTAATCGGATGTGATTGGCAAAGTACCCGAATGCCGGGATAGGAATTAGTACCTCATCTCCAGGATTGATCAATGCGAGAAAAGTATCCATTAAGGCTTCCAAGGCTCCAGCAGTAACTACAAACTGATCAGGAGTATACGTAATGTGGTAAATATTGTGATATTTCTTTACTAGTTGTTCTCGAAGTTCCCATATTCCTGCATTACTGCTATAACGGTGGGAAACTGGATCATCCAAAACCACCTTTAACTGCCCTATTATGGCCTCAGGAACTGGGACATTTAAATTACCGAGACCAAACGATAGAATCTTACGTTTTACAGAAGGTGAAATCTCTCTTTCTAAATCAAAGAGCTTTCGCAATCCTGATGGCCGCATCTGATACATACGGTTGGCAATGCGGTTAATATCCAAGGATTTTTTTTCTGTGATCTGATCAGTCATACAGTCTGCCATCTACTCCGATAAGTTAGCCATGCTATACTATATTAATCGAACAAAATGTATCTGGCCATTTAGGCACTGTACTATAAAGATAGGTCATTCTGTAGGTGGTGATTGTAAGAAATCACAAATAGCTTATCTTTTTTCTTCCTGACTTACTTCCAAATAACGCGCTGAAACGCCTAAGTTACAAAAAAGGGTCGTTAATATTGACTTCAAATCCCGTACTTATTCTAGCCAGTAGGTCTCCAGCCCGAAAATCCCTTCTTTCCCAGCTTGCTATACCGTTTCGGGTCATTCCGAGTCAAATAAAAGAAGAATCTCTAGAGACTGACCCTAGGACATACCTACTCCAGCTTTCCTGCAAAAAAGCAGAAACAGTTGCGGCACAACAATTCACGGGGGAGTCAAGAAGAATTTCCTCTGCCGTGATCGGGTGCGATACGATCGTGCTGGATACCAAAGGCCAAATGCTTGGAAAGCCAAAGAACCGTGTCGAAGCCAAGCAAATGCTAACCCGACTTTCGGGACAGCGGCATAATGTCTTGACCGGGGTATGTATAGTTGTGTATCCCGGGGGAAAGCACTATCAGACCGTGGAATCCACGGAAGTTGAAATTCGTTACCTTTCGGACGAAGAGATACGACTTTACCTTGATAGCAATGAATGGCAAGGTAGAGCGGGTGCCTATGCAATCCAGGGTATGGGAGCAATGCTGGTAAAATCAATTTGTGGAGATTATTATAACGTGGTTGGATTGCCCATCAGTTGGATTTGGAAAACCCTCTGGGATTTATACGGAATGAAGCTTTTTAATTCTTGATGATTAATTAATGAAGGCTAATATGGTTAGGCAGCTGGAGTAGAAAGAACATGGAAAAGAGAGGTGCGCATATCTTGAAAATTTGCGACTCTGCGTACGACTCCCAAGTTAATCAAACGCTTCAGAGCGTTTCGGATAGTTCTATCTGAATAGGAGCAACGTGTTTCAAGATCTCCCGAGGTAAGGGGGCCTTCTCGATGAAGAACTGTATAAACCTTCTTTGCACTAGGAGGAATGGGCAGCTGCTCTAACATGCCACTGAGATCAGTTTGAATGCGTTTTTCGACAAGTTCAGTTTGATTCAAATTAAATTTTCACCCAAAACACAATAATACTCGGATAAATTGCAGTGTGTTGGTCGTGGCGACCAACAACAACAACACTTAAAAAGTTAACTCCCTCCACATCCAGTGACCATATAATAGTTATATTATAGGGCCACTCCAAAAAGGTGTTAAACGCGCTCGATTTCCGAACATGACGGAACAGTAGGCGGCCAGGGTAGCCTCCTGGCTATATCGGAAGGCTATAAGACGAGCGGAATCCCAGATTGAGGGATTGAATCAGTGTGAGGTTCCTTGGTATTTGTAATGAGCGGCTCCCCGGACAGGTGGGCTCTTCCTGAGGCTCTTCTGGAGAGAAGAGCAAGAAAGGCAGATTAAACTGGGTCAGGGCCGGAAGGCAACAGCTCTAAGATCGCGGGTTTACGCTGTTCGGACTCGGGTCGTGAACAAAACCAAGTTCAGCCAATCATTCGTGGATGTCTCGAGATTTGGTCTGTTCCACTAATAAAACCTTTCTTTGTCAGGTTGAAATGCGGTGTCACTTTCCAATAATACTGCAGGTTTTACAAAAAATCTCCGCGATGTTCTTCAGGATATCGTAAATTCGCTAAATGGAATTCATGCCGTAACCATCATAGATACAGATGGACTATTAATCGAGGAAATAAATTTAGAAGGAACCTTAGGGAAAGAAAGTAGTTTAATTCTCTGTTCCTTAGTAGCGGGGATAAACGCCAATATGGTAACGATTGGTCGGGAAATAGGGTCTTCGCCTTGGGTTTCGCTGACTTCCGAAAGCGAGAATTTTAAATTCTTCATTCGAGCAGTGGGTAGTATTGCTTTTCTCGGTGTGTTAACAGACCCTTATGTAGATATGGAGTTACTAAAACTGGTCATCGGCCCAGGCGTGAACTTAATACTCCAGATCTTGGAACAGCGCCAGTACCCGAAAAGCCGACCCGTGTTTTCGCTATCATCCCTCCATGTCTCTCAAGATAAGATCGATAGGATTCTCGAAATGTCATAAGAAGGTGAAATCATGCGTGATTCACGAATACCTTGTCGTGAATGTAAGGATGGCACCCTCCATTGGAATAAGGAGGAGACGATCTATGTTTGCACAAGATGCGGAGTTCAGGAAGACGCCCTCTCTACGTGGATAGAGGCGGCGGAACATCGTCAAAAAAAGCGGAAACGGAAACGTGAGAAAGAACGGCAGTGGGCCTTAGATGTATTAGGTATAAAGGACAAATTGGTTTCTTCAAAAAAAACCAAGAAGGAAAAAGAGTGGGAGGAGTTAATTGAAAAAATAAAGTTGATAGACTCGGAGTCTTAGTGCAAATACTTGGACTCGCCCTGTTTCGTCAAATTTATGAACAGGGCGGTGAAGGGTTCTTTTCATAGATATTGGATTGCATTATAATATTAACCCGGGTCATTCATTTGGGGATCAGATTAAACGCCGAACCTGAAAAAACCGAAGAAACAGAATTCTTCCTTGCACATATTGTTTTTGATGAAGAAGCGGGACCCAGTTTAAAGTCATATCTTGCTCATCATCTCGAAATTCCTCGTATCATTCTGCAAGGAGTCACCACTACATTGTTTACAATGGCAATAGGCGTTGGTGAACCTACTGGTGAGCCTGATACGGCAATAATCCCGATTAACGTGACTGGAATCCAAGGTAGGGTTTTAATTCACTCATTTTCATTACCTGATCCCAGTGTACGTGGAAAAAATCGGATTGAAAGCCTCATGTTGTTTGTTCCTCGAATTCATCAAGACAAGCTTCTTCAACACTCACTATCGTTTTCAAACATCCTTCAAGAAGCGATCCGGGATATCAAAACGCACGAAAACGGTAATAAAGCCGTGTACCCCTTAGAAAAGGTGTTCAATAACATAAAAAAGGTTATTTTAACACGAATCGATAATACCACACAGGATCGGATTTCCGAGGTATTGACAGAGAAAGAAAAAACTGTTATTGTATCTAATGGGACTATCCGAGCATTTCACAATGTTTCATTGTCTCCTGAGATCATATCCTTGGTCAGTCAAATTTCTTCACTTCTACGTGATTGGGGTGAGGAGATAAAGACTTCCGGAACGTTTTTCGATACAATCCCTCTCGAAATTCATGCTAATACTTTGGATCAACAACAGTTTTATTTACTGGCAGTCGAAAATACCTTTATTTTAGCGTTTAGTTCAGGTAAGGGTCGACTCGGGAGTCTTTTCCGCATCTTTCGGGAAATAATCTGGGATCTAAACCTCCAAAGTTCCATGGTTCCAAGTACCATTGTCCCACGTTTTCGGATCCAGTTTCGAGATGCGTCCGAATTGTTTCCCAATGACCCATTCCTAGATAAAACTGTTGAGGTTCTAAAAAGTTTTCATCCTATCATTACGGAAGTGTCTTTAATAAGATGTGCCTGCGAAAGCCGGACATTAGATATGCTGCGGACAACTACTCCTAACGGCGCTCATAGACATGCTTTAGTTTGCCAAATGTTTTCATTAATACATAATGTAGCTCGAATACTATCAAAGGATGCTCTAAGACAGCTGGTTCTATCACAGCATATCATGAATAGCCTCGTACTGCGTGTGGCCCAAAATAGTGAAAAGAGTGCTAGTCTTTTTCTTGTGGGTGACTCCTCTCGTGGAGTGGGACTGCTGAAGTTGGTAAGTGAACAGCTCCTTGAAACGAAAATAACTTCAGAAAGTCAAGACTCTCGATAAACGGATGATAAACAGAGGAATTTTCTTGGATCTAGCTGTCGATTTTCATGCGCACTCGATTTTTGCAGGGGGTACACAATCATTGAAATTTACTCCAGAAAGAATCCAACCTAACAAGAAAAAGGCTCTTTCCCATCTTATGAATATTACGCAAACTATGCCGCTCAAAGGGATCGATATAATTGGAACAGGAGATTGTCAGTTTTCCTTTTGGAATGAGATCCTTAAGAAGGCGATGACAGAAGATCAACCAGGTTTTTTCTACCTCAATGAGAAAGATAAAACTCGATTTATACTCCAGACTGAGCTCATTTTTACTGCCCCAATTGGGCGTAGATCCAAAATAGTTCATATTGTTTTTCTGTTTCCCGATTTTTCTTGTGTTGAAGGCCTAAATCAATTTCTTAAAGAATGGGGGGTTAAATACCAGAAGATGGCACGTCCGTTCATTAAATGTGGATCGATTGGAGATGTAGCAACTCGGATACATGCCATTCTGGACATAAATCCATTAGTGGAAGCTATTCCAGCACACATTATGACCCCTCAAGGCATATTCGGTTCAAACGTTCGTGTTAACCATTTGGCTGATTACTTTGGATCGGTTACGTCACGCTTACAGATATTTGAAACAGGTTTATCAGCGGATCCAAAGTTTTTGGGATTAATTCCAGAGCTTGACGATCGTGTTCTCATTTCGAGCTCTGATGCTCATTCTGGAGCCCTGCATCGAATGGGTCGTGAATATACTGTAGTATCCGCAGTAAAAAAAGATTACCGACATTTAATCCATTCATTACGGGAGAAAAACATCATTTACACGGCAGAATTTCCCCCCGAAGAAGGGAGATTTTTCTTGACTGGTCACCGGAGCGGAAGGAAGAAGCCTGGATTACACGGAAAGGATGAGTGGTGCTGTTTTTCCCCCCAATATACTCCCCAAAACGATATTTGCCCGATATGCAATAAGACGCTCACAGTTGGAGTTTATCAACGGTGCATTGAAATAAGCAAAGTTCAGGGTGAAGAGAGAGATTTGGCTAGGGTAATTCCTACGCAGAAGTTTATTCGAATGGTGCCACTTGTGGAGATTATTGCGCATGTCCTCGGGGTCAAAACAAAAACAGCTAAATCGATTATTGACGTATATCATAAAATCGTCGACTACATTGGGCCTGAGCGTAATCTTTGGACTCTTCCTGCTGATGAAGTTCGGGGACTACTAAAAAACATAGAAAATCAAATCTCATCATCTCTACTGAATGCGATTCTTGAGGTAAAAAGAGGAAATTTCACATTCGTTCCATATGGTTTTGATGGAGTCTATGGCACTCTCCAAATTGGTAATAAAGGTAATTACAACAAAGTAAATATTATACGAGCTACGAAATTGAAGCGATCTCAATTATTTAGATAGATGATTAAGGCGAACAAAATGGTTGCTGTGCCTGCAAGTGACCAAGAATGTTTACGTTGTAAGGGAGGGAAATTACTATGCGGATTAACTTATTGTCCCATTGTCTTAAAGATTAAGGCCCTGTCGCCAGTAAAAAAAATGTTACCTGAAATGAAAAATGAATATTATGGCCCTAGTCCTCCTAGTTTATTTGTCGGACGATTTGGTTATCCTAAAGTATATGTCGGGCCAATGGCGGCGTTGGATCACGATAACATTCAGATCATAGATGAACCTGACCAATGGGGAACTAGTGTTACAATGGCTGAGGTTCTTAACTTTCGAGCAAAATTATTACGTTTTATGGGAACAGAACCTCACAGAGTTACTGATGTCACCTCTCCCCCAAAAATGTTGGAGTTAACTCAAGAACAAGTACAAGCTTCGTCCCCAGTGGATTTAGAAATTAAATTTATGAAAAAACCAAAGATAGATTTAACCTTCACTAGAAATATCCAACCTATGGGTGCACGTGTTCAGATCGACACTTTGCAATTGGCATCAACCCCAAAAATTGAACACAAAGTAGATCGTATTGTCCAGGATTCAGACCTAATAGCATTTTCTGCCGTCAATGAACTATATAAAGCACAAGCTACTGTTACCCAGATTACACGTATTCTTTCTGCAGGCCTTCTTGGACTAAATAGGCAAAGACGTCTAGTACCGACACGTTGGAGCATTACAGCTGTTGACGATATGGTTGGTAATGATCTGAGGAAACAAATCAAAGACCATCCCCCTGTTCAAGACTATTTGGTCTATCATAATACATATTTGGATAATGATTTTTGGGTTCTTTTCATACCGCGCGATGCTTGGTTTTTTGACTACCATGAGACATGGAAACAGAAAAGTGCATGGAATTTAACTGGACCAATGCCTCAAATTCTATCTGATACCGAAGGACCCAAGGGACGTACAACATATGCTAATAATACAGTAGGAGGGTATTATGCAGCGCGTCTAGCGGTTTTGGAAAAATTATGGCAAATACGGCGTATTGCGTCTGTGGTAGTTTTTCGAGAAGTTGGATCCGGATATGCAATCCCTTTAGGCGTTTGGCAGGTTCGAGAGAATATGAGAACAGCATTAAAAAATGTCCCTGATCGTTTTGAAGATTTGAAAGCGGCTTTGCGATACATTGAGAGCCATTTAACAATTCCTATGCGTCGTTATGCGCGTCAAAGTCCATTGTTGCGCCAAAAACGTCTGACGGACTTCTTCAACTCTTCCAAGTTCCAATAAACTATCAGCAAGGTCTTTTACGTTCCAAGTTGTAACAAATTTTAAGATAATTTGAAAACGTAGGACACATAAGGCGGATGCAAATGGTTTACCGACCATCAGTAACAGCGGCTGTGACACGCTATTACGTGTTTTCTGGGCTATTTCGAGAGGGAGACGAGGATTTAACTTTTGAGGAGGTTGACGCTAACCTTATTGAAGTTGCACAAAACTCTACGCAACAATTTGCGGGAACTGCCAGAGCATTCGTGGTAGAGCTGGAGCAATTTGATGAGGAAAGTCATTTTGCAGAGATAATTATTGGATTTACGATTTGGCCCTTCAAAGATGACGATTCCGAGATTGTTCTCATCTTAGGCACTGTACGGGAGGAGCTCGAAAAGGTTGGATTTATTGAGGATGATGCTTATTATATTGGGGACGGACCCGACATTAGATGATCCACATCTAGAAGAAATGGAATCTAGTTCGGATGTATTAAATGTTCATAATCTTTGATCTTATCCCCGTAGATCTGGTCAAAGATGAGAGAAACTGTTTGCGGTGGTATCAACCCCACCTCCGTCATATAGGCTGCGATGTGGCCACGGTCTATGGTCTCAAAAGCAGGGTTTTTAATCTTAATTCCCGCTGGAGCATCGTCTTTCCAGATTTCAAAAGGAGATCTCATCTCAATTTCGCTCAAACGCCCGATGCTAGTGGTTTGGTCGTATTTCAATAGCGAGGTACAAATATAGAGAGGGATATGCTCTTCTCTTGCAGCCAATGAGCAAAGACGGGAACCAATCTTGTTCAGAGCAACTCCTTCTACTGTGATTGCATCCGCCCCAAGAAAGACCATGTGCGGATTATATCGGTTCATGGCCCATCGCATTGCTGAATCAACGATATGGGTAACGTGGATATTGTTTTGCAGGAGTATTCGGGCGGTTTTTCTACCTTGAAATAGTGGTCGTGTTTCGGTGGTAATTACCTCAAAGTCCTTCCCTTGATTTGCCGCTTCCAAAAAAATGCCAACAGTAATAGAACTATGGCAGTGAGTGAAAACAACGGAGTTATCACGAATCCTTTCGGCCCCAAATTTGAATATCTTTTGCTTGGCAGACTCAATTAGCCCAATATAATGTTCTCCATATTCAATGGCTTCATCCTTCCCATCAGTATAAACTCCCGTCATAACATACCTTAATCCATTTTTCAGTCCAGGTTCGGTTACTCTCACACTGCCAAGGTATTGTATAACTGATTCCAAATGGTCAAAAAGTTCTTTTCCATCCAGAGGAACCGTACTTGCATGCCGAGCAAATGCTTGTACCCCATAAATCGCTACATTCGTCGCTCCCTGAATGGTTAGGTTCTTGATCCGCGCCATCGTGTCTTTAAGGGCCTTAAATTCTGCTGTTTCTGGAAAAGAGTTTTTCACGCTGAATTCGTTCCGTACCTTTTTTTAGATTCCGAACTACTCATCAAATAGGCATTTTGAGTGATATCAATGCCATTATTTCAGATCAAGAGAGCGCTTTATTTGGATCATTTAAATAATCTTATTTTCAAAACCTCCTCCAGTAATTTCATGATTGCACAAGACCATAATTGACCTTTTTTTTATGATGAGTAAGCCTAGATTAACAAGGTTCTGAATCATGTCGAGTATTCTTAGAAGATTGTTTAAAGGAAAGCCAAAATCAGAGACAAGTCAAATTGTTATTATAGGATTAGATGGGGCTGGCAAAACTACGATTGTGAACCGCTTACTCCGTTCAGAGTTCATTCCTACAACTAGAACATTAGGGGTTAATTATCGTACAGTGAAATACCGACAAATAGAGTTTAATCTCGTGGATCTCGGGGGACAACAAATTTACCGAAATTTGCTCTGGGATGCCTCCCTAGATAAAGCCAATGCAATTGTATTCGTCCTAGACAGCGCAGATATTCGTATTGCTGAAGCCTCGGATGCTTTTTGGGATTCCATTAAACGGAACGAAAAGGCGCCCGTGTTATTCATCGCGAATAAGATAGATCTACCTGGGGCGCGTGCTTTTGAATTAATTGTCCAAGATTTGGATTTAACCCGTGCTACTCGTTCTACAAATAGACCCGTGGGCTTATTTCGTGTATCAGCAAAAACAGGGGAAAATTTCTATGATGCTTTCGATTGGCTCGCCGATGTTATCTCAGGAAAAGAATCAACATTTAAGTGCAAAGTCCGTCAAGTTATCCTTATCGACCTTGAATTCCGCAAAATTTATACTACCAAGTTTGTATCGGTTAGTCCTGAGATTCTAGATGAGATAAATGCTGGACTCTCCGAAACAGTGTCAAGATTGGATGAAAACCCAGCTGGAATGGAGGTAGTAACCGCATCCGATTTGCAGTTGGTCATAGTGAAAAGCTATCCCTTGGTCGTGGGACTCATCATTGGATATTCGGATTCCGTAGTACGAGCAAAGCTAATATCAGAGCGGATAATGAAGTCAGCTGCTCAACCGATAGAGATTGAACAGTTCTCGTCGGATATATTACGACGAATGTTTGAAAAACAATGGCCATTGGATCTTTATAAAAAGCGATCTGCCTGATCGAAAATGAAGAGGATTTTATAATCATAGATAGTCTTTCAAGCCAAGGACGTCTTTTCTTCCGATTTCCGACTTACCAAGCAGCTTTCGCTCTAGCTCTTGGAATCGTTTCTCAATTTCTGGTCCAGAACTGGCATGTACAATCTTTTTCGCAGCTTCAAAATGGTGCATTTCGATTGTTTCGATATTTAGATCGTCTCGAAGTGCAATCATCACAGCCTCACGGCAGATAGCTTCAATATCGGCACCAACATAGCTTTCAAGATCATCTGCCAACTGGCCCAAATTCACGTCCTTCCCTAACCGCATTTTACGTGTGTGGATTCGTAAGATTTTTTCACGTGAAGAGACATCTGGGGACTTAACCAACAGCAGCCGATCAAATCTACCTGGTCTTAGAAGGGCAGGGTCAATCATATCTGGTCGATTTGAGGCTGCTAACACTACCACATCTCTTAGATTCTCAAGACCATCTATCAATGACAGGATTTGATTTACTACGCTTTCCATTACATGACTTCCACCGCTAAAAACCCCTCGACGTGGAGCAATGGCATCTAGTTCATCGAGAAATATGATCGAAGGGCTAGCTTGTTTGGCCTTACGGAACACATCTCTTATGGCCTTTTCACTCTCACCCACCCACTTCGAAAGGAGCTCTGGGCCCCGAATTGCGATGAAGTTCGCCTGGCTTTCAGTGGCTACCGCCTTCGCCAATAAGGTTTTTCCAGTCCCAGGGGGGCCATATAAGAGAATTCCATGTGGTGGAGTGACCCCATGCTTTTTAAAGATTTGGGGATATGTGATTGGCCACTCTACCGCCTCTTTCAGCTGTTGTTTCACGTCTTCAAGGCCGCCTATATCATCCCATCGGATATTCGGTATTTCAAGTAATACCTCTCGCATGGCTGAGGGTTCAGTTATCTTTAATGCCTCATCAAAGTTTTCGTTGGATACTATTAACTTTGACAATATTTCTGGGGTTAGAGGTTTATCAAAATCGATCTTAGGAAGGATTTTACGAAGAGTATGCATAGCAGCCTCTTTAGTCAGGGCAGCAAGATCAGCCCCAACAAATCCATGCGTTTTGGACGCGTACTCTCTTAGGTCAACATCCTCAGCCAACGGCATTCCTCGCGTATGGACAAGAAGAACCTCGTACCGTCCGTTTTGATCGGGTACCCCTATTTCTATCTCCCTATCAAAGCGCCCAGGTCTTCGGAGGGCAGGGTCAAGTGCATTAGGGCGATTAGTCGCCCCAATCACAATTACTTTGCCTCGACTCTTCAATCCATCCATTAATGCTAGAAGTTGTGCGACGACTCGGCGTTCAACCTCTCCAGTCACTTCCTCACGTTTGGCTGCTATCGAATCTAGTTCATCAATAAAAATGATGCTGGGGGCATCTTTTTCGGATTGTTTGAAGATCTCCCGAATACGTTGTTCGCTCTCTCCGTAAAATTTGCTCATTATTTCGGGGCCAGCAATGGATACGAAATTTACTCCAGATTCATTGGCCACAGCTTTAGCTAACAAGGTTTTTCCTGTCCCTGGGGGCCCGTGCAACAATACTCCTTTTGGCGGATCAATACCCAACCGCTCGAACAGTTCGGGGTGTTTCATCGGTAACTCAATCATCTCCCGTACGCGCTTAATCTCTTCTGAGAGACCTCCAATGTCTTCATAGGTTACACGTGGCAACATTCGAAGATCTTTGGGAGCCTCTTCAATGATCTCCACGGCTGTAGCTTCCCCTACCGTTACAATGCCATCAGGATCTGTAGATACGACTACCACCTTGATTTCCCCTAGACTTACTGGGCGAGAAGCGCCAAAGAATCTTGAAATAAAGTCATCCATCCCGGTACCTGAACCCGTTCCTCCTGAAGGGGGAATCTTACGAATCTGTCCCATGATGACCAGGAGATCGCCACGCGATAACGGGTGATTCTGAAGACGTTCTTGGATGATCTCCGGTTTTACCAATAATCGTATGCGTTCCTCAGCAGGCGCAATCACAATTCGCCGTGCAATACGTTTTTTGATTGGTCTGACGCGAACAGTTTCTCCCAGAGACGTTCCTACATTTCCCCGAATCAAACCATCCATACGAATAATACGTTTCCCCCGATCTTCTTGGCGCCCTGGAATTACTAGGGCACCTGTTCTCCGCCCATTACCTGGGTCTTTGCTAATCTCTACGATATCGCCAGTCTCAAGATTGGATTCTCTCATGATCTTATAGTCAATCCGAACTAATCCTCGACCAACATCACTCTGATTTGCCTCGGCGACCTTTAACAGGAGTAATTTACCATTACCTGACAAACGTTCCTCACTATCCATAAGCGATAGTAGATCTTTCTACTAAGATTGCCATAATTTATCTTTTAAATGGCCAGGCCATTTATGACTTCATACACTTCCAACCATATTTTATGCCTTTTGGTAATCCGACTAGGACCTAGCATTAAAGAGATTCCTGATATGAGTACTTTCCTTTAAGGCCTATCTCCTTGATTGAAAATCCCATCTTAATCTATTGAGCAGTTTTATTTTTTGCCCTCAATCAAACTTTGCAGATAGAGCTTTGCATCTTCAACCTCTTTTTTAATACCTTTTTGGCCTGATTTGGAGATTATAAGCTTGATTGCACCAGAAGTGGGGAATGATTTAATCCAGACATCATATTTTTCTCTTACCTGTTCCAAAAATGGTGCCAATAGGGATTCATCCGTAAAGGAGGTTGTATACTTAGTTTCGAAGTAACGGGCATCTTGGGCTTTAATTAACGCAATGATATGGGGTTCTATGACTTTATACATCATCTCCATCTCCCGTGGAACGCCAGGTAGGCAATAAATACAAGTATTGAATGCACGGTGTTCAAAAAAGATACCTGGTGCAGTTCCTACTGAGTTTTCAATAGGTTCGGTTCCTTCGGGCAAAAATGCCATTTTTCTTCGTGCCTCCGTGATTTCTGCTGTTTTAACCAGGCGTAGGTCATACAACTCTTGATAGCGTTTGGTAACCATTTCCAATGCCTTTGAATTTAAGGCTATCCCGACATTTAATGCCTTGGCTAGAAAAACAGCTGTAGAATCATCCCAAGTTGGACCTAAACCCCCGGTAATTATTATTATACGATAATCTTCTTTTAAGGCCTGATCTATCTCTTTTACAACCAATTTTTCGTCATCAGGTATCGTTACAATTTTTGTAACCACTATACCTATTCTTGTTAATTGATCTGCTAGAAATGATGCGTTAGAATTAATGGTTTTTCCTAGTACCAATTCATTACCGATACTTAAGAGTAAACAAGTGAGTGAATTCATGTTATTGACCATTAAACATCTAGGTTTTAATAAATCTCGGGATTAGCGCTGTAAATTTTGGGACATAAGGGATATCCAACCTGGAATGGTTTCAAATTTACCTTATATCTTACACCCCGTAAAACAAGGGATTGGAATTCAGAGAATCAATAATTCCAGCCGGGCCCTCTAACTACTCGTCCTGGAGTCTTATTGGTATGTTTTCCGTTTTTCAGCACCTGTGTTCCGTTGACGAATACATGAATCATGCCTGAGGCATACTTATGTGGATTTTCGTAGGTGGCATTATCGATTATCTTATTTGGATCAAAAACGGCGATATCTGCAAAGAATCCCTTTTTTAGAGCTCCTCTATCCTGAATTCTCAGATTCTTAGCTGGCTGTGAGGAGAGTTTTCTTATTGCTTCCTCCAGCGGGATTAGCTTTTCTTCACGACAATAGTGCCCAAGCAATCTGGCCACATTCCCGTAAGCCCTTGGGTGAGGATTTGATTTTAGAAAGACTCCTTCCGAGGCAACACTAGCTGCATCGGATCCAAAAGACATGTAAGGAAGTTGGATCTTTTTCGCCACATTATCTTCTGACATCATGAAATAAATCGTTTCGACTCTACTGTCATCTTCAATAATCAAATCCATTGCTGTTATGAGAGGGGAAGTCTCCCTATCTTTCGCTACTTGCGCTAATGTTTTTCCCGTTAAATTTTTAAGCTCATCGGATTTAAAAGAGATCAAAAACATATTTTCAGGGCCAGATTCCAAGTACAAATTTTCCCAGTCATCAGTTTGTTCTTGCGCTTCTGTCATTATCCTTTTTCTTAAATCTGGATCTTTTAACCTTTTAATGAATTCATCATGCCCTCCTTCATAAGTCCAAGGAGGAAAGGATGAGGATAATCCCGTAGCTCCTGCAGTATAAGTGTAACAATCAGTAGTAATCTGCACCCCACTTTTTCTTGCATCATTGATTTTTCGGATTGCTGAATCCAATTTATGCCAATTATTCTTGCCAGCTGCCTTCAAATGATAAATTTCGGCCCTTATATTTGCCGCCTTTGCAATACTGATTAATTCATTAAGTGCTTCATGAAAATTAGCTCCTTCACTCCTAAGATGACTTATATACATCCCGTCATATCTGGCTGCTACCTTACAAAGTTCTATTAATTCTTCTGTTTCCGCATAAAACGCAGGTGGATATATCAATGCAGAAGCAACTCCTAGAGCTCCCTCTCTCATTGCTTGATCGACCAATTCTGACATTGCTTGCTGTTCATCCTCAGTTGGGTTTCGGTCTTCATATCCAAGTGTATGAATCCTGACGGTCGTTGCACCCACAAATGATGCGACATTTGGTGTTACTCCTGCTTTTTCCAAATAATCCAGGTATTCTGATAAAGTCGTCCAAGAGATATCATATTTAATGTCCCCCTGTCGTTTGAGTGCCTCCTCTTTCATTTGATCATTTAAAGGTCCCATTGACCATCCTTCGCCGAAAACCTCGAGAGTAATTCCCTGTTTTATATCGCTTAATGATCGACCGTCCTCAATTAGTGAATCACACGCCCAACTAAGCATATTAATGAATCCTGGCGTCACAGCCAGATTATTTGCATCGATTTCCTGCTCTGCATGTTCTTTTCCAAACGATCCTATTGCTCTGATACGATCACCCTTAATTGCTATATCTCCACGGAAAGGGGGCTTTCCACTACCATCGAATATGGTTCCGTTACGAATAATCAGATCACGAATTTCGATTTCTATCACCGCAACAATTGAATCTCTCAGGTATGTTGTCACATATAGTTTTCAACCTTATTCAGGACTTTCAAATGATATGAATTTAAAAGGAACTATAATTTTATTGACCTAGATTCAATATTAAATGCCCTTAATAAGCTGTAATTCGAATTTAGTGGAATTGGTGGTTATGTCATCAGATATAGGCATGAGTCACGTCTCAAAGGAGCAACTGCACGAGATTGGTGGATTGGCTACAGAACTAAGATCATTAGATCCTATGGTGCAAATTATTTCTCCTCTTAATGAAGCGCAAAAGCTAGTAACTGAAATAGAAAGGTTAAGAAAAGACATGCCAAGCGCAGGCTTTTTCAAAAAGCGGGGTATCAAAAAAAATTTGGCTCAAAAAGAAGGGAAATATCGCGAACTTACTGAAAATTTGACAGAGAACTTATTAACTGGGTATCGAAAGATTTACTTCGATTTAGCAAACAACATCAAAGAAATCGCCAAGTTTATTCCACAAGAGACCGACAATATCAGGGCTCTTCAAATTCCTAGTTTTAATCCTCAACAGATTCTGGCCTTCAGTGCCAACGTTCTGAAGACCCATAACCAGATTTCAGAGATTTTACGGGGAAAAAATATTGCGATCTTGGTGCATAATAGGGAGATCTTGGATCTTTATACCAAATTCGTGGATTTTGATGAGGAAAAAGTCCAGGTAACCAGGAGGACGACAAAAAATGCGGTGCACGTTATGGGCGTCTCTGATTTGCTTGAGCTCTATAATCAACTCGAGACCGAAAGCGCCTATTTGAAACAGCGCCGAAAGGGAACTGAAGGTAAGATTCAGGTCGCAATCATCCAGATGTCTTCCGAACTTCAACAACATCTCGACACTGTCACCTCGATCGGTTTGGCAAGTGCTTTGGGCGATAAAATTAACCTACTCAGGGATCAAGTTCAGGAAATTAAAACCAACGCTGAGGACAGTAGCTCGGTTGAATCCTTAATACTATGGGAAAAGGGACTCAATGAACTCAACTCGGAATTCCTAAATTCTCTTAGAACATATGAAATCTCTTTAAAGGCTGAAACCGAAGAAAAAATAGGCCGAATTCTCCAAATCTCAGGTAAACAAGGTCTAGAATCTTCCCTAGCTTCTGCTCCAGAAATAAATGTTTCGACATCAGATCTTTCTGAAATTATCCGGGATATTGAAAAGCTCCGATCATGGCAGCAGAACCAGGTCTTGGCAACTAGGGACTTGATCAGCACTGCCGCCCTTATGAACGCAGGAAAGACAATCAAGGCCATGATGATACCTATTCCAGAAGAATTTGCCAAAGAACTCCGTATAATTGATAAAGAAGCAAAAAAAGCACAGGATATGTCATCCTGGATGGGTCTTGTTCAACGATACTTCGATCTCATGGCGATGTTAGCTGATGCCTGCCAACAGTATTTCTATCGGCTTCTGGAGAATCCGTATATTCAAGAAGCCATTAACGTTAGTGAGGGCCCTCAGATTCCTATCATCCGTGACCTTAAGGATCTCGCTCCTAGTGAATTGGTTGCGAAAGCCCGCGAGATTAAGGACTGGGAAACCCGCCTGGTTGCATTTTTTTCCAAACCTGCTCAGCAGAGTCTACGACAAACCCTTCTCAATTTGTTCGACTCTCGAGAAAGCCTCCAAAAGTTGTTATCGGAACCAACAATACAACAAATTGAGACACAGCGGAAACAAAAGAGTATGGAGGATAAAGAAATACGAGAACTCGTTCGAGAGATAGATGTCTTGACTCGGCTCAATGCCACTATCCGAAATGAGATCTTGTCTGCGATTGATGCTGAGATAAATCCAATATACAATCAACTTACAATCCTAGAAACCATACCTCCTAAATTAAAAGCTCATGTTCCCGTCTTGGCATTAGACGATTTGAAGGCACTCCGAGACGATATCACCATCGCAGCTGAAGAGGGTCTTCCCCAACTCTTGGATGAGTATGAAAAAATACCTGTCTGGAAATACAAAATAGCCACTCGGATCCGTGAGAATCTCAAATCGATCCCCTTTCCCCTAATTCCTATTGAAACCCGTTTCGATCTTCGTGAAAAGCGGAATGAGATTATAGGTACTATCGATCAGTTGTCAGAAGATGGAAACATGGAGGCCATGATCCAAGAATATATTGGATTTCTTAGAACTATTGAGGAATATAAGAATGAAATCTTGGTAGAATTAAAGAAACAGATTGAAAATTTAGAGGAGGTGGATAAACGTTTATATCGATTGTTGAAATCACGTAGGACCTCCCCTACATTTTCCACGGAAAGAGAATTTGATGTTCTCGATTACTCTGAAGCCTTAACAGAGTATTGGCAGTTAAATGCTTATATAGAACGGCGTGTGGCCACTTTAACTGAACAGATGGAACGGGAGATTCATAGCCACATTCAAGATTATTCCAAGCTGTCCCCTCAGTATGCTGAATTCTTTGAGGAACCTATTTCCCTTATGCAGGAGAGAACGGAGGAAATCAAGACGCATAAGGACATAGTGCAGCTGGTTAACATTTATGAGAGCTATTCATTAGAATCATTACAATTAGCGAAAAATTCCTTAGCAAAACTACATCAGAATCTCCACAATTGGCTGCGGGTCAGTCTTCCAAGAATAAACGAGATTACACCTGTCGATCCAGCTGTTTTCGCGGCAGAGAGAAAAATAGCAGATTTCGAGGTCGAAGATGTCTCACATGAACGCTTGGCAAATAAACTAAGACAATTGATCTTTTTGTATGATACAGAAATAGTTGCTGTTCTTCTGGCGCAAGCGGTCGTTGAATCTAGGAAAATTCTGAAAAATGTCAATGATTTGAAAGATATGGGAATATCTATCATCAGCCATGTTGGCGGTTACATTGAACGTTTCTCCCAAGTACTTGTTAAAAACCAGGAAGATGTTCACATCAAGGAGATTACCGAGGTTTTCACAGAGATTGACAACCTCCAAAACGATCCAGCTGCGTGCAGGGAGATTCGATCCATGGGTGATCAAATCATTCAAAGTATCGATATCGCGATTAACTACCTCAATCAATATCATAATCGAAACTTACGCCAAGATAATCGGTTGGATTTTTCCGCTATCAGTATGTTTCAGAAATTATCAACTATTACTCACGTGGGACAACTTACCGAGGCTTTAATTCGTTTGAATCAAGTTTCAAGACAGGTGAGCGATACTATTAAGGTTGTGGAAGCAGACCGCTCAATTGCTCTTCAGGCTGAACTGAGCAAGTTGAAATACTACTCTAGTATTCAAGAAGTCTTTTCTCAATTTCCTGAGGAATCTTCAGATTCAATCTACCCTCTTTCTGAGCTCATCAAGGCAAGAAAGGAACTTACACATTCTCAAAGTTTGAAACGGATTTTAGAACTGCTCCCCTTTATTGACCAAAAGCGTGTGGAATGGATCAAGGTATCAAACCAATTGAATCGTTGGCATCGAGCCATTAGGATGTTTCGTCCTCGATATGTACCCACCGAAAACCCAGAGGAGAATCTTAGGCAGTACAAAGACGTCAAAAAGAAAATTAAGGAGACATACCCCCAAAACAACGTGATTCAAGCCTATTTATCCCTTGTAATGAGGCTATTTATTGAAAATAAGACTAGCATTAATTTAGATTAGACCTTGTCAAGGTAGGTGAACTGTGATGGCATTAGAAGGAATAGAATCTGAAATATTTGCAATAGGAATTGGTGAATGCGGTAGTAACCTGCTTGGAAGTTATTTAGCTCGATCGAACCGCGGAGAGCTTCCACATCGGATACGAGAGTATTTGATTATGAACACGGATCGTGGAGACCTATTAAAAGCACGTAAGAAGTATTCAATTTCCTCAAAGAGAACGCTTCTCTATTCTGATGCCGAAATCGGCGTTGGCGGAAAATTCGCTGCTGGCTACGAGGCCGTTCTAAACTCGGAAGATATCATTCTCAACCAGCTCCAATCGCTTGGTTATGAGGGTATTTCTGGATTCATCCTTTTGACATCGTTTGGAGGGGGTACTGGCTGTGGGGGAACTCCTGCTTTAATTCGATTACTTCGCAAACGATTTGCCGAACAGGAGAAAAGGAAAATATTTATCTACGTCTTTGGAGTTCTACCTTTTCTAAATCAGTCATCAGAAGCTGTTAATAGTGTTTGGGCGTTATCCAAACTCCTACGCCTGCAATTAGAGAAAGATAATATGGGTCCAGATCTCATCCTCCTGCTTTCCAATCGAACAATGCTTGAGCGTGTTCTAAGTATGCAACGGGGAGAAGCCGTTGATTTGTTAAGTCGTCAGACCGGAGAGGATCTCGCAAATCTATCTACTCCAAAAGTATCTACGCCCATACAGACCACCTCCCCTTTGGCCGGGATTTTGGGAGGTGTAAATTCAAATCAAATACCTCATATGGAAGAGGCTTTTGTCGAGTTAGTAAATCCCTTGGCCTTGGAGTCTATCGCGGAGATGTTATCACCTGGAGTACCTGAAGCAGGTAAAGAAGTACTTCCAACCACTGATATTGGAGACTTCGCTCTAAAACTCGATAGTGTGGTTGTCCCTGCCATGTTTGATGATCTTGCAATCTTTCCTGAGGTTGGTGGAGTTGGTTCACAGCTATCAACGGCTGTTGAATATACAGCGGGTCATGGCAGTTTAACGGAAATGGGTACTAATCCATCGGCTTCATCAGTTTTTTCTGTACTCTCTGGACCACGTGAGATTGCTCGTGTGGAATTTGATCCCCTACTTAAAAAAGCGCTATCACCTTTCCTTGCCAAAGGGGCCAGTATTTCTCCCACTTATTGTGCCTATGATGATGATGACGCAAGGGCATCTTTACTCTTGCTTTTTGGGCTTCCTCGGATCCCAGAACTTTATGATATTTTGCAGGAAGCTAAAGCACTGATCGATCTCCATAGCGGCAGCTCGGAACTCAAACAACATTGGTTTCAAAGATCGAAAGGTACCACAAAGGGTGAACTAGTTTCTGCAGTAGATGATTTAGAAAAGCTTTTCGGCTATTATATTACTCCTGACCAAGGAAATCTCGAATGATTAAGTGGATGCATACAAGTTGGACGAAAATCACCAACAAGGAAAGGATAAATCTACATCCTCCTCTATAACCCCGTCAACCTCTGATTTCGAATCTCAACAATTAATCAGATACCCTGAGTTTTGGAATTCCCGTGGAAACATCGGTGAAAAAATTAACATTATTACGGGGTTAGTTCTTCTTCTGCTCCGACTAGTTACGACACTTATCCAGTACGTAGGAGAATCCAATACAATTCCTAAATCGACACGCAGTGAGATCAAACTGGTTGAAGATTATGTTCACCAATTGTTGGTACAACCCGTTTCAGGGCTTGAACTGCTCGAAAAGATAGAATCACTTGAAAACGAGCTAAAAAGAATCCAGGAGACATTTATCGAAAACACAACCAAGGCATCTGCCCATGTAGAAGCTACTACACCAACCGATAGTAATGAGATTGGGATTTTTCTCAGGAAACCGCGAACAATAGACAAATGGGGTATCATTGAATCGATCGAATCGTTAATCAGCTCATATTCTGCTTTATCACATTTGGGTTTTCCGAACTACTATCTTGAGGCCTGTAAGGATCTTCTATACTATGAGATTCAATCCCAATACTCCCGTTCCGACGATTCTGAAATTTTACAAATTCCTACTGCTCACTTACGAACCATCATCAGTAAATTGCTGCGTGAAGCTCCGTCTGCTCGATTGCTTCAGAATCTAAAAAAAATGTTTCCTGACCTTCAGGAAACCGAAGTCGTACCCTCAGATTTGGATCAGATTCGTGCTATTATTTCGCGCTATTATATTGGCATTTCGCAGTTTTTGAAAGAGGAAAGAACCTTGCAAGATTCCCAACGTGCTTCACGAATTCTTCTTCAAAATTTCAATCTTGGAGGAGGTGATCTTGAATCACGTATTCCGAATGTGTCGTTTAATGTCGCTAAGGATATTTATGCCGACATCGAACGGGCAACTGGAAATGATTTTAAGCAATACATTCTTTCTGAGACTTTAGTGATGATTAGCAGATTGAACGACTCCCTTCTTCATAACAAGCGCTACATTGAATTACTTCGCCGACTTAAATAAATGTCATTTTAGTAGTGAATAATCATTTACTCTCGGCTTGTGATTGGTTAATTTAGGAGAAAGAGGTTTCCCTATAATAGCAGAATACAAAATTATATTTATTGGGTAGATTTCTTATATCAAGACCGTGATATTGAAATTACTAAGAACCTGAGCAAAAACCACCTCTTGACGCTTACGGACGATTTCCTCTACAGATGTAAACCTTCCGTACAAGGAGCAAATCCGAAAGGTTCTTTTAGGATTGTAAAGTATAATGAATTCCAGACTTCAAAGCAACATTTATGGCGTGAGGTTCGGTCATGGGAATCGAAGCAGGTATTAAATCAATAGAAGAAATGACAGTTGCGATTATAGACGCTATTCGGCAAATCCAAAATACGTCCCACCAGAATCTTAGTATTGAAACAATCCAGAGTGTGGAACAACTCCCTATTCTACTTAGAACTCTTCAAAGTTCCTTGGATGAATTTCAAAATACATTCACAGGTGCCACTGAAGAGACAAAAAAAGATCTCAAGTTTATCAAGGTGAGCTACCTTGAAGATGTCGTTGGACCAATCCGTAAACTCGCTCAAGAGATCGAAGCTACCGTCACAGGCTCTACCGGGCAGATTAAAAATCTTTACGAAGTGAGTGTGAGTAATTTTGTCCCAATTTCTGATAAGCTCGAAATCATCGAGGGCCGATTGAACGCATTAATCGAAAACCAAACTGATCAACTGGCTGCCGTGGCAGATCTTCGTGATCGTGTACATGCAATTATTCAAGTCGAGTTAGTTGCCTTAAAAGATCGCATTACCATATATCTGGAAGCGAGTGTAAATGAACTGAAAACCTCAGTGACCGAGCGGCTGGCCATGCAAGATGAATCATTGAACAAATTAACAAATATTATAACCCAATTAACCCAAACGATTGCAGCCCTCCCTGATTTATTAAGCCAGGCAATTAACAATGCTGTGGAGGAAAAGGTTGTTGCAGAACTGGCCTCAATGAAAAACGACGTTAGAAAAATGACAGCTTTTATCATAAAAACTCAACGAGACAAAGAATCATAGGTAAATGGAGCGTCTAGTCAAGTGTGATAGATCGTTTAGATCGTTATTCGCTCGAAGTTATAGGCATCGAACATACCTTTTTGGGTTAAATACCTAAATACAGTCAAAATTTGGCCACCTCGATCTTCCCCGAACCGTTCCAAACAATCTTTGAACGAAATCATACTGTTCTTGTCCGACATCGCCTCGATCAAATCATCAAACTCCTCAGGGGTGATATCGGATAATCGTTCTTGGAATGGTGGAAAGTCTCGGTAAAAAGAATACAGTTTCCCCGCAAAGGGGGTTATTTCAAAGAGTAACGTTGTTGGGTATTTGAGATATACATTCAGAGGATCAAATTGATCATGTAGAATTAGACTCATTTTATCGCGGAAAAACCAAGCCGAGATTAGAGCTCCAATACCAGAGAAGGCTCCTTTACGGAAGATAGGGTCACCAAGTTCTTCAGCATAAATTTCTTCTATTTCACGAACAAATGTCCGTAGGTCATAACGTATCTTTAATTCATCACGTTCTTTGTTATCTTTATCGAAGACAACAATTGCAATGGCCTTGATCCGTACACCTTCCTCCAAAACCATTTCCGCCCCCTCCGCATCCTTCTCGCCGAATTCAATACCCTTTAGTGACGATTCTGACATTACTTCCTTCCCAAACGTAGTTAATGCCATGATTAGCGATCCCACCATGTCTTGGTCCTGTTCAGTTGCGCCAAAGGACTGGTTATAGAGAGTGAACCCCTCATCTGTGATTAAGTAGAAAGCATTCAGGCGTACCATTAGATCGCAGCTCATGAATGAAAGTTTAATTCAGTTTAGAGAAGTATCTTCAGCTTATTAAAAAATTGCCATTCACGCGATCCTAATGATAACCACGGCTTATATCCTCGCTGCTGGTAAGGGGGTTCGATTGTACCCGTTTTCTAAGGTATATCCGAAATCACTACTCCCATTGATTAATCGGCCGATCCTATTTCATTCTATTGAAAGACTTCTAAAAGCCGGAATCATTAATATAGGTATTGTAGTTCCTACTGAAAGCGCCCAGATCATATCACAAGTTCAAGGAACCTTTCCTGATCTTGAAGTCACATGGATAGTTCAAAAAACGCCACTAGGTACAGCAAATGCAGTTATCCAGGTTGAAAAGCATCTAAAAGACGAAAATTTCATTGTAATTGCCGGAGATTCACTTTTCTCTGT
Organism: Candidatus Thorarchaeota archaeon; assembly: GCA_048882505.1. Classification (GTDB taxonomy): domain Archaea; phylum Asgardarchaeota; class Heimdallarchaeia; order Hodarchaeales; family Hodarchaeaceae; genus Hodarchaeum. Next base: position 301,677 of record JBHLRO010000002.1, read on the forward strand.
CTCCTTTTTACAAACGTTAAGTAAAGTACATTTGGATGACCAAAATTGGATCACGCTTTCCCTTGAAAAAATGGATTTTGAACTTATGAGGTACTCCTCGACAGTAGATTATCGAGATGGACGTATTTGCGGAGTACGTGAAAAACCTCAAACCTTCGATGACACATTCAGTGATCTGAACTCTGCAGCGTGCTACGCTTTTTCTCATTCGATTTTCCCATATTTGAAACGTGCTCGAAAATCCACACGCAATGAATACGAACTTACATCAGTAATAAATGAGATCATACGAGGCGCTCATCCCGTTGGGGGTGTTAAAACAGATAGAGTTTGTCATATTACAACTCCTATAGACCTGTGGTGGTATAACCTCCAATTTCTGAGAACCATAAGACCCAAAGATCCTATTGGTACTCTGATCGGAAAAGCTGTGTCTGTATCAGGTGAGGTTACACTCAGCAGATCGGTGATTGGGGACCATGTGATTATTCAAGAAGGATGTCATCAGATAGTTGATAGTGTAATCTTATCTGACTCAGTATTACAACGAGATTACAAAAATGCTTTGGTCTTGAGAGATTACTGTCAGCAATTCTCACCGGCTCAGATTTCCGAAAGATTTCTCTAGATGGGATTTCTGGTTTGGAAATCTTATTTTATGGGAATTTATTAAGTGGGATTAGACGCATCATTGTAATCACAAGCTCTTGGATATTGGAATAAAAATGGCCACAAGGGTTACCAGGCTACCACGCCTCTCACGGATGAAAACAACAGGGAACTTCCTAATTTTTTTAGCGTTGGGTTTCTATATTAGCTTGCTTGCAACGTTGTTTGACCCAACCATCCAGAATCAGGACAATGAATTTCTTCTCTTGAGTCTCGGTTTTATATGTCTTGCCTTTACCTTTGTTATTGATAGAATTCTTCGGCGTCCATTTTTTCAGACAGTTTCTGGTTATTTTTCCGAACTGCATGATCGCCGTTTGGATACTCAGCAAATCGCGATCCAAATAGATCAGATCGGTTCGCTTCAACCCTTAGGAACATTAAATTCCACATTAAAGGAGATTGATGCACTACGCAGCGAAATATCTGACATTCACCAAAGGACAACTGAAGAAATCAGATCTAGTAAAAATCTGATAAAAAAACAGGATATTCACGAAGAGTTAGAGCTCCTATTGGGGATGGCAACAGATTCTATGCGAGAAATTGAAAAAAAACGGGAAAATTTGTTGTTTTTAGCTAAAACTAGGAAGGTCATGTTGGATACAGTTCGAAAACATCTTTCAAACCCCAAAAATGAAATCGAAGCAGATTATCTCCTGTATAAGACAAGAAAAGCTATCCCTGATCATGATATAGATGAGATCTTACTAACACGTATTCTGGAATCTGTACTTGACCGAGGTGAAATCCAGGGGCAAGTAAGAATTTCCGAAGGAGGAGAGCAACTTTTAACTGTTGACCGTGTGGGACGTGAATTTGAAAACACAGATTCGGTCCATCTTACCTGGACCAATGAAGGGGGTTTTCAATCTGAAACTCAATTTTGTGTCATATGTCGGGCCATTATCCTCGTAGAAGAGGCTAGCACATCTTGCCCTAAGTGTTTAAACCAGTTCCATAGATCACATCTATTAGAGTGGCTTAAGGTCTTTAACCAGTGCCCAATGTGTCATGAACGACTTGTTTTATGAAACCTGGCAAAAATATTTTTTTCATCCAAAATCAGAGAAATTTGGCCAAGGAAACAAAATGAAAACCTTTTCAAAGACCGCTTTGTGACATTTTCTTATTCCATCCTATGAGATTATTTATAACCCAAGGAATCACCCACCTCCCTTAACGGGTATAGCCCAGTCTCCCGTGAGGTAAGAAATCTACACGCCCTCTTTGTGAGGTGAATGGGAATTAAAGAACGAGATGACTTCAAATTTGCAGGTCTTGATGAATTAGAGGCTCAATTGAAGTTGTTCCAGCTGGGAATCGAATCTTTTACCCCGTATGCCAATCAAAGCAAGGTCGACATGATAATACGAACAGATAATGGGAATCTAGTACGATATGCAGATGTAAAGGTTTGTACGGGAAAGTCCGATAGTGAGAAAACAGTTTGGAAACTTCCCCTCTCGTTTTGTATGACTGAAGATAGTTTTATACTGTTCACTTTTCGCTTGATAGAGGAAGAGACGGAGCAAACAGTTGAAAAACATTATTTGGTGCTAAAATTACAGAAATTTCTGGAAATTACCGAAAAACACGGGATCCCTATTGAGGATGACCATTGGGTCATGTCTTTACCTACAAGCGATATAAATAAATTTGGCGTTCTGGATAAAAAAAAGAAGATTTCATTCAAAGCTCCACTAGCCAGATCGCTCCGTCAATATCTGGATGTCTGGAAGGAGTTTGAGAACTGGAAAGAATGGACAGAATAATAGCGATTCAACTGAGCAAACTTTTCGCATATCATCAATTGCCTATGCTGCGGAATTAGAGACCAATCGTCAGAATGCAGGTGTTAGACATATAATCCTTTACTTGGGATTAGGCCCTCACTTTGAGTGATTTGACGATTACGGTCTGCCAACTCCATAAGCGACTTCTGAATCTGCTCTGCATCTTTCAGAAGCCGTGACACATCAATCTCAATATTTTTGACTTTGCCAATCGCCTGAACTAATTTTGCAGCGCCACCAGGATCAGGATAGGAACCTGCTACTGGTATGAGAAATGTATATCCTAAAATCGAAGTTAATAGCGCTTCATTCATGATTGCTCCCGAAAGGCCCGAAATGAAGCCTGTATGGGGTTTGGGGAATTCATGAGCTATGAGTTCGGGATCTTCCTTGTAAAATTGGGGTTCAGCTACTAGATAAACGGAATCTGTGCTGGTCTTTCCTTGTGTATCAATAAATCCATCCATACAGATAACCTGTCTAGTTCCTATTTCGATTGCCCATTCTAGGAGTGCGTGGGCAAGAAAGTAATATGCTTGGGGTGGGCATGGAGCTTCACCGATCATTACCATAAGTTTCTGATCTTTATCGCCATAGATCCGATATGGATATGTCAGGATTCCATCGATAAACACACTTACTGGAGGGATGTGGGGTGACCTGATCGAACCAATCCACTCAAGGTTCAGCTCTTGGATCATATGCTTTGCAGCTATATTACCGACCAATCCATGACCCGGAAAGCCTACTGCAACCCATTCAGGCTGAAAATCAGCGACACACTCGCAAATGGTGGCATCTGGATCATGTTTTTTTTCCGAACGATGCCTCAGTACAAGTTTAGACGAATCATTATTCATCTTATATCCTCACATCGTAACATAGGTAAGTCCAAAGACACCTAAGGGGGTCTAGATGCGGGGAAGTGGAAAGACAGACTCGCTTATAAATTCCTCTTCTTCGCCTAATAGAAAGGAAACGATAACAAAAGTAATCAAACCAAATGGCTCTGTATTTTAAATAAGATCCAATGCTAAATATTGACATAATACCAAGAATACTGTGACATAGGCTGGCTAAACCATGAGTAGGATTGATCTTGAGGGGAAACGCAAACGAATTCTCACTGTTTTGCGTCAACATCGCGTTCTATCCGCTTCTTTGGGAATTTTCTTAGTTGTATTCTCCATAATAGCGATCGGTATTCTTAGTACGATCATAACCGCTGGTATGTTTCCGAAATTTGTCCTCGAGAACTTTAGGATTGTAAGAATTGAGAATCATACGGTCTACACAGATTTATCTTTCATTCTCTTCGACAAGCTAGGTTATTCTGTTCGGGCAAACAAGATAACATGTACAATTCAAACTGATTCAGCTGAAGGAAATACCACTCAGATTCTTGCCACGGGGTCAACCATGGAATCCGTGATATTCCCCAGAGGGAGTGCTAAGGTCGAAAATTTGTCGTTTATGTTTGATGTACCCAATCTGGAATCTTTACTGGGGGTTTTGATCAGCGATGAAGCAATCATTATCCAAGGTCAAATTTATTTAGAATGGGGGCTGACCACACCTTATAAAATTGAGTTATCTGGGATTGAAGTTGATTTCTTTCCATCCATATCGATACTAGAGATCCATCCAATTTATCCAGGTAATGTCTTAGAGGTTCTAGTTCAAACTCAGAATATTCATGGTGTTACCCTGAATATTACTACAGCTTCTTTTCAATTGACCTCTTCTGAATTTGGTTCTTTTGGAACTGCATACTTTGAAAATACTTCAATTCCCCCAGGTCGTTCAAATGTTTCTTTGTTATTATATTCGAATGGCTCAGAGTTAACCTGGCTGACAGAACGAATACTTAACAATGGGACGATACAGGCAAGTATTAGAGAGTTTCAAGGGGAATTCTTATTCGCTCACGAGCATATCAATATTTCTGTACAGGATGGACCAAAATTTTTTTGGGATGATTTTACTCCTAGCTTGCACATTTCAGGGATAAATAATATTAATATTAATACCAGCGGGGGTTACTTTGATGTTAATCTAGAATTTGAAGGACAACCTCTTTGGGGATATAATCTTACCTGTATCAGTTTTGATTTTTACCATCAGCTACTAAATGAGACACTTGGGTCTCAAATAGTGGGAAGGGGGAATTTCAGTAAAACCATATTTGTTCCTCGCCTTTCCACGGCACAGATCGGTATTCGAATCATGATAATACCTGAAAAAGTCATAGAAATGCTAATCGTCTGGACTCAGACCGGGAAGATCAATCTTGACCTTAGGAATGGAATCATTTGCCTCCAATTTTACGAGGTTATCTTTGAAGTGGGATTCACATATGCCATTTAATCCCTAGATACAGGCAACAATAATAGCAAAAACCCAGTATCTGCGGATGGGACGTCATTATGAAGGTAGCTTCATGATTCCGACTTGGCCATAATTCTGAAGGTAGTCACCAAGTAATAAAATGAGGTCACGTCTTATTCATAGCCCACGATAGAGAGGAGTGGTAGTATGAAAATCAGCTTTATAATAACGGGCAGACTTTGCGAGGAGTTATCTAAATCTTGATCATAAGATTAAGCAGAATCCATTGGCCACACACCAGATAAACCTCCAGAAATTCGTTCGACGGAATCATCCTTTCGGTCTCCGTTTATCTGATTATTGTTTCTAATTCCAACTTCTATAAACAGACGGATTGTTAAAGACTCTCAGATGATTAAGGGGAATAGCACTGACATTAGTGTCTCGTGGTACATGAAGTTTTATAAAAGGATGGCTCTAGAAAAGCAGGAAGTTTTCTTCTGGGCTTCTCCTGACCAAAATCATCTTTGTATATGTGGTGAAAAACTTAAAGAAATCTACATCTGCGGCCTTTGTTAGCCAATATAGGCGATTAAAGAGTGTACCAACGTAGAATTATAGGATTTTTCCTCCTGTTTTGCGGATATTTAATTTCCATCTTACTTGTTAATGCGGCTGTAACTGCAAACTGGGGAGATATCGTTAATGTCCGAGCTTCGGTCTATTTGGATGCCGCCCACACGGAGGAACTTGAGCAGAACATCAATCTCAGCATAACCAATGTCTACTTGGGTAGGGGCCCTCAAGTACCTCCAGAAATATTGGAATCATATCCTGATGCCGATGCAACGTATTTATTGAAATTTAAAGAAGGAATAATTGGAATGGAGGTCGATGAAACCAAGGAATTTAAAATTGACTCCAAGGATCATGCGTACTCCAATTTGGTCGGAAAAGATCTTTACTATATCGTTGTACTTCTCGAAATCGTCTATGACGGGCCTGATCCTACTAGCACTACCACTTCCAACGGAGGCCCACCTCCACTTCCCGATTTGACATTTCTGCTTGCTGCTGGAGCTGGGATATCATTACTGGCAGGCGGACTTCTCCTCAGAGGATACAGAACCTCTCAACGTTTGGAGTCAGTTGCTAACGATAAATCACAGAGAACTGAACAACAGGAACAAATTCTTAAAAAAGAGCAGTCTCAGCTTCAGGAATTGCGGAAATTAGCGGAAATTCATTCTGATGCTCAAGACGAATCGCAAGGAAAAGATTTAGTCAAATTTCGGCGTAGAAGGTGACTGTAAACGCCCTTTTATGCCTTTTCGGCTTATTCTTGGTTCGAATCTCGGGATTATTGAGACGAGGAATAGACCACCTCAATAAAGCGTGACATCCTGCCCTTCATCTGCTGGCCCAAGCAAACGGTTCGGAAGTTCAGATTCACCTGACAGTATGCGAATCAGATCAAGTCGAGTCAGGAGAAGTATCCCCACTCTTTTAGCTAATGACTGGGCAGGCTCCGAAAACAGGTTTGAAACAATTAGGACCTTGGAAATGGTGGGAGTAACCTTTAATAGGTCTTCAGCTCGGAGAATCACGTCTATTCCTACAGAACGTTTCCAGTCTTTAATCATGACGCCAATTGTCTCCCTGATATCACCATTTTGTATCAGCATGGCTATTGGAGTCCCGATTCCTTGACGACGAGGGTTTTGATTCACGAGGAATCCTCGTTGACGACAATATTCGAGCATTAGAGCTTTTAACTCAAGTAGTTCTAAATTATCATTCTTCATGAGAGATCCCTTCAAGGGAGTGTGATAAATTTCCCAAATCATACGGGGATTGGAACGTATAATGTTCTAAGAGACCGAATAATGTATTATTCGGGCGATAGGCCTTCTCTCGGCCATCTTTCATTGGCTGTTCATAAATAATATTCTGCTGCACCAGTTGACGAAGATGGTGGCTGATTGTACCTTTACTTTTCTGGAGTAGATCCACAAGATCCCTGTTTTGTAAATAAGTTCTTTCTTTCGCCGTCCAAATCTCATTTTGGGCCTCACGAACAAGAATTTCACGAACAAGGGGAATTTTCGTTCCTGACAATTCCGTTAGAGTTTCCAAATCTACAGAGAGACTAATTCGAAGGTCATCTTTGGTGGAAGAAAATTTAATGGCTTCTTCCAAAAGTCTCACTGCCAATCCTGGGTTCCCGTGGGCTAGCGGAGGGATTATTTCTAAGAGCTGCCTAAATTCCACTGAAAGAACTTCATCACCACTACACACTTGTAAACGGCTCTTGATGAGATCTTTAATATTGGGACTGGTTAAACCGGGCATAAGCGTAAAGAATTGGTAACTACGGTTTCCCGATTTAACTATACAATGCCGCCTGTAAGCTTCCCACTCCGCCAAGTTCATTAAGAGGCATACCTTTGTACGTTGTGATTTTCCTGCTCCCTCCATGGAGAGTAGGTCGGGAAGGCTTTGGTGGATGACAAAGGCATTGTCGTAGAATATTACATCATTATTTTCTTCCGTTTCTTCAAGAGGTGGCTCCTTTCCTACCTGATTTGGCAGAAGATCTCCAAAAAGAGTCTTTAGATCCTGATATTTAGCCTTATAACCTTTCTGGTGAAAATATTTTGTACATATCCGAGAAAATATGGTTTTCCCGCTTCCTTGCGGCCCTATGAGAAAACGATAGTGAGGAGCTGGATCTTTAAGAAATCGAAAAACTTCGGCTACTAGAAGTTCGAAGTTTTGATTTGCCTCTCGACCGAAAAACGCTGTACCATGCTTAAGAGGGAGCAGAGGATCACAAGGATCGCATTCCAATCCCTTCGATTTTCTAATTAGCTCTTCTTCAGCAAGCCGTGCCGCTTTTGTAAACAATTCACTAAGTCCAGAGTCGTATTCCGATGGGTTCATAAAACCTCCCTCCGTGTAATTAACAATGCCTCTGGGGCGATGTGAAAGCGTTCTTGGGTTAATCGATGGAAAACCGTAATTATTTCTGCAGCTGCCGTTACAGGAGACTGCCAATCTACATAATATATTTTTGAGCGCCCATCATGAGCATCATCTTTTGCTCTTAGAATTGGAATAGGGCTTGATGAGATCAAGGGTTTGAGATGATAATTCATCGTAGAAAGATTGACAGCAAACTGGTCAGCCAGATCAGAGCTTCGTAGGCCACCAACTTCGGTGGGAGGAAAGAAAAAGCGTTCGCGTGTCTGATGATCCAAAATACTAGCGACAATCTCCCGTCGCTTCAGGCTTAATACACTAGTGACCTCCTCATCCGCTGGGGTATTTAAGACTTCCACTAACTTAACGGCTGCTTCATATCCTAGTTGTTTGATAACAAAATTTGACAACGCAGCAGTTACCTTTTCCTGATCTTGGATGATTAACTCGTCGAGGCATGCTGTTGCCAAACGTAAAGCTACCGCAGGGAGTCCCAAACTATGGCTTGCAATGTGATCAATTGCCCGTGAAGAGAATAGATCATTGGGTCGCCGCACAACTTGCAATCGTCGCTGAATCATTCGTCGGATCTCGTTCGTTGAAAATACGGGGTAAAAAAAGTGATCCGGACTGAAACAGCCATAGAAATCCCTGGCAGCACTTTGTTGATCCAATTCCAGAAGACCTGCTAATGTTAAACTCCCTAAGAATCCAATAAGAATGACCCCGTGGGGAGCAGCGGCCTCAATTTCTTGCACAAATTGGTTTAGGCGTGGAATTGCAGGATTTCCTGTAATCATAAAGTCAATATCATCCAAAAATACGATTAAAGCTTTATCCATTCTTCGAATTTGGTCGAGAAATTCTTCGTATGTTGCTAAAGTCGATTTTGAAGCATCATATGGACCAGTTAGCTCTGTAGGGTCGCTCCAATCCGATAAACATGAATATATGGTTTTAAATTCGTTAAAACCGAAATTAGCCCAGTCACGATGGAATTGCCGAGCGAGACACGATTTACCTCCACCTCTTAGTCCATGAACCAAGAAATGACGAAAACGGGAACTCCGATCCTGCTCGAAAAGACGAATGGCATTACCCAACTTTACCGCAAAGTCTACCAAGACATCTTCACGGACTATGTGTAGATCCGTGGTCATTGGTTCAATATCTTGAATATTTTGCCTGAAAGGATTGTATTTTAACCCAAAACGCTCATACGGACTTTTCTTAACATAACTGCCTGATCTTCCTTCTTCTAAGGCCTTTTTGATTTTGTCCGCAAGATTTGCCATGTTTGATACCATTAAACTAATTAAGTCTATGTACTCGCGATATCACATTAGATGATTGGGCCCGGACAGGGCGACACAGTAAACAATATCCCGCCAAATCCACTTGGCCGAATATGACCGAACTATTCAAACATTTGAAAAATTAAACATATTTTAAGTTTTCCATTTAACGGTATTGGAGGAATATTCGCTCCCCAATTGTACGAATGATTTATTAACAGGAAGATTCTGTGTCCAAATTCCAATAACCATCAAAAAAACGGGAAAACCAGCCTATGAAAGAATCAAGGTTATCTTTCCCGCAGCTATTCGAACTGCAATAGATCGAAATCGGCTCATAACTGGCTATATTTAACGGAAGATCTACAATTTGACTCAAAATTGATTCCTGGTAAAGGTTACGTTACACAAGCCTATTTTACTAGTATTCAAAGCATTTGAAAACCTAATTAGGAATATTTGGGTACTATACAATCGACTTCATTATCCTTATGGACGCCCCCAAAATCCAGTAGTCATACCATGGTAGTACATATACGTGCTACCTAGGTCATACCAGAATGTGGTAGACGAGATTTCACAGAAGTCGGTAACAAGAGCGGTTTTTTCTGATATTGATGGATTCGACCTATTCATCGAATTTCATATCCATTCATTCGATCTATTAGAACTCTTAAGCATTTGAACGGACGATCTTCAGATTATGACTTCCGATTCACAAGATGGACGACATATTACCCCGGTATTAACACTTCTTTAGAAAGGGTTGTTTTAATTCATTTTTCGGGCTAGTTTGATGGATAGTGTGATTACATTTTCCTCCGAAATGATTAAAATTGTCTTAAAATATGGAAAACAATACATCCATGGAGTAATTACTGAGATTCTCCATGTCTGGTTTTTAGATCAATTTTTAGAGGAAAATTAGCTTATTATTCATGGTGGAACAGGATCAGAGAATGCTTTCTTCAGGTTTTTAATCTGATCAATGGTCTAACCATTTAAAGCCGACTACGTCCTTAAGATCGCCCGAGGGTTCCGTTTCAGTAATAATTCCTCATTTGAAAGATTTGGCGTCCATTCGCCTCTCTTCATTAGCTTAGTTCCTTTTTTAATCTTCTTCAAGATATCATTATGGAATTTAAGCGAAGCTGCAAATAAGATCAAAGTTCGGGTCATCACATTGTCACTGAGTCGTTTGTCAGTTCCTGAGAGTGTAATATCGTATCGGCCTCCGATATCGAACTTTTTACCGTTAATGAAACCGAATTCGGTGTTTCCTAGTCCGTTGACGACACGATAATCGATTCCAAGTCCCATCTTATGTTTTAGGATAATGGGAATAAAGCCATCTTGGGTATTCAGGCGGAACGCAAACCATTCGGGAACGAATATCCACCAACCGCCACGGATTTTATTCAAAGAGATCAAATATTCATGACCGTCGAGCAATAGGTTAAATGCGGGGAATTCCTTTTGTGATGAGATAGAGCGTGTGAATTCCCGTCCTATTATTTCCTCCAGCGTCCCTTGATAATACATGCTTTTGGAAAATAGTTTAATAACGAGCCTTTGATTGAGTTGTTCTTCGTCATCCCATAATCCTTCTCGATAACCCAGGTATCCGATGGTCTCTTCATCGCTGCCATCTTTTTTTGTCTCCTTAACCTCTCCGAAAAGTTTCATATCTCGTGTAAACTGTCGGGATTTTGCCATGTGCTCTTCGTGTTGTTTAATACCGATGATTTCATCGTGGAGTTTTGTTTTCCATAGGTCTACTATTACCTTTCGTGTTTTAATAGGTGGAGAAGCTTCTCCTCCTTCACCAACTTCTTCTTGTTCAGTCATAGTTCTCACACTGAGATCTGTGGTTCTAAGAGAAAGAGGTGTCTTTTTCACTTTTAAGCTTAGCTCAGACTATAATAAGCGTGCAGTTATAATCCATTTAAAACGAATCCAACCAGGTACGATTTTAACCTATTCCGAAGGATCTATGGATTGCGTCTGGATACATTGGTTGTAACACCAAATGCTTCGCACTACACCACTTGATATCAAAGAAATTTATTCCTCTTTGATACAAAGGTTAATCAATGAAAAGCTCTAAAATTCGACCGCGATGATCAAAGCAGATAAAATATTGATGTAAATACACGATACATTCTCCTAGGATGAAGTAAGCTAACACGATTATATTGTAAAAGGTGGTTAATAAATGGCCGATAATTTGTTAGATGTAGAACCTCGCATTTATCAACAAATCATATTTTCCGAGGTTGTTTCCAATCCTGGGAATACATTGGTCGTTTTACCTACAGGACTCGGAAAAACTGTGATCATGGCATATCTAACGGCCTATCACCTAAATAAAAACCCTTCAAATCAAGTACTCATATTAACTCCTACTCGACCACTGGTTCGCCAAATCAAGGAAGTATTAGTTGAGGTTATCCCGAATCTTTCAGATGAAATGGTATTAGAGATCTCAGGGGATGTTCCACCCAGTAAAAGAGAACCTATATACCCCTCTGCTAGGATAATAGTTGCTACTCCCCAAACAATCGAGAATGACCTAACATTTGGACGGCTTACCTTTGACCGTATCGGGTTGTTATGTGTCGATGAAGTTCACCGCGCTACTGGTGACTACGCCTATGTCGGAATCGCCGCCCAAGCCACATGTCAGGTGGTTGGTTTCACAGCTACACCAGGGAATAATACAGAAAAAATCCTGGAGGTGTGCAACAATCTCAAAATTTCTAAGGTATCGGTCACCGATGCAAGTGATTCGGATGTAAGCCAATATATCTCTATTCATACTCCCAAGGTGGTTTGGATATCCTTACCACCTGAGTACGAGGAGATTCTTACTAGTCTTCAAACCTTTCAAGATGAATTAATTGCTGAATTAAAAAAAGGCATTCCCGGAATCTTAACCAAGAAATATGTGGGAAAACGTGAGGCCTTAGAAATCCACCAGAGGGTCATTATGCTTACAAAACAGGATCAAGCATATGGAAATCTCTTGATGGCATCTTCTAACCTAATTAGGGTTCAACATTTAAAGGAACTCATTGAAAGCCAAGGATTTCCACAAGCCATAAAGGCGATACAAAAATGGCGCCAAAAGCAGGCATCTAAGGCTCTACGGTTGTTCCTCGAAGATTCTCGCACTCGCAATATTGAACGTACAATGAAGGAATCTGCGTTAGTTCATCCGAAACTTAAACTCCTTGTCAAAGAAATTCAGGCCGCACTTAGAGTCGACAAAGCAAGCGAGTCGAAAATCATTGTTTTCAGCAATTATCGGGATACTGTTCGGTTCCTCGATGAAGAACTTGGCAAGACAGACATCAAGATAGGGATGTTTCTTGGTCACGCCAGTACTAGAGGAGATAAAGGCTTTTCCCAAAGAAAACAGCTCCAAGTACTGGAGGAATTTAAAAACGGCGATATCCAGGTGTTAGTGAGTACATCAGTGGGAGAAGAGGGATTGGATGTGGGAAACTGCGATCTTGTAGTATTTTATGACTCCGTACCATCTGTTGTTCGTGCAATTCAGCGCCGAGGGCGTGGAAGGATGAAGGAATCGCGAGTAATTCATCTTGTAACCAAAAAAACGCGTGACGAGGCCATGTATTGGGCCATAAAGCAAAAGGACAGATTAATGAAGACTTTTTTACGAAGGGAGTTACCCGAGTTGCTTGAAAAGAGTGCAGCTTATAAACACCAACCAACTTTGGATCGGTTCTTTTCAGATGAAACCGAGGAGTCACCAACCGGGGAGTCGGTAGAAGGCCCCCTAATTATTGTTGATTCGCGTGAGATTCGAGATCAGATTCCTCGATTGCTCAGAAAAGAAGGCGTACGGATCCGACAGGAGAGACTTGAAGTAGGGGACTATCTACTCTCTGATCGTGTAGTGGTAGAATTAAAGACTTATTCCGATTTCATCAGATCTATCCACGATGGGCGTTTATTTCAGCCATCCTCCCCGGGTCATGAGTCCCAACTGATGCGATTGGCACAGCAAACGGTTCCTATACTTGTGGTTCAGTTGGAATCAGAGGAAATCATCCCGTATGGCTCATTGAACTCAATCATGGGAGCTCTTAGTTCAATCATACTTGATTTTCGAATTCCAATCATATTTACGCAATCTCCCTCGGAAACAGCAGCTCTTTTACTACAATTGGCAAAAAGAGAACAGCAAGAAAAAGTAAGTGAGATGGTTTTGCCAAGCGCTGGTAAAAAGACGCACAGTATTAAGGAAATACAGCTGTTTATACTCTCTACCATTCCCGGAGTCAATCATACCAAGGCCAAGAATTTGCTGGAGAGATTTCCCTCAATTCAGGCAATTTCGTCAGCTGAAATGAATGATCTAATTAATGTGCCTCAAATAGGGGAAAAACTTGCAAAGCGTATTCAGGCAATTTTTAACTCCCCCGAAGATCGTGAAATTCCTTGAAGTCATTTGGATATAACGGAGTTCAAACTTAATGGCCTAGTTTTCTAAACGGGCGTAGAAAAGTTCTAGAGTTTTTTTCATATGAGATGCAAATTTCGTCTGATTCTCTCGAAACTGTTGAATTTCATCTTCGAGCGATTTAAATGAACCCTCTAAAGCTTGAATTCGACTTATAGTGTTCCTACTCGGCAAGGTTGATTCTAATTCTGCAAGGCGAGTCTCAATGTTTCGTAATGACCCGTCAATTTTCCTCAAATCGTTAGTGAACCCGTCAAGAAGAAATTTCAGTCCTTTTACAGTTATTAATTTACCCCACGGGGTGTCGACTGTTAATTCCGATTCCGTCTCATCCTTCATAAGACAAATCCTCATCCTTAGCGGGGATTAACGACTTAAACTGAGGAATACCCCATAAATTACGTTTAAAAACCTTTCCAAACCTCATTTCCAGATTTCTAGGTTAGAATTAGGAGTTTTAACTAATCTTATAAAGAAAGGTTTAAGAAAGTCTTCGTAGGCATACTAAAAAAGCAGAAAAAGCCTAAAGGTACGTAGAAAATGTCCAAAAGTGACTTTGTGGCCCTTAATTGTGAGCCATGCCCCATTTGCAAAAAAGCGATTCCCCTTAAAATGAGGAAAAAAGATTACAAACCATCGATTTCGGGGGTCTGTCAGGTTGTGGACATCCATGGTCTTGACAATGATGAAGGACACGTTCGCATCCTATATGTAGATGAACGATTCTCAGTTAGAAGCATCTCCGTTATCTCCACAATTGCAAACACTAGATGAATCTATCATCAGGGAGGGGATTTGAAGGTTTTTTGGTCCGAAACATTCCATTCCTCAATTATTACATCCTGCCCTTCCTTAAACCACCAATAAAAAGGGACGGTAATGAAGAGCTCCGTCGCGTAAAATGGTAAGATTATCATGGCCAGAAACGAAAAATGTAGGATCTGGCTATACGTAGATTGGTTTCGTACGATAAAAAAGGCGCCAATAAGAATAATGACAACAATGCCAATATACAAAGTATCTAATGTCCCCCAGCGTATGAGTTCGATTAGTAATGGTCCTTGAGACTGGGCTACCTCACTTCGGAACGATAACAGGCCTTGGTAGAAGAACACAGCTATGATCACATCAATAAGACCAAATGGGAGTGAAAAAATGGCAAGTGTAATACCCGATAGGAAATACGGACCAAAATTTGTGCGAATGTAGGTCCATTTCGATGTGGATAGACCTTCCTTTGGAAAAAGCCGAAGTTTTTCAATCAAATAAAAAAGAACAATAAAACCGACCATATATTTGATTGAGGCTGCCAGTACATAGAAGGTCATTCCGAGGTTGTGTCTTTCTTGGATCTCGTAGAGATAATATCCAATCAAAAAAAAGAATAGCATTAATATGGAATTTGTAAACAAGAACGGCGAAACTAACAATCCGAAAAAAGGGAGCCGGCGGCCATTTGGCCAGGCTACGATTCGTGATACGAACCAATAAGAAGGAATGAGGAGGATGAAATGGAAAGGGACAAACCAATATGTAGCCAAGATAGATACGAGCAAACTTCCTCCCAAAAGATAAAATATACTGTATGACAACAAATCAGGGGGAAAGTAGTGATAAAAGCCATAGATTATTCCAGAGGGCAGATGGTGTTCGACCACCTCTTCCTTGTACGGATTGCTGCCTGCCAAAAATGCTTGAACCCCAGAAGTGATAGCATCATCGACGTCCGTATTTTGAATTGCGTACGAAAGGAGTAGGAAGAGAAACAATATAATGAAGCCCGAGGTTATCAAATAAAACCATAGTGGGTTTTTGAGACAAGTAGTGAACTTAGTTCGTAAAGGGCTTCCGTCTTCTTTAGAGTTATACATAAACCACAGTAGCCATAATCCGAGAAAGATTCCATTATAAAAGAGAGGGCCGAATAGAGTAAAAGGAAGTTCTATAATATTCATAGGTATCTATCCAGAAAACCATCTGCTTTCAAGATATTTAAGGAGATATAGCTATAAACGGTCAAAAATGTACAGCCCCGCAAAGATGATCCCAGCTCTCCGGAGTAAATTACGGCCATAAATAGGATAATCTAAGGTAAGATGAAAGGCCTTAAATGCATCTCCTTTGAAGTAAAGGATTTCATGAGGAAAAAACTCGTAATAATGACCTTGTAACACAAGTTCGCCTAGATCTGAGCCAGCACCTCCCAACATACGTCGAACCCAATTTAGCGCGTTTCGCACCAAGGGCCGTGAGGTTGAAGGAACTATAATTATCGCCCGATGCTTTACAACTCGTAGCATTTCTTTAATGACCGCTGAAAAATTCCTAATATGTTCAATTACATCAAATGAGACCACATATTTGAAAGAGCGACTATCAAAGGGAAGATGGGTTCCCGAGGCTTGTAGGACATTGTCGTAGTGTCCCGGACGGATATCAACTCCGATGACATCATATTTTGCCTTTAGACGCCAATAACAATATTGAAGTCCAGGTACGTTGACATTGCCGCAGCCCACATCCAATATCTGTCCGGATTCTTTGGAGATAAACCGTTCTACCAGGTTCATCTTATTAATACAGTATTGCCGGTAAATGTCAACTAAGGTTGTTCACCTCTTCGGAGGAAAAGGATATCAGAAGGATAACTAAAACGTATAGTAGTATATATAGTGATGGCTAAGCAGGCGTTTTCTTGTTTCCTTACCTTATGAATTATTAGCTATATGGTCTCGTATGAGGTTTTTTTATGTTGTTTAATAAGGGAATCTCGAGTTGTATGTACTGAAGCTCAGCTTTTACCTACACCTGATTATTCCACTCTAATCTTGACATGAAGGGATAAACACTGTCTTTACCGGACTGGTTCATACTCAAAACTCCTCCTGACCTCAGTCTTGACATGCTAGATTGGAAAAAGTTTGCGCTAGATCGAATCAGATTGCTTGAAGATCTTCCGAGAAATCCCTCACGAGTGATCCACGACACTTTCCCCTACCATGATGTTGGGCTTCCAGAAATCTATAAGAACTACTTATTGGGCGCCTATTTACTTCGGTTGGTTGCTGCAACCAATAGAAGACTTGAAGCGTGGCTTATTGAAACAGAAGGAGATCTCTTCCAACAATTATACTTTGATCGTGTCGAGTCACGCGAAGAACGAACTGAATTTTTCCAGGCAGTATTTGGTTCGGAAAATGTTATGCATTATGAAGACTTTAAGTCCACCATGGACGAATCTCAAAATCCCCACCTCACCCAATTATACGAGGATATTCATTTTGGCCAGAAAGGAGGCTCGCGTAGAGATTTCATCATCTGTGTGCATTTTACTCAAGTCCCCTGGATGGTAGCCAATAGGCGAGGTTATCTGCGTAAAGGGTGGGTAATATCCAGTGAAACCGATTTTAGGGGGAGCCTCAAGAAGGCCTTTGAACAAAAACTTGAACACGAAATCGAGAAGGCTCAAAATCTACTGGGTCTTCGTGAGGATATTGACCAAACTGTTCAAGAAATTGAACAACATTTAGCTCAACACGTTCAAATTCGATCCCAATTTGGAGAAATTGACCTTGAAGGGTACGATATACACACAAATCCCGAGCTCTTCCCCCCCTGCATGGCATACCTTTCTATGGAGCTTGAACGCTCAGGTAGACTAACCCATGTTCATCGTCTTCAATTGGGATTTTTTTTGAAGAAAACGGGAATGTCTGTGGACGAACAGCTCCAATATTGGTATGAAAAGTCAGTAGACAACGTTGGCGTGAGTTTTTCTACATTCCAACGACAGGCTGGTTACCAAATAAGGCATTTGTATGGTCTTGAGGGAGGGCGTACTGATTATCATGTTCCAAAATGCTCCACAATAGCTACAAGCTATTTCTGTCCGTTTGTTCATCTCGCACCTGATCTTTTGACAAAATACTTAAAGGCTAATGCACTGAATCGTAGTAATACCCGGCCGACTCCAGATAACCAGATTACTCGAATTGTAGGAAGGAGTGCGAGCGATCCTACTCTAGCTTGCACTTGGTTCTTTCGTATTATTTATGGTCGGTCTGCTCCTCGTAAGATTGTCCATCCATTACAGTGGACTTTGGCCGCATCTGAACTAAAATCGGGATCTAGTGACGAGACACGTGAGGTACAATGACCCTTTACCAAAAACGACAGCTGATCCGGGATTACTACGCGACGTATTTTGACCTCCAAGACTTGTCCAATATTATTGATCTCACTAATTTCTCATGTCGGGAGTTTGGATTTATCAGTCTACACGGAAAATTCTTTAGGAACCTCTCGTTTGACACACCTCATGAGCTTGTCGATTTCTTGGTTGACCGAACCCCAACGGACGTATATGTTGGCGCCGTTTTTGACACTCCCCCAACACGGGAGACACCAATTCATACTCTCGAATGGAGGGGTCATGAGTTAGTATTTGATCTTGATCTCACAGATTATGATGCGGTTCGGAAGTTCATCTGTTCTTGTCAAGGAGCAGAACAGGTTTGTCACAATTGTTGGCAATTGATAACCCTTGCAATAGAAATCATCGATGAAACCCTAAGTATGGATTTTGGGCTAGAAAGCATAACATGGGTGTTTTCAGGACGTAGGGGAGTACATGGGTGGATAAAAGACAATATTGGGTTTAATCTTGATCAGGAACAGCGTAAGGCGATTGTTGACTATATGTCAATTGTACATGGTGAAGGAGAGACTGCTCGTGTTCATGATCGGACAAAACTCAGGTATGATTTTCGTAAACGTATTGAACAAACTGTTTTCAGGTATTTTCTCAGAAATATCAAGCGGAAAGACTTAATCGAGCTAGGATTCAGTTCAAATTCGGCATCTGATGTAATTCGACAATTAAAACATCAGGACGGGATAATCGATGAAAATTTCACGCGAAGATTCAATCTGAATCTCGCTAAGATAAATAAATATGATGAAATCCTTCGACGTTGGGCCCCGCGAATCGACCACAAGGTAACCATCGATCTCCGTCGGTTGCTTCGACTTCCAACATCTATTCATGGCAAAACGGGCCATGTGGCTCGTATTCTGCTAACAAAAGATATTCTTTCATTTGACCCCGAGTCTGAAGAATCGATATTTTTATGACGATCAACGACATTTCTTAAAAGCTTAAGCCATTAAATTTTCTATTTCAGAAAGAGGGTGGATTTTACATGGGAAAAATCCTTAGAATCCATAATCATGACGTCTTTCCATTCCCTCCTGAAATTACTTCTTAAATACGTATGTTCAAATAACCATAGAGCTTTGAATATCGTGCCTATTTGGATTCCAGATCCCGAGTGAAAATTGGGTGAGAATCTCGCGATGACAGCCTTCCAATTACAGAGGTCAGCAAAAGAGGGCAAAATTGAGTACAATACTAGAGTCGTGAACGGACATGAGTTCATAAGGATAATAGGGGGTAGACGCCCATTTGCCAGGCTAGTGATTATGTTAAGGAAGCGTATCTGGATATTTGCACTGCTTGTCTGCATTATTATCCTTAATGATATTTATCCAGATTCGTCAATCCTAATTCCTATCAATAGCAATCTTATAAATTTCCTAGTTGAACCAATCTGGCTTTTTTTTATTTTTCCATCCCTTTTAATTCCGATTGTGATAATAGTCACGGCATTTGTAGAACTTGTCAATCTATATTCATTCCGTGTCGAATCGTTAAACGGAATAAATCTAGGAGAAATCAGAGGGCAGATTCCCCTGTTCGGTAGAATTAACTGGCAGATCCTGGAAAAGGTAAGTAATGATCAGGTAAGTGTAAAACTTCCAGGAGGTAAATTTATGGATGAATCTGGCATTCTTTTCAGTATTGGGAAGATAAGAACTCAGTTCGGACTCCTACGAGTTAAAACCCCTGTGGAGGCGTTTTCAATAAGAGGAAATAAGGAATATTCGCTTTCAAGAACATGCCAAATCACAGATTCGGATAATAATCTTTGTTTCACATTAACCTGGACTAATCCTGATACCACTCTGGCAAACGAACACGAATATCACATTATTTCTCAAGATTTGTTGAGCCCGTTTCTGACTCTGACCATCTCAGTATGTCTGATTGAAAAACTTCTTACTACTGTTCAAAAATTCGAGCTCCATAGGGATACGCAAGAAATCGAATTCAAGCAATCTAGTTTTGCTTTTACTAGTAAGTGACAACAGTACCAAAATCATCTTTATTCCTAGCCAGATTTTATTCTTAGTAGAATTCAGGAATGCCGTCTAAGCAATAACAAGATACAATAATATGTGCTTTTCAAATCCCCGGCAGATTTCTTCGCTATTTTAGATCATCGAATAAATTTACTTCCCTTCCAGCCATACATTATCGTTTATTGTCAGCAACTTCCATTCTGGATCCTTGCACGCGTTATTGATTCGTTCTATCACATTTATTTTACAGTTTTCAAACCAACCAAAAGAAAATCCCTCCAATAATCCTAAAATGGAGCTCAAGATATGATAGATGGGGCCACCATGAGTCACAACCAAGATGGTGGCCGATAAAGGCGGTAATTCCTCCACCCTAATCATAAACTCCTTCAAACGATGCACTAGCATATTTACACTTTCTCCACCAGGAAATCGTTTTGATCGCTCCTTCCAAATCGTATCAAGGTATGTCTGCTCGTCAGCATTAAGGTTATCCATGTTTCTCCCTGAATAAGACCCTAAATCCATTTCCCTCAGCAATGGGGTGTAAATAACTGGGCAAGTTACAGCTTCCATTTGCGTGACAATTATTCGAGTTGTTTCAGCAGCTCTAATAAGATCAGATGAATATATCTGGTCAAAATCGTAACCATTTAATCTTAATCGTTTTGCCAAATTCACAGCCTGCGTTTTTCCCAGTGATGACAACGGAGAATCATTCTGTCCTTGGTATATCCGCTGGGCATTGGCTTCGCTCTGTCCGTGCCGAACCAGAAGTATTCGTAACCGATCCCTATCTTGGCTGGAGTGCAAGTTCAATCTTTAACTTCACCACAGAGGGTTTAAATGTTTGAATTTGATATCGAATGCTTAAGAATGGCGATTAGTAAGGACCAAGAGCTACATCATGGCCAGTTTTATCCCCCCAACGCTGAGAACACGATTTATTACTGTCGTGTCCATGATACAAAAGGATTAATAAAAGATGTGGTCTTGTTTTCAATCATAACTGGCGTTTTCTCCATTCTATTATTTGGTTGGCTAACAATAGGTGTACTCCTTGCCACATGGATCTTTCTCCTGCTAGTTTTTCTTCCGAGACATTATAAAATGATCCAACTGGATAAACATGCGGCTCTCTACGGTGCAGGGTCTTTTTCCTCTAGTATTTTCAAAAGAAACTTGTATCAACTGACCAAGATACGGTACAGGGATCTAAAATCGATCAAATTTGACCAGTGGGAAAGAAGATTTCGTGGTAGGGAATATGACCGAATTGGACGTATACAGATAAAAAGCCGGCTTCAATCTGCACCATTCCATATATTGGTACCTCACAAAGATCTTGGTCAGTTGATAAAGATATTCCAAAAGTACCGTTTCGCTGCTAAGTTTGAAAGAAAGATATCTCCACGGGAATTAATGATTTTATTCTCTTCTTGAATCCTTTACGCTGATAAAACAGGTGGCTTCTTTGTTTCAATTCCTCACACTGATAACGAGACTAAATAGGACGATGTCCGTAGTTTTGAGCTGCCTTGTGGGATTATCAATCATCATTCCTTCTGCTCTTTTTTTACCACACAAAGCAATTCTGAATTCGGATGGTGTTTCTTCAATATTACCATCCCATATTTATAGACCTACTGGGTCAATTGCTGCTCTCCTGGCGCTTGACGACAGCCTCTTAGGTTCAGGTAGTTTTTCGAATCGTTCAACGGTTCAACGGTTATTCAAAGCTTGGTTGGTTCCATTCGAAAAAAAATTCGGGATTGACATTCATATTGCAAAAATATGGTTATTCACACCTGATGAGAACGCCTCCCTTTATGATACAATGTCTGCTGTCCAAATTGATCTCCCTTGGCTTCCAACTCTAACGATAAATAGCACAGATCTGGAGAAAAATGGATACGATATTCTTATGATCTATCAGAAAGAATACAACGGAGGCAGAAATCATGTTAATGCTATCTTAGGAAATTCATTCATCATTGCTCACAATCAACCAGGCTCGTGGACCACACCTCAATTGATACTACTTCACGAATTGGCGCACCTCTTCGGGGGAGAACATCTGGAAGGAGGAGAGGTTCCCAGATCGTGGTATGGACGTGCCGCATACTCCATCTTAGATTATGAGGATTTGACATGGATGCGTCTATGGGGCTTTAATAAAAGTGATCTACCCGTTGATGACCACAACCTGGATATTATGCTTTGGATAGATCGTCGTAACTATGGTTTTCCGAATTTTATGTACCGTTTTGATCATAATGATCCTGATCAGGATAATTTTCCCAATTGGTTTGAATATCAGTTTTCACTAAATGCCACGGATTCGGAATCTCCATATAAAGATCCTGACGAGGATGGCCTTTCTTCGGGACTTGAATGGGAGATTGGCACCTTTCCTAATCAATATGATTCAGATAATGATTCCTATGGTGATAAAGTTGAAGTAGATATGGATAGTGATCCCTTGGATCCAAACTCTATCCCTCAAATGCACAGATCTACATTTACCCCAGTCTTACAAGGCTTTTATCCAGTTTTAGGATTAATGATCTTAATTATCATTTCATATCGAAAACAAACACAATAGGGCCCTTTTTTTCCTAGATCGCCTAGTATGCATGGAAACGTCTGAATACAAATTTATACCTGGAGCTTCGTTATTGATTGGGTTCTTTCATATGTAATAATGGAACCCTAAAGATTCCTAATCTATGACGCGTTCCTGAATGGATTTCGATTTCCTCAACCAACATCATGCCACTCTCGTACACAGTGACAACTACAAACGTATTTAATCGTCGTGACCTGATTTTTCTACTGGAGAATGTTCCAGAATTAACAAATACGGTGTTTTCCACCTGTAATGTGGTCGCATAATGTTCGAACCCTGAAAGAACGAGAGGTACCTGGTTTCCTGTGAGAAAACTAATAACGTCGCCTGCATCCTGGACACTCCGCTTGAATTTCGCTCGTGGGACGGGTAGCGTTGAGTGATGCATGACCACAACGAAGAATTTGTATGAGCCATATTGATGAAAATCTCGCTGGATCATTTTAAGTCGACTACGTCCCACATGTCCCGAATCATCAGCACCTGTGTTGATGCCAACCACTCGTACAGTAGGATCTTCGAAGATCGGATCAAGCGGGCCAACCTGTTCGATAAACATCTCGCGGCCGAATGGTTGGAGATCACGTTTCCCAGGTACAATTAGATACGGTATTTTACTCTCACGAAGTTCGCGTAATCTCATTTTAGCAAGAGCAAAATCCTCAGGATACGAATCGTTGGTTAAATCCCCACAATGGGCTAGTAGATTTGGCTTCTCTCTAACCATCATTTTAATGCCTAAATCATAAACTTCGGGAAGAAAATCATTACCATTAGTAAAATGGGTGTCAGAAAATTGACAGATCTTTGTCAGTACCTTATCCTCGGGCAAAAGATAAGGTGTGTAAGTCTTGATCTCACCGTTGGAAATACCTTGGGTAAATTGAACTGGTTGTAAGAATTCCGAATAGGCCTCGATACCCATAAACTTCAGCTTGATCCGATTTTCATTCATCTTCAGATGAACAAAAGTATGTCCTGCCTTTCCGCGCGTTTTAAAACTGCTAAAGGTACCAGAATTTACTAATAGAAGTCTTCTATCTCCATTTGAAAGAGAAAACACATTTGGATAATGACGGTGTGCGGTAACAATGATATCGACTCCTGCATCCCAAATAACTTCCCTTACATCGCCAGCATCTAGGACCATTGCCCGTTCCCTGCCTGTATTTGGAATGGGGAGGAAATGGTGATGAAAACATAATATCTTCACCATATCTTCAGGGTACTTTGCCAATTCACAAATGGCCTCGATGCCTCGATCTCCTATCATTCCTGTATTCGCATCAGGTTCTGAAGAGTCTATTCCCAAGATGATCATGTTTCCTCCATCCTCCCTTGTATCAATAAAGAACTGACGTTCCCCAAAGAAGTCTTTCCAGAGCTGATATCCAATATTTCGCATATCATGATTTCCAGGAATTGTGTAGAATCGTTCTATATTTGAAAAATTCGCATCTAGAACGTTTTTTGCGTATAAAAAATCCTCATACGTCCCAGAATCGGTAATATCACCTAGATGCAATAAAAAAGCATTGGGCCGGGCATTAAGAATTTCTTTGACTAGCTTAACGCCCATTTTGAATACTTTTTCATGAAATAGACCTGTGTACTTTGATATATGGGAATCTGAAAAAAAAATTACCTCATCAGCCAATTCAAAACATCCTGAATGTTATCGTATCGAACTATCAATATAAAATGTTTCTCAGAGTGCAAGATTTCAGTTATGCCACGCTTTTACTAGGTTTTTAGTATGTTATAGATAGGTCAATAACGCTTGCATTTAGCCAGGGAAAAATTCGAAAGAAGTTTTCCGCCATTCAGGCGTTTTTTAAGGGCTAGTTTTTGGAATTACTTCTCTTCCGATCGCTTCAACCGTTTCTCACCTCTATAAGTCCAGTTTCACCGCAATTTGAATTGTTTTAAATATAGAAAAAGGGCAAATACAGTTGATACCTTATTTCTTAAATGTAGATGAAAGCAAGATCAAGTGGAACCCAGCGGTCAAGGACGATTTGAGACGTGAAAGCTGTTGTATTAAAGCGACGGGGCACTGCTGATGTTCTCAGAGCGGTAAACATTCCACGGCCCGATACTCCCATCTTGGATGAAGTTTTAATCCATTTAAAGGCCGCTGGTGTCAATTATGCTGAAATATTGACAAGACGAGGAATATATGGCTGGGTGCCAGCGGAAAGCCAATTTGTTCTCGGCATGGAAGGAGCGGGCATTGTTGAAGCAATAGGCCCAGATGTCTCCGATTTCTCAATTGGAGATCCAGTGATAGTTGGTTACCAATACGGGTGTCAAGCTGAATGGACAAAGGTCTCACAGAGGTACGTATTCCCAGCAATAGATGATTACAGTTTTGAGGAAAACGCCGCCTTTACGGTTTCATTTCTCACAGCCTTCGTGGCTTTAAGGGAGATGGCTAGGGTGAGGCCAAAAGAATCCTTGTTGATACATGCGGCCGCTGGAGGACTTGGAACTGCAGTAGTTCAACTCGGAAAGGTTTTGAATCTGGAGATTGCAGGTACAGCAAGCTCCTCAAAGAAGATTACTTTTCTAAAAAGTCGTATGGACATTGATTTAGCAAGCCGCTATGATTCCTTTCAAGAGGAGGTTATCCAATGGAAACCAAATGGTGTGGACATCATTATCGAGTCCATTGGAGGAAAAATATTTCGTGAAAGCATCGTTTGCCTCGCACCGATGGGAAGGATAGTTGTCGTTGGATTAAGCAGCGTAAGCTTCAGTAAATACAAACCATGGACATGGTGGACAGCATATAGGACTCTTCCAAAAGTGAACATACTGAAGATGCTTGGAAATTCACAGGGGGTCATGAGCTTCCATTTGGGTCAGCTATTGTTTAAACAGTATCCGAGAATAAAGATTTTATTTGACGAGCTGGTCGAACTTGTGAAAGAGAACTCCCTTCGACCAGTGATTGACACGGTCTTTCCGTTAGAATCTATCAATGAAGCGCATAAACGTATTGAAAACCGCCAAAACATTGGAAAGGTTATTCTTTCAATCGACTAATGAGGAACCGCAATTTTGATTTCATTAAGAGAAGTATCTAAGGAGTATGAGCTGGGAGAAGTTAGAGTAAATGCTCTGAAAAACCTAACTCTTGATATTGATAGAGGCAAATTTGTGGTACTTCTCGGCCCTAGCGGTTCGGGTAAAACAACCCTGTTAAATCTAGTCAGTGCTTTGGATATCCCCACTTCAGGTAAAATTCTTATTGATGGAAACGATATATCATTCTATACGCGAAAACAGCGCGCAGTCTTTCGAAGGCTTACAATTGGCTTCATTTTTCAATTCTTCAATCTTCTACCTACGTTAACTGCGCTCGAAAATATCGAGTTCTCATTAGATCTAGTCGGTGTCGAGGGTGATATGGGATCCCGGTCATTTGATAAGCATGTTATCCGAGGACAGGCCTTGTATTGGTTGAAGGAGGTAGGTCTAGATAACCGAGCTTCTCACTTTCCAAGTCAGCTATCAGGGGGAGAACAACAACGGGTAGCCATAGCAAGGGCCCTTGCCAAAAATCCGCCCATAGTTGTCGCAGACGAACCAACGGGAAATTTGGATTATCGTAATGGCGTTAAAATCCTACGGTTAATGAAACGTCTCAATGAAACTACGCAAAAGACATTTCTAATTGCTACACACAACCAGCAGATTGCCAAAATTGCGGATGTAATTATTGGAATGCAAACGAGAAGCTATAACATGATAATTCAGAAGCAACCTACCGATCTAGATAATATAATTTGGTAGCTAGATTATGAGAGCTCTAACACGGAATTGGATAAAAAAATCCGTTAGGGACATTTTCCGGCAGAAACTGCTATTCTTTGCCCTCTTAATGCTTTGTTTTTTGGGAATTGGATCCTATATTGCTTTAACAATGGGTTATACCAATCTCAGCCATACGTACCAAGGATTCTATTCTCAAACTCGCTTTGCTGATGCTGAATTGTTTACATATGAAGGCACATGGTTTAATTTATCACTCGTGCAAGCTAGAGTTGCTGAATTTAGTGATAAATACCCCGAGATAGAGAGGGTGGATTTTCGGTTGCTGGCAAAGGTGGGACATAATCTTAACCATTCAAGCACTAAGGAAGGAATTGATCGAAATTACTACAACGAAGGGAGATTAGTAGGGATAGACTGGAACACAGATTATCGGGTTAATGATCTCTTCTTCGAAGCTGGTAGTTTTTTCGATAAAGCAACTGAAAACACCTCTGTTCTCATTGAAGCCCATTACGCGCACTATTTTGATCTTGAAGTGGGAGATTCTCAATTTACTCAGATTTCTGGAAAGAGTCACAACTTTACAATCAGGGGTATTGTCTATAGCCCTGAATATCTGCTTTTAATTCCTTCTCGATACGATTTTTTACCCACACACCGTTTTGGAGTAGGATTTCTTCCCTTAGAACATCTTCAAGCCTATAGTAACCTTACAGGTCTTGCCAACAACATAATTATTAAACTTCGAGATGGAACATCTCTCAATGATCGTAACCAGATTATTAATGCACTGACATCTACCTTGAACCAATTTACCAGCAATTCGTTTACTCCCCCTATCTTTCAAGAATGGCAAATTTCGAATTGGGCATTGCAACTTGATCTAGCGGAAATTCGCGAAATTGCGCTGATTCTTCCGACCGTAATTCTCGGTGTAGCAGGAGTTTCCATCTATCTCACCCTTGGACGAATTGTCCAAAGCCAGAAGCGGAGCATTGGAATTGCAGCCTCACTTGGTTACCTACCCAACGATATTTTGATCCATTATAGCTTGCTGGCTCTTTTCATTGGCGTTGTTGGAAGTATTTCCGGTGTTATAGCTGGCGTTCTCATTTCTGGGGTGGTGACGTGGATTTATTCATACTATATGGGATTTGGGCTCCTAATTGTTATTGTGCCTGAGGTTTCCGTCATTCTAATAGGTACAGTAACAGGGATTGGTGTAAGCGTGGCTAGTGGTATCTTACCTGCTTATAAGGCTAGTCGTATGGTACCCCAAGAAGCGCTGCAGACTACATTACACGTAGAATCAGGCAGAAGATCTTTATTGGAACGGTTATTTGTGGTAAATCCCTTAGGTTTGAAATTAACTATCCCACTGCGTAATCTCACACGTCGGCGGCTACGCACAGCCGCCACGATAGTCGGACTGATGGCCAGTGTCATGATTTTGGTTGTAGCCTTAGCATTCATTGACTCTATCGGGTCGGGGGTCCATAGGCAATTCTACCAGACTAGCCAATATGATGTTATCGTAAAGTACGATGGGCTCAATTATGCTGATCTTGGTGTAAAAGAAGATATTGCTGCTATCACTGACCTAGATCAACCTATTTTGGCAGTGAATCCTGTTTTACAGGTTCCATCTCTGATTCATTTCGGTAATATCGAACAGGAGGTACTGATAACAGCGTTCAACACTACCCAGCCCGAGGTCCACAATTTTCAATGGTCTAGTTTGCAAGATGAGATGCTTAATGATAGTTTGGTCATTTGTTCAGCTCTAGCGACTCGATTTTCACTTGGTCTTGGGAGTAACATTTCTTTTGATTATCCTAAGGTTCCTGGTATTGATCTAGCGTTCTATGCCGCCTCTGAGATTTATAACAATGCCTTATACTACGTGAAACCTGATTTGGAAAAAAATGAGACCTACCACGATTTGGCCAGGATTGAGGCCCTAAAATTCATTGAAAACGTTTTATCAAGGAGTAAGGAACGACTATCGTTTTCAGATGCTAAAAAAATACCTGTGGCTCCAACCAATGCTTCGGTGTCAGGGATCTCGGAAGAAATCTGGGGTGGATTCATTTACACTCACATTGGGATCCTTACATCACTAATGGGGCTTGATATCTTCCGAACATCGCCTCTTAACATCGATTTGACTCCATATTCACAATTAATCATCAAAGTTAAAGATCCTGAGAATGTAGGTCAGTTAGAAATATTAAGAGATAAAATTCTGGAAAAGCTTGATAATGTAAGGTCAATCGAATTTTTCTATGATTATCGTTTGTCTCTCAACATTGTTATGGGAGTATTCAATGCAGTAGTAGGGGTTTTTCTTATTATTTCATGCTTGATTGCAGGCACTTCTGTTTTTACCACTATCTTCATCAATTTCCAGGAAAGGAAACGGGAAATCGCTACCATGCTTTCCTTGGGTTTATCTGATCGTGAATTCCTAATGATGATGACATTGGAAAATATTGTGCAAGCCATCGTTGGGATAATTCTCGGAATCCCCATCGGTTTATGGATGGCAAGTTGGCTGCTGGATAATGTAATTCGGGTGTTTTACTTCCAGATTCTTATTCATCAAAGCACCTGGATCCTGTTATGGGGTGGAGTCCTCCTGGTTGTATTAATGTCCCAACTTCCGGCAATCAAGCACAGTATTCAAATGGATTTAACAGAAGTAGCGAAAGAATTAACAACTTGATTTCGGATTTCTTTTCTGACCTGTAACTTCAAAAACCCGTGTCCATCAAGGAAGCTTTGAAAGCAATTGATTCGTGTTAAACTATTTATTCAAAAATATAACTTGAGGTGATAAAAATATCATTCACTGGCTTTTTGAATGGCTATTGTCGGAAATATGGCACCTGGCTTATGTTTATCCTTCCAATAATCATTCTGTTTTTCATGCTGACGGGAAACTTTGAACCTGGAAGGGGAGAACTAGCTATTGCGGGCATTTTCTGGGTAGCACTAGTTCTAAACGCGATCGCTTTTAGTCTTCTCGGATTTTTAAATCATAGGGCGTTTTCTAACGAAACAAAACGAAAAACCAATGAGGGATTTCCCATTGAGAGTTTAGAAGGTTTTTCTTCTGTTTCGGGATACGTTTCTTCAACTCGTGCCTCAACCACTCTGATCACGATTGTTGTCTTCCTTTCGTTGGCTTTGTACCTTGTGGCAATTTCAGTTATCCCCACGTTGGAGCAATTATTGGTTTTATTTCCCGGATTAGCCGATTCTCTTCCAGCGGATCTTGTTGACAACCTTAAAACCCTCTTAAGACCCGTTATTCTGTTTTCCGCTTTAGGCTTGGTATTAATTGCGCTGGGAATACTATTGATTCTTGAAATCCCCGAAAAACCAGCTTTTGAAGTAGGAGCGTTTTTGAGAGTTTTTCAACCTCGTGTAACGCCACTCAGTCTTGATAATCTTCTTTCTGATAGTATTCAAGCATTTCTTGATCCAATTACGAAAATGCGTTTTGATGAATGGACGGATTCAATCGCTATGGCATTACGCAAGGATTTCGAACCTTTGCTCCCTCCACAAACCAGAATGGAACGGGCCCGTGAAAAAATACTTCTGTTGTTCTATTTGCGAAAGAGAATGCCTCTCCAGCTGCCAACAAAAGTTTTCGAGGATGAACTTACAGAAATCATTCGGGCGGAACACTTGAGAAGTCTTCAGGAAGGGGAAGCCTCAGGAATTAATTTTTCAGTATTTAATGAGATCTTTGATCGCCTCCATAAACGAATCCCAGAGGTATTCGCCACAATCGACCGTTTGATAATAGAACTTACCGACAATCTTGCTAATTTTATGGAAAATGAAGATATCTGGGTTTCGATTTCTGCCCCTGTAAAGGTAAGTGGAAATCGGCATCCATTTCGAATTTTAGCGTTTGCACTGAATCGAAACACGATGGAGTTTAGCCAAAAGAAAAGGCCCGTTACTTTTCACTTACAAGGTGCCCAGAATTCCTTTATGGAGAGGATTGAGTACGTCTTTTCGTTGGATGAAGCAGAACGTATAGACATTGCAGAAACTCAGCTTCCTTTCGTAAGTTCAAAGGGGAATGACATAATTGGAATTTTAAGCCGTATTTTGCAGATAGGTGACGCGGTTTGGTTTACTACGTCTCGAAGTGCATTTAGATCTCATATCTTTCATCTGTCCATATCCGAAAAGGGACGAGGAGCCATTTTTGGCGAAACAATCAAAATTGATCTAGTTAGAGATCTTGGATTCTACATACGGGCATATGGTGGACGTCTAAGCGCGTTGACAGGAGTGATTTTGCCCTTTTTCTCATTTCTATTCCCATTTTGACCTCATTTATGCTATTAAGAACCATAGTTTTCCCTCCAACTCGTGAATTTGGCCGATATTTGGGATAAATGTGACTCTAATTTGAATATATTCTTCACATTGTCTCGAGATTATCTTTACACGCAATTAGATGGAACTCTGAGATTCTGGTTTGAAATAAGATAAACTTCTCATAAAATTTTATGCAGAAAACTCTTCAACTCCCAAGGAACCTAAGTTGTCCCAACCTTGTGCATAACAGCAACTAATCGAGCAATAACGTATATTTCAACTTAAAATTCTTAGTTGATCCTCTAGTAGAGATTTTTTGATCTCCAGTTCTGACAATTTCCCCTTTTCCCGTTCAACAATTTCAGGAGGCGCCCGTTTCCCGAAAGGACCATTCAGCTTATAAGTGGTAGCAGAAATATCTTTCGTGATTTTGGTCAAATTTATTTCGATTCGCTGTTTCTCCTTTTCCAAATCTATAATTTCTTCAAGGGGGACATAGGCAGTAATTTCCGGAAGAACTACCCGTGCTGCCCGCTGGGGAGAATCCAAAATTGATGACATGACTAATTTTTGAGGATCTAGTTTTGCAAGTGCCACAATTTCCTCTCGGGTTGCTTCAAAGGCTGGCGCATATTCTCCGGGATTTATAAGAAAAGGAATCTTGGCCCCTAGATTCACATTATAGTCCCCGCGAATTCTTCTGATCTCACGAATTAGCTCCATGGTAAGAAGAAATTCCTTTTCTAGATCAATATCAATGAGGTCATCACGGTATTTTGGCCATTCGGTCACGATCAAGGCAGGTTGAACCCGTATTGAGTTTGGAAGTCGCTGCCACAGTTTTTCAGTAACGAATGGCATGATAGGATGGAGCAAGCGAAGAGTAGTGTCTAAAACATGAAGTAAAATAACCTTGGGAGCGACTTTGACCTCCTCATTGATTCCATGGAGCCGAATCTTGCTGATCTCAAGATACCAGTCGCAAAACTCACTCCAATAAAAGTTTTTTATGTCACGAGCGGCTTTTAGGTAATCCATTTCTTCTATGGATGCAGTTACCGATCTGACGGTCTGATGTAATCGCGATAATATCCACTTATCAGCGAATCTCAGAGTTGGAGCGATTTCATCCAGAGTTGGGAATGTTTCTCCTTTTTGGACATGGCTGAGGACATATTTAGCAGATTGCCAGACCTTATTGGCAAATCGATGAGCCGCCTCAAGTTGTCTGGGATCAAGATTGATATCAATACCTGGAATGGTGTTCGATATCAGAACAAAACGTAAACAATCCGCTCCATATTCCTTAATTATATTTAATGGATCATATTCTTCCACATCTTCCATAGATTTACTTATTTTCCGCCCTCGTTCATCTCTGATAATTCCATGCAGATATACCGTACGATAAGGGGTTACTCCTGTTAATTCATTGCCCAACATCATTTCTCGAGCGACCCAGAAAAAAAGGATATCATAGCCAGTTTCCCTGGTATCAGTTGGATAGAATCGCTGAAAATCTGGGTGTGAGGTGTCCGGCCAATGGAGGGTGGAAAAGGTCCACAAACCACTTGAGAACCAGGTATCCAGAACGTCCTCTTCTTTAACCAAATTCTTACTGCCACACCTGGAACATTCAGCAAGTTCGTCCACATTCGGAGATGGGCAGATTTCTTCCGAACAATCTTCACAGTACCATATGGGAATCCGATGACCCCACCAGAGCTGACGAGAAATACACCAATCTCTAATGTTTTCCATCCATTGGAAAAATCTTTTTTCCTCCCTCTTAGGAATAATTACTGTTTCACCTTTACGGACTTTCTCCATAGCCGCCTCTGCCAGGGGTTTTGTTTTTACGAACCATTGAATTGATACTCGTGGTTCGATCACAGTAGCACATCTTTGACAATGGGGTTCTGTATGAACGTATGGTTCTATCTTAACTAGCAGTCCCTCCTGTTCTAGATCTTTCACAATAGCTGTTCGACCTTCCTCCCGTTTCATTCCGGCGTACGGCCCTGAAACATGTGGAAGTAGACGTGCTTTTTCATCTAAAACTGTTACGACATCTAAATCATGTCTTACTCCGATTTCGAAGTCATTTGGGTCATGTCCTGGCGTGACCTTCAGAGCTCCTGTTCCAACTTCGGGATCGACGTATTTGTCTGAAAAAATGGGGATCTGCCGGCCTAATATTGGGAGAATGGCGTTTTGGCCAACAAATTTCGAGAATTTATTGTGATCAGGGGTTGTAGCAACTCCTGTATCCCCTAATAGAGTTTCAGGACGAGTAGTTGCCACAACAATAAATTCTTTTGCTCCTTTTGCCCAATTTCCACTACCCCATTCTGATTTGGGGCCTTTCCAGGTAGGCGTCAAAACTGGGTATTTTATATACCAGAGATGGCTTGAAGTGTCCTTCGGTTCTGTTTCTAGATCAGAAATGGCCGATTCGCAACGTGGGCACCAATTGACCATGTATTCGCCACGATAGATCAATCCCTTCTGATATAAGCGGTAAAAAGCTTCACG
Organism: Candidatus Thorarchaeota archaeon; assembly: GCA_048882505.1. Lineage (GTDB taxonomy): Archaea > Asgardarchaeota > Heimdallarchaeia > Hodarchaeales > Hodarchaeaceae > Hodarchaeum. The sequence continues at coordinate 334,725 of JBHLRO010000002.1, forward strand.
TACTGCTCTTGTACAGACTTCATCCAATGTGAAACGTTCACGGATCCAGTCACTACTCATCCCCATCTTTTTTGATTGCTCCGTGATTCGAGCATGATAAATTTCCTTCCATTCCCATACTTTTTCTACGAACTTTTTTCTCCCGAGTTTTTTTCTCTTAATCCCTTGCTTTAAGAGTTCTCGTTCTACAACGCTCTGTGTTGCAATTCCTGCATGGTCTGTTCCAGGCATGAACAGCGTTTCTTTTTGCTGCATCCGAGCGTACCGGGTCATGAGATCCTCAATGGAAATGGTCATCGCGTGACCTTGATGGAGACGACCTGTAATATTTGGCAGCGGTATAGTAATGCAAAATCTGGGACTTGTCTCCCGATCCACGAGGCCTAGTTTAATTTGTGTCTCTGGACGAAAAAATTCATTGGACTCCCAGAACTTGTAAATTTCCTCTTCGAATTCACTGGGATCGTAAGCCTTAGCTAGCTCTTTTTCCATAGTTATCGTGTTTACGGATACTTTAATAATTATTGTCGTATACTGAATCTATCCCAGTAGAAATGGACATTGCTGGGTACTTCAAAAAACTGGTGATGAAATCTTGGAATTTCATGTACGGAGGGATTGATCAGACTAACATCCCCGAAAATCCAAAAAATGTGCGATGAGCCCAACTACAAAATTCTCCAGTCCTTCTTAAAAAGAACAAATGCAATGTTGAAGCGAAACATCATATTAATTTCAATGCCGACAGCAGCTCAATAACTAGACGGTATTATTTTTAATCATGAACAAGGAAAAAAGAAAAAGGGAAAAAATTGGTTTAAATAATTAATTATTTGCTTGCTGCCAGCCGAATATCTACTTCTTTGACAGTTCTACGTCCTGAGTGTTTTGCAATATCCACTGCATATCGCGAAACATTCATTCCATAGTCGGTTAATACCTCATTCAATCGATAAACCGCATCAGCAGATACACGGAATGCACCGGCGTCGCGAATCACCTTTTCTACTCGTGCCCTGGCAAAGCCTGACTTCCGTCTTGCTTTAGTTCGTTTGGACATTTACTTTCACCTTTTTTCCATCTAGTGTGTTGTGGGCCTGTTAAAAGAGCCACAGAAAACAGAAATACCGTCATTATTTATAAATTTTATTTTTTTTCTTCTGAATGGTTTTTCCTAATATATATCAGTTTAACAGGTGCTCTAAGTAAACAAGAGTTCTATAATATGCTATTAGCCTCCAAATGTCATCTCATGGGTCTTTCAATTAAATGCTGTTAAATCATACGGTATTTGATGGTGAAAATATAGATCATAGCCATCTTATGAAATCCTTATGCATCCTGAATGAAAATACTGAAGCACGCTGGTTTTTCAACCTTTTTAACGAAATAAGAATGTACTAGTACATGATTAACCAAGTGAAATATGCAGGCCACCATTTCCTCGTTTTTATTATATATTGTTTACAAGGATACAGTACGAAACCAGACTGGGCACGTTTCCCATGCTGGGCTGCGAACAGCCAATACACATCTCAATCTTGATTGCTACGTTAACTCTTAAAATTGAAAAGGTTAAAATACGGATATATTTGAGCGGGTTTCTTAGTTCATGGTTCTCCTATGTATAAGGACAGGGACAATATTGTGAAAAAGCGTGGTAGATATAAAATGAGTAAAATTAAACCCACTAAACGGATTATCGAACCAGATGAACATGCTGGGAATGATAAGGAGGAGGATTCTGAGGAGAATTACGATGAGGACGACGATGAAGATTATTATGAGGATTATGACGAAGATTATATCAGATACTAAAACGAATAATGATTAGCTAATAGATATGGGATTGAATCTGATTTTGAACGTAGCTGCCTTAAAACTAAGTCGGGAGAGTTTGAAATTGGATTTCTTTTAATACTGGCTGTTGATTAGATCTCAATGGTGCGGAATAGTATGGGCAAATCCAAACGAAAGAACCCTTCACCGAGAAATCCTGATGAATCCAAGAAACAATCGAAGAATAAATGGAGTCGTTTTTCCTTGATTTTTTCACTTTACTCAAATCCTCTCGTTTTAATGTCAGGGGATTCTTATTTTTTTTCCTATTTCATCATTAGCAAATAATAATCTAAATTCTGGATGAGAAGGTCACTGGACTGAGTCCTGTCGGCTTAGTTGGTAAAGCAGGAGAAACGTATGAAAAGAATTCAGTACAAGTGGTTACCTCATTCGTTTTCCTTTGGGTATGCCGCTTCGTCGATTCGGGAAATTTCATGGATTGTGGTAGTTTATGAAGATGGCAGATAGGAAAGTGAAATCTATTGAAAAGGAATTGCAGATTATTGATAGACATTTGAGGACTATAACTGGTATCAAATCTCGTCAGAAATTACTGAAAAGAAAATTAGAACTGAAAGATGAACTTAAACGAATAAAAAAGAAAAAAGGATGACCTTTAGCAAGATAAATGAAGTTTGGCGGCAATCCACCTTTTAATCTGCTTTTTTTTATATCTGATCGAAATATCAGAAAAAACGAGAAGAATCAGATCTTGAGTTCAATTCATACCTTAAAACCATTTTTTCGTTCGAAAATAGGTTATCATTGTAATTACTACAATCAGCATTAATAATAGTGTCAATGGATAACCAAAAATCCATTCTAGTTCTGGCATGTATCTGAAATTCATTCCATAAATTCCTGAAATAACTGTTAATGGAATTGTAATGGTAGCAATGATCGTTAGAACTTTCATTATCTCATTCATTCTGTTACTAGTACTAGAAAGATAGATTTCCATCATTCCGTTGATCATATCTCTCAGGATTTCTAGAGTCTCTATGATTTGAACAGTATGATCATAAATGTCACGAATGTATCGGCGAGTGTTCATTTGAATCAGGTTTGAACCAGCTCGTTCTAAACGACTCACAACATCTCTTAAGGGCCATATTGCCCTACGCAGATGCAGCAGATTCGTTTTGAGCTCATAAATGGTATGTAAGGTCTCCGTGTTCGGGTTTGAAATTAGGTCGGTTTCTAACCTTTCAATTCTATTACTAAGCTTTTCCAAAACCACGAAATAGTTGTCTACGATTAGATCGAGGAGGCTATAAAAGAGATAATCGGAACCTGAGTGTCTGATTTTCCCTTTATAGCTCTTAATTCGGTTTTTTATTGGATCAAAAAGTTCATTAGGAGCTTCCAAAAACGTAAGAACGTAATTTTTGGTTAGAACCATACTAATCTGTTCTACTGTGATTGCATCATATTCGGGGAGATAGTCCAGCGTTTTTACGGTGATAAAGATAGTTTCGGTATATTCATCGAATTTTGGTCTTTGATCAGTGTTTAATATATCTTCAATCAGAAGGGGATCAATAGAAAAAGTGTTACCGATCTCCCCGATTACTCTTATATCATGCAAGCCATCGATATTGATCCAAAAAACTTTTCTTTGCTCTTCAAACCTTGTAACCTCCCTAATCTCATCTAAACCAATTTCCTCAGAATTATCCTTATCATATCGAAGAAGTGTTAGTGTTGTTTTGTCCGTTTTTTTGCGACCAACGAACACGGGGGTTCCTGGAGGCAGCCCTAACTTTTTCGTCCTTCGTTTAATCAATTGTGTCTTTCTTAACAAGCCCATCTAGGTCCCAAAAATGGTATTTCTAACTTGATTGTGTATGTATCACCAGTGTGACATTATTTTCCGCAAAAACCTTCAATTTCCGTTCGTAATCTTTCTCTCAGTTCAATGAATCTTGGATTTCTGGATTCTCTTAGTGCTTGAAAAAGCATCCACGCGTAGTAAAGATCTTGATACGATTCGACTTTTTTCATCGAAAGAACCTCATCAACTGCTGAGCTTTTTGTATTTAAATACTGTCGTAGGACTACGAACAGTCACTCAGAGGATACATATTCTTTATCGTTTCATGTTACATTCGGGGTTTCAAATAATTCCCAATCTTCGGATTGCCTTACTATTAGCGCAATTAGGTCTTTGGTTCAAAGATTTGTGACATGAAGACAAATTATCATCCGATTTCTTAGTGAAACTTTGATATTATGTCATTTCTGAAATCATGGATATTTTCTATTAATAAATGTGTATTTAGAGTTTCGATGATGAATCTAAAGAACATTCTGTTCCCTAAGGATTCAAGATAATATTCGGGGGTGTAACCGAAAACTCCAGCGTAAATTTCACACACCTCAAGTATATTTCTTTTTGAAACCTGGATATCACCTATGGGGGCTCCCCAGAGAAAAGTATAACGTATTGTTCGTTCTTCGAGCAAGTACCTAGCCAAATCCCGAAATCTATGTATCACTAGGTCCTTAGACTGCCTGTCTAAACCTTCTGCCCCAATAATCCTTTTCTTTTTCCCATAAAAGAGCTTAAGGTTTGATTTTACGACAACCCTGTTAGGAATATGGTAATAAATTCCGTTTATGGTCCTGATTTTGGTATAGTTTAAGGATAGCTCTTCCACAGTTCCTCTGATATCTGCTCCTACTTGGAGGAAATCGTTGATGCTGAAAGGCCGAAGAAATAACAAGTAAACCCCTGCAATAAAATTACTTACCCATTGGACTGATCCAAAGGAAACTAGGGCCCCAATCACTGTTGAAAATCCAAATATAGATTCTATAGAGTATTCAAAGATAACTAGGGACGAATAAAAAATAATGACAAGTGTACCAATTCTAACAAGCAATTTTAAACTATTGACCATGTCCAAAGAGATTCTGGCATTTTTAACCAAATATCTACCTATAAATACTTGAAGTATTCGCTGAACAGTTAATACGAATAAACTAATTCCGACAATCAAAGATATCTTGATCCCTATGGTGAAAAGGAATTCCGTGTGATCTTGAAAAATCATAAAGATATCTCCTGCTGTAATTCTTGATAAACTGCTGTTGCAATTCGCTCCATAAAGTATGGCCACACATTAAAAATGGTATATCCATCAATTGCACGAATAATCAGGTAAATTTCCTGTCTAAAGTCGTGTCGTCCAAGATAATACTCTGGTTTGACCCCAAACACAGATCCAAACTCATTACAGACGTGATTCACACCTTCCCTTACTCGTTTGATCGATATAGGGGGAGTAGTGATATCTAGTTTTAACTCAATCATCTTTTTATAGGTCACGAATTGCCTTGATAAGCCCGAGGACGTTGTAAAATTCGAATTTTCGGTTCTTTCTGTAAAGTTCAATAATGAAGTGTTTAGTAGATTTCCATTTGGGATCTTGACTATCGTCCTGTCCATTGTGGTCAAACGAGTGAAATTAATCCCAATCTCTTCAACTATTCCTTCAATCCCTTGTGTTTTTATAAAATCACCCACTCTAAATGGTCTGGTAGTTAAAATGTACATTCCCCCTATAAAATTGGCGGCAACTCCTGTAAACGACACGCCGATAGCAGTGGCTAGAATTGCCATTGAACCAAGAATGATTTCGAACTGAACTCCCAGGTTTGAGAGTAGAAGTGCGGTAGCTAAGAGTAAAATTGTAAATTGTGAGAATGCAACAAGTACCAGTAATCCGTTTTTTACATCTGCATTGATACGGGGTGTTTTTTTGAATATATATTTGAATGCCCTACCCAAGATCCAAACCAGAATGAAAATAACTATGTAATCTTGAACGGTAAAAGCTGTCAGAACTGCTTGTAATCCTTCCAAGGAGGGAATTTGGCTTATGATTTCTACCATCTCCTTAAACTGATTATTGTATATTGGTTTCTTCATGTTTTTTCTGAGCTCTTATCCCCATATAACGTAATATTACAAATCCTACGATTCCAGATATAAGCGAAGCAGTGATTATTCCAATTTTTGCCATGATTAAATTGGTTGGGCTAATTAATGCCAGACCTGCAATAAACAATGACATCGTAAAGCCAATTCCACCTAAACACGAACCCCCATATATATAACTCCACGTCAAACCTGATGGTAGGTCAGCCAATCCGATTTTTACTGCGATCCATGAAAATAGAGATATTCCTAGTGGTTTTCCTAGGATTAAACCAATGATGACTCCTAAGCTCACTGGCTCAAAAAACATCTCAAGATCGATCCTTTCAATGGTGATACCTGCATTCGCAAAGATAAACAAAGGCATAACAGTAAATCCTACCCAATAGTGAAGAGCTCGTTCAAAACGTTGTAAAGGAGTTTGAACATCTAAAACCGCTAGCTCTAACGTTTTTAAAGCTGCCAAATGCTGTCGATTTAAGAGGATTTCTTTATCGCGACCTCCTGCTGCTTTAAATCTATCCAATATTGATTGTCCCTCCTGAATGAATTCCTCTGGATTCATTCTAGTTTGAGCTGGCACTGTTAGTGCAACGAGGATCCCTGCAAGTGTTGCATGCAGACCACTTGAGAACATAAAATACCATAGCAATATACCTAATATTCCATATACAATATGATTTTGAACCCCTCGCTGATTAATTATAAGCAGACAGAGAAACAGCCCTGCGGCAATCAACAAGAATGTATAATCAAGCTTTTGAGAATAAAATACCGCTATTACTAATACGGCACCAATGTCATCTACTATGGCGAGGCTTGTGAGAAATATTTTCAAGGTATGGGGTACTCTTGTACCTAAAAGCGCCATCACGCCGATCACGAATGCAATGTCAGTAGCCATCGCAATTCCCCACCCTCTAGCTCCACTTGGATTATTCAGATTTATAAGACTGTAGAGGATTGCAGGCATGATCATTCCTCCCATTGCGCCAGCTATTGGCAATAAAGCTTTTTTAGGCGATTTGAGTTCTCCTACAAGTAACTCTCTTTTGATTTCAAGTCCGACTACAAAGAAAAACAAGGCCATTAATCCATCATTTATCCAAAGATGCAATGGCTTCCCGAAAGTGAAAGAACCTACCGTGATTTCGAGATCCACTTCCCATAGCTCAAAATAGTCATGTGAAAGTTGAGAGTTGGCGATTACCAGTGCTAGTACGGTGCATATCACGAGCAGAATACCACTAAAGGCTTCTGTTTTCAAGAAATCCTTGAAAGGTCTTCGAAGCATGATTAATGGGCTTTTAGTTTGTTGAATTCGTATGGAGCTCGATTTCATAACTTTTCATTCCAGATCGGTATTCCCTAACAAAATTCTATTGAATTCCTTCAAACACAGACCTACAGTACAACTTTCATCCTTTTTTCCGTGAAATTCAACTACTTTTTCTAACGGAGTGCTATCCTAAATCTCCAATCATTTGCAATTCGTTTCGTTTCCAGATTTATAATCATCGATCGGGGTGCCCAATGCCTTTCAATCTTCTTCAATCTTAATGGGGTATGTCTAGTGGCGCGATCACCCCATCAGATTAACTATCAGCAAGAGATCGGGAGGAATTTTTTTAATATGGAGTGAATAGAAGTTGATGTTAAATTCGCACCATCTTAAGGTTTAATTTCACTTCATCAAGCAGGAATATTTTCTAATCACGATTTATATAAGGTTCAGGTTCATACTGCCGAAAATTATGAAGGTTTGGAGCTGAACCAACTATCTGTAAAAAATTTTGTTCGTTTTCATGGAAAAAATCCACAATTCTACCTGTTGCGGTGTTTAAAAACGCTTTTCGATCTAACGCTGGGAGAAATCCGTTTAGAATGTCATGGCTGAATAAAAACCTGATTGGGCATCGTATTCACACAAGATCGAAAAGGATTTTCCTTTAGGAAGTTATACGATTAACAACAACAGCTCTCAACTTAGGATTTGAGTAAACTTTGTCTTGTATTACAAAGAATTGGAGATATTAGGAATTTTACAATATCCAAAAAGAGATTGTTTGCTTTAGTAGTACCTACGGAAGCTTTTAATAAGAAGTAGTGATCATGGAACATTTGTGAATAATTCGGAATTATTTGAGCTTGAGGATCGGTTCAAACGGCCCGACACGAGATTGACGGGGTTATTCTTAGCTAATTTCGTTGAAAGCGTTGGTAGAGGAGGGGTAGACCAATTTATGCCCATATACGCGCGCGCAATTGGAGGATCAATAAGCGAGATAGGATTAATGACTGGGTTGTTTTCCCTTGCAAGTTTGTTCCAATTTTTTTGGGCTTATTTATCACATAGACTTAGAAGACTGAAAATCTTTGTTGTGTTAGGTTGGATTGGAAATTCACTATTATTTATACCCATGATGTTGCTTAAGACTGGTCAGATGACCGTTTTAATTATCATTCGGGCGTTTCAAGCGATTTTTCATTCCTCTGCCGCCCCAACCCTGGGTTCTATATTGGCAGAACAGATTCCTCTGCGGGAACGCGCGTCGAGAATTACTTTTTTTACACGAATTGGGCTTCTGGGTGTCTTTTTGGGTACTTTAGCAGGAGGTACCTTGATCAGTTTTATTACAGATAGTCTAGAGTTTGAATTGGAGACCGCATTTTTGATCGCATTTGGTTGGACAATCTTTTTGGGATTCCTTTCGTCTGGTTTATTTCATCTAACTGTTTACGAAAATCCGTCTATGAAAAGAATCGGCCCTTCTGATATAATCGAGAATAGCATTATCTATAATTCTACTCCCTCTCGTTTGGATTTCTATAAAATCGCAAAAATTTATCTTACTAAGTTTTCAAATTTTTGGGTTTTTTGTAATTTTGCGGGAATATACTATTTTGCGGTTTATCTTGCTGGTCCATTCTTTGTTATACTATCGATTGAGATTTATGGCTTTTCCTTTTTCATGGCATCTATTCTTACTAGTGTCACCACAGCTGCCCAATTCCTTGCAAGTTTGTATATAAGTAAAGCTCAGCTTTTAGATAGGTATGGACGTAGATTCCCGTTATTGATTGGAATCGTCTTGGTTTCTTTTGCAACTATCTCAGTAATTATCCCGTACTACCTGAACGTCCCCACATTCTTGTGGTGTATAATTTCTTGGATCATTCTAGGATCTGGTTGGGGAATCGTGAATGGATCGATTTCCGTTTTTTTACTGGATCTCATCCATCCACAATACCGTCTCCCTCTTATTGCGGCCTACAATACCATAACAGGTTTGACAATGTTCATTGGTGCCTTAGTCGGAGGTATCCTTACAGAAATACTACAGAATGTTGTTTCAATCTTTATGATACGATCCATGCTTACGCTGTTTACGCTTGCCCTTTTAGCCAGAGTTAAAGAACCTATGTTTCCAGGATCTATCGTACATATTCGGCGCAACTTCTTATTCAAAGATTTTAGGTCTAACGCAGGACAAGGTCCCGAATTAGTACCCACTCCTGTGAAATCTCGACAATCTGCTATCTGGAATAGGCAACTCTTTCGAAAGACGAGTAAATAGGCCAACAACAAATCGAAAGGAGGCTAATGCCCATATCTTTCCTTCGTTTCATCATAATTCTTCGACAATGCGGTGAGAAACTCCCCCGATATATCCAACAGCTTGGTTGCACTGTTCGAGATCAAATTAACCTGGAAAGTTGTATCCAGTCTGTTGCGCGAATAGACGAACCATGATATAGGCTCAGATAGTTTTTCCCTAAATTCCTCACCAGTTTGTTCTATGGCTTTTACGGACCAGACGTGTTTTTCATCCGAATTAGCGCCCCACATTAAAGGATACACAAAACGTAATTTCTGATCCTTTTTGAGGATTAAAGAATCTTCAGTGGTTCGTGTGTTAACGATGGATTGCCCCAAAAATTTGCTATTCGAAACCAGCATGGTATTGCCAGTGGGCAACGTGATTTTAGTATAGTTCACGGTAATCTCTTTTACACGTCCTTCCACTTTACTATCAGGAAGAATGATATAATCTCCGATCAGGAAAGGACGTGTTGCCATAATGTAGAGCCCTGCCAAGAAGTTACTTAAGGTAGTAGTCGAAGCGAATCCAATGGCGGTTCCTAAAATTGCTGAAATTCCCAATAATGTCCCTTGAAAGGCAGGAAAATTGTTTAAATAAGCAATAATACAGAAAGGTACGATTATCATTCTGCCTAGCACTCTTAACGTGTTGATAACAGTTTTGGTCATTCTTGGGGTTATTACTTCAAGCATTGAACCCCAGATAAGCAACAACACCATAGCAATTAATATCCAAAACAACAACTGCACAAATAAGGTGAACAGGATTCTATAAGTGCCAGGAACCGTTGAGTCATCCACAAAAGTGGCCAATGGTGTGTCGTAGCCAAGGCTATTGATCGAGATAATGAGTATAATAAAAATCAAAAAGATAAGTGAGTAGAATAGTTGTGTCTTATTTATCTTCATAGTAATCACGTCCTTCCTTTGATGATTTCATAATTTCCATTTTCCAGACGAGTCTTCATCTTTTCTCTTGGATATCAGTCTTGACCAGCCATAGAAAATGGCAAAATACGGAAAATTGACCCCTATTTCTATGTTGATCAGTACCTAACGTCACACTTCTTAGATAATCCGCTGATAGGCGTTATTTTTTGAAAATATAAATATCTACCACCAGCAGGATGAGTGGTTTTTTGAATTTCATTGGTATAGAGAATTAAAAAGAAACTATCACTGCTTGTTATACCGTGAAAGAATACGAAACGGGATGTTTACATGAAGATTAACTTTAAGCGAATAGAAAAAGCCCAACAATTAATGGTCAAAGAGGGGATGGTTGGAATAATGATAATGAACTATGATGACTATCGCTACTTTTTTGGGGACATCAGAACCCAACCTAGGGCCATCATACCAGCTAGTGGAGAGCCCATTCTGATCACTTTTAAGGCAGAAGAACCTGAATTGAAAGAGACCCTTGGAAATGTTCCTGTTAAAATTTTTTCCCACGTCGGAGAACAGATCATGGATGTAAGAACTTCGTTCAAAGGTATAATACAGAATCCTGACATCCAAGCGATTATCCAATCAAATACTAAACCAAGGGTTGGAATGCAAATGTTCTTTCACACGCCCGCTTTTTTGGTCGATTTATTTAGACAAGTAAATCCTAAACTCGAATTGGTTTCGTCCGCCCCCGTAATGGATGAATTACGGATGGTTAAGGAACCTGATGAAATTAAATTAATGAACAAGGCTCAGGTAATTGCAGGAAAAGGCATGGATGTTGTTGGGGAGATCTTACGACCTGGAATCACGGGTCATGAACTTGCAACGGAAGCACTCTATGTTATGATGAAGGAGGGAGCGGAAGGAACTAGTACTCCCATTTATGTAAATGCGGGAAAACGAAGCTGCTGGATTCATGGAAAAATAGATAAATATCCGATTCAGCAAGGAGATCTGGTTGTAGTTGATTTAACCCCGCAATTTGAAGGTTATTGTGCGAATTTGACTCGGACATTCACCATTGGAAACGGGGATGATCAAACAAATCGATTGATCGAGACCTACATCGAAATGAAAGAAGAGACTCGCCTCATGCTAAAACCTGAGGTGACTCCCAGAGAGCTAGATAGTTTGGGGAAAAAAATTTGCCAAGATCGAGGGTTTGGGGAGTATCATATCGATGGGATCTCCCACGGCATTGGTTTACGATTTGAAGAGACTCCTGCATCTACCATTGTCAAAAAACATCGTAGTGTCCAGCTCCGCGAAAACATGACGATGACTATTGGCCATACCATACTTGCCATCCCTGGAGTGGGAGGTGCAAGGTTTGAGGATGTCTATCAAGTAACTCCAGACGGCGGGAGAATATTACATCCTTACCCTCTAAATGGATAATAATCCCATCATTGGAAGCACAAGTATCCGTTAATAAAAAAAGGACTGATCGAATTAGGTGAGCATATGAACAACCAAGAATCAAAATATCATGAACTTTTAGACAGTTTAAAAGAATTTTATGAAGAGTGTGGCGAGGAGCTTCAAGCATGCTATGAAGAAGCTCATGATCTGCTAGTTGAAATTTTAACGAAACATGGGATTCTCCCGTGAGAACAGGTGTAACCCTTGGCTCTTCTCTCGATTGAATCTATAACAGAAGCCAAGAAAATCTTGAATAATAATGTAAAGCGCACTCCCTTGAATCACTCGACCACTTTTTCTAAAATGACGGGGTGCGAAGTTTATCTCAAACACGAGAATCTTCAAAAGGCAGGGTCGTTTAAGGTACGAGGGGCATACAATAAAATCGCTCATATAGATGAATCAGTAAGAAAAAAGGGAGTAGTTGCTGTAAGTACGGGTAACCATGCTCAGGGTGTGGCTGTGGCAGCAGCCATGTTTGGAATTCCCTCAACGATTGTGATGCCCAAGGGTGCACCTATTCCTAAGATAGAGGCCACTAGAGGATATGGTGGTGTGGTTGAATTATTTGGTGAGAGTTTTGAGGAAGCTTATTCACGAGCCTTGGAAATTGCAAAAAATCGTGGATTGACAATGATCCATGCATTTGACGATCATCATGTCGCTGCGGGCCAAGGGACAATTGGTTTGGAAATTTTAGAAGATCTTCCAGATATTGATTTGCTAGTTTGTCCAATAGGTGGGGGAGGGTTAATTTCTGGGATAGCAAGCGGAATAAAAACTACGAATCCGTCCTGCCGAGTGATAGGGGTTCAAACAGAGGAAATGAACGCAGCATACCAATCAATCAAGACAGGAAAATTAACTTTAACGGGAAGGGGTAACACTATTGCTGATGGTATCGCTATTAAGAGTCCTAGTGAATTTACGTTTTCAATAATGAAATCTCTCGTTGATGATGTTGTTATTGTTAAGGAAGAGGAGATTGCGGAGGCGATCCTCCTTTTAATGGAGCGTTGTAAATCCATAGCAGAAGGAGCAGGGGCCGTTTCCTTGGCAGCTCTTTTGAACCACGACATCGCAAAAAAGGGGGAGAAAATAGTACTAATTGTAAGTGGAGGGAATATTGACAGTACTATTCTAGGTAAAATTATAACACAAGGCTTACTTAAGTCGGGAAGGTATCAAGAACTAAAAGTCTTGGTTGAGGATAAGCCTGGTCGTTTGGAGGCATTATTAGAAATAATCACATCGCTTGAAGCCAATGTTGTAGATATTGATTTCGACCGGTATTCGGCCAAACTTCCTTTTGGTTACGGCATCATTCATCTGGCTCTTGAAACCAAAAATCAAGATCATTCTACAGATATCGTTCAAGAAGTAAAAAAGTCTTATCAGCTTTTAAGTGAATAAATAATCCTGGTGGAGCAATAGGGATATCTCGAGGACAAAAAATGTCCTGAATCATATTACCAGGTCGAAGAGCAAATAAAATTCAGTCAACGCCATTTCGAGCGACTTTTTGGCATCAGGCCGTGCATTCTTAAAAAATCGCTTAACTCCATCGAATCCATCCGGCTCTTCGAGATCTCTGAATTCATTAGCATCCCCAAAGGCGGTTTTAGAGGGTAAGAATGGATTTAAGGGCTTTTTGGGTTAAAATGCACTGATTAAGACTTCAGACTATCAAGAAAGTGAATGGACGATTAAGTATAGCCAAATCGCAATCAGGGTATCCAAAAGAAGATAATAAAAGGGACTCCGACTACGAATTTCCTCGTTATCATATCCTTCCCATCAGTAACAACATGCAATATATTTCGAATATTAGAGTTTGTCGAATGTTTGGGACGATCTTGTCATGTCACACTTGAAACAAATCGTTTATACTCCGATTCGTGCACTTCTACTCGATTTTGATGGAACGATAGTGGATACCAAGCGTTATTATTTCGAATTGGCGGCCTATTACTTGCGTAAAGATCCCGAGGAACTGGTGCTCCTGGCAGATGATCTAGGTTTCTCAAAACTCGCCCCTACAGTACGAAACGTCAAATGGAGAATTGTTACGACCGTATATCAGGTTGCACGGGCATTAGGTATTGGCCGCGCCAAAGCCTTGGGCGCAGTAAATTATGTTCGCAAAAACCATTTGACTCAATTCTCCAATGCGCAGCCCACCTCTGATGCTGTATTTGCCCTAAAACAGCTTTATACTGCAAAAGTCAAGCTTGCAATAGTTAGTCACACGTCTCGGAGAAAAATCCAGATCTTCCTAGAAACTCACCTCAAACGTACCCCATATTTTGCATCAGGTCACATTCTGGCGGCGGAAGATCTTGGTAAGAATAAGGAAGATGGAATCGTTCACTTTTTAAGAAAATGGGAAATGACCGATACCCCTAGAGAAATGGCAATTGTGGGAGATCTCGGTGGTGATATCATTGCCGGTAAAAATGTCGGAATCACTACTATTGGGCTAACAACTGGTTTTGGTCTTAGGCCAATCTTAGAACAGACCAACCCCGATGCGATCTATTCATCACTCCTTGAATTGGAAAAGCACATTCATCTCTTCTTTATTGAGGAAAGATAAGAATAGTTTTGGATTTCAGTCCATCCACCCTTTAGCTCTAGATATGGCCTTATTCCAGAAGCGAATCATCTCCTGTCTTTTCTGAGCATCCATTTTGGGTTTAAAAACTTCATCTATAACCCATGTATCCCGCAGCTCTTCAAGACTATCCCAATATCCTATAGCAAGACCTGCAGCAAACGCCGCTCCCAGAGCAGTTGTTTCTTCGATTTTTGGCCGTATACATTCAATTCCCAGCAAATCAGCTTGGATCTGCATAAGGAGGTCATTTTTAGACGCCCCTCCATCAACCCGTAAAGACTCCAATTTTAGGCCGCTGTCTTCCTCCATGGTTCGGAACACGTCATAAGACTGGAGTGCTATGGACTCCAAGACAGCTCGAGCGATATGAGCTCGATTACTGCCACGAGTCAACCCAAATAATGTTCCACGGGCGGTTGCATCCCAGTAAGGCGAAAACAAACCAACAAAGGCGGGTACAAAATAGACCCCACCATTATCAGGAACCGAACGGGCTAATTCCTCGCTTTCCACCGCGTCTGAGATGATTTTCAACTGATCCCTAAGCCACTGGATCGCAGCACCAGTAATAGCTACACTACCTTCTAGTGCATACTTAATTTCATTACTACCAAGTCCGTAAGCCACAGTAGTAATGAGTCCTGATTTTGAATGCACTATCTTATTACCAGTGTTCAGAAGTAAAAAATTTCCTGTTCCATAGGTATTTTTTGCATCACCAGGGCTAAAACAGGTTTGCCCGAATAACGCGGCCTGCTGGTCCCCTAGATTTCCTGAAACGACGGGATTCCCTGATAAACCAGAGATAAACGTCTGCCCATATGTGGAGGCATCACTAGAGGGCTTTATTTCTGGAAGCATGTTCATTGGGATCCCCATATTGTCACAGAGTTCCTGATCCCAGCTTAAGGTTTTTAAATCCATTAGCATGGTACGGGAGGCATTGGAGACGTCGGTCACGTGACTCCCCCCAGTAACACCGCCTGTTAAGTTCCAGATGATCCAGGTGTCAATGTTTCCGAACAGAAGTTCCCCTCTTTGCGCTTTGACTTGGGCATGCGGAACATGGTCCAAGATCCAACGTATTTTGGGCCCAGAGAAATAAGTCGCAATTACCAAGCCCGTTCGTTCTTGAATCAGAGGATCCAATCCTTCCTCTTTTAGAGTTTGACAAATTTCCGCGGTTCGGACACATTGCCACACAATGGCGTGATAAATCGGGGTGCCGGTTGTCCGATCAAAAACAACAGTTGTTTCGCGCTGATTGGTAATCCCAATTGCGGCGATATCCTTTAAGGTGATTCCTGTTTTTTTTAGTGTTTTACGAATCACAAATTGGGTGTTATTCCAGATTTCCAGCGGATCATGTTCTACCCAGCCCGGACGAGGAAATATTTGCTTATGTTCCCTATAATGTGATCCCATAAGTTGGCTTTTGTGGTTAAATAACATGAAACGGGTTCCAGTTGTACCCTGATCAACCGCCCCAATGTACCTCTCTGCTGCCAAACGCCTATAACTCCTCATTTGGTGATAGGTTAAAAAAAACCATTTCCACTGATACACAGTGATTTTGATGTGTAAGGTATTTTTCCTAAAAAAGATAATCAGTCATTCTCGCAACGATTAAACGATTATATTTTTCCCAAATTGATGGACTACTCTCGTATTCAGATTAATAGCTATTGACTCTAATTCAATGCGAGCTTTGAAAGCATTGGTTCTCTTACAGTTGGTTTGACCGCACCGAGTTCATTTAAATCTCGCAATTCGTACAATTTGGCTCGACTCTCAACGAAATCCTTTTCATTTACGAACGCAGTTCGATTTATTGCTCTCCCTGTTGGAAGAGGATCCTTCATGTGTCGGTATGGTAGAACATCATACTCGATGGGGCTTTTTTCGTATTCCCGTTCATTGATAATCCGAGTAAGTAACCAGATTTGGTGCGCTTTAGATCTGAGATCCTTGGTGGTCATGGTTTCCCCTGTGAATCCCTCCATCATTTTAACCATGTCTGCTATCTCAAATGTAGGTTTTATGTAATCTACAAACGCACACATAATGAGTGAATCATATAGTATCTTTAGATCTTGGTTTTCCACCAAGCTTTCCATTACTGAGACTGCACTCTCTTCCGGAACTTTTCTCGTGGAAGGCCAGCCTTGTAGATGTGATCCACCCAGGGGTGATACCGCGTATGAAATCCCTAAACCCAATCGGCCTCGCGGATCCCAGGCAGGCATTTCAAGTCCTTTCACATGGACTGCCCATTTATCACTTCCTCCTCCGAAAACGGCCGCAGCACGCTGAACACCTTCGGCTAGGATCCCCCCCACGCCTTGACGGAGAGAGATTTTACGGATCAGATCGAGGGCCCCTTTTCCATCACCAAATTGAATTTGTTCAGTTTGAAATTTGCGCGGGACCGCGTCTCGTTGGGCACATTCCATGAACCATGCAATGACTCCCCCCGTGGATATTGTGTCCATCCCGTAAAGCTGGCAAAGATGGTTAAGGTGAAGCAGTGTTTCCATGTCATTGATTCCTAGATTACTCCCCAATAAGCCTAAGGATTCGTATTCAGGATGTTGAATGTAACCACTTGCCCATTCATAAGGTGAATCAATTACGAGAGAACAGGCAATAGGACAGCGATGGCATGGACGTTTCTTTAAACGAACACCATATCTTTCTTCAATTAAGTAACCATCAACAGCCCCTTCTGTTTCGCCTCGTTGGTAGTTTTGAACGGGAAGCATATCCAACTCATTCGCAATCTCAACCGCTCCTGATGTTCCGAGTCTGTAAAAGGAATGTTTTCTATTGGCTCGGGCGCGAATCGTAATATCTCTTTTCAACTCACGTATAGGACCTTCATTAGCAAGAGGGATATCTAATGAACCTCTAACGCTAATGGCTTTTAATTTCTTGGTACCTAATAGAGCACCGATCCCTCCACGTCCTGCATTTCTGAATAAATCACTTGTTGTGCATGCAATACTAACTAGATTTTCCCCAGCTTGTCCGATAGAAAGCACCTTTGATTTCAAGTCATGTCGGCTGTGCAATGTTTCTTCTGTCTCATGAGTAGTTAAACCCCATAAATCAGCAGCATCTTGGATAACAATCTGGTTATTCGATACTTCTAGCCACACAGGAGAGCGGCTGGCACCCTTAACAACAAGAGCATCAAATCCCGCATATTTCAGCTCGGGGCCCAAAAATCCTCCTACGTGAGAATCAAGGAATAGTCCAGTATGCGGAGATCTGGTGACAATGACATATCTGCCAGCAATGGGCATCATGCCCTGAGCAGGTCCCGTCGCCAATATAAACACGTTTTTTGAATCCAGTGGATGGATTTTAGGTGGTAAAAGCTTATACAAAAACCACGCTCCTAGCCCCTTCCCCCCTATTACGTGTTTGACAGCATTCCATGGCGTTTCTTCAGTCCAAACCTTTTTTAGGCTAAGATCCACAAACGCTATATTTCCCGCATACCCAGAGATCAACCGAGTCAACAAAAGCCACCCCGTCGTTCGAGATAACCTAATTTAAAAGATTTGGGAAGTGTAATTCGGATTTCAAGGTAAAAAGAGTTCTTCCTTGCATCTTCTTCGTTTCCAAGAACTAATTTGCCTAGTGTATACAAGTCAACCAGTCAAAATGGAGAAGAAGTTCATGATCCAAGGCCGAATTTCTTTACGGAGAGCTATCATCTCTAGATCATCAGAGGTTCTAAGACTTCGATTAATAGAACATAAAAACAGCTTAATCTCATCAAATTCTATTCGATCAATTGTTACAAAGAATTTCTTACTATGGCTGGCAAATGTCAAAGATTTATGCTTCTCTGGACTTTCATAGACTTCTTTTCGAATGTTCTCCATGATTTCCAGGAAAATCTCTTCATTTTGTTTGTCTGTTAATTGATTAGTCCATTCTGCTGCAATAAAGCAGGCTTCCGTCATCAGATAACTGGCAATGATCCCATGTGATTCACAGTAAAATGCCAGAGAATCTGAAAGAATTTTGCTGAGAGGCGAAACATCAGCAAAAATCCTAGAAAAAAGGTACACCAATCCTTCGACATCGTAAATACTCGTTCGTACAACACGATATCTAGGTAACCCATGCTTGACAAAAACTGGGTTTATTTTGCCTAGAATAGTATCAATTGAGCTGTTGAGAGAGTTTTCATCAAGATTTGGATCGTATTTATGCAGAGTTAGGTATATTTTGGGAAATTCCTTTAGGTATTTGAGTTTAATCAAAAGTTCATCAAGATATCGAGCATTTTCAACTGCCAAAGTTGCGTTCTGAGAATCTACGACATAAAGCAAGAGCATAGTATGCGATAAATATTGCCCCGGAGCACTTAAGTACATATCCCGAAATCTTGATTGCCCTCCTAAATCCCAAACCGCAATCCTTAGTCCTAAGAATGTCAGGTTTTCGAGAGATAAACCTAAAGTCGGACGATCTACAGGGGTCGTTTCCTGTTTCTGCAGGGTCCGAATAAGACTACTCTTACCTGCGGCACTTAATCCCGCAATACAAATGCGACGAGTGGTTAAAACCCCAGTACCTTGCACATAATCTTTAATAATAGATGCAGCTAGAGTCCACTTCTCTAAAAGCTTGGGTTTTATACCTAGTTCGCTTGAGCTGGTAATATCTAGATGAGCTAACTCAGCAATCGTTTTAACATTAGCTTTACGTCTTAATTTTTTCGCATAAAAGGTACCAATTCCATAAATAGCCTGAGCAGATAAATTTACGAGCTCTTCCCGAGTATAGTCTTTAATGGGTTTTTCAAGGTGTTTATTCATTATTAGGCTTTTTATTCTGTCGGGAATATCCTCTTCTACATTTCTCTGCAAATTAAATCACTGAGGTTTATTATTATTGAGACGTAATCGCTAAAAACCTTTAAAGATAAATCTAGTGATTTTCTAACGTGAAGGGGAGGATAATTTTCAAAAAAAAAAGGGCTTCTTATAAGACTACTGTCAAGAATTATGAGAAATGACCACGCGTGAATTTATACTAGTACACTTTTTGTATCTATGAGATATTAGTTTTCTTTTGATAAATAAACAAATAAGAACACAAACTATAAGAAATAAAACATTGGAGATCTCTATTTTTATGAATTAAATGATAGAGAAAAAAGAAAAGAATTATTGCAGAAAAGATGGGTAGCTTCTAAGGAAAGGTTACGAAACGTCCATAATTCCATCCCCAGTTATGGCAAACACCGTTTCATTCTCGGGGAGTAAGGGTGAGTCCGCAATCCGAGCTATTCGCCGTTCTCCTTTCGATTTTCTTAGATAAACACGAGTCTGGCTAGCATGAGCTACGATATTTCCCCCGACAGGAGCAGTTGGGTCACCAAAAAACATATCTGGTTTACTATGAACCTGATTCGTGACGATTACTGCAACACCCCCTACTTCTGCAATCTTTAGGAGAGTATGGATGTGTTGATTGAGTTTTTGCTGCCTGCCTGCCAGAGTTCCCCGTCCCACGTATTCTGCTCGGAAGTGGGCAATCAAAGAGTCTACTACGAGTAAACCAATTCGTTCCGTCTGCATATCTCTGGCCACCTTCTCTGCTAAAACCATTTGATGATCAGAATTATACGCTCTCCCATGAAAGATATTTTTCAGGGTTCCCTTGATGTCTAGTACGCCATCCCATCGTTTTGCCATATTAAGAATTCGTTCAGGGCGAAAGGTGCCTTCTGTATCGATGTAAATAACCTTTACCGAGGTGTCATCAGTTTTTAAGCCTCCCATTTCTCTAGGTAATTGAGCCGCCACACATAGCTGGTGGGCTATCTGGGTTTTTCCAGTCCTAAATTCTCCATAAAATTCAGTCATGGATCCAGTTTCTACCCCTCCACCAAAAAGATCATCGAGGTTTGCCGATCCTGTGGTGATTTTTAACATGTTTCTGCGGCGTTCCAGGATTTCCTCGGCGGAAATGAATCCGAAATCGAGCGCATCTCGGGCAGCTTGAATTATCTTACGTGCACTTGCTTCACCCAGATTCCCTACTGCCACTAGTTCACCCACAGATACTGTTGCCAATGCGGCCATAGTTCCAAATCCTGAATCTTGTAGCTTTTTGGCTGTTGCAGGACCTATACCTGGTAAATCGGAGATGCTCTCGATTTTAGGTTCCGTTGTTGTAGTGTTAACGCTTGATGTGGATCCAGATGTTGTTTGGAGTGGCAGCTCTTCTTGAGTAGTGCTCTTTCCTGTGTTTTTATTACTTGTCTTTTTGCGTGGGGGCATTACAAACTTCGCCTCAATCTGCTATTGGGTCTTATAGTTATGATTTTATGGTGATTCGACGTTTTTAAGCAAACAGAGTGAATGATGAAAGAATTCCTCAGATTATACAAGGTTTAAAATCCTTAAAGGACATAGGTCGTTCATCGCGGCACGTTTTCCAATCGAGAATCCAACTCCTAGGAGGTTCCTGCGTGATCATGTGAAAAATG
This sequence comes from Candidatus Thorarchaeota archaeon, assembly GCA_048882505.1. Lineage (GTDB taxonomy): Archaea > Asgardarchaeota > Heimdallarchaeia > Hodarchaeales > Hodarchaeaceae > Hodarchaeum. Next base: position 355,621 of record JBHLRO010000002.1, read on the forward strand.
TTATATCCACCAGGTTAATGCACGATCCTCTCTTTTATATCTGATGTCGAAGAATTGGGGACATTTTCGTCATTTTCGATGATCTCCCTCAGTGGTTGTTTGGTTGGCAGAAAAGGCAACTTATGGTTTAACTAAAGCAATCATTGCTGGATGTCAAACACGAACTAAATCAAATAAATCCGGGATAAAGCTCCATTATCACAGGGCCTTTATACCTTTTTTCCATCCATAATCATCTCTGCCTACGATATAGTTGTTTAGATCCCAAAATAGCGTCATAAAATCTGCCCTCATGCCCTCAATAGGAAGGAGTATGATATTCATCACTTTCAGTTATGTCTCTAACTCACTTTCTATGGAGAGGAATCTCGAATCTAAACGAATAAAATAAGGGAAGGCTTGATCAATCCCTGGAGAAAACTCTGGATCGCAAGCAAGTTCATAATAATCTTAGAAGAGGCCTTTTCCTTGATGGTTTGGAATTTTTTTATAGTTCTCATGAGAGGAATCCTAGTTCCATGGGAAAACCAAGAATCGTTTTTACATTTTTCAACACTGACTCGCAAACTATTTTGAAAATACCCATGAACGCCTTTTTATCCTCGCAAAGAAATGCACTACTCAAACATGAATCTGACCCACAGTTGAGCAAACCTTAACCGACAAAATATGGAAAATGACCGTGGGAAAAAAATGTCAACATTTAGCGAATTGTTCGGATCCACTACATCCGTTTTTAAGATGGGAGATCCGAACACAGGTGAAATGGTAGGGGAGATTGCTTTTAGTCCGCAATTCATTCCTCATAAGATCCATCATCGAGAAGAGGAGATGCGGACACTTGCTAATCTCTATCGATCCATTATTACCAATCCTGTATCCTCATCCCGAAAAGTTGTACTATATGGGCCAGTGGGGACGGGAAAAACCCTGGTTTCACGAGCCTTTTGTAATGATTTAACGAATCATCTATATTCAGAACATCAACCTGGAAATCCTCTATTTCGATTCTTTCACATCAACTGTCGAAAAACCAAAACCCCTCATCTAATTCTAACAACAATACTTCGGCTTCTCATTCCCGGTTTTCCGCTCCGTGGATACAGTGTAGAAGAATTGTTACGAATTTTCACCATGTTACTTTATGAGCAGAATTTCGTTAGTTTGCTTGTGTTAGATGAGATTGACTATCTCATTTCTGATGAACGAACCGATTTCCTGTATGCACTAAGCCGGTTGGAGGAAAGTCATCCATACCGCGAGACGCCCAGCCAGAGTAATCGTGGCACAGAATCCCGATTTAACCTCCTGGCCATCACGCGCGACCCCAATTTTCGCCACTACCTGGATTCCTCCACAGCTTCCTCCCTAGGCAAGAACTGGATCACGTTCGCTCCGTATACGCGTTATCAGCTTTTTGATATCATAGATTATAGGGCAAAACAAGGATTAAGGGAAGAAAGTTATACTGACGAGCTCATAGAAACTATCGCTGGTTTGTCCGAGGAATATGGGGATGCCAGGTTTGCGATTGAACTTCTATGGCGGGCTGCGAAGGTAGCAGACCATAACAAGGTCAATGAGATTTCTGCTGAACATGTGCGACAAGCCATGGTTAGTGTTCAACCCGTGGAAAAATCGTTCATAGAGGATCTGAACACGCATCAAAAGATCCTTCTTCTCAGTATTGCTCAATTACTTAACAATGATGATATGAAAAATCGTGTCACAACACCTGAAATTAAAGCAGCGTATTCAGCGTTATGCGAACAAGCTAGAATTCGGCCAAGGCGGCAGACGCAAGTTTGGGCGTACATTAAGGACCTTGCTCGCTTGGGGCTAATTCATCAAACCGTAGAAAACCGTCATCATAAAAATGGGCGATCTCTGGGACGTGTTACGTCAATCCAAATCCGTGATATCCCTACTACCGAGATCATTGAGAACCTCCAACATCTCGTTGAACAGCAATAACCAATTGATCTCTGAGTGATCAGAAATAGATCATATCTACCCTGGCTAAAAACCCGAGATCCAAGCTTATCACCCCTCCAGTAATAGGCCTAGTAAGAACATATCCTGTTTACTCAATGTTGCTCTAGCTCCCTTGGTTGTCAATCGACAAGCCTTCCTACTCTTGTATGAAAGTTGAGAGAAATCCAGAGAAGAAGATGCCTTTCATATCAATTTCCTCAATTAGACTTTTTCTCACCCCATATGGACGATATAGATTTTTTCTTTGATCGGGAACAATTTTAAAGTATAAGACCCAGAGAAGTACGAAAGTGAATCCAAATGGGAAGATTATTCCCATCATCCAGATGTATGAATCTTATAAATTAAAAACGTAGATTAACAAAAGGATGCAGAGAGAGATGGTCAGGCTCTTCCAAAAATCAGGGAAGAAAAACACAGCGAACTTTAAGTTTAATACTTCCTTGCATTTAAAGAATTTACCGCTTGAAGAATATGCTCACGTCATTTACGCCTTTTATAAGGGTTTAACAGAATTAAATAACTTTTTAAAAGAATCTCTACTCGAAGATTATATTTCATTTGGGACATTTGATCGGATCTCAAAAGAACTTAAAATAGTAAAGTTTCGTCAGTGCAAAATCCCGAATATTCCATCTATTAAGACATTATTCTATTCGAAAGCGGTAGAACTAAAACCTACTGAACCCGACTTAAATGATGTGGCTGTCCCTATTCTAAGTGAAGTACCAAAGCAGGAAGTCACTTCAGGATTACCCTCAACGGAGTCGAAGCTTCCCGTCAAATCACTTCCTCCAATACGTTCAGGAAGTCCAACGATACCTAAGATATCATTTTCTCAAACAGAAGCCAAATCAGTTCTGGGATCAAAAACATCCCCAAGGGAGAGCGATCGCGCTACCGGTATTGCGATTCTGCGGAGACAGATGTCTGACGAGCTAAAAAAAATACGTACCATTCTTCCTAAGAAATGAATTCTTGGTTTTTTTACCCCGAAAAGCAGTTATTGTTAAGCTTTTTTGCTTTGTGTGAATCAATATCATGTAAGGGAACCCCTTGATAGAAACAGCAGATCTTTTCAGCATTCTAAAAGCGATTGTGGTTACAGGCGGTTTAATTCTTAATGCCTTTCGGGGAAGGGTAGAAAATGTACCCAAAAAGTCAGACTTGCCCGCTGACAAAGTAAAGGAAAGTTCAACTGCTCATACACTGGTTGACGATCTGGTACAGGAGATTGCTCTCGAAATTCTGTATACCAGTCTACCTGAAGTCAGGATAAACGTAGAAGAAGTGACATCGAGAACTGAATTGTTTAGGGATAATAAATCTAGTTTATGTTTTCATCTTGATCCGCTTGATGGAACCCTAGCTTACCTAAAGAACCGCGATGATTTTGCAATCGGAGCAGCCTTCTCACACGATTTGCATTTTGTTGCTGCTGCCATCTATTTTCCGGTACTTGATCGACTTTATTATGCTGAAAAAGGGCAGGGAGTTCGATTGTTGACAGGTTTAGGGTCTGAACTAGTTTTTTCTAGACCTAATAAAGCTGAGCGCAGATATGTACAGAAGAGATGTGATGATCTTCTTCCAGTCGTTCAAGAAATGGGCCTGCAACCATTTGATACGCTAAGTGCTCACCATGGAATGATCGCTATTGCTGAAGGTAATGCCCGTGTTGAAATGTACCACATGGCGAGCCCTCACGATTTTGGCATCCCCAAGGTAATCGTGGAGGAAGCAGGGGGAATCTGTACAGATCTAGATGGGAATCCAATCGTTTTTACTCCAGATTTCAAACGCTTACCTTATTTTCTTGCCTTCTATGACAGAAAAACCTGTAATGAGTTCTTCAGGATTTTCAAAAAAGCAGATAAACAATTCTAAAAACCAACTAGTAGATATAACCTAATCTCTTTTAATATCGAGATTAAAAGTGAATCCCAAAGGATGTTTTAACCAATAGTCACCATCCCCCCAACGAACAACTTTACAGCCGCTATCAAGGCACTCTTCTTTGGTTTTCTCGATATCATCGACCAAGACTTCCATTATGATGCTGAATTCTGATCCACTGGTTAGATAAAGATTATATCCTTTTGTTTTTACCTTATAGGTATCCTGTTTTTGTTTGGTTACTTCTTGTCTAAGAATATTCCTAAAGAAATCGATTAGTGATTCTAAATCGGATACCTGCAAAGCGATATCCTTAGTAATCATATAGCTCATATCTCAAGCCTCAAAAAAAAAAGAAACTCCATTGATTAAAAGAAATCCATTTCAAGCAAAAAACGGGTGGCTTAGACAGGAAGCGAAATCGGAGAAAAAGGAGGGCAGGATTAGTTAACTAAGATTCCTATGGAACCCAGAACTCGGTCGGAATTACGATAATAACAAAAAAATATTCACTTTATTTGTTCATTCTTACCAGATAGGAATCATTTATTACTCTAAAGCCATTTTAGAATGTATTTTCGATAGTTATGGAAAGTTAGCAGTTCATAAATTCGAAAAATTCATCATTAATATCCTTATACGAAAAATGCAGTTCATTATATGATTTGGAAAAATTGGAGGAAATAAATATTGATGGAAAATCCGAATAAGAAACAAGAATATCCCTTTTTGGATGAACTTGGAATAGAAGAAGTCAATTCTGGAGCTAGTTTTGGACCAGGAAATTGGACACCTACTGAGGGCAGAGATCTGTTAGAAGTTATATCTCCAATAGACGGAGGTATCATTGCAAAAGTAGCGCAAGCTAATGATGCTGATTATGAAATAATTGTTAAAGCCGCCACAGAAAACTTCAGACAGTGGCAAATGCTGCCTGCTCCCAAAAGAGGAGACATTATCCGACAATTTGCGAATGCAATAAGAAAACTAAAAGAGCCCCTTGGCAAATTAATCACCTTAGAAATGGGAAAAATCGTGCAAGAAGGAATGGGTGAAGTTCAAGAAGTAATAGATATCGCTGATTTTGCGGTTGGTCTTTCTAGACAGCTTTATGGTGTTACAATGAAATCTGAAAGGCCAATGCACAGAATGTTTGAGCAATGGCATCCATTAGGAGCTATCGGAATTATTACGGCATTTAATTTTCCTATGGCGGTATGGTCTTGGAATGCTATGATAGCTGCTGTTGCAGGCGATACCATGATCTGGAAACCTTCCTCAAAAACTCCATTATGCGCAATTGCCATTCAAAAGATTGCCAACAAAGTTATGGAAAAAAATGGAGTAAAAGGGATTTTCAATCTTTGTATAGGAAAAGGGTCTGAAATCGGTGAAAAACTCATTGGCGATCATAGGATCCCATTGATTTCATTTACGGGGAGTACAAGAATGGGAAGACGTGTTGCTGAGGTCACTGCCAAAAGGTTAGCTCGTTCTATCTTGGAACTTGGAGGTAACAATGCCATAATCGTTATGGATGATGCAGACTTAGAATTAACCGAAAGAGCTATTATCTTTGGAGCCATAGGAACAGCGGGACAGAGATGTACGACGACTAGACGCATCATTGCTCATGAAAAGATAGTTGATGAACTTACGGACCGATTAGTCAAAGGTTACCAACAAATCAAAATCGGAAACCCATTAGAAGACGGGATTTTAATGGGACCTCTGGTAGATGGGTCTGCAGTGGAAGAAATGCAGGTGGCATTAGAAGAACTTCCGAATCAAGGAGGAACAATCGTGTATGGTGGGAAAAAGCTTGATGGTAAGGGTTATTACGTGACTCCTGCCATTATTAGAGTGAATGATAATGTTCAGCGAGTCTGCCATGAAACTTTTGCCCCAATCCTATATATAATGCCGTTTAGGAACATTGATCACGCTATTCGACTTCACAATGGGGTACCTCAAGGGCTTTCCTCAGCTATCTTCACAAACTCTCTAAAGGCTACAGAACGGTTCTTATCTGCTATGGGAAGTGATTGTGGCATAGCAAATGTAAATATAGGTACATCGGGTGCCGAGATCGGAGGGGCCTTTGGTGGAAACTGGGATACAGGTTGGGGCAGAGAAGCTGGATCTGATGCTTGGAAGGGTTATATGCGTCGACAGACCAATACTGTTAACTGGAGCGATGAATTACCGTTAGCTCAAGGTATCAGATTTGGATAGACAAATCCTATTTCAAAGTTTGATCATATAAAGCAGCTATAGGGTCACCTAGCATTCTCCTTCTATCTAGTACATCTTTCTTTTTCAAGTTCATATCAAACTTCCATGGGAATTCCCTTTGCGCTAGAGAGAGATGCTTTCCTACGGCACCATCTAAGTACCTAAAGAATTTGTCAATATTAGACTTTGAGGTAATAACTATAAACCAATGTAGATTCTGGGGGTATCGCTTATCGATTTTGTGATGGATTTGGGAATGAATCCCTACTTGGTTTTTCAACAGACTTGTTAGGAATTGTACATCTTCTTTGGAAAAGGAGAGAGTGTATAATGCAATTTGATTGCTACTAAAATGTCCGTCGCCAATATACCAATGCAATAAAATGTTAGGAGTCATTTTAAAACTGCGAGGAACAATTTTCCCCTTATCATATAGCCTATACCAGTTTTTAAAGACATTCGTAAACTGTATTGTAGAGTTTGTTGTTAAATATATCATCCTGCTGTTTTTATTGTTTCTACCCTTTCTAAGATACTTATTTACATTGGTGAGATATCCCTCCTGCCGAAACAGGCTTTCAAGTAATTTTATCCAATTAACTTCTAGTATTGATTTATGGATCTGAAAATACGCTGTGGGATGATCAGCAATAATTTGGCAACTTTGATTAAACTTACGAACCAGATCCGGAAGATTGTCTATTTTCTCGAGTGATTTTATCTTCTGAAAGCCTTTAAGTCTCTCACATGAATCTTTATAATCTTCGATCCTCACATTATGGATTCTGTAACTTCTATTTCTAGGTATATTCAATCCTAGTGATCCATCACCTAAAAGCTCACCAATAAGAACTTCATTAAGGAGAGTGCTCATTTCACGATCAAATTTGGTGTTGTTTACGTGTTCTCTTATCTTTCTCATAGAGGCAGAATTCTGAACCTTAATACCACAATTTCTCAGCTTCTTGCCAATATTCTTTCTATCTATATTGAATATTCTTTCTAATGATCTTAATGTCTTTAAATGTAAAAATTCTAGTACCAGCAATTCGTCTAAAACAGTTTGTACCTCTTTTTCACTAACTTTGAGTTTCAATGATATTTGTCTAGGATTTTTACCCTCTAACAGCATTCTTTTGACATATTCGAATTGATTAGGTTTTAGCTTTTCAAATTCATTGTTGAAGGGCCATTTATGTATTGATCTTCGGTTCACCCCAAGCCTCTTAGCAATTTCAGTAATACTAAGGCCTTCGACCTGTAGATTAATCACCATTTTAATTAGGTCATCTTTAATTAAAGAGATCAATCGTTGCTTATTCAATCCCAACTTAAGAGAAATCTCATCAACGGGTTTTCCTCTATCTAGCAAATTCAATGCACTTTTTAGTAATTCTTCCCTTTCAATGTTCATCCGTTCTTCTAAAGCTGTTGCTTCTAGTGTTTCTTCCTTTTTACGTTGTGTTTCACCCTTCTCTCTGATTTTAGTTAATCCGTATTCAGTTATCCGTTTTCGGATGGTAGGTCGGGAAGTGTGAAAATATCGGGCAATAGCAGAAATTGTTTCCCCTTGTTCAAGAAGATAGGTTAGATCTTTTTTATCAATGTGTTTTTTCATGTTTGTGGGCATGTTTGTAGGTACATACGGCCGTTCATACATTAAGAATCTTTAGCTCTCTGATATAAAAGAAAAAGTACGTTTTCACTCTATAAAAAGGTTCTTTGATGGAGATCGTGTTGAATAGACTTGAATGCTAGTAAGACTATGAAATAAAAGAACGAAAGAGACCGGAGGAGGTAGAGAAGCGGGTTCTGACGCTTGGAAGGGTTATATGCGTCGACGAACCAATACTATTAATTGGAGTGATGAACTGCCGTTAGCACAGGGGATTAAATTTGGCTCATAAAGATAAGATGACCTTAAAATAACCCTACCCACCTAAGATGAATTATCTGTTCCCAAGAAGGAGAGCTTTTCGGGGCTACAATAATTTATACAAGTTGACATCGCATCTTATGCCCAAAAGGTGATTGATGTGAAAATCCTGTTAGCTGGAGAATGGATTGATACAAGCGAGAAGATAGATGTTTTCGATCCTTATGATGGTTCAGTTATCGATACAGTCCCGAGAGTTACAGTTAAGGATGTGCAAAAGGCTATTGAAAACGCAGTAAAGGGATATCAAATATGTAGAGCGTTACCCACACATAAACGAATGGAAATCCTGGAAAAAACGGCTCTTTACGTTAAGGATAATTTTGAAGATTTTAGTGAAACCATTGCGAGAGAAGGTTCGAAAACCATTCGTGAGGCCCGAAAAGAGGTAGCTCGATGTATAAATACTCTAAAAGTTTCCGCAGAAGAAACTCGTCGGTTATTAGGGGAGACTATCCCATTTGACAGTTTTCCAGGAGCAGAAAACAAGGTAGGATATTATTATCGCTTTCCAATTGGCCCTATTGCCTGTATAACACCATTTAATGATCCCCTTAATTTGGTGGCCCACAAAATTGGTCCAGCAATTGCCGGAGGAAACTCCGTTATACTCAAGCCCGCGACGATGACTCCTTTATCTGCCATAAAACTCGTAAAGGGATTTTTGGCGGCCGGATTACCCAAAGAAATCATCAATATTGTCACTGGATTTGGTTCAGAAATCGGTGATTCGCTCGTGAGCGATGATCGAATACGAATGATTAGTTTTACGGGTGGCGTTAACGCCGCAAAGCAAATCCTTAAGCTTGCAGGTCTAAAAAAAGTTGGAATGGAGCTCGGGTCTAATAGTCCTGTCATTATTTGGCATGATGCAGATCTGGAATACGCGACTGAAAGCTGTGTGTCAGGAGCCTTTTGGGCTGCTGGCCAGAATTGTATAGGTGTTCAACGTCTCCTTGTACATGATTCCGTCTACGGAGAATTCGTATCCAAATTTACGGAACGGACTGAGAAATATAAAATTGGAAATAAATTGGAAGAGGATTGTGATATGGGGCCCATGATAAACGAAACCGAGGCCAAACGCATTGAAACCTGGGTAAATGAAGCTGTTGAAAAAGGAGCAAGGATTTTACTTGGTGGACACCGGGACGGGGCACTATTTGAACCGACAATTCTGGAAAACGTGACCAAAGAAATGACTTTGGATTGTGATGAAGTATTTGCTCCTGTTGTTAGTTTTTATAGGATATCTTCCTTTGAAGAGGCAATTGAGGAGGCTAACAAAGTGAATTATGGATTACATGCTGCTATATTTACTCAGGATATTGATCTAGCATTTAAAGCAATCCATAAATTGGAATGTGGTGGAGTAATTGTCAACGAGAGTACTGATTATAGGTTGGATTCTATGCCTTTCGGAGGAATCAAGAATTCAGGACTAGGTCGGGAAGGAATAAAATTTGCACTGATGGAGATGACAGAGCCAAAGGTAGTATGTTTCAATTTGAAGAACCCTCCCCTAGCTTGAATTAATCTTATTGTCTAGATAGCAGTTTATTTTCTCTTTTGAATCCGAATATTTTTCTCCAAATCCACTTTATGGGATCGTAGTACCTGTCTGCGACTCTTTCTTTCAAGGGAATTATCGCATTATCAGTGATTTGGATATTTTCAGGACAAACTTCGGTACAACACTTTGTAATATTACAATATCCGATGCCAAACTCGTTTTTTACCGCTGCCGCTCTATCTTCGATATCTAGAGGATGCATATCCAAATTCGCCAAGCGAAGAAGAAATCTCGGGCCTACAAATTCCTCGAATTTCTGGTGAGTTCTGAGAACATGGCATACATCCTGACAAAGATAGCATTCGATGCATTTTCGAAACTCCTGTATTCTATCAACATCTTCTTGCATTATACGAGGTTTTTTGATTTCTGGAAATGCCAGAGGAGGGATTTTTCGATTGACTTCATAATTCCAAGAGACATCGGTGACAAGGTCCTTAATCAAGGGGAACGCAGCCATTGGTTTTACGATTATGGGTTCAGTTGGGTCATAATCTGAAAGCCGAGTCATACACATTAATTTGGGCAGTCCATTAATCTCAGCCGAGCAGGAACCACATTTTCCAGCTTTACAATTCCAACGAACTGCCAAATCTTTAGCATGTAACGCCTGAACAGCATGTACTGCATCAAGAACCACGGAGCCAGGTTCAAGGTCAACATCAAACTCCTCCATGCGGATAGCCTCCTTGGTTTCACCCCTTTGAATGATTAATTTTGCCTTGTGCAATTGTGACTTATTCTGCAAACTTCAAACCTCTTGCTCGATTAGTTCCTTTAAATCGTCTGAGACCTGGGGATATTTCTCATGAGCAACTTCAAGGGTTCCATCGTCAGCTTTTTTTAGTACAATGAGCAAATCTGTCAAATCTGGATTGGATTCCGGATAATCAACTCTTGTGTGCGCGCCCCTGCTTTCTTTCCTCTCTAAAGCCCCTCTTGCTATTGTAATACTAGTAATGAGCATATGGTGAAGATCAATACATAAATGCCAGTTGGGATTGTATTTTCTTCCTCCTTCGAGCACGCCCACATTATTTATTTTCTTGGATATTTCTTCTAATTTGTTAATTCCAGCTTTAATGTTCTCCTCACTGCGAGCAATTCCAATGTGCTCTTCCATTATATCTTTAAGCTCATCATGAAGTTTATATGGGTCTTCAGTTCGGTTTGGATCAAAATACATAAGAATCTGATTAATTGCCTCCATCAATCTAGTTTTCGATACGGTAGACTCTTTAGTTATCGAAGACGTGTATTCTGCCGCAGCTTCTCCTGCTAACGCACCAAAGACAAGTAAATCCGATAAAGAGTTTCCACCCAGTCTGTTTGCACCATGTAAACCGCTTGCAGCTTCGCCCGCGGCATACAATCCTGTTATTGAAGTTTTCTGCGTAAATGGATCCACTCTAATACCTCCCATAAAATAATGGCAAGTAGGCCCAACCTCCATGGGTTCCTTTGTTATATCTAATTGAGCCAGAGTAAGGAATTGATGATGCATCGAGGGGAGTTTTTTGAGGATTTCTTCTCTAGATTTCCTTGAAGCAATATCCAGAAAAACGCCTCCATGAGGAGAACCTCTTCCTGCCTTTACCTCGGACATAATGGCCCTCGCGACCACGTCCCTGGTTAATAATTCAGGAGGACGTCTTGCTGAATTGTCCCCCATGCCCCATCTTTCAGCCTCTTCTTCAGTATCCGCATAATCGTCTTTGAAAAACTTGGGTATATAGTTGAACATAAACCTCTCTCCTTTATTATTGACAAGTACACCTCCTTCCCCTCGGACTCCTTCAGTTACCAGAATTCCCGCAACACTAGAAGGGAAAAGCATTCCTGTTGGATGAAACTGGACAAACTCCATGTCAACTAATTCAGCGCCCGCATCATAGGCGAGTCCAAAACCATCGCCAGTATATTCCCACGAATTAGAGGTTACTCGATAGCATTTGCCCATCCCTCCTGTTGCAATTATTGCTGCATTCACCTCAAACAACATTAGTTTTCCATCTTGACGATTATAGCCGAACACACCTACAACTTTCCCTTCCTCGACAATTATTTGAGTCACTGTACATTCCATGTATATTTTGATATTCTTCTGGTGGATGACCTTGTTTTGTAGAGTTCTGATGATTTCAAGTCCTGTTCGGTCACCAACATGGGCCAAGCGTTGGAAAGTATGTCCTCCAAAATGTCTTTGGCTTATTTTTCCAGTTTTTGTACGATCAAACACGGCCCCCCATTTTTCCAGCTCTTTCACTCTTTGAGGAGCTAATTGACCATGTAATCTTGCCATCCTCCAGTCACTATGCAGTTTCCCTCCTCTCATTGTGTCTCTGAAATGGATCTTCCAGTTATCGTTTGGATCTGCATCTCCGAGCGCGGCCGCAATCCCTCCTTCTGCCATTACGGTATGGGCCTTGCCCAATAAGGATTTGCAAACCACTCCGACACTGAGTTTTTTTTCTGCAGCTCCGATTGCTGCTCTTAGTCCAGCTCCTCCTGCCCCGATGATTAAGATATCGTGATGAAATCTCTCTAAATTGTCGAGTTCGTCTTGCATATTGATTTCAAACATAATGAAGTCTCCAAATTGTAAGTTAAAGCGGTATCAACACAATAAAAGGATCGGTGAGGATTCCTAATACCAGTAATCTAATGTAGAGATCGACAATAACTACCCAGACCAAACTCATCCAAAAAAATACATAGTGGTACTTGTTTAGGCGACTTACTATTCTCCATCCTTTGTACCGAACTTTGGAGCAGGAATAGCAGTTCAGACCTCCACCCACCAAATGGCGAAATGAATGACACGATGCAACATAAAGAGAAAGGAATAAAGCATCTGCGAAAATGAGGACAGATCCCAGACCTATTCCCAATCCTCCTTCAAAACTCAATGCTAAAATGGTATCTATCCAGTGAATTGCTGCTAAAATGATTGCCATGTAGAGAAAATACCTATGAAGATTGTTTAAAACAAACGGTAAAGGGAATCTTTGATTTTCACCTTTATATCTGTACCGAAGGGCTTCTACCTCATTAACTGCACAACTTGGAGGATCAAGGAAAAAAATTCGGTAATACACTCTTCGTGCATAATAACAAGTGAATCTGAATCCCAAGGGAGCCCAGATAAGGATGAAAGCTGGTGAAAATGGCCATCCCACAATCTCAATTTCTGGAGAATAGATTGGGCTTATGTAATGATTATATTTATAGTTCACTCCTACCCACATTGACCATCCAGTATATACACCGAATATTATCAATGTTAGAGCCTTTAATAAAGGGTCGATCCACCATCGATCGGTTCTTGCAGTTTGGAAAAGTTGTTGGTAGCTTTCACTCTTTCTAGTTAAGGAAGGTACTTCTGACATGGGATTCAATCCCTTGGAACGAATAACAATTGTTAACCTTCCACAAAATTACTCTTTAATTGTATTTTGCCATCTTTAACAAATGCTATATCTGTCAGGTATTTGAAAGAAGCTGGAAATTTGGGCTAATGTTGAGTCCTAAAAACGCAGAATATTGAGAACAGAGAAAAAACAGAATAAAAATGATTGAACCGCTATTTTAATCAAGGTGTGGGCTACTAAATGACGAAAATTGTAGAACTATTGGAAATAAAGAAAATTCTTGAAACTCTCGATCCAATTCCGTTAATCGAAGAAGGTTTTATTGCATATTCAGAGGGGAAAGCAATCATACCACCAGTAGGGGAGATGATCTTTGAAAATCCACCGGGAGATTGTCATATAAAGTATGGCTACATTAAAGGCGATGATTTTTACGTAATTAAAATCGCTCAAGGTTTTTATGACAATCCAAAGATTGGTTTGCCTTCTATCAACGGACTTAACTTGTTATTTAACCAAAAAAACGGACAGATCGAGTGTATATTACTTGATGAAGGACATTTGACCAATGTTAGAACTGCAGCTGCTGGTGCAGTCGTAGCGAAGTATCTAGCCCCAAAGAAGGTCAATAGGATCGGCATCTTTGGGACTGGAATCCAAGGTAAAATGCAATTGCGTTATCTGAAAACAGTCATAGATTGCCAGGAAGTTATTGTTTGGGGAAGAAGCCAAGACAGTGTTGCTAAATACATGAAGGACATGAAAGAATCAGGTTTTGCGATAGAAACTACCTTAAAGTCCGAAGACGTTACAAACACATGCAATCTGATTGTCACATGTACTCCGTCTAAAATACCCTTGATTAAAGCTAGCCAAGTACGAAAAGGAACTCATATTACCGCGATAGGATCAGATACCCCGGAAAAACAGGAATTAGATGTAGAGATTCTGGGATTAGCAGATCGGGTGGTTTCGGACAGTTTATTTCAGGCAGAATCACGTGGGGAATGTTATCGAGCAATGAAACAAAATGCCATCATCAAGAACGATATAATAGAGCTTGGGAAAATGATAACAAACAAAGAGTTACAAAGACAATCGGATGATGAAATTACGGTCGCAGATTTAACAGGGGTCGCCATTCAGGACATACAAATATCAAAAGCTGTGTTCTCGAAATTGAATCCATAGATTGATAATATTGTGAGGGATACCAGTGAAAATTGAAACCTTTGAACTTGAACGAGAACAATCAATTTGGGAAAACAAAGTCAAATATAACCTAACTGAGAGTGGAATCCATCCCTATACACTCTCCGAATTACTAGAAAAGGAGGAAATTGACGAATTACTTTCAATTCGTCTAGGTTATGGTCAAACAAATGGATCTATTGAGCTTCGGGATAGAATTAGTCATCTGTATCCTGGTACAGATCGAAACAATGTCTTGGTGACAAATGGTTCAGCAGAAGCAAATTTCATCTGTATCTGGAGCCTCTTGGAACCTAATGACGAAATAATCCTTATGCTCCCCAATTATATGCAGATATGGGGGCTGGCAAGAAGCTTTGGAGTAAATATAGTCCCATTCCATTTGAGAGAGGATCTAAACTGGCAACCTGACCTTCATGAGCTAGCTACGAAAGCTAACTCCAATACAAAAATGATTGTGGTATGCAATCCGAATAATCCTACTGGATCAGTTCTAAGTAACGAGGCCATGAAAAAAATCGTGAATTTGGCGAAAAAAACCAATGCTTGGATATATGCAGATGAAATATATCGCGGCGCCGAATTATCGGGTAAAGAAACACCTAGTTTTTGGGGTCGATATGAAAAGGTTATAATCTGCTGTGGCATGTCGAAATCTTATGCTCTCCCTGGTCTAAGAATCGGGTGGCTTGTCGGCCCTAAATCTTTCATTGATAGAGCATGGTCCTACTCTGATTACACAACCATCTCAACTGGAATTCTTAGCAACAGAATTGCTGCATTGGCTTTGCAACCCGAGCGTAGGAAACGGATTCTAACCAGAAATCGCAACTATTTGCGAAATAATTTGGCCATTCTAACTAAATGGATTGAAAAGCACCAAAATTTTTTCAGCTTCATTCCTCCTCAAGCAGGGGGCATGGTTTTTTTACGCTATGACATGGATATTAATTCCACTGAATTTGTTACTAAACTTCGTGAACTGAAAAGTGTTTTTATTGTTGCTGGAGACTGTTTTGGCATGGATAAATACATTAGGATCGGAATTGGATCAAAAAAAGATTTTCTGGAAACAGGATTGGATCTCATCAGTGAATTCCTTCGGGATACCTCGATGGTATAATGGAGAAGTATCTTAGCTAGAACCTAGGATACAATGTTGAGGTCAAATACTCAAACCTATCCCAAAATTAATAATTTTCCCAATTTTTCAGGCAGTAATTATTCTTGAGAGCAAAAATAGATGAAAACGGATTCCCTTAATACAGCCGGTGAAAAAGGCCAGCGATCGCTACTCACTACGCTATATAGTCTCTTGATAATGGGTCGCCCGGCCGATGGCGCAATAATTGGAGGGACAGTGGTGCTTGGGATGATCGCTGGAACCCTAGCATTACCCGCATTTGAACATATGATTTTGGGGTTCTTTGGTGGCGTACTATTGCTTGCGAGTATGGATACGTTCAATGATTATCGTGATCTCGAAATTGATAAGATTTCAAAACCATGGCGTCCCTTGCCACAAGGATTGGTAGAACCTCGAACTGCCTTATTAACAGCGATTATTGAAGCTACTGTGGCTTTAACCATTGGGATCGTAGGGGGTTTTCAGGTGGTTTTGGTGGCGATTTCAGTTGTTATATTGGCAGTATTATATTCAAGATGGTTGAAATCCTACTTTATTGCAAAAAACATCATCGTCGCTTTAAGCCTATCCATGGCTTCCATGGCCGGGTACGTTGCAGTAGCTCGGGATTTTTCCCTGACTTTCCTCTGGCTTGAAGTGTTAATCTTTTGGAGTGCACTGGTCTTCGAAATCCATAAAGACCTTGGAGACATTGAAGGAGATCTCAATTACGGAGTACAAACCCTCCCAACCCGTTTGGGAGTTTTGACAACGGTTAATCTCCTCTCGATTGGATACTTAATGGCATGGATTCTGGCGACGTCATTTTTCCTGCTCATGAAATGGGATCTGATTTATTTTGTGATTTTACTTGTCACAGGATTAGCTCTGACAATTGCCGTGATTCTGTTATTCAGAGACACACAAAATAATGTTGAAAAAACTCGTCGATTGACTACTGCTGTAATGGGACTAGTGTTGGTTGGATTGGGGAGGTTGTTCATTCTCTAGAAGTCGATAACCTGAATACGGACCCAAGTATTCCATCAAGCCTAGACTTTTAAATCGTGTATTCATGAAGAAAATCGCCTTATGAGAGTTTAGAAAATCCATAAGAGCGATTTACGATTCTAAATTAAACATCAAAATGAGAAGGTTATTCCATTGACATCTAAAAGAAATCCTATAATTCGCGATTTAACCATTGACGATGAATTTGAGGTGATTAATGCCCAGGCTTCCGTCAAAGAGGCGGCAGCTAAGATGAAAGAAGGAGGAATTCCTGATCTTGTGGTTATTGACGATAATGATCAGATATTAGGAGTTATTGCTGATTTCGATATTGTTACAAATATTGTTGCTGAAGGACTATCAACGGAAACTGCAAAGGTCACTGAGGTGATGTATACGATAGAGAGTGTTAACTTGGACACTCCTGTGGAAACCGCGTTCACTAGAATGCGCGATCTTGATGTGTCAGTTATTCCAGTCATTGATCAGGACAAGCTTGCTGGAGTTGCCACGATTACTGATTGTTGGGGGATGCTTCCCGAGAAATATGAAGACCAGCGGGGTTTAATAGCGATCAGTAATCCTCGATTCGCTAATTATGCATTTTCGACGTTTTTTACATTCTTGTACTTTTTGCTTGGAATTGTTGGGCCTCTGGTTGGTATGGTGGGATTCCTCAAGGCACCAATTGCAGGCTCTGCGGTTTATACCGCAACCTATTATCTATTCGAGGCCCGCGGAGGTGGATTTTGGATTCGCTATTGGGAATTTACAGGCGATTTCAGCCTTCTATGGCTGGGACTAGCTCTATATGGTGTTATATTCTTGGTTTTGGGTTTACTTGGTGCTTTTCTTGTTTATTATTGGGCGCAAGCTGATTATAACCTTGTTAAAACGGGTCGGAATTGGGGATCAATAGGGTTATTAATTGGTGTTATCAACATAGTCATTGAATGGATTCTATTCTTCATTATTATGTCCCTCGGAGCCCTACGTGTACCTGGAAGTCAAATCACCTTTGATGTCCTGGGACTTATTGTGAGTGTACTGGCAATCGTGTTTTTAGTACTGGCCGTATCTCGTGACCTAATATTCCGAGATAGAATGAGCGCTGAAAGCGCCGAGGGGGCCTAAGTAGTGCCTCGTGGTGGTGGTGGGTTTCGTGGGGGGGGCTTTGGCGGGGGTGGTTTTCGAGGTGGAGGCTTCCGCGGCGGCGGAAGGAGTTTTCGTGTAGGACGTGTCCGATCTTCAGGACGGCCCTTTGGGAGAACTGGGTCAAGACGCACAGTTTCCCGAGCGCCTCGTTCGTCTGGTTATGGTCGTCATCGTCGTTATGGAGGTCGTTATTGGGGCCCCTACTATCGGCCTTGGTGGCGTCGATGGTGGTACTGGAATTGGTGGTGGGGCTATCCATATCGTCCTTGGTATCGTGCCCCAGTTTATTGGGGTGGGGGGTTTGTTCTAGCGATAGTAGTTCTGCTGATCATCCTCCCTGCATTTATCTTTATCCCTTTCCCATTTAGTAATGCATCAACAGAGGGAACTGTAACCTATAGAGATACGCAAACTCTCTATTATAACGAGTATTGGTACGAGAGCGAACATATCGGTGCGGGACGCTCGATAGACTATCGTGTCGAGGCCCAGAGTCAGGTAACCTTCGCAATTTGGGATCAACCCTTTGAAGCTCTTCCTACCACAACCCTGAGCGGTTCCTACTCAGAAGAAGATATGGTCGTCCAGGGAAATCACGATTATCAGTACATCGGTTATTTCCTACGACCAGGTTCGGAGTTAGGTTACAATTTTACCGTCACGGGTGGGGCCATAGAGTTTTTCATCGCTGACGCAAACGACCTGAACCGCTGGAACAATTGGGAGACCAATATTCCGGAAGTGCAATACATTGGTTCTGACGGGGATTCTGGAACTTTTAATGTAGACTACGCGCAGGATTGGTATCTTGTCTGGTATAACAATGGTTCTACCTCAGTCTCGGTAGATTTTACTGTTGATTATGTTGCGGTTGGAGCCCCCGATTTTTCCGCCACGGATGTCCATATAGAAAACGTTGTTGACCCCGTAAGCGGTACTTTCACTACAACCAATGAAGGTGATTGGTTCTTTTTCATTTACCTTGATCCTTTTGTAAATCCAGAGGAAGCTGTTGATATAACTTTTGATGTCTCATACGAGACTGGAATAACTTCCAGCCAGCGCTGGGCCGATTTCAGTCCCGTTTTAATGTTTATAGGTCTTATTATAGTTATAGTTCTTGTAATCGCGATAATTCAGCGTGTTACTGGAAAAAAAGAACCAGAAGTTAGTGCAACCGCCTCCACGACTCCAACAGAGACACCCTCTGTCACAACAGCGCCTACAACTGCTGCTCGAACCACTGAAGGGCAATGTCATCGCTGTAATTTTCGTTATAAGCCTGGTGATGTTTATTGCAAAAACTGTGGGGCTAAGCTATATGGTCGGGATTACGGAGTAGCCAAAGTTAGCACGCCTGCATCAGCAAAAAACTGTCGGAGTTGTGGGGCGGATCTCAAACCAGGAAGTAGGTATTGTAAGAACTGCGGAGCCAAAGTCGAACAGCCAGCCTCTTCCGTTGAATTTGCCCCTAAAGAACGGAAAACATTCTTCTGTCAATTGGACAATGAAAAGCATCCGGCAACAGATTCAGGTTATGAATGTGAGCAATGCTCACGCATGATTTGCGCGACTTGCTATACTAATATGTCCCAAACGGGGATTACTGCGTGCCCTTACTGTAAGGGAAATTTGGTCAAGGTGCAATAGCTAGTATCCCCCTCTCCCTTTTTACGGGGTTTTCATGGCTTTAAAGTAAGTAAAGGTATGATCAGTTTCCTTCGGTATGTTTCCAAATATTCTAAAAATCTTGGGTCTCCGTACAAGTTCCGTTCAATAATTACTGGGAGAAATTGTTCCACCATTTTAATTCCCTGCTCTAATGATTCAAAACTTAGAAGAATATCCATTCCATAGGATGTCACTAGGCACGGAAATGCTCCGAGTCTTCGAAGCAGATTTTGATCCTGAGTTTCTGTCTCTGTCAAAGTATGTGCTACGATATATTCGCCTTTTGTCCTTGAACTAAGGCCCTTTGCTATAGGACTAGTAAACCAAACAATCCAGGAGGGGCGGTGCATTACTCTCCATTCAAGAATACGGGTGATCGGAGTATCTATATCTGTAATCGGGAGGACTTGGAAATAAGCGACGGATTCCAGGGCTCCTTTATCCTTTCCATAATGATCAGTGATTTTTACCCTCAAGACCACAGTATCACCGTAAATAAGATGTCCCTGATCCTGCCTTTGACGTTTACGACACTCTAGGGATTTAGCGACTTTCGATTCGCCATCTTTGATACCAGCTTCTCTTCTAACAATCTCGTCGACGTGGTGGAAGAACGAAATCTCGTCTAGGGTCGGCGTACGTGGTCTATCTAGTTCCCTCCATTTTTCGAGCATCCACTGAACGCGTTTTTCGATGATTACACTAAGTTCGGAGTCAAGTTCCATTGATATGGAGATATCCTCAGGACTATTCAAAAGATTTATTCTTCAGTTTTCAATTCGGGAACCAAATTTGGAGGTTCTTCACCTCGTACCATTGCTAAGATGTTATCTGCTACTATTTTAGCCATTGCATTTCGAGTTTTCATGGTTGCTGAACCAATGTGCGGGGTCAACACACAATTGGGTAACTCACGGAGACCTTCTGGGATTCTAGGTTCATCATAAAACACATCAAGCCCTGCTCCTGCAATAGAATTCTCTTTTAATGCCCGAACAAGGGCTATTTCGTCCACAACTTTCCCCCTAGAAGTATTAATAAGAAAAGTCGATGGACGTATGATGTCCAGCTCCCGTGAAGAGATTAAATGATGTGTTTCCTGCGTATAAGGGACATGAAGACTAATTACGTCTGAGTTGCTAAGAATATCCTCCAAACTAGGTTGAAAAATAACCCTCAAATTATTTTCGATTTTGGAATTTCGGTTTCTCGAGTGATATAGGATATTCATCCCGAAGCAGGTTCCACGACGTGCGACTGCTTGGCCAATTCTGCCTAGGCCAATAATACCTAAGGTTCTTCCAGATAGTTCATATCCTAACAGATAATCAGGAGCCCACCCTGTGAATGCGTCCTTTCGACAAATAGCATCGCCTTCTACTATGCGACGAGTAACAGCAAGAATTAAACCCCAAACTAGGTCAGCCGTTGCATTGGTCAAAACATCAGGAGTATTGGTCACCGAAATTCCGTATTTTCGAGCTGCGCGCATATCAATGTTGTTATAACCCACGGCATAGTTGGCTATGCCCTGAAGTCTAGGGGCACTCGCTAGTAGATCTTCTGTAATATGGACAGAGAGAAGAGATATCAGATAATCTGCTGCTGGAAGAAAATTACGCAATTGTGGTTCTATGGGTTGATTTGGATCTAGAATTTTTACTTTCAAGGTTGTTTTTAGTTTTTTTAGACCCAGTTCGGGAATTTTATGAGTTAGAAGAACCATAGGACGTGTATTCACTTAATATCAACTCCTGCCAGTGATTGATAAGATGCTAGCGTCAATCAAGTTTTAAATATTGAGCGAGCCAAGAACGGGTACGCTTTATCGTTATTATATGTTTAAAAAAGATCATTCATTATCTTATTCGTATAAAAATGGAATGTAATCTTCACACGAGATCATGAGATCATAATCCAGATGTTTCCGAGAACCAAATCTTAATAAACCCAAGAATTGATTGGATTCACCACAGAATAAGTAAAAGAAGAAATCTCCTGCTTTTGTTACGATCCTATGAACAGGGAATTGTAAAGGATTGCGAATGTTTTGAGGAAATCCTCTAGTATGATCAAATGGTCTATCATCCTAGTTGTGTCCATTCTATTGGCTCAAGGTTTACTTCCAATAAAAGCCGGAGCTCAAGATTCTACTGATGAACGTCAAGAGGTATTAAATGAGGGATTATTTGTTGCTTTTTTGTTTCTAAGTGGAACTACCTCTCTCATATTTACCCCCTTTGTTACACTTGCATTTCTTGCGAGGAGGCCAATGAAGGAATTTACAACACTCCAAGAGATCCCGCTCGAGGTTTCGGGGTCTATTTTTTGGTCCGGAGGTTATGGTATTTCAAAAATAGTGGGAGGAGGAATAGTCCTCGGTATTTACGCTATATTGCCTTTTTTGATCATTTCAGATATATTTCCGGTTCTGATATATTTCCTCTTAACGGGATTTCTTTTCTTTGGTGTTTATTTAATCATCAAAAGTTTAATTGAAGGTTTGTCTAATGCCCGCCTCAAAACCATTCCAATCTTTCTGCTGAGTTCAATATCCATTCTAATTGGTTTTTATGGCTTTAATGTTTTACAAAATAGGTTTGAGGGTCTTATCAATCCCAACGCGGTCGGGCCAATTATCCTTGTTCAAATTCTTTATTATTCGTTAAGTCTTGCCCCGTTTATTGGACTCATGCTCATATATGAGGGATTGTATCGCACTCGTTGGTCACATTACAAGGAGTCAAGGCTCTTCCTTATTGATCGATCGAATATAGTGTCTTCTTCAAAAGAATATTTTCCAGAAAAAGACTTAGAACAGATTTCTCTAGATCTTCGCAAATATACAAATCAATTTGGACCTGGATCAACTGCGATTCTAAAATTAACACCAAATGAGCAATCAAAACACAAAACTCAGGCTTGGTTCGTGAGAAATGAGTCATCATACTTCAGGTTGGTCAATTCCGTCAATTATCTTTGTAACAATAACCTGCTTAAAGATTGGGAAACTAATCTTGCTGTTAAATTGATAACTGAAAAATCAGTTAACCCGCAAGTTGATCGTAACAGGGAAATATATATCAAATATCCAGAATTAGCTAAAAATCTACCATCCCGAGAAAAATTAGAAAATCATCTGAAAAGCGCTGGATTTAGCATCACCAAAGACACTGAAAAATCAATAGAGCTCATTCATCCCAAATTCCGGAATCTATTTTCCAGAGGGTATTTACTAAATGGAGCATTTTTACTAGCTTTGTCATTAAGTTGGCTCTATTTTTTCATTAGATTCATTGGAATAGTGTCGTTTGGAGGGCTTTCTTCAATAGATCGGTTCTTAATCTATTTGGTTGTATTCTCTGCGGTTTTTGCACTCCTTTCTGTTGGTTTCACTTTAAGTCATCTGAAAAGGATTCCGATGTTGCTAAAAACGGGGTCCTTAGTGTTGAATATTTCGAAAGATGTGGTTAAGATTAGAATAAATGAACGAGAAACAACATATCCCGCGTCAATTATTTCAGGAGCTGAATATAAGAGGGATCTTCTTTTTGGAGCAAAAATTTGTTCAGATAAGGCCGTCGGAAATTTTGCGTTGCTTTTTCTAAGCAATAAAGAGCTGGCAAAGAATCTGACACTATATCTTTCCATCGTCGAGGCTCGGTACTTTTCCTGAAAGACGAATGGGAAAACTACCTAATATCTTGTTTTCCGCCTGACTGTCAATCTATAAAAAACCCTATAGAGGAAATTCCATCTTTTCTAGACGATCAAGTGATGCTGAATATCCAGCCTCCATTCCGCTACTAAGCATACCATCACGTGCTTCTTTGGACGAATAAATGCTATTCACGAGAATTTTTGTTCTGTTCCCGTCCAAGGCGATAAATTGAACTGTTTCTAAACATTCGCTGTTAGGAAACGGTTCATAATTGAAAGTCCAGATAATTTTGTCGAGGGGAACGATTTCTTTGAATTCTCCAAAAAAGACATACTCATTTCCTTCAGAATCTTTTTGAACAAAACGCCATCGACCTCCCGGACGAACATCCATTTCCATAACGGTGGTTGTATATTTCGCAGGACCCCACCAATGCGGAATAGCTTTTGGGTCAGTATGAGCTAGAAACACGTATTCACGTGGAACATTAACAATGCTCTCAATTTGAATATCCAAATCTGAATTTGTGGTGATTTTTAGTTCTCTCTTTTGTTTTGCTTGTTGCACCTTATTCTTCTTCCTTTTTCATTACTTTCTGTAAATAATTTTCCATCCGATCAAATCTATCAATCCAAAGTTCTTCGTATTGTTTTATCCAGTCATTGGCTTCCTTAAGAGTCTTTGGGTTTAATTGAGCATATCTAAGTTGTGCCTCTTGAGTACGGCTTATTAATTTGGCCTTTTGGAGCATTTTTAGATGTTTGGTGATCATAGGTGCACTAACATCGAATGTTTCACCTAACTCGGAAGCAGATGCCTTTCCAAGTTTTAATATTTCCAGCATTGTACGTCTGACAGGGTGTGATAATGCTGTAAAAACCAAGGACAGTTGATCTGACCGGGTAGTGGTAGACATATCTTTTTTTTCCTTTGTTATTTTCCATTTTGCTTGTGTTTATCATAAAAAGGTAACTTTGAGACTTATTCACCTTTTAACATGATATTTTGATATTTTACTAAAAGGTAAATTAACTTTTTGGTAAAATTGTTTTAAATATAAAAAGCTTCTGAAACCACTCTAAAATAATTCGGTTAGTCAAAAATTATATGTTAGAGCAAACTAATGAACTGGGAGAATTTAATTATGCTGCAATTGTCGTATGAGAGAACATGGAATCATCAGTAAGTAATGTTAAAGATATCATACAAAGAATGCAAAGAAGAAATGGTTTAGATCCAAAAGAGTTAGTTGATCGAAATCATATCAAAGCAGATATTGCTTATTATTGTAAACTTGATTTTTAATTGAAGCCTTTTGATGTTTCTACAGAGTTCTAGTAGAGCCCGTGGTTCCGCGGAAGTTCGGGGGATTCGTAAGTCCAAAGTTTTATGTTGTTCTGTTCAGTGACCGGAAACATGCAGGAAAAATCACAACAAGTTACGCAGGTCAGGAATATCGCTAAGAAATTAGCAAGCAAAAAGCCCACGCACGACTGGGATCATACTTTACGGGTACTAAACCTAGCTCATCGGATAGCGAGCAAAGAAACACGTCCAGTTGAAGCATTGACTCTAGATTTAGCGGTCTATCTCCATGATGTTGCACGCGAAAAAGAAGACGAATCAGGTGGTAAGATTGACCATGTTCATGAGGGAGTAAAATTGGCCCGTGAAATACTAGAAAGAGAAGGATTTTCAGACCCCACTATACAGCGAATATGTGATTGCATTCAAACACACCGATTTCGCAAGAAAAAGGGGGAAAATCAACCGCAGACTGTGGAAGCAGAGATTCTGTTCGATGCAGACAAACTAGATAGTATTGGAGCCATAGGTGTTGCAAGAGCTTTTATGTATGCAGGAGAAAATGGATTTGGCCTTTATCGCGAACCGCCTCCCGAGTACAAACCCAAAAACCGAAACGTAGATCCGTCAGTTCATACACCAAATATTGAATTTGAAGTGAAACTCCGAAAGATCAAGAATGTTCTATTTACAGAAGAAGGACGACGGATAGCCGATTCACGTCATGCCATTATGAAGGAATTCTTTCAACGATTGCGTTTAGAAATCGAAGGAAAGCTTTAGCTCGGAGCTCTCTGGGGTTTCATTCTTAGGCCAGCAGTTGGACTATGATTCTCGGATATTGCGTCGCAAAAAGTTAGTCAATGTTCAAATCTCGCATAGAAAGGAAATCGATTACCCTGTAGGAAAAATTAATCGTACCAAAGAAAGATGATTATTATGACCAAGCTAATCTATTCAATGATAACTTCGCTTGATGGATATATAGAAGATAAGGAGGGAAAATTTGATTGGGCAGTGCCCGATGTAAAAGTTCACAGTTTTATCAATAATCTCCAACGGCCAATCGGGACATATCTTTATGGACGATTATTGTATGAAACTATGGCGGTCTGGGAAACTATGCATTCTCTTCCAGAGCTGAAACCTGAAATGTTGGATTTTTCAGAACTGTGGCGGGGAGCCAATAAGATTGTATATTCCAAGACGTTGGAGAAGGTATCCACGTCCAAAACACGAATCGAGCGAAATTTCGATCCTGAAATGATTATTGAGATGAAAACGAGATTGGGGCATGATATCCTCGTAGGTGGTCCCAATCTCGCCGCCCAAGCATTGAAAGAAGGATTAATTGACGAAATTCACTTGTTCGTTTGCCCTGTTTTAGTGGGAGGTGGTAAAAAATTTTTCCCCATCAATGTCAGGTTGGATCTCGAATTAATGAACGAACGCTGTTTCAGTAACGGTATGATATACGTCCAGTATCGTAACAAAATTTAACGATGTATCATAATAAGATTTTACTGTATTCCAGTTCTAATGGCTTCTCTCGGAACAAACTGGTCTTCCTCCAACAACTGTGGTCGAAACCAAGCTATCTGTTATTTCTGTGGGATCCATTCTCAATGGGTTGCTAGTAAGAACAACGAAATCCGCGTATTTTCCGACCGTGATACTGCCCAATTGGGAATCCATGAACAATGCCTTGGCATTCGAAACAGTATATGCTTTTAATGCCTCTGATACGGGGATTTTCACCTCTTTTGAAGGAAATGTGGCGGCATAACGTATTCCATAAAAAGGAGAAAGAGGCATATTGTCGGAACCAAAGTTCAACATATGTCCATGTTCAAGAATTGCGGCAAACCGGTTTAGAGTCATGCACCGATCCTTTCCGAGCCGTTGTTCGTATAATTCTCCAGGGTACTCCCATTTTAGAAAATTAGGTTGCATTGAGAGTAGAATTCCGAGCTCTTTTGCTCGTCGAATTTGATCATCAGAAATCATTTCGGCATGTTCGATTCTGTGCTGCCTTTCCGAAGAGTTGTGACCAGCCGCCTTGATTCCTTTTTCATAACAAGTGAGAAGCCGCTCAATAGCCTGGTCACCTATCGCGTGAATACATATGGTAAGGCCGTGTTCTTCTGCATGGGAAATTTGATCAATAAGCTCGTCCTCCTCCAAAAACTTGTCACCCTGGTGATCGATGTCAACATATGAGGAATTTAGCAATGCCGTTTGAGCCCCTAGGGCACCATCAAAAAATCCCTTGAAACCAGAAAATCGTACCATATGTGAACCCCAGTTTTGTGGAATCCCGAGCCTTGTGAATTCCCCGATGAGCTCTCTAGTAGGATTTAGAAAAATACGAATCGGGATTTTACCTAAAAGATCCAATTGAAGGTACGTCCGGATGATATATTGTTGGCCCGAGGGACGAATAGTCAGATTATCTACAACAGCCGTAATTCCTTTAGAGGCCGCAATATGTACTGATTTTTCAATACTGTGAGGCAGTTTATCCTTATAGTACGGAATCAGATCCAGCCAAACATCCTTTAAAACTCCAGTGGGATTGCCAGAGATATCTCTCTCCACGCCCGCATGATCAGGAGGAATAGATAATTGTTTTAGGGCCAATGAATTACACACTACCAGATGTCCGTCCTCACGATACGTATAAACCGGATTATTCGGGCTGATCTCGTCCAGGTCTTGGCGTGAAAGAAATTCTTTGCGATCCGGCCATCTTGACTCGTCCCATTTGGAGGCAAAGATCCATTCGCCTGGTTGTGCGGCTCTTACCTCCTGCGCAAGGCGATCAATTGTTCCACTGTACGTTTGTTCCTGACCGAGGTCAACAGAGATCACCTCGGCTTCTTTCCACAGATGTGTATGTAGATCGATCAAACCAGGAATAATCGTTTTCCCTTCCAGGTCCCTTACGTTTTCTGCTCGGTCTAGGTAACTAGTCTTATTTGGACCGACGTAGACAAACTTATTCTGGGTAATCCCAATCATTTCGGCAGATTCATTTTCAGAATCCATTGTTATGATTTGGGCATTGTAATGGACTTGATCAAAGCTTTTCGGAATCATTTTTCGGGCAGCTCCATTTTTGAGGGCACCACGGAGCCAGTTTTTTCAAAAGGATACAGTTCTTAACTCCTGAGTCATAGGCATATCGTTGCGGAAGTCATTTGCTCCCGGTTTATATCAACGTTGCTCTGATATTTCCGAGATGCCAGGTTCAACAGCTTTTAATGTGCCTATTGATCAAGAGACCAATAGTAAGGAACAATCCTTACAATAAATGTGGTTGAAATCCCACAAGGTCATAGCCCTTCTTCTACCTTGCCCCATCATGAATAAACCAGGTTCTATTTGTTCCAATTTTTGAATACAGGGTCGTTATCTAGAGTCTTATCCCATACATCATATATGAACATAAGAGGAAATCCCTCGGAATTTCCGATACAGGCAAACCCGATCTTTGTTTCCTTGTAAAAGCCGATTAGAGAGATACCACCCACTATTCCACCAGCGACATTCATGAAAGTTTGCCCTTTGTAACCATCTTTAATACCAATGCCATAGCCCTCGAATGAGTCAGTCTTCAGCATTTTTGTCAGATTTTCATCTTTTAGGTATCTTGACAGTTTTTTCTCAATAACACTTGGCTTAAATACTGTTTTCCCGCCTACTGATCCATTGTTCATCAGCATGTCAAGATAGATGAGCATTTCATTACACGAAGTCACTATGCCTCCTGGTCCCTTAGTAAATTCTTCAAAGCGATATTCGGATTTAGTGAAAGTCAAATTGCCATATTCATCCTTTTTTGGCAAATAAGGGACGGTATGGTTATCATCAATAGATGCTAGTTCTTCATCCCCCAACATGATGGTTCTCTTCATATTCAATGGGGTGAGGATTAGGCCTCTCATCGCTTCATCAAAAGATTTCCTTGAGGTTTTTTCCACGATCATCGCAAGGAGGGAGTAGCCGATATTAGAGTACATGAATCTCCCCAGATCAGCCCTGGAGTCCTTGATTATGCTTGCGACACGCTCTAAATATTCCTCTCTTGTGTATCCCATTCTATCGATAAAAATATCCGGCAAACCAGAAGTATGAGTCAATAGGTGATGAATGGTGATAGCTTCCGTACCAGTGCTCGTGGTAATCGAAAGATAATCAGATATGGGATCATCTACTGATAGGTTTCCCTGGTCTTCTAAGAGGAGGATTGCCAAACTGGTGAATGATTTCGAACCTGAACCGAATCGTGCGAGCGTATCCGCGTTGAAATCTTTGAAATTTTTTATGTCGCGAAATCCAACGCCAAAAGAATAGATAATTGCTCCATCTTCTATGATAGAAATCGCCATGCCTGGAAATTCTCTATTCTCGAACCTCCTCGTTATTTCTGGTTCAAAATTTTTTTTGAAGTAGTCAATATCCATGTTTATTACCCTTAGGATTAGCAACCAACAGGTGGGGATAAAATCATTATATCACTAAATCCCAAGAGCTACGAAGCTCGAATCAAAACCTCAGACATGGTTATTCTTCATTGTTATGTGCTCTGTTTCTGCTAACAGATGCAATAATGCATGTTTTCCTTAGAAAGGCTCTCGAGGTGTTCTTTGTGTAGAATAATCGGAGTAACGTTGTTTTGCTTATGAAACTAGAAGGCGTGCAAGTAAAATGTCAAAGGTTTCTGTTGCAGTCCCCCATTCTAGGAGGAGAATTTCGGATACGTGGTCGAGTAGGTAACCTCCAACCAATTGCGGTTCATTTGAAGGACATTAGTTGGGATACCACTCAGTTATATCCATTATTTCGCTCTATGGAGCGAAAACGGTCACTTGATGTTGTTTCGAAATCTGTCGAGTATATAAAAGGCGCTCGCCATCATATGTAAAGTTTTGAGGTTTTGCCTATGACTATGAATATCCCTGATATAACTGAGTAATTGGTCCTTGAAGGGGGTCTTCCTCGGCTGGAACCCCTTGATACAGACTACTCCTCGCACTCCAGCCCGCGGGGTCATTAACGAAAAAATTCCCGCGTGTGCTTGAGTGCCATGAATACCGTGGGAGGATCTTTGAGACCACACGGTGGACCTTGACTTCCTCAAACGTATCCGCATCATACAGAATTTTCACCTGACCCCCCCGAGAGGGCTTCATTCGTTGATAAACCGTCTTAACCAGGATCGCTTGACTCCAGGTATGTCGTAAGGAGTCCTAGAATTCCAGAGGTAAGAAACCCGCCGCCTAACGCAGCAAGCGGAAGGTATTGCCATTGTGTTCCCTTAGGAGCAAATGTGGTAGCGAAGAGGAAAACAAACCCCAACAGAAGAACGCTGGTAGAAAGCAGGCGAATGCTGTGAAAGAACCATGCTGGTGTTCTCCATTTGCTTTTTTGCCTAAGAGAGATGAACATGTAAGTGAAGAACACAGGTGATAAAAACAGCAGTAGTATCATCCACCCCTCGAGTGGAATAGATTGTAATATTTCTATCGGGTTTCCATTATTACCAAAGACCTCAATTTCACAGGTGAATATGTTGGTACCCGCCCCTAGCACCGTTGCCTGGAGCTTTATAGTAAGGATTTTCGAGGTGTAGGTTTCAAAGCTTTTGATTGGCTCTTCTTGGGACGTAACATCTAAGATTCCCCCAGGAGCAAGCATCAGATCTAACAGAATGATTCCAAGGTCAAAATCAAAGGTGCCTATTGTTATGTTGATATTCCCTGGGTTTGATGGCATAGACGAAATCACTATCTGCTGGATATGATGTACGTTTTTAGTTCGATGAATATATTCACTATCACTGAATTGAACCATTTCTTGGGACGTATACTGTTGATCTGACAGCACCCACCCCCCCATTAGCCCTAGGGCAAATACCGAAACAGCAAGTAATCCTATTGCCTGGTTTCGTTGAAGATGCAACCCTAATCGTGGAGAAAGCTGCATGTCATTTCCGCTCAAAATAACCCATCATACGTGGACAGATCAACTCAACTTCCAATTTGGTCAATTATACGTGGACAAATCAACTTCATTTACAGTTTGGCTGTGCATTACATAAGCCCCGGAGGTCCTACTCATAATATACCCAGTCAGATCCCCAGTTATATGATTGGCATTAAAAGTATGAAGTGTCTCATGCATAGTACCTAGGGTTTGATCCCTCATGAATGGAAATATCCAAATAAAATATCCCTTCATCATGATTGCCTTGTTAGAGTGGCCAGGGCTGTTTAGTCCTGCCACCATTCCATTTGTATTATATTGATTAATATTCGCGAAAAGAAGATCAAACCCATGATTTTTAGAACTTGTCCCATGGGAACTTTCCCAATCACCTGATAAACCCAAGAGGTCCTTCGCTTTTGGTGCCATTTTGTTGTGGATGAGGTCATAGATATCGTTTGAGGGAGGATCCCATGTAAACACCATGCTACGAAAGTCCATAGCAAATAAGGTTCGTAAATCAGTAAGTTGTTGGTTGTACCAAAAGTCTATTAGTTCAATAGTCGTATCAAACCAAGCATTTTCATCGAATTGAATTCTGAACGCTTGATCCACCAAATGAGTTACAAAGACAACGTGAGTTCCAGACGCGGGGTCATTGACATCAAAATTCCCATGTGCGCTTGAGGGGTAGTAATTGTCACTCCAAGTCCCAGGTGCCCCAGAACCGAGGGCATAAACCCGTGTTATATCGTAATTACCTCTGTTCAAGGCGTATCTTTTTACTGGAGTCCCAGGAGAGGTGAACATGTAGTCCAAGTAGTCATGTACCACCAGAGTCATACCAGATTCTATCCAGCCATTTTCACTATACGTTGGTGTATCATCTTCCCAAGAATTATAGGTATTGCCTTTAATTGTATATAACAAGTACTGTAGAAAGGCGAAATAGGTAGTAGGATTATATATATACGTCTTAACGTGTTCTGCTTGGCCTTTCTCAGAATCATAGGCGTAAAAACTACTTATGTAAGGGCTACTGGATGTAACTGCAGCGCCTCCACCAGCAGTTTGGCTTTCTTGATTTGGTGGCCATTGAGGAGTTATTTCCACTGAATGACGCATTGTGCCAAAGTTCATTTTAAAGAAAAAGTGCCTGGGTAACAGGGTTGTATTAAGAGTTCTTAAGGCGAACACAACTCGGAAACTGGTACTATTCTCAGCTTTTTCTAGCGTAGTTCCGTTCGATAGCATCTTGATAACCGGGGATCCATTAGTAAGAGTTTCCATATCAAATGTGTCAGGGATTTGGAGGGAAATATCGGCATCAACCACTGAGACCCCCGTTTTGGTGCCAGTCAACTGAATTGTGAGGTCACCGTGGTCGTTAACCTCGTAAATCACCGATTCGATGCTAATACTCGCAGGTAGTGAGAAGCTTGCAACAATGGCACTTATTGCAATAGCTGTTAACACGAATAGCGCACCTATTCGAAACATGTTATGATACGTGTATTGTTTGGTCTTATTTTTCATCTTTTCACCTTCAACCTCAGGTTTTTTGATCTCCATCGCTTCCTCGGAGACTTTCTCCACCCTGAAGATCGCTAGTGATTGGCCCGATCCAATATTTAAGGATTTTGAACGCTAATGTCCAATATTTATAGCGATGACCACTGATAAAGAAGCCGATAAACATGGGAATGTCTTACTTCCAGAAGGCCTTCATCTCTTAGGAAGCTGTCTTGCTGGCGAAAAAGAATGCATTCTCCATCAAATCTTTGGCTCCAAAGGGATTGAAGGTAAAATTTCTGTTTACGCAGATCCTATTGCTTCTATATCCCACAAAACCGCTAGATTATCTGAATCCATTCAACATGTCCATATCGCTTCTGAGAATCGGATTAACTTGACCTATGATGGTAAAACAACACAGGATTTCAAAGAACGCTATTTTTCTGGCTATTTCAACTTTGAAATTGATGTGACCCATTGCTCTCCTCAACAGATCGGCTTAGTCATTGAAGGAGCTGTAGCTTTTGATAGACTAGGCCGAGGTTTCAATACGGGGTATGGTCGAGTTGAGGTCAAAAAACTCCAGTTGCTCAAACGGTGAAAAAAACACCTGTGTTCGATAATAATGGCTCCTTTACTGTCCAGAAGAACATCACTGAAGGAGCCTTAGAAACAATGTTCAAGAACGCCCTTGAGGTCTGGCAAAATGGAACTCACGCTCGAAGGGAAAATTCTGACTCCCATTATCACGAAGAAAACCATGTTCGAATTAGAGGGCTGTCGTGCTGAGATCATCACACCGAAGCGGAGGTTCATAACTAAATCCCATAAGAAACGGAAGATTCATCCCTTCTCTTTCATCGGTTATCTGGGGAGGATCCAATTAACATACAGATGTCAGACCATGCAGCAAGCGAAAGGAAAATTGCAAACTTTACTACTAATCGATAGTATTGGGAGATTCTGGAGGGAAGGATTAGGACGGGTAGAATGGTTGTCAGGAGAAGTTGGTTCCCAATTTAAACCTAGGAAAAAGAAATATTTTAGACGCGTAAAAGTCCGCCAAGGGTTACCTCATCACCTCCCCATTCATATTCAGAAACTAATTCGTTATGCCCTACTCCATGATTTTGTGCATACCTCTAAGCATAAATCCAAAATTTATGGGGAAATCAAGGTTGAAGATCTAAATGAGATCAAAAACCACCATGAAATGTCCGAGAATCCCTTGATTCAACAGTTTCAGAAGTACGATCGGATTGCCGCCAGGATGACGCGTAACATCCGTTCCCCCCGCACCAATTGCTATACTTGGGAAGCGAAGGGAACAGTGAATTTTAAAACCTTAGCGCATAAGATCGAACAGGTAGAAAGTAATGTATGGAGATTATATGGATACATCTATAAGTCAAAAGAGTTAAGCCTGTTAAACGAAAGCTTAAATTATGGGCATTCCTCTTTGCGATATCACTTATTGTTGATCACGAATTTAATAGTGCAAGACTTTCTTAGAGGAGCTCTCTAAGTGTTTCCTGCACATTACAGGCAGAATTCCGTTGGTTTGCTTATGAGATGAGAAGGCGTGGAAGCAAAACGTCAAAGGTTTCTGCTCCAGTCCCCGTTTCGGGGCATCCTTAAGAAAAAGTGACGAAAATGGCCACAAATGAAGAAAAAGAAAGGTCATACGGCGACCTACTAGAGGAGCTGTATGATGGCATCATACATCTACATGGATCATTATATGAGCCTGATGAGCAATATCGTCGATTGGTTGCGATTGAAGAATCATTAGAAACTGTCCTCAACTGGATAAAGCTAGAAAAGAACAGTCTGAGGAACTATGAAATCATGGTAGAGTGGACAAAGAAACTTGCTCTAAACACTACTCTTACTACAGCTGATATTCGAAATAGGTTGCGAGTGATGGTTTTACCCCAGGCTGAATCGTTTATTCAGAATTTAATCACAGGAGAACGCAGCGCCCTTAAGGTTTTGGAAGTAGTAAACAAAAATTTGGAAGAATTACCGTTTTTTCTCAAATCTGTCAAAGACCAGAACTTTAAATTACTTCAAGCAATTGGATATGACCCAGAGGCAGAGACCTCGTATCTTGAAACTGCGCTATACAATTTGGTAATTGGCAGATTAATGGAGTTCGAAAAATCGATTGATTTACTTCGGGCTGCGGCCAAACAAAGTACACAGATAAGTAGAGACATATTATAGATACCAAAGAAAAACGGTGTAAAGCCAAGTTACCTCCTCAGAACGCAAAAGTACGGGTCTACATCTCTTCATTTGGTGGAAAAGATTTCTGATCTCTCCTAATTACCTCCCCTAGCTAAGAACTAAAATCAGGTGCAGAGTCATGAAAAGTAAAAATCCCAAACTTCTGTTTATTCAAAGTATTGCACAACAGGCTCGTCGAATGGAGCATGAAATATCCCTGGAAGCCAAATCAGTCGTTAAAAACTTGCAACAGAGGCCCAAATCGTATTATACACTCCAAGATGTGGAGGATGTCATTGAAGGGTTAAAAACAAAGATGCTAAGTTTAAATAAAGAAACCCACACTGAATTTTCAAAAAAAGGAATTAAAAGCTTAACGAATCTAGCAGATACTGAAATCGAAAAAATCTCACTAGAGATGCTTGCTTCTGGAGAGGAGGTGAAAAACATTTTAGAAGAACTAGAAACGGTTCGGGAAGAGCTTAAAGTTGTTTCGAAAGAACGAGACGAACTCCAAGCCAAAGAGGCAGATATTCAACCGTTACGACTGGAGATCGAAAACCTTCGAATGCTTCTTGGCAAAAGAGATGAGGAGATCGCACAATTGAAGAGTCAATCAGGGGTTTTTTCGGGGAAAGTAGAGGATCAAATGCAGGAGCTTAATCGTCTTCAGGAACAACTAGATGAAAGTCAACGAGATTTAAAGCAAGCCCGGAAGGAGCGCGAAAAAATCGAGGCTGAATTTGAAACGGTTGGCAACACTCTTATGACCACAAGGCTGGAGATTGAAGAACTCCAAACCGCCTTGGCGAATAAAGACATTGAAATCGAGAACCTAAAAGCCGAGAATAAGGTTTTGGTTTCCCATACCGAGGAAAACGTTCATCTCAAAGATGAAAATCAAAAACTTGGCGAAAGACTTGACCAGTTGAAAACTCAGTTTCAGGACGTAAGTAGACAAAAAACCATGTACGAGGCAACTGTCAATGAACTCAAGGAACAAATTTCTCGACTGGAGCAAGAAAACGAGGATCTGCTTTTAGACTCTGGTGAGACCAGTCAAACGGCTGTAACGCTCAAAAATCAGTTAGACAATATAAAAAGTCAGTTAAATCAAAAAGAAAGTGAAATTCGGGAGATTACAAATCGTTTGGGAGGCGAAATTACTGCGTTAAAGGAAGAACTAGTTGAGAAATTAGCGCGAACCCAGACGGTTCAAAATAAACTGGATGAAGCCAATGAGGCCATGGAAGAACTAAGAAGGAAAAATCGCGCACTTGAGACCGAAGTGGAGGACATAAAGGTCGATCAGAAAGGGAAAAACCTTCGTATTGATTCTATTGAATCTGAGCGCGATAAATTGCGTAACCAACTTGCAGATGCAAGAATCGAGAACGAACAGCAAAAATCAGAGATTTCTAATCTCCAATCTCAAGTAAAAGCCCGTGAGCGGGAGCTGAATGTACTCCAAAATGATCTAGAAGTTATACGTCAACGTCAAGAGGAAATCGCTAAACAAGCTTCTGATTCTCGTGGAGCCAAGGCGGAAGTTGAGCGTCAAAAGGATTTATATGAGGTGCAACTCCAGAATCTTCAGTTACAGATCGAAGATATCACAGAATCTAAAGAAAACCTTGAAAGAAAGCTTGAGGATTCAGCAAAAGAACTAGTAAGAAAGAACGACGAAATCGAGTCGTTAATGACCAACCAAAAGCGGTTGGGGACTAGGAACGAAAAACTTTCTGCGGCAGTGGAAACGTTACGTATTAATCTTGCAAAGAATCCGAAATATGCAATTCTTTTCGTCTTACAAGACATAAAACAGGCTAGCGTCGGTGAACTAGCAAAAACCGTTGCTATCCAGCTGGTTTTTGCGGTGCGTTTGGTAAAAGAACTTGAGTCCGATGGATGGGTAGATTTCGATGAAGACCAAGGTATTGTTCGATTAAAGCGACCATTATTAGAAAATGATTAGGTAGTAGTTCTTTCGAATTGTCAGCTTATCCAGTGGTTGGAGTGACCCGTTGTGGATATTGAAACCATAACAAGAGAATGTCAACTTAACCTTGTCGGCCTGGAGACTGAAATTCGATTAATACTCGCTGCCATTGAAAACCAAATTGCAGTGGTCATTGAGGGAGAATCAGGCACAGGAAAGACGGAACTTGCGAAAACAATAGCAAATGCCTTGCGGCGTCCTTTTTATCGTGTTGATGGGGATGAAAATCTGACCATCACCCACCTTAGGGGTTGGTTTGACCCTCCCCTTGTCATGCAGTCAGGATTTGGGGAAAAAAGTTTCATCCCTGGGCCTCTTGTTAAAGCAATGCAAGAAGGAGGTTTTTTTTTCTTTAACGAGGTCAATAGGGCACCCAGTGAGGCAATAAATGGTGTCTTAGCTGCGATGGATAGGACAGAACGCCAAATAGAGATTCCACAACTATCTCGGATTACGGCTGCCGAAAAATTTTATTCCATATTTACGCTTAATCCTGCTGCCTATATTGGTACAAATCCGCTACCAGAAGCATTTTTTGACCGATGTATACGTATCCGATTGGATCATAAAACGGGAGAGGAAGCTAAGCAAATCGTACGCCTTCGGACTCAGTGTACTGATCATTCCCTCATTGATAAAGCCGTTGAGTTCACTGAACAGACACGGACCTCAGGTATGTTTGAATCAGGGGCCAGTATTCGTGCAACAATACAGCTCACCCAATTATTAGACCATCAATCCCTGACTCCCAGAAAAACTTTTGCTACCTTAAATGCCGTCTTTTCTAAAAAGGTGAAACCTCATCCTGACGAATCTCGATCCGTAGAGGACTGTTTGGAAGTTCTCGCATTGTCAGTTTTTTTTCCAGATGAAAAAAAAAAAGGAAAGAGCAACGGCTAAAATATGCAAAAGCATGGAATGATTCCACGATTTCTGAAAGAAAGTCACAAGATTCACTTCTAGAAAGAATATATGAATATAAATTGCAACAACGGCTGGATTCTGAAACTTCAATTGAGTTTACGAAGGAGGCTGTGAAACAGCGAAATATACGGGCAATTGAAGTTCTTGCAGCGACTTATCCCAGAGTTATAGCAAATCTCCTCCCTATTGACCCTGATCACTTGGATCTTATACTTGAATCCAGTTCGCTGGTTTTTCAGCTCCGACCCTATTTTTCACAAGAAGAAAAACAGATTTTACTTCGGAAACTTATCCCCGCCCTATATCGGCAAGCTAGGCGTATATTCAAGGAAATTTATAGAAATAAGTATCCAGAAACAAGCCCCTATGATCCAGGCCGTCCTTGGAACGTAGAAAAAACACTTGAAAACTACCTCCAATCTGGGGATCCATTTTTTACCTATCAACACGTATTATCTATCAGGAGGTTACGCAGTCACTATCCCGTTGTCCTTTTAGTAGATAAATCACATTCGGTCTTGCAGTATCTTAGATTAATCATATTAACATCGATCTTGTTGAGTCTCTCGATTGATATCAAAAATCTCGCCATAATTGGATTTGATGCTCTGCCTGACATTCTAAAAGGTTTTCGGGACTCCTGGATGACTCCAACGGAGATCATACAGCGTTTGATTGAACTACCATCTGGTGGAAAAACGAACATCTTCCTAGCTGTACAGGCCGCGATGAAGGAGTTTGAAACTCAAATCAGCTCACATAGGACTGTGATTCTAATGTCTGATCTTTTGGCCACTAGCGGAAAAGACTTTATACCTCTATTGGCAAAATTTAGAGATGTACGAATTATCATTACCCCTCGGAGGCATCTGTATCAGCTTACCAAGCCTATCCTTGGACAACTAAGGCGATTAGAAAACATTCGATTATATTATATGCCAGTTGAGGCGCAAAAAATACCTAAAATGCTCGAAAAATTACTTTTTAGCTGATCATGCACTCATACCTGGTTGTGGTTTATCATCCGATTCTTTTGACACCTGTACAATGCTTTGGTACTTATCGGGGTAATAAGTCCTGAAAATCTTCAAAATTCGATCTCGGAATGATGGATGATCCTCATCCCCCTCTGGGATTTGGAACAACTCGTGTTCGAAAACCATTTTTTCCTTTTCTGCTATTAACGTGCCGATAAATCCTTCTATCTCTTCAGTATCAAGGAATTGATCCGAATCAGAATCGAAATGTCTCCAATCAATGGTTTTTTGTTTTAAGATAGTGGGTGTAAAATCCTGATTTTGGTCATCTAAGTCCGCAAAATATTTTGCCCTTCGTTGTAGAAGTGTCGGTACGGCGCGTGTTATTAATTGGTTCCGCATTTCCCTATCCAATTCAATTCCATAATTTTTCACCAGTTGATCGAGTTTCTCCTCCAAAAAAAGACGAGGGGCGATTTCACGTGCAACATCTTCATCAAGCTGGGTTTTAGGGAACCGTTGGTAAATCCCTCGAGTAAAGGAAGATGAGGGTTTTTTTTCATCAGAGAGACTTTCCAGCCATTCAATTTCTCGTGTTAAGACTTGCATGGCTTCACTTCGTTGTCCAAGGTGAATGAGGGCATTGATTAAAACCTCGGCTCCCATCAATTGAGCGGAAAAAAAATCCGCCAGATATTCAGCCTGATGATTTGCTGCATAAAGGAACTTCAAAGTAAAGCGAGTCACAATCGCAACAACAAGGTAGATAAGGACAAGAAACAGCAATCGTTCAATAGCAGCCAAAATATTAAATGAATCAAAAACCGCATTTAAAATTCCAGTGAAAATCTGGAGATATATGAAAACATATGCAAGATTAAGGAAGAGACGCGGGATAGAAAGTACCAATCGAACCAAACTGTCACCATGACTCACGTGGGCAAGTTCATGGGCAATAACAGCTTCAATTTCGGGATCGCTAAGTATTTCCAAGACATTAGTATTTAACACCAGATAAGGTCGTCGGAAAAATGGGATTGGAAGCAGATCGAGACTAAACGCGTTGGGAACCGCTTTGCGGTACACAAAAATCTTGGTTACCTTGATTTTCACTCTCGCAGCCGTATGTGATACAAGTTTAAGCGTCCGGTCAACAGTAGGGGCCTCTTCGGCTGCATAAGCTGGGCCATACAATGGCTCAGGATAAATTTGTACCATGTTTTTATTGGAAAAAACTATTGATACTAAAAAAGCCAACAAGAGTAGCTGCAATCCTGCAGTTAATAGGACTAAGACGGCTGTTTGCTGAAGGTCAGCAAATGGATTGATCGATATGAAGAACCCTAGTATTCGAGGGTTTCCTTCTATTCCAATTAATGATGGTAGGGGTTTCCATGGCTCTGACTTAGGTTCCTGACTGATGGATATCCAGCTGACAATGATAATCTGAGCAAAAGTGAGAATGAAGAAGGCGGCTGCATTTATTACCCGGAAAAACCTCGCTCTGTTCATTCCAAATTCCTTTTGATCCAACGCTTTCACCCTCTTATTTCCAAAAACGGGATTGCCGTGATTTATACATGCATGTTCTGAACTAAAAACTGTTCCCCTTAAATTATTATGCCTTTGGTTCCAGTGAAATATCAGTCGGATATGGGTTGATGTTCACCAATATCCTCCAAGATTCTTAAACCTGGGGACTCTTTTTGCGAGGAAAATACGGATTTCATCAGTAACAATAAGTAAACTTGCGATAGAGATGACTATTATCCAATCGCCGATCCCAAGACCTGTAGTTTCGAATATAGGTTGAAAAATTGGAAGATACATAATTATTAGGTGGAGTCCGATCGAACTAAAAACCGCTAATAATAGGAATGGATTTCGAATTAACTCGCGACCAAATAACGAATGTTCTTCCTTTCGGATTTGCAATGCCATTACCATCTGAAACATGATCAGTAGGGTGAATGCGGCAGTTCGGGACGTAAGAAGAGCATCAGTATCAGGTACCTGGCTAGAGGCTAAATGTGGTGTCAAATACAAAAAGAAAATGAAAAGAGTGCCCAAACCTATCGCTATTCCTGAATATAGGATGAAGTAGATGGACTTTCGAGTTAAAATCGATTCTCTAGGGTCTCGAGGTTGTCGTATCATTATATCAGAGTCAGGGGGGTCAACGCCCATTGCCAACGCTGGCAAGCCATCTGTTACCAGATTTACCCAGAGGATCTGGATAGCCAGCAATGGAAGCGCGGGTTGTCCAAATATTATGGTAGTCAACAACATGCCAAAGAACATCACCGCAATTTCGCCTGCGTTACATGACAGAAGGTACAGAATAAATTTCCGCATGTTGTCATAAATGGTGCGGCCCTCCTGTATCGCCCGAACTATCGTTGAAAAATCATCATCCGCCAATACCATATCAGAGGCCTCTTTCGATACATCTGTCCCAGATATTCCCATTGCCACTCCAATATCGGCTCTTTTTAACGCTGGAGCATCATTAACTCCATCTCCTGTCATAGCCACGACTTGGTTATTTGATTTTAACGCAGATATTAGTTTGAGCTTATGTTCAGGTGAGACACGAGCAAATACATTAATATCCAAGACCGATTTTGAAAGCTGGTCATCGCTCATTTCCGCCAATTGAGCTCCTTCTATATACTTTGCAGAGTCTTGAGATTCGATTAAACCGATTTCTATTGCTATTGCAAGCGCCGTTTTAAGATGGTCCCCTGTAATCATTAATGGCCGAATTCCTGCAATTTTACACGTGTCAATAGCATCTTTAGTTCCCTCACGTGGAGGATCCATAATGGCAACTGATCCCACATAGATCAATCTCGATTCAATCTCTTCTGTATCCTCTGATAATATTTCGCGATCGGCCAGATCTGGTTCCAGTGTCTTATATGCCATGCCTAACATTCTATATCCTTTTATAGCGTTCTGCTGTTCTTTTTCTTCTAGATGCTTGCGCACAGTGTCGTTTAGTGCTCTGATCTCCCCGTTAGAAAGATAGTATTCACATAGATCAATGAGGATCTCTGGGGCGCCCTTTGTAAAAACTAAAAACTCATTATTGTCATTTTTTACCACTACACTCATACGCTTTGAGGTTGAATCGAAAGGTATCTCGTAAAGTCGTTCGAACTGTGGATAAACCTCATATGTGGCTCCGAGCTTGAGAAGGGCAAGCTCAGTAGGATCACCAATGTCCGCATCTATTCGAATCTCCGATGTGGAAGGACTTGAGACGCTCACGGATTTCTGGCTTGAATTCGCCAACTGTGCATTATTGCACTCAACACCGATCGAAAGGATTTTTCTTATCGAATCATCAAGAGCCAAAGAGTCTGAAATATCATATTCTGCATCGACTGTAAGAATTCTACGTGCTGTCATCTCGTTTTTTGTTAGAGTACCAGTTTTGTCTGAACAGATAACTGTTGTAGACCCAAGAGTTTCAACGGAGGGGAGACGACGAATAATGGCATTTTTTTTGCTCATTCTCTGGACTCCGAGAGCTAATGCTAATGTTACAACAGCAGGGAGACCCTCAGGAACAGCAGCGACAGCAAGTCCAACAGCGACAATAAACATTTCGATAACCTCTTGATTTAAGAGTATACCGAAAATAAATATTACAAAACAAATCGTTAGACTCCCAATCCCAATCCACTTTCCTAATTCTTCCATTCTCAGCTGTAAGGGCGTTTCTTCCTCCTGAGTTACAAGAAGGCCAAGTGCGATTCGACCGAATTCCGTACGCATTCCTGTTTGCGTGACGATAGCATGAGCTCGTCCTCGTGTAATATTGGTGCCAGAAAACACACAATTCCAACGCTCAGCAACAGGAGTCTGGGGTTTTATGTCGGAACCAACCTTCTTCACTACTGGATAGGATTCCCCAGTTAATGCTGATTCATCTACTCGTAAAGAATGAGCTTGAATTAGCCGTGAATCCGCGGGAACTTTATCCCCTTCTTCTAGAACTATTACGTCTCCAGGTACAAGAGTATTAGCATCGATTCGTAGTTTCGTTCCATCTCTGATGACGGTCGTTGTGGGTGCTGCCATTAATTTAAGTGCTTCAATGGCTCTTTCCGCTTTATATTCCTGTATAAATCCAAATAGAGCGTTAAAAAGGACAATTGTTGATATTGCCAACGCATCAATCGCATATTCGATCTGTTCTCCTGGATCTGTTGAGAGTGCTCCTATTAAAAGTGAAATCAATAGTGCCAACAAGAGAATAATCACTAAAGGATCCGTGAACTGCTCTAAAAAAAGGAATATGGGGTGCTTCTTTTTCGTTTTTTCAAGTTCATTGGGCCCATATTCATCGAGTCGCCGTTGTGCTTCGGTCTCAGGGATTCCAAGCTCAGGATTCGTTGATAATTTTTTGATTAAGGATTGAAGATCTTCAGCGTGCCACTGGGTACTCATAGATCATCACACAGACTCACAAGTCTGTTGAACCATCAATTTCGGGATGAATTAAACTGATTTTCACAAGTTCCAGTAATGGGAAATGATGCCGGCCTTGACGTCAAGATCAATCGACCAAGGATTATTTTATCCAAGGAGGGTGGTAAAGGTTTCTTATTGAGTTTAGTTCGCCTCCAAATCGTTTTGCGTATTTTTAAAAACCTGCTGATAGCCGAACCAAAGAAATCGGGCCTAATCCTGATTCATTCCTGCCTTGCCTATGTAAATACCTGGATTACATCCCCATCAGACAAGTTACGATCCAAACCAACCTTTTCTCCATCAAAAGAAGCCGAAGATCCCCATATTCGTGCAAAACGAAAATGTTTGAGCATCTTTTTTGAAAGAACCTCTATTGCGCTTTGGACAGTCGCCTGGTGTGTGTCCAAGATGATGGGCCGTTCGGCTATCTCACCATTGGTGTCACGGGTATAGATACGGATCTTTTGCAATGAGCCAAAGATTTTTTCCTCCAATCCCTCGAATCCTTCTTGTGGATACGTTGAGACAGGCACAACTTCGAAGGACAAACCTTTTTCTCTTAGATAATTAATTAGATTCGTAAAATTCTGCTTTGAACCTTCTAGATCGCCTTTTGTAGCGATCATTATTCCTGGTAGATAGCTAATGCTCCTATCCAGAGCATCAAGAAATTGGTCAACTGAGGTTGGACCATGAAAGCGTACAATAGCATTAAGAAAACCATTCACTCTCATGATTTCAATAACGGCTTCTTTTCCTTTTCCCGCAAAAAAGTGGCTATTAAACACCTGTATATTCCCAGAACCTACTTTCTCAATTGTAACTGCAGGCCTAGTAACGTTTACACGAATTTTCCCTTTATCCAGTTCATTAAGGACCAGCTCCAGCTGCTGGATTGGATCTTGTGATAGATCTATAGATATTAAAAGACAATCTGCGTTTCTAATTCCTGCAAGAACTAACTTACCTGACATTTCTCCCCTCGAACTTCCCTTCACAATGGCAGGTAACTCAACAAGTTGTATACGGGCGCCCTTTGCTGTAATTGATCCCACAGCTGGTTTAACTGTGGTAAAAGGATAGGCCCCGACCTTGGTAGCCTCCGCCTGGGCAAGGTTATTAAGAAAAGATGATTTGCCCGAATTGGTGGTTCCAATTATCGCCACCTGGGCATCTTCCCCTTTGGGTATTAGCCATTTCTCGCCAGATCCTTTCTTAGATTGGCGTAATTTTTCTTGTTGTGCCTTCAAACGTTTTAATTTTTGTTTAACCATTCTAAGGTGGTTTTCCACTCCCTTGTGCTTGACTACCACGCCTAAAAAGCGTTCCAAGTGCATAATCTGTTCTTCAGTTCCTGAGGCTTGTAAATATTTATCCCACTCTACCTGGGCTTCTCGATTTAGGTTTGTTGGCAATTCTTCCACCTACTTGAAACTTCTGTGAGTGACGACGGAGGGAGGTGAGCTAAATCAGGTAGAATAGGGATTGATGAAATCTGAGAGACAGTAGCTGTTGACTTTTAAGTATCTTCGGGTCACGACTACTACTGCCAATTCTTCAATTTTGTTCGGTGGTAATAGCTCTTAAGAGGCACCGATGTTATATTGAATCCATTTCAGGAAATCTGATGAATGAAGTTTAACATTTTCAAAGCTGAAATGCGTACATTCGTCTATCTACCCACCTAACTTGTCATTAGCTGCCGAAGGGGGGGTAAATTCCCTTTGCGAACCAAATTTTGGGGATTATTATCAATGAGGGCCCTGAATAAACAAATCTTCAAAATTAAGGTAATTTCGTGGTCTTTGCACAGGTCTAGAAAAATCTGGATAGGAATAGTAACATAAGGGGATGATATGACGGGATTAGAATCCTTTATGTGAATTAGAACCATCTTAGGAAAATTTTAATTAAAGCCCAATCGAATACGCGGAATGACTTCAATCGATGATAGAGTCACTGAATGCTAATGAATTCCTGGCAGTTGGACCAACCTTATCCTGGGGAGGTTTAAGTACGGCGATCAGAGCTTCAACGAAGGCAGTCCTTTTTGACCTTGATGGTACCTTGGTCGACTCAATCAGGATCTTTCCTCAACTAATTGTACAGGAATTTTTCCCCACAGAT
Organism: Candidatus Thorarchaeota archaeon; assembly: GCA_048882505.1. GTDB lineage: Archaea > Asgardarchaeota > Heimdallarchaeia > Hodarchaeales > Hodarchaeaceae > Hodarchaeum. Next base: position 400,009 of record JBHLRO010000002.1, read on the forward strand.
AAGCCTAATGCAATTCAAATTCGGAATTATCTTAAACGGTTAGGAAAATTCTACAATTCAGGCAAGAGACACAGTTGGTTCAAAATGAACCTATTCCGTGCGATTCGTGGGGATTTCAACCTTTCATGGTATGGTTTTTTACGTGGCATGATGCGTGCTGTCTGGCAATTCTATCAATGGGATAAAGATCTACATGTTTTTCCTAGTGTCCCAAAAACTCTCAAAAAACTGAAACAGCACGGTTATTTGCTAGGAATTGTTACAAATGGATCCCCGTATCTATTACGAAAACGTTTTGCCCCTTATCTTTCTCTTTTCGATGTTTTAGTTGATTCTAAGAGTATTGGTGTCAGGAAACCTTCCTCAATCCCCCTCCAGATTGCGATAAAAAAGCTCAGAGTTACCAAAGAAGAAGTGGTTTTTGTAGGAGACACACTCGTAGATTTGTTAGCCGCAAAAGAAGCCGATATTTCAATCATTTTAGTCAGAACGGGCGTTTTTTCGAGTTATTTTCCTTCAATTGGATATTCTCCTTTGGCTGTAGTTTCGTGCGTTGGAGATGACCTTTTTCAAGAAATAACCGCCCAAAGAACCAACCGTGGTGCGAGATCATGACTCTCTATTCCCAAGAAACGAATGAAGGAACAGCCTGGGCAGGTACTTTGGTGGATCGGGCTTTCCAAAATCTCGCCGCGATCCCATATTCGGATCCTCCTACAATCCTTTTTCGAGGAAGTTTGCCTTGGAGGCAGGGACGAAACTATGTTTTCCAAGCTGTTCAAATAGGTGGGACTGAATTAACTTGGTTTGCGATGTTTGATCAAAAAAAATTCCAACTAGGCGATCATTCTAGAAAGATACGATTTGATTTTAGCGAAATTCATCGTCCCATCATAGTAAATATCATCCTCAAGGAATTGCGCTGTTACATATATAAATTTCAGCAGAACATCACGAAATTAGAAATCCACAGAGCTTTTATCCAGCTCATGGCAGGCCAAGCCGCGATTCTCGAACCTTATTGTCTCTCAGATGCAGAATGGAAAAAACTACGCTCCAAACCAATTACTTCCGCTGATATCATATCAAAGGCCAAACAGAAATACGAGAAATTACCATATTACTATAAGGATCAGGATTTCTAAACCAGCTCCAATAGACAAGATTAATCTCTCAAGTAATGGATTTACTCTGATAAGATCATATCGAGCTTCCATCTGTGAATTTGGCGTTCCAAAGTTCTTATTAGATCCTCATATTTTGGGTCAAAGCTGACCAATGGCCAAACTTGATTAAGTTTCTCTCAACGTTAAACGACTACCAAACAGGAATAAGACAACAAATAGAAGCTGAACTATCAAGTCTACATTCCAGGGTGTGAGTATGAGGCCTTCGATGGAAATTTGACGTAGAAGGTGTACTCCATAAGTTGTGGGTATGAGGTATGCTACCCAACGCACCACCTCTGGAATTTGATTAAGGGGAATGATAATGCCTGACAAGAGGAGCGCTGGAAGGATCACTATGGGTACAAATTGAATAGCTTGAAATTCATTACGTGCATAGGAGGATAAGAAAATGGCAAGAACAAGACCTGTCCACCCACAAACCACAGCTCCAATGTATAATGAAGCGAGTTCCGCCAATCCGAATGCCAGCTGAATGTTAAACAATATACTCGCGGCGATTAGAATTACAGTGGTTTGGAAAAACGATAAGATGCTAAATGCTCCTAAATATCCAAAAATGATCTGTCCTTTGTCGTACGGACATTGAAGAAGGAGATCGAGAGTTCCTGCCTTTCTTTCTCCAATAAGGTTCATGATAATTAGGATGAAAGATAAAAAGAAGACACCAAAAATAATCATGGCCGGGGCAAAGAATTCAATTGTCGTTAGATCCTCTCCATAGGCGTACGAAATTTCAACACCTAAATTTCCGCGAAATTCCCCAATCGCATCCTGAAATGCTTGTTGAAAAGCCGCTAGGACCACCACCCCTACTTGCGGGTTAGAATTATCGAGATAGAGTTGAATCGAAACATTTTCACCGCTTAGAGAAGCGACGTTTGATGTGAAATTCTCGGGGATAATGACTGCACAAATAAATCTTTTTTCTTCGACCGCTCGTTTTGCAGTATCAAAATCATCAGTTAAATTGATAACGTCCACTTTTTGGGATTCCTCCAAATTAGTTTTCATCTGTTTACCAATGGAGGGGATAAGAAATGGAGGAAAAATTACAGCTGCGTCTGTGTCCTGATTTATGACGATAATCGGGACGTGGTTAATTTCTCCTCCAAATGCCACGCCAAAAAGCGCAATATACATTAACGGGGCCATGAAAGCTAAACCTAAGGTTCGGCGGTCACGAAGAAGTTGCTTCCATATTCGTTTTGTTACAAGGTAAGCCAACCACATGCTATAGAACCCCCGTTCGAGTATTAGAAATCAGATTGAGAAACATTTCTTCCATATTTTGAGCATGGGTTTTCGTGATTAAATTCCGAGGAGTATCAATCGCAACCATCCGCCCATCTCGCATCACACCAACTCGATCGGCCCATTCGGCCTCATTTAGATAATGGGTAGTTACCAGGATCGTTGTTCCATCTTTACGGGCCTTTTCTCGAAAATATCGCCAGAAATCCCGTCTTAATACGGGATCAAGGCCGACAGTTGGTTCATCGAGAAATGCAATTTCAGGATTATTTACCATAGCAGCTGCTAAAGCAGTCCGTTGTTGAGTTCCCCCAGATAAATGAACAGCCAATTTATCTTGATGATCAGTGAGCGAGAGCTTCTCGATCATAAGATCCGTATTGATTTTTGTCTGATCACTGGAAAGCCCTTTAGCTTGTGCAAAGAATCGGATATTTTCACGTGCCGTAAGGAGATCATATAACGCTCGTTTTTGCGGCAAATAACCCATTATCCTACGTAATCTCTTTTTTTCTTGAGGGATAGTTAATCCTTTAACCTGAATCCTTCCCCTAGGTTCCGCATTCAAGATTCCCAAGAGGAGTCGAATTGTTGTGGTCTTGCCCGCTGCATTCGGCCCCACCAGGCAGAAAACTTCTCCCTGATTAACTTGGAGAGTAAGGTCGTCAACAGCAACCACATCCCCAAAAAGTTTTGAAACATTCGAAATCTCAATGTCATTAACCATTTGTATCACCGACATGATGAAAACAATTGAGGTACGAATAGAAGGCAAAAAGCATTTCAGACAAGGATGATTTCACTACATCAGGTTTGTTAGAATTAAACTCAGTAGGTCATGAATATTTTGCGGGTCTGATCTAAAAAATTCTCGTTCAGCTCTTCCATGGTTGAATAAGCTCCAAGTAGTTCGTCGAGCTGTTGTTCGATTGTTGCTCTGTTTGGAAGAACACTACGGAACAATACTGGGAAGAGAACAACCACAAGACCGTAGTTCGCGCCGATGGTATTCTGTATCCGCTTATCAGTGAATTTTTTTGACACCATTTGAAAGGCATACACCAAACCGCGATACTTTTCATAATTAGGAACAGGAAGTTCATAGAGGCCTCGGGCATAATCGTGGCCAGCTCCCGTTGCTGACATATAATATGTGCCGATTTTGATCAGGAAGTTTTCTTTCTCCATATCTGTGATTGAATCCTCAAACGGTAATTTTGATGTCAAAAAAGGCTCTGGACCGACCTCTCCGAACTTAAAAACAGATACAGAGAGTTGTTCTGGGTTTTCTGCTAGTTGTCGGGCTAATACGGTCTCTTGTCGTGCCCGATGTTCAAGCAATACCCGAGTTATGGTTTCTTTCAAGTTATCAGGTTCAAACATCTCTTCTTTGGTTAAATAATCTTGAATTCCCAGTTTCATTGCTTGTACAGCAACTCGTTCCGACCCTAGACCAGTTATCATGATGATTGGTATCTCTCGATTTAGGCGGCGAATTTCCTCGATGACTTCGATTCCTGATTTTCCAGGGAGGGAGTAATCCACAAGTATTAGATTAAAGTCATTACCTTCTTTAATTTTTTTAATAGCATCCTCTCCAGTTTCAAATACCATGATGCTATTGATTCCAGCTTCTTTTATTCTTTTAATGAAAAGATATTGATGGTCCCGGGAATCTTCAACAAGCAAGACCTTTGCGTCAACTATAGGGTCAAAATCATCCTTCGATGCCATGCCTAATACCTAACATCAAGCTAAACAATTTTAGGCCACGTTGGTACAATTCCAACCTGGGACATTCCAATTAATCCAATCTTGCACTGCAGAGTAAATTTCTTTCTGGAATAATAGGTCGGTTTTAGTTCTAAACCTTTTCTTATAACTTATTAGATTGCTTTAATTTATCCTTCTTCGAGGAAGATTTCTGAGCCAAGACTCAATTACAGCGGCAAATAACCATGGTTTTTGAACCATTCGTATGATTCCAGAATCGTTGTCTCCATATCTTTTTGAGGGCTAAACCCCAGTTCATCTCTAATCTTCTGGTCGTTAAAACGTCTTGAAGATGCAAATTTCGTGACTCTATATCTGTTAAGAGTGGTTTGCCTCCCCGTAATCTTAGCAAAAATCTCAGAGAGTACCGCGATCGTGTAAACCAGACGATAATTTAAATGCCGAGGAGGCTTGGACGGTTTAATGGTATCTACAATAAAATTAATGAAATCAATAAATAGACATTCAAAAGATTTTAAATTATAGGCCTGCCCTTTCGACTTATGCTGTTTTTCTGCTATAAGTAACAATCCTTTACAGAGGTCAAAAGGATGAATCCAGGTTGTATAGACTTGTCCACTACGAAATATCGGGAGTTTTCGTTCATAAATCGCCTTGAAGATCTGAAACATCGTTTTTTTGTCTCTTGGCCCAATGATACTTGGGGGGCGGACGATGCTAAAATTTTTCCAACCTTGGATCCGTGAAAAATCCCAGATACACTTTTCCTGGTAAGCCTTACTTTTTTGATAAATTCTTGTAGGATTAAATGCGGTGTTTTCGTCTATGGGTATATCAGGTATAAAATGGCCATAGACCCCAGTAGAGGAAACGTGTGCGATGAAAGGATCTGTGCTAGACTGATAACAGGCGTCAATCAGGTTATTCATACCTTCTACGTTTACCTTATATAACTCAGTCCAGCCAGCCCAGTCATCTACTAGTGAAGCTAGATTGTAAACAACATCAACATCTTTTAATGCATCTTTCAAACTACGGGCATCATTCAAATCAGCTTTAACCGGAATGAGCCCTAGTGCCTCAATATTGGCTTTACCAACTGTGTCTCGGTAGATTACTCGAATAGAATCGTCCTTATTTCCATAAGTATTGATCAAAAGTTCATTGAGGAAACCCCCCAAGAAACCTGTTCCTCCAGTTACTAGCGAAACCACCAATATACCTCAGGGTGGGCTAAAACGCCGGATTTCAACGCTTTTCACAGGAGGATTCCAATCTATTTTACGTTATAAGACCTTTCCGTTCGGAAAATGTAGACAGACTTCATAGTTTAGCCATTTTTAAGACCCCAACCCAAAGTTTCTAAAGTTGTGTGATTTTGGATCATCTCATAATCTTTATCAGAGACTGTAAATCCCATGAATTTTCTTTTGTTGCGTAAGCATGCTATTAACAAGTGATTAGATGCCAAAAAAGGATCCAAAACCAAATCCCCTTCATTACTAGCAATTCTAATACATTTTTCTAGAATGTAACCTCCCACCGATTGATCAATTTCATCAATTCTGGATTGATGAGAGGCAATCCAAACGTCCTCAAAATAGAGTTTCCCCTTCGAACTAGAATATTCACCAATTCTATTGAAGACTCGGTTCTTATCCTCTTTAAGTGACAATTTTGTGATGTATAGAATATGGGAGTGGATGGGATTAAATCGTTTTTGTGAACTCACGCCATGGTTGGGGACAGGATGTTGCCAGATGATATGGTTAACCAACCGAAACCCTGTGATATTAATTGCATTCAGTAGAAATCGGAGATTCCTCCAGTGGCAGAAAATAAACCCACATGCGGTATAACTCATTGCTCTCTTTGCTTGATTTAACCATTTTACTGAAAAATCCTGATAATTTTTTTTTGGAATAAAACCATACCTATTTTGAGAATGCTTTTGAAATCTAATGGACGATAGAGTACGCTCCAGAGGGTCGGTTTGATATACTGGTTCCGTTACCAGGAGATCAACACTAGAAGATCTGATTTTCGTCATGCCAATTCTACAATCTTCAGTGTAAATCATATTAGGCTTAAGATATTCCACAGTATTTACTCCACCAATGACAAATTAGGGGGTATTAATTGCCGAACTATATCCTTATAAATCATTGCGAAGTCATTCATTGATTTTAACATGATGAATTCATCAGTGCCATGGATAGCACCTCCTTCTGGTCCAAGATCTATGACAGGAATGTTATAGCTCGACGGATATCGAGCATCAGATGCCCCTTCCTGTTCACATGGTTCAGAAACCATTGAATGTTTCTCCAAAACTGAACTGGCAGTAGTAACCAAAAGATGTTCTTTTGAAGTATAAAGATAGCCAGATGAACGCCTGGTTTCGATGTCTGCATTTATCGAAAATGCATTAAGCCTGGATTTGATTGCGTGAACCAGAATAGGAGCTTTTTCAGGAGACAAGAAAGCGCGTACGTCGAATTCAACCTGAGTACCATTAGTGGAGGAATATGTAACGATATTTGGGTTCACGGTAATTCCAAATTCGCTAGGAATTTCGGTTTCAAGTTGCGTTCCATCAAGAAGAACCATTCCCCTCATGGCTCGCAAGATCGCGGTTAAATGTTCATCATAGGTCTGAATGGAACCGTTAGAAGTTGGCTTAACAACTGTAGCAACACAATCATCTGGAATTACATTTTTCTTAATCCATGATCCTGTTAAATCCTGAATTTTCCAGTTTCTATTGAGATGAAGTAGTTTAGAAAGAGTTAAAATCGCATGCTGATCCACACCACGCACAAAATATGCAGAATGTCTATTTGGGTCTCCAAATATCTTGGTATATGTTTTTAATTTTTCTATCTTTCCATTAACGGATTTAATAACTGGAGGAATAATTAGGGAGACTCCAAAACCTGCTCGACGCTTATAAACGACACGAGAACCCCCATCGACATTTATTACAAATTTCGGTAAAATTCCTTGCTTGTTTGCTTCATCAAAAAACAATTTTGCACCATGTTGCCCTCCCGTTTCCTCATCTGTTGAGAAAAAAAATCCAATCTTTGCAAAACCGTCAACCTGTTGTTGACAAAGATCTTGGTACATTAACAAACACGATACAACCGAACCTTTACAGTCTTTACTTCCTCGTCCATAGGCTCGGTCATTTTCAATCCGGAGAGAAAAGGGATCCGAACTCCAGCCATCAGTCACTGGAACAACATCCAGATGTCCCATAAAGAGAATATCTGCTCCATTGTCCAAGTTAGGGGTCAAATAGATAGAGGCATAGCTCTGATCACGAAATATCTTCGCTTTGATATCAGGATTCCAAACGGCAATCAGGTCTTTGACATAATCCAGAATCTCAACATCTGGAATTAACATTTTTTGAGGGTCATTCACAGTATTAATACTTATTAACTTGCCCAATATCTGTTTACCATTAATATGATTCCTTGTCATTCAGCTCTCAACTCCTAATTCATCACATTCGAGCCAGATATTGTTGAAGCCTTTTTTCTAATCGGTTGCTGAGTCCAATTAGTATTGATTTCTGGGAACCTAAATCCAGCACTTCCAATATTTGAAGAAGGGCAGCATTCTGTGCATTAAATCCTTTCAATATCATCGTTTTGCTGAAGTGATCCTTTGTACTCGCCCACCAGTTGGAACATGAATACTGTGATCGCGCTACTGCTTTTAAAGCCTGATGTACATCGCCATCCGTTTCATCAGGCCTTTGAGACAACAGGAATTCCGCCAGTTCCGATATTAAGTCTGCGTGGAAGTTCAATAAATTATGAATAGCGTTATCTGGATATGCCCATAAAGGAAAGGAAATTCCCCGACATAGGTCTTCTTCAGTTGTACTCCAGCTACTACTTCTGAAACTCCGAACTGTTTCAGTAGGAAGCGTTAAGAGATCTGAAATTGTCCTAGTTTCTCCGAACTTGAGAAGTTCGATGAAGAACCTGTAATAATGCTTATGATGTTCACCAAAAGTTTCTATATCGGTAGCCAAGACTAGTGTACCATCAGGGTTTGATCGGAGAAGAAAATCGAAATGTTCCTGAGCATTGGACAGCGCAGGATACCTCTTGAAGGAAATGTTATTCGAAATTTCACGATTCCGATTGACCAAGAAAAGATCCATAGCCTGATCGAGATGATATAGATGTGTAGTTAAGGGAGGAGGTGTGAAAGAATTCGATCTTATCGCGATCTCTGGTATAATTAAGTACTTATAACCAAAGTTTTCTACCAATTTAACCAATTCGTAAGATACTGCGAGTTCGGGAGGCCAAAATCCGGTTGGTGTCCAAAGGTTGCCAAATACTTCCTTATTGATTTGATGATTCAATTTAATCTGAAAAGTGGCCTCTTTAGGGGAAATTAAAGGAAGAATGGGGTGATAGGCTCCTGACTCTAGAAACTCGATTTGGCCGTTCCTCGCTAGTTCTTCATATCCTGCAATTACATTCGGATAATCAAGCGTCAACTGCTCAGTAAGGCTTGCATTAATATTGAGCGTGATTTTTGTTTCAGGGAACGAAGCTAATTGTTCTGTTACTGGGATATAACAATTTTCAACAATGCGTTTCAATATCTTTGGATTTTGTGATGGAGGTTGGTAGGCATGGAGAACAGCCGCAATTGGGATTGAATGAGGAGCCGCTGCCACAGCGTGAACGCCCTGTTATGGATAAGCGGTCTAGGATCCACGTGTTAATTCCCAAAGTAGTCTGTTTAGTTCTGCCCTTCTCGACTTTGAAGGCTTCTCATCCTTTCCCTTCTCATCCATTTGAGTTTCGGGACGGATCTCTTCTATTGGTGGCATCGGAGGCGGTTCGAGTAGGTCAGATGGTTCATCCTCCCTATCATTTGCGGCAGTTGTATCATCTTCAATCTCGCGGCCAGGTTCAGGTTCTTTTTCTACTAGATTTGCTATGCGTGCGGTATCTGAAGAGGTATCTTGGATTGCATTCTCAGGACTGCCAAAGAAATTCTGGGCCAAATCTTCCAACGATTGATATGCATCGTCTGTTTGCTCTTCAGCAACCGTTTCAGAATTCATCCGAAAAACGGTATCCTCTGATCCCTGAAAAAGATCATACGTTCTTTCTTCATCGTACCTCCGCGGATCGACCTCTTCCTCAAGGAGTAGTTCTAATGGACTCTTTTCTTCAGGAACCTGGTCTGTTTCAAGCTCCTGCACGCCAAAAAAAGAAGCCATATCAGTTTTTTGGTCAAATATTTCGGATTCGGGTACGGAATTTGAATCCTCAGTTGTCAAAGGAGTTTCTTTTGAAACGCTAGCTTGCTCAAGCGATTGAAGCCGATCAGATGGGAGCATGACGAAGGGTTCTGGAGGTTTTGAAGAAGAATCGTCCAGAGGTAATTGGGGGGGAATTCTTTCGGTCGGAGCTGTAGAAAATGATTCCGCAGGGACTTCAGACTCTGTCTGAGGCAGTTCAGAAATTCGGGTTTCTGGAATAGGAATTTCCTCTTGACCAGGGATAAAATGCGGTCTTAGGGTATCTTGAGATTCTGTAAAAGGTTCAGGGGATGTTTCAGGTTCCTTTATCGCGCCTGAAGTTTTTAATAAATTTACAAAGGAATCGATCTCTGATTTTGCGATGTCAACCTGAAAATCTCCCGATGTGATACGCAGCGTAATAATCCGGTCGTCAAGCATGATTCCACTCAGGCAAATTTGACCGCCATCATAATCTAGGCACCAGGAAACCTCTTTCCTTCGGAATTCGACATTCATTTTTCAAACCCGACTGTGTCCAAGAATTGATCAAGAAATTCGAGAAACTGGTGAATTTCCTGCTCCTTCAATACAAATTGATGGTCACCCGCCTTTAAGGTGACACTTCTTGCACCATGCTCATAATTGATCAGATGAACCTCAAGGAGATGACCGGACTCTAACCTTAATCCCGTAGTTGAGTCAATTGCTTTATCAATAATTTTCAATTTTCTTACCGAACCCGAACCGTCCTACTGAATATCCTCTATAGATAAATTCTTCTTAAGCCTTTTCAATTATCAAACTTGGATTAATTGGTTTTAGACTCCATTACATACCTCCGACAATTTCAGGCATTATGTAGGGATATGTTCCTCTGCGCAATACAATAAGGATAAAGCGTTCTTACCCCCTTAGCGGGAATCATTCACAGAAAAGGTGGGAATTCTGCGTTTTCATACAAGGTTCCCTGCTTGATAGTTATCTAAAACCTTGGAAATATTTATGTGAAACCTGAATACAGAATCCCCATTCCATCATGAGAAGCTAACGATAAAAACGCAATAGGTCATCCCTTCCCTGATCTTCTTCAGTGAAGCTTTGAATTATATGAAACAAGTCCCAAACCAGCTCGCTCGCTCTTCGGCCCCGTTTGGTTAGCACATAATGATTTTCGATCCCTCCCTCTCCCATTTCCCGATACACAAGACCAAGTTCGTGCATATCATTCAGTCTTGAAAGAGCTAGAGATGGTTTTTTGCATCCAATAGCGGTACAAATCTGCTCAAAACTTCTTCCTTTAGGATTAAAATGCAAATACTGAAGTATAAGAAGCGAGTATTCTTTTTCAAGGCGTTTTAATGGATTAGAAGGCACGTGGGGATTCCTCGACCCATTATCAGGGGCTAACTCTCATTTTATCATTGTTTCATTAAGAGTGATTATGAATTCACAGATTATTCCACGGTTTCTATTTATTGCCTGAAATAATTTTTGTAGTAAAATCCTATCTTTGGCCTGCCCTCTTTCAATAATTTCAAGTATCAATGTTTCGGTATTTAGCAGGAAACACCTCCAAAAGACAAAGAAAGTTCATTGCTTCGGTATCTTTATCCTTACTACCGATCCTTTGTTTTTTCCAGAGGATTCAATCTCGATCTTTCCGAACAAGATTTCCTCTACAATCTTCTTAGTGATAGATAGCCCTAATCCCGTTCCTGTGGATCCTGATTCGAATTTTGTAAATGGAGTAAACACTCGTGTTAAATCCTGCGCCGTAAACCCATATCCGTTGTCTTTTACAGTAATATGAACGTATGATAGATTTTTTACCCGTTGTTCTTCCAAAAACACTTCTATCTTTCCCGTTTCCATTGGTGAATACTTGATTGCGTTGTCGATGATATTCTGTAAAACACGTATGATCAATTCCCGATTTCCTACGATTTCAAGCTCAGAGGGAAGAAACACCTGTAAATCTTGATTTCTTTGAATTAATTGGGGAAGAAATGCGATTTTGAGCTCATCAATCAGCTCCACCAGGTCAAAGGTTTCTTGATTGCTGATATACTTGTCCCGCTGATAATCCAAACGCTCATATTCAAGGATCGAGTCAATCATAACCACCATACGCTTAGAATTACTGATAATAACTTCAACGTGCTTCTTTACTTCAGGAGAAATAGGTCCTATAAGTCCATCACGTAATAGCTCCCCGAATCCCAGAATTGCAGATAACGGAGATTTGAGATCATGAGTTACCGAGGAAAGGAGTTGACTCTTCTCGGCAAAACGTTTCTTCAAGTCTCTGTATTTAATTACATAAAAAAAGTCGGTTTCCTGTTTTTTTAGCTTTAAATCATCCTTTACTTCGACTAGTGGCAGTAAATGTGCCAAAGATGCCTCTAAAATATCATTTTGTGTCTTTGTAAGGAAGAGTTCTTTATTTAAACGATCCTTCTCCAATTCCTTGAGTTTTAATTCCTCGAAAAGTAGCCATATCGGTTGATAAATCTGTCTGAGGCTTGATGGAAATGATTCTTCTCCTTTTTTTTCACTGTAAAAGAGATTTGGAAGAATTTGTGAGGGGTTTAGGCAGAAAAAAGGGTATCGTTGTGCGATTTTAAACGTCATTGGCGATTTCAGTTTTTTTTCCAAGAAAATCGCATATATTGAATACTTGATATCCCTATCAATTAGTTTCAAGATGAGCGTGGTTTCCGCATAAAGGACAAATTTTTTTGATACAGCGACACGGGAAAAATCAAGATAGATTGCAATATGGTTAATGGAACTGGGCAACAACGATACGATACTTTCCAGTTCCTTTTGAAATCTAATTCTAAAGGTTTTTGAGAGAGTTTTCCTGGGTGGAAGAGTAATATTATGGATATCGAATCCCTCTCTTTGATAGGAAGGAAGGTTATCCAGGTTATAGCTTTTCTTTGAGAACAAAAACAAGTAATTACTCTGTTTTCTCCGTGAAAGAGCAGACTTGAGAAAGGAGGCCAGAACGCTTTCGTCATCAAACAAACAGAAAATTCTATCTGGTTCTTCTACCATATCCACGGTTTTTTGCTCCAAACCCTACAATTGAAAACGGCACTTATCTTTAAAGGATATTCTCAATCACCTAGTAGGTTTTTTCAATTCTGGTTTTTGGTTCTGGGATTAATATTGCTGTCCATCCTATTTATTTATTTTCGAATATGCTTGTACTAAAGAATCAAAGGCCCATTCAGCTGATGCCAGCGAATTCTGTCATTTAAAAACAGCAAGGTGGAAAAATCCTAGAAGCTTATGACTTTCATGCACGTGATACAACTGTGTCCAGATCAAAAGCCTAAAATAAAGTAGTTACGATCTTCCTTCTTGCCGATATTAGATCTTTTAGCTTAAAATCCAAATACAGCCTGATTGGACTCATTTCTCGAATTCATATGGAGTTCCCAAACTGTTATGATTCAAAAGATCTCTCATCGATCGTTTATAACCTTGTGATCCTTCATCCATGGCTGCTCCAATAGGAACCAAAGCTATTGTTGTGAGTCTTTCATCCTTGACTCCCATCAACTCATTGATCGCTTCCTGATCGAACTCAACTAGCAGGTTACATCCCAATCCCATAGCCGTGGCCGCCATCATTAACTGAGACGTTGAAATGATGGCATCTATGATATTTGTATCATCAGCTTCCTCGGATTCGTCAGAAACAACCACTACCACTGCGAAAATAGCAGTAGCATCGGTTACCCATTCAGATGCTGGCACCAGTTGGATTAAACTTTCTTTTAATGTTGGATCGGAAACTAAGATGAAAGTGTAGTTCTGATTTTCAGATAACGAAGGAGAGAGCTGAGCACAGGCCATCAACTGCTTTAATTGATCTGAATTCAATGCAGGTTGTCCTGATTTGAATTTTCTGTGCCGTTTGTTCCGAATTACAACCTCGAAATAATCCATTTACCGATCCTCTGGTAGAATCGTTATAACTCGCCCATCCATAGCCGGAATTTATAAATTGGCCTTAATCTTCCCAGGCCTTAGAATTCAATCATTTATCTTTTACATCCTCCCCAATAAATCCATGTTTCGATTCAGATTTGCCCGTCCTTTGATTCCCGAGAGTTGCCTCTGCTAAAGGATAATTGTTGGTAGATTTGGTTGGCATCCAATAAGGAAAGACTCAAACTTCATTATGATCAGCAGAAACGCATTATTGAACAATTGCGATCAATGCGAAACGAATTGAACCAGGAACAACGTTCAGCGACTCGATTTCGCAAGGTTCGTGACAAGTATAAGACAGAACGTCAAACTTTATTGGCAAAAGCCACACCAGAGGTCGAATCACGCGATTCTCAGAGAACAGTTGTGGAGAGTCTGAGGAAACGTCGAGATTTTCTTCGACGGCAGGCCCAACCGGATTCAGGGCAGGTTTTTAGCCTTCTATCGGATTCTCAACTTGAGAGATTAACTCTTGTCGAACTGAAATTTCATCTCTATGAACTTGAATTTAAACAACAAACTACTACATTGTCTCAAGAAGATGAAGGAATTTTAATAGACGAGATAAAAAGGATCGAAGATCGAATTGCCCTACTAGAGAAAAGAGATCAGGCAATAGTGGCGGAATATCTTGATGAAGTTCCCGAAACCAAAGAAAAGATTGAACAAGAAATTCGGGAGATAGAGACAAAGTTGGCCCAGGAAGAATCAGTTCGGAGAGAAACTAGTCAGAAAATTAGTGAATTATACGAACGGATCCAGCCCCTAAAAGATGAAGAGGACAAAGCCCATCAGAACTTCGTGGCCCACTTACAACGGGTCGAAGCACTCAAAGTCGAGATCACCACCAAACAAGAGGAACTAGATTCTTTGAAAGGAAAGATTTCAAAAGTCAAAAAACTGATTGCTGAAGAGGAACATCAGGAACGTTTCGGTGAAATTGAAAAAAAAATTCAAGAACTGCTTCGGAAACGTGACCGAGGTGAAGATTTAAGTCCAGATGAACAGGAGTTTTTAATGGGATATGGCTATGCTCCATTCTGATACTTTTTTCCATAAAATACCCTCTCTCCTCTGCTAAATTCTGAAAACCCACCTCAACTTTCGCTTTTGCTTCATAACGAAAACCCAATAAAGGGGCGTCTTACATCCTGATTAGACCGCATTTGAGGTTTCTCTTGTGGATCTTGCAAGCCTGAAACATTATGATGAATTCTTTATTTGTGCCTATTGCGCATATTGCGTGGATAACCAGGCTGCATGTCCCACGTTTCTGTCGGTTCGGCACGAAATTGTCACGGGCCGAGGAAAGATGATCACAGCTCGGAATTTGGCTCAAGGATTGCTCAAGGAAGATGAGGGCCTGGATGCTTTAACCCGCGGATTATTCGAGTGTACCTTTTGTAAGGCATGTGAGGACGAGTGTCTCGTTGATATTCCGTTAATAGACGTGTATACCGAGTTGAAAACCCTAGTTCAAGATAGATTGCCAAAATATACCCAGAAGCTCTTTAGAAATTTACAAGAACACCATAATATCTATGGATTGGATCAAGAAGATAGAAACCTTTGGACTTCTGGATCTATTCACTGTGAGGAAGAATACCAAGCTTTTGTAAATCAGCCAGCAGAGATAGGGTACTTCATTGGTTGTGTTGGTAGTTACTCGGGTCGTGCAGCGGGAGGACCTGCCGCAATCGTTAAGCTGGCGAAGCTCGCAGGTGAGAAGATTTCAGTTTTTTCTCCGGACGAATTTTGTTGTGGTAACCCATATTGGTTGGGAGGAAACCTAGAAGCCGCCAAGCGATTGGCTGAACATAATCTTAAGGTAATTAAAAATTTAGGAATCAAGACACTGTTTGTATCCTGTGCCGGTTGTTATCGGGTCATCGGAAAGGTTTACCCAGAACTAACAGGGAAACCATTACCCTTTGCCCTGATTACACATATGGAATTTCTCATCAAGCTTCTCAAAAAAGGTACACTTCCTTTGGAAAAAGGAAATCCAGTAGCGGTATCATTCAAAGACCCATGTGAGCTTGGACGCCATTGCAACGTGTACGACGAGGCACGTGATCTTATCAGTCTGCTGCCTGGCGTTGAAAATCGGGAACTAGCCAATAATCGGGAAAACGCCCTATGTTGCGGAGCTGGTGGATTACTTAAAGTGAACAATCCAAAGATGGCAGGAGAAATTGCAGGTAGACTCATCAAGCAAATGGAGGAAGTTGGAACAGAATACTGTCTGAATGCATGCCCATCGTGCCTTCTCAACATTGACCAGTACTTACGTCGTAAAAACTCTCCCATCAAATCCATAGACATTGCCCAATTAGTCCACGACCGGACGAAGCTAGTGTGACTTCTTTCGATGTTTTGAAAATATGTGTACTTCAGCCTACTCGGTATCTAGGAGACTTTCGAAAGAACCTCAAACAGTATGAGCGGCTGCTAGAGGATCATTCTGCGTCTCTTGAGCAGTCTCACATATTGTGCCTTCCTGAATACTGGAATGGGATTGGTTCTCATAAATTTTCCTTCTCACTCCACCAAAAGTCAATTTCCTTCTTAACTGATCTGGCGGTCTCCTTCCATACCTGGATTATCGGAGGTAGTCATCTAATTGAAAATCAGGGTAAATACTATAATCGGTGTCATGTTTTCGATCCGACAGGAAAATTGATGGGCACCTACGATAAGAGACGTCCGTTTGGATATGAAAAGGCCAGAGGTTTAACAGCGGGGACTAGTGAACTAATATGGTCAATTGGAAAATGGAAAGTAGGAGTACGCATTTGCAATGATCTTTGGAATGTCAGTGATTACGCCCAGCTGATCAAGAAGGAGTTAGATGTATTATTCTGTCCCATTCTAACAACAGTTCCTAATAAATCCTTTACCAACTACGGACGATTTATGTGGTACAATTTAGCTTTGATCAGGGCCAAAGAGGGAGCCACGGCGCTGGTAGTTAGTGATTCAGCAATGTCTCCGATTCGTGAACCTTACTGGAGTACTGGAGCAAGTTGTATTGCGGATCCTTCGCAAAGGTTCCAAAATTCAGATGAGATAGGGTTAGGCCTTCTTACGACAATATCTAATGGAGAAGAAGGAATTTTAATTAAGAAACTGAATTATCAGGCGATCAGAGATCAAAGGCATTATCGTATGGAAATGGGGCTTTTGGATAGTCAATTAAATCCCCCCGTCGGTGGCTTTGACGGTGAAAATTCACCATAATTGAATTAAAGAACAGAAAAAGAAAGAGGGGGAAGAGTGGGGTCACAGATTGTCCGATGGCTAAAACGAAAATCCACTGATCACCATAAAGATTCCCAGCAGGATGACAACCCACATGAATAGCCAATTCAGCCCAGACCACCTGTTATGAAATTCTTGACCATCCTCGGTAAGAATTTTCCAAACTTGAAGTATCGGGGTCGGTTGACGATGATACCAGCCGTATGCTCTGACATTTCGGCCTTGAAGTTCCCCCGCTCGAAACAGTGCAAAGAAGAACGACATAAGACCTCCGATAATGGGGATGGCTGGCGAATAATCCAAGGTGATTATCCCCGTATTATCTTGGATAACAAGATCCTCACTGAGGAAATATCCAGGTGTTCCCCGTCCTACCACTTTTCCCTCAATCACAGCTTTCTTACCTCGTAACGGCGATGCCTCATAATATCCATTCTTGGTTTGGTCCGTCAAACAATGAGTCACCGTTACTGTAGGATCACTCAACCGTACCTTAGGATACTTCTCCCGACGACGCCATTTCCAAATGAGTCCACAGAGAATTAAGGCAAGTCCTGCACCAATGGTTCCATTCATGAAGGAGATTCCAGCTGGTCTTACTATTTCACCCAGGAAGAAACCCAATATTGGTAAAATGAAGAAAAGAAAGGGAGCAATATATTGGAGAAATATATCGATGATAAATTCATCCCAAAGTGATTCTGGAAGTTTTACCTTTCCAACGCCTGGAAATTCAGGAGCCTGACCCTTTTCTTCCTGCATACGATTCAGGGCAATTATTCTTTTGGCTGGAAGAGGATGGGTGGATGACAGCTCTAGGAATCGACCCCATGGGTTTGAAAGATCCCATTGGGCCGCCTTGGCTACATTTTCGTCATTCAGTTCTATTCCACGGCCGTATGCGGAATAAGCCAAATTCTTGGCACCTGCAACATCAAAGATACCCAATGAACGCATTCCGGTGTAGAAGGCAGATTGTTTAGAGGCTTGTCTTCTGGCTGTCGGGGAAAGAGATTCGTCATGTATCCGTTCGGCTACTGCCGCGTCTTCTTTCACCATTCCGTAAGCAATTTTCACTAACGCCCTCGATAATGCACCAGGCTGCCCTGTAGCTTCGGCCGAAAAACTATCGGCATAAAATTCTCGTACTCGAGACAGAAACAGTACTATATAGCGTGAAAGAACATAAGCTATGAGCGCCCCTACTGCCGCAACAGCAGCAATTACCCCCACACTTGCGGCGTCATCACTCCCGCGGCGTCCGCCCCTGCTTTGTGTACTGTATCTAGCAAAAGTCCATAGACCCTGATAGAATGAATATGCAATCAGAGGAATTGCCGCAGCTACGGTCATCCAGATAAAATCTCTGTGGACAATGTGTCCAGATTCGTGTGCAACTACTGCGATTTGCTCCTCCTCTGTCAGATAGTTTAAAATTCCCTCCGTAATTGCCATACGAGCTCTTTTTTTAGTGTGGCCATAAACAAATGCGTTAGGATTGTTATCATGGATGATGGCCACCCATTTGAGGGAAAAATTATTCAATTCCATTTCGTGCCGGAGATAACCAACAAGATGGGGAGGAAGATCTTCAACCTGGTATTTGGTCGCATTAAATACCCAACCAATCGTAAAATCCATGATCCATGGAGATATCAAATACTGGATAAAAACTACAACAAGTGCGAATAGGATAGGTAATAAAATAATCATGTACTCGGATCCAGGTGGAAACAACCCAGGTACGGTTAGTGAAGCCACTGCAATTAGGGCCATACCCAAAATAAATATAAGCCCCCATAGCGCGGACATGATGAATAGACTACGGATGTACAAGTTCCTTGGCATTTTTGACACCTTTTAGGTTTAATAAAGTTTAGGTCTAGATCAATACAATGGATTTGAAAAACCTTTAGGTTGCCGAAGGTGTGTATTTTTGGCATTCAGCGGCGACACAGCATGCCCACGATTACGTAAAGAAAAAAAAGGTAGCCCCCTCTAGATGAAGGTACAAGCCGTTCATTTGAATTGAGTGTTGGCCTGTTGAGCTCGTTCTTGCAGAATTCTTCTGATTTGCAATGATTCCCTATCGATCTTTGGGATGCAAAGTGCCCAGGCAAGTGCTGCCACTCCATAAAATCCGAGACTTACAATGAACACGATACTGTAAGTTGTAACACTAAGCCAAAGCGTTCCCACAATAATTCCGATTATTGCGCCGATCTGATCGGTGATTGAAAATAACGCCCCCAGGCTTCCCCGGTGTTCCGGTAACGACACTTCAAACATTAAAGAGGTACGGTTCGGGCCAGAGCCGCCCCCAATGAAGCTTCCTAACCAGAAAAATATACTAAAAAGTAAAAACAAAATCCAAAATGAATCCATGACCAGGAATGCTAGGAAAAACGCTACAGCCTGGCCTATCATACAATAGGCTGCGATTTTTGCCCTTACCTTTGGAGTTTCCCGTTTCTTCATCATCACATCTCCAAGACGTCCAAAAACGGGATAACCTACCGCCCTTCCACTAGCAATTGTAATGGCAATTACACTTGCCATTCCGATAGGGATTGACAATCCCGTGGCAAGATAAGATACAAGGAAGTAGGTAAAAATGGTTCCAGGTATTAAAGCAAAAACCCCTTGCAGCATTAACCAAAATATGGTTCGAGAGGCAAGAATCTCTGGAAGATGAAAGATCTGGATCCTCCATGGATAATCATATTCATCCAAGTGGTGAAATGCCGGTTCTTGCCGCGCCCGCTGGGGCATTTGGAGGAAAAACAGCCAAATTAAAAGAATCATGCCAATAACAGAGATTACACCAAAGGATGTTCTCCATGTGGTAGGGGTAGCAAAGAGCCCTCCTAAGAGAATACCCGCCGCTGAAGATCCCACCCAAGAAAGGTTCAAACCTGACGCGATCACTCCTCGATCGTCATACGCCGCAAAGTCTGCCAACAACGAATAGGCAAGTGGTGAAAACGTTGACAGTCCAACAGCCATCCCCCACCTTCCTAGGACGTACAAACCTAAGTTTACGGGAGAGAGATAAAGCGTAAATGAGGGAATAAGCCACAAGACAACTCCAATTCCGAGGAGTTTTTTCCGTTCGAATCGATCAGTAATATATCCCCAAGCCAAGGAGCAAAAAGCTGAAATCGTTAAGTAACCCGCTTCAACTAATCCCATCAATGGAAATTCAAATGTATTTGCAAGTAAAGTCAGGTATGGTATCGGGAGTGTCGTTCCGATCCCATTGATCAGGATTAAAGTAAAAAGGAAGGTGAGAGAAAATAATTGACTTAATTGTCTTGCCAGGTGGATATCTCTCCTCAGCTGGAGCTTTTCATCCCAAGGTGACTTAGGCTTTTGAAAAGATAATCAGGAAAAAATGGAGCTAAGAGATCCCAAACTTATGCCAATGAAAGATAAAGCAGCTCCTACGTATCCTATCAATTTTGCTCCCAACACCTTGAAGTAGTGTACCAAATCACGGTGGACAGTTATAACAACGGACTTGCCGCTTAATATTCCCTCGGTTTCAGTTGACATTGCAACATTCACCACATGCGTACCATGCCGATTTGGGCGAAATTGCAGACTAATGGCATCCCCCACCTGAAGAATACCACTCACCAAGCCAAGTACGTCAACTGGTTCGGTAGTAGAGGTGAACTCTAAATGAGTATCCGTTGAAGGGATTTCCAAGGTTCCTTCGTCCAATAATAGTGTCTGGGAGGCATCATCTGGATCAAGAGAACTCATGGAGGTTTGTGCTTGAATTTGAACCATTCTTTTACGTTTTGTTAAATTCAAGACAAACACTAGGATTCGAAACGGATCAATGTTTCCCATCACTGAAGTTGGGTGTGTTATGCTTACATATTCCTGTTGCTTCCTCAATAGACCAAGATTATCTTTGACTAGCACAAAAATACGTTGCACAAGCTCGAAAACTTGGGGGATCTCATCTTTTATGTCTCGCAGAATTACCCGAAGCGTGTTTTCGCTAATCCCGCTCTCCCATCCTGCTTGCAAACTTCCCAGATAGTTCGGAGCGATAATTTCGCTTAGCTCTCGTTGAAAAACATTGTCGGTCATTAGTTCGGGTTTAAATTCTCTTAAATATGTCAGTAGAAAAATTTTCTCGCGAGCTCGTTCCAATCTAGTTTGTTCGTCCAGTTTAGGGAGATATTTCGGATGAAGGTGTTCAACGATTGATTGAGACCATTCATCAAAATGAATTCGGGTAATCGGATCGAGTCTGACTAGGATTGAATCAGTTAGAATATTATCTAACCTGATGGGCAAACTTTTTGGGGAATAAAAGCGCATCAGGCCGCCTGGATGTAGAGCAGTTTTGTTCGGTAAGCGTAAAAGTAGTGACGCTCCGCTGGAAATTGCCAAAAGACCAATGCTAGCTGTAAAGATGAATAGGCGCCCAATTTCCGATATTTCTTGCAGGGAGATTGCAGAGACGAAAACAGCGAACGAGATAATAACTGTAATCGTTACCGAGTACGAACCTCGATATAAGAGCCGTATTCTACCATCCACCTCATCAAATCCTTCTACACCTTCTATCAGTAGTCCAGAACCAGTTATCTTCTTAATTTCCTCGTTAAAAGCCCTTTCCTGCATGAACCCATTAACAGCGAAAGGGAAAGCTGCAATGATAAGCAGCAGGTATGTTACTACAGTCATATCCCGGATGAATTGAATAAATGCTCCTGGCTCTGATGGAACACCAGCAATATCAGGAATAAGCAGATTCCATCGTGAATCCGTTAAATCACTGGGAATAATGGCTTGATAGTAAAGCAATATGGCCAAAACTATCGGAAGTAATCCTAAAAAGATTATTCCAAACCGCTTGCAATACGAATTTAACATTGAATCAAAATCCATTGGCGATACCATCCAAGAAGATCAGACGTAATCACCCGTTCAACTTTCCTTCAGAAATAAAATATCTGCTGAAATAGCGAAATTCCCTACCTACCCCCTTATAAACGGTAGCCACCACTACTTAAACCAGGAAACGAACACCAATTTAGGAATGAAAGCTATTGGAAGACCCTCCCGATCCGCCAGAACCATCGGATGACCAAGATGATAGAAAATCGGTCCTGTTTCTTTGCACACATAATAGTGCCCGATCTCAAATGGCAGAAGGTATCCTTAAGGCAAGATTTTCCTCTAAATACAAAGTATATAGTGCTGGAACCCATCCAACCTCTGTGAAACGCGAAGCCATCCAAGCTATGAAAGAAGTTGGCATCGATATCTCTAGGAATACCTCAAAGGGCCTAGAAAACTTCCTTGATATGGCAATTGATTACGTTGTAACAGTGTGCGATACAGCAAAAGAGAATTGCCCATATTTTCCAGGAGCGAAAAAATATATTCACAAGAGCTTCGAAGATCCGTCAACACTTGTTGACTACCGAAGAGTACGCAATCAGATGCAAACTTGGATCATCAATCAGTTCGCGGAGTTTCCCAATCCAGTTTAAAGGAAAAGAAGCTAAAGAAACGGCAAGAATAGAGTGAAGAGATCCTTATTCTCGAATTTTAGTTCAAACAGGATCAATATTCAGAAAAAGAGACGTTCTAGTTTTCCTTTGGTACGTTTTGGTCAACAGGTGGAGGAGCATATGTTGCTTTGGCTTTTCCTTGATCATCCGTTAAAGTAACCGAAGTAACTCCATATCCAATCTCAATCGAATCCACAATTAGCTGGTAGAACTTTCCATGGAAAAACACGTTATAGAATAGCGTGATCAAGATCACAATGAGAGAAACATTAACAATGCAGAAAACTACTAACCCTACAATCAGCTCAATTCGATTTGCGAAATCCGGTATAGTGTCGGCTCCTAGGGCTAACACTGAGCCCACCGTAATTATTCCAGCTGTAATGTTAAGGACTCTTGTGCCTACAAACCAATTAAGTTTCGCTGCGGAGTTATAGGCCTTTAGCCTAGCATCCTGCAACATCCATCCAATAGGATAGATGAATGTGAATATCAAAGGAACTAAGATCAAGAGGATAACTGTACGCAATATGAAAAACAATGGATCAGTAGCGTTCAAAATATTCGCAGGAGCTCCGCCTAAGAAGCCTGCTAGAAGATTCATAAGAAAAGCTGAAAGAGAAACCCAAGCAATTAGGAGCGAGATGAATTTTGTTGAAATATGGGGACTACCTATCTTTCTTTCCTCGAATGTGATATATTCTAAGTAGTGAACATCACCACGAGTGAACAAAGCTCTGAGAATCTTGTTGTCAATCAAATAATGCGCTACACGGGGTGTTGCCAGAGTACCTATTATGAACCATAAGTAAATTACGATGAATGCCACTATTATACTAATTGGAATTCCGAACAAAAAGTTCGGAGCAATGCCAAAAGGGGGAAATTCTAGAAAAAACAAAACAGAGGAAAGGACTCCCAATAAAACCACGAGAATAATACCTCCCCGTGAAAATTGGAACTTAGGATGTCTCAAACTATTATACATGTCTCTTAAGGTCGCGATCATAAATTCATTTAGACGTCCTTTCCTTGTCGGTTCAATAGGGGGGCTCGGTTCATTCATCTGTAGTTCTTCTTGTAGTTGGTCATCTTTCATCCTTCAATCAGCTCCTTGTTCTTCCATTTCTCCTTTTTTTACGTAACGATGACTTATTGATATAGCCATGGAATTCTTTTTGGTCAACTTCATTCTACCTCCTACGCCCGCCCCAGTCTAGCCTCCTCCAATCTTCTGGCTCGCTTTTTGTTTCTTCTTCCTTTTCTTCCTCTGAGGTTTTAGAGGGAGTTGATCCTGGGGTTATCCTCTGATTAACTTCTTCCCGAACTGCATTAATCCGACTACTTAATGATTCGACCTCAATTCCTAGGATTTCCAACTTGGGCGCCACCAACTGTGATATCTGATTTGATATAGTATCTAGGTATTCGATGATCTTGATCAACTCTTCGTCGGGGATTGAAGTTCCTACCTGGGTTGACGTTCCTGTCTCATCCTCACTTGGAGCGAACGTAATCCTCGATGGAGTTGATTCCTCTAAAAATCGAGACTCTGGGGCTATAGAAGCTCTATCGGGACTCACAAACTGGGTTTTAATTATTTCCCCCGAATAATCAATCGTTAAAACGGTATTGGCTTTTTCAAGCCACAAAATTCCCCGAACAGGTTCGGTGTGTCGACAAATTTCTTGCACGCTTATCACATGATAATTATCTAAATTCATCAGATAGAGAGTTTCTTGCGCTGCAAAAAATACCCACTTGTTGTTTATAATTTTTATACATTGGACAGAAGCAGAAGCATCATAAGTTTGGAGTAATCTGTTGGAAATTTTCTCAAAGATTTTGATCGCTCCGCTTCTGTGTCCAGTGATATTATACTCGTAGTCAGCAGTTGTTTCAAAACACTTGATCGGAGAATCGGTTTGGATGGAGCTAATCAGCCTCCCATCCCGGTTCCAAAACTTCAAAAGACCTGTATCGGAACCTGAAACTATTAGATCATCGTTCAGATATGAAACAGTTCCAATGTAGTCTTCATGGGCCTCCCAGGTCGCCATCCGTTTACCCTCCACTGTAAATACCCGTAAATAATTATCACCGCTGCATCCTACCACGAACTTATCCCCCATGGGAGAAACAGCTAATGCAGATCCAAGCGGAACTTTCTTTATACGGCCGATCTCCTCCTGGCGGCCTAGGTGCCAGATAGATACAGTATCATCATAGGAAGCGGCTATCACAATATCCTTGTCCTGAATGTGCACAAGGGATGAAACGGTTTCATGGTGTTTTGCAAGGAGCTGATCTTCCCCTGTTGCATAGTTAATTAGATGAACGCCCTTGTCTCCAGATGCAATCACCAGCTTTGATCCCTCAATGAACACAACATCTTCCACGGATCCGGTACGTCCTCTCAATAGTGAAACGATTTCACCCGATAATGAAAAGACACTGATCTCACGCTCACCTGTCCCTTTGAGTATGGTAGAGTCGGATAATACAATGGGGTTACACCCTGATAGCTCCTGGGGAATAACTGTGATATCCCCACTACGGGTACTTACCACAAGCAGGTTACGATCTCCAGTAACGGCAATAATCCCGTTTTGAGCATTGAAATCGACACTAACGGGAGTAAAAGGGATTTTAAATCCCGAAACGAACTTTAAGTCCAAGGAGAGTACTTTTCCAGTTCCATCCTCTGAGACTGTAATAATTTTATCAGTATCACGACAGATTGACGTAATCAAGCCCTCATGGATCGATATTTCCTCCTCGATTGCCATTTTCGAACTGTCAACCACTGCAAGATTTCCATTCCGTTTTGGAACCACTAATCGTTCATCATCTAGCCAAACCAGAGCATCACCAGATGAATTTTCAACAAACACAGATTTTATGCTCACAGTATTTGAGATATGATCATATAGGTAGAGATCATCATCGAAGGTGAGAAAAGCAGTTAATTCTGAGCTTGAATTAGTACCAAAGATGTTTCTGATAACTAAACTTCTGTTTTTTCCAATTTCGTGAATAACATTATCTCTTAAATGAAGTACAAACGCTTTAGATGAGTTGGAAAGAACAACAATTACCTTTTGATCATCCTCGGTAACCTGAAGGCCTTCTATTGGCTCAGGAAAAAAGAATAACACTTTTTCCTGGCGATTTCCAGACCAAATGCGGACGGTTCCATCAAAACTACATGATGCGATGCGTGAGGAATGATGAAATGACGCTAACCGCATAACAGCAAATCGGTGTCCCGTTTCACCAGGAACTAACACTTGGGAATTTGGGGTGAGATCATCAAACATGCAAAGATCGCCGCTGGTTGCTATCCCGGAAGAGTATTGCTCTTGTTTATGCGATACTTGGAGTGAGGGCGATAATTCAAAAGTTTATTTCCTTTTCTTGGACAATCTGCGGGTCTCAGTTCTTTGAATAAGCGAGGGCAGTTCTTCCAAACTTTCAACTCTCGGACAATCGGCATTACGCTGGAATGGTCTCCCATGCATGCCAGTAGGCCCCTTATCGTAAAGAACTGCGTTAATTTGGAGCTGTTTGGCAGGTAAGATATCCATTTGATAGTCATCCCCCAAGTATATTGTTTCCTTTGCCTTTACATTCGGAAAATCATCTAAAGCTGATTTAAAGATAGCAGAGCCAGGTTTTCCACTTCCAATTTCACCTGAAATTGTCACCGAATCAAAATAATCTAGAATTCCAAAGTCAGTAAGAAGATCCCGTAAAGATGGATCCCAGTTTGAGACAATACCTAATTTGTACTCTGTAAGACTTTCCAACATAGTAATTACCCCCTTTTCTAAAATAAACTCTATTTCAAGACGTTCAGCAAGCTCAGCCTCGATTCTATTGATTTGCTTTCGTCCTTGGATCCCCAAAACCGAATAAAACGCATTCTGATATTTTCTCTGATCTAAATCACTGAATAATGAACCAGGTCTTTTCCTAGTCAAAACCCATCTTTCTGCGTTTTTAAAAGCTTCATAGACTTGAGGTTTAGAAATCCGTTTGTTTAGGATCGCAGAAAGATGATTAGCATATTGAGAAGGTACCGTACCCCTCTTTGGTTGAATTAATGTTCCCCCTACATTGAAATAAATGGCTTTGAAATACCGCACATCACTACCTTCTAAAAGCTGCTCCGTAAGAAGTCGACAGCATTAACAGTCTGAATAGCTAATCATCTCGCATCCTCAAACGATTAGATTTTTAAAATCTAGGGGGTTACGTTTCATCAGAAGTTCTAGCGATCTTCAAACCAAGTTTGGAAAGAAGGACACGAGATACTTCAGTTTTAATGACAAGATTCGTAGGGTGCCAAGAGATTAATATCACGAGGCAAGAGATATCTTTTTGTCTTTAGGATTTGAACCGTTTGGTGTCTTACTTACTGGAACTCTCAGAAAATGTTCCCTAGCAACCTAGGGACACTCGACGAAGTCTCTTCGGGTTCTAAACTATTGCAGGGCCACGAAGTTGTTTACAGGTGATTCCAATGACTGTTCATTCGCGAAGAAACAAACGGACTAATGTAGTCCGTGACATAGCCACCGATTATTGGAAAGAAGAAAAAGAAGAAACTCAGAAGATCTTAGAACGAAAAAAAAGGCTGAATACAACAGATACCACTAAGACTTCTGATTCATTACCCAAAAAAACCTCCGAGAAGAAGAGGAAAATCCAGAAGGATTTCAAAAGCAAAAAACCAAGTCTCAAACGCTCATCAAAAAATAAGCGATCTTCCAAGCCCAAGGCGAAGATCCGACCCCAAAGGCGCAGGATAGTTATGAAAAAAAGTCGCGAGGGAAAAACTCGGCTTAAAAAGCGTTCCCGCGCACAATATTTCCAAAGGTATGGAGTCTAGAAGGGAACCATCTCTTCTTCTCTTTTTTCATTTTTCAAACAATTTGTGGGGGACATTAATTCTTTGTAATCGGGTTTACACTAGCCCATCATTTGTGATCCAATTTTATATGCTTCAGTTCAATGCCTGCGGATCGGGCAGCATCAAAAATCCGATCATCATGATAAAATTCACCATAGACGACTTTTGTTATTCCTGCATTCGCCAATAACTTGAAACACGTCCAACAAGGCGATGCCGTTATATAGATCTCTGCCTTTTCCACGGTAACACCATTTTTTGCAGCCTGGGCAATAGCATTAGATTCTGCATGAACTGTTCTCACGCAATGCTTTCCCGTCTCGTCCATCATGTGACCCACATCATCACAATGAGCCAGGCCACGAATAGAACCATTATACCCCGTGGAAAGAATGGTTTTATCGCGAACAATAACAGCACCAATATTCTTTCTATCGCAGGTAGCACGTGTAGCCACTTGATGAGCTATTCGCATGAAATAATGTTCCCATGTGTTTCTAGGTTTTTTCTCCATTTAATTCACCATAACCATGAACAATAGACGGATCAACACACTAAGTAGTTGTGCTGACCCATAAAGATACAGTAAATCAAGTTTCCGTGCAATTAAAACAGATCGTTATGTTCAAGTAACAATCCATAAAGCTTGATGTTGATAACATTTCTATCCAGAACTCATCAAAATTGAGGTTGCAGGTCAATGACTCGCCGACATTACAAAACCAGATGGCATCGCGATGGAACGATAATTGCAGTAATTCTAGCTGCCCTTGGAGGGCTATTACAGATCCTCTTTGGTGTAGAAGGTCTAATAGGACAAAGAAGTCCCACCTATTTTTATATTGGATCCCTGATCCATTTACCTGCTGACCTGATTATCATCTACGCCGTAGTACCAATTGTATGTGGTATAATAGTATTGGCGATAACATTCAAACAGCAACCACACAAAAACGACGAGTTGGTTTGGATGATTATAACAGCAATAGTGGGTGTTCTTGGTGGAACGCTTGGAGGTTTAATCGTCCTCGGAGCAGTATTCATCTATATAATTCTTTACTTTATCTAGAAACCCAATATCTGTCAATATTCCCTTATTGGAATCCAAATTGGGGACTTTTTCAATACATCTAACATGTAAGGGAAGTATTCAATGCAAATCAATTTCCTTTTCACTAATGCTGGAGTTTTATGTACTCTAATCGGAAGGAAAAATCTCTCTTAAGCGGAGAGATTTGGTTCTCGAAGTTTTGGGGAATTAATAATTCTAATCAGAGCAGTTGCACCTATAAAATTCCTGATCTCTCCCTCGCCGAAGATTTTTAAAAGTCATTTAAGGAAATGGAATCATAATCTAAGGTGCAGACGAGTTCGAAGGGATGCCAATCAATGGGTTCGGCAACTAAATCTCGAAATAAAGTGGAAGAAATCAAGAAGCTAGCCGATCAAATCCTTTTTCACAAAAAAAAGTACTATGACGGCGAACCTGTTATTTCTGATGAAGCTTATGATTCACTTGAAGATAAACTTCGGAAACTTGATCCGACCAACCCCGTTCTGTTTATGGTGGGTAATAATGAAGCAGGAAAGGTGTTTCATGACCCCCCCATGCTTTCGAGCCAAAAAACAACGAGTATTGATGATGTCGTGAAATGGAGCGGGGGACGAGACCTCATGGTTGGAAATAAGATTGATGGAGTATCCTTATCATTAATCTATGAAAACGGTAGGCTTATCCAAGCGGCCACCCGTGGAAATGGTACCATGGGAGATGATACGACTATTGCAGCAATGAAAGTGACTGCCATCCCTAAATCGGTCCCTGAAATCACCCTTAGGCTCAATATCAGAGGGGAGCTATTTATGCGGCTCTCTGAATTCGCTCGTATTAAAAAAACGGAATCGGATCAGTATAGCAGCCCGAGGAATCTAACAGCAGGGACCATAAAGCAAAAAGATCTTGGCTTACTGGATAAGCGAGTTCTTTCGTTTGGTGCGTTTGAACTCCTCGGATTAAGGGATGAGGAAGCAACTCTGGAAGAGAAAGTTGATCTCTTGCTCGAATGGGGATTCGAAACCACCGAATTCAAACTGTTAAAGTCTCCCTCAAAAGAGTCTATCGAAGCCCTTTATCGGAACACGGTATCAGCACGAGGGAACCTTGATTTCGAAATAGACGGGTTAGTTCTAAAGTATAACGATGCCAAAGAACGAGCCAACGCGGGCGCAACGGCTCATCATCCTCGATGGATGATGGCACTAAAATTCCGAAGTCAAGGAAAACTATCACAAGTTAACAGTATCACCTGGCAGGTTGGGAGATTAGGAACGATAACACCTGTGGCTGAATTGGAGCCAGTTGAAGTAATGGGAGCCGTTATCCAGAGAGCTACGCTACATAATGCTGATTTCCTAGAAAGCCTTGATGTTGCACCAGGAGATAGCGTCTGGGTTATCAGATCCGGCGATGTTATACCGAAAATCACTGAGGTGGTTGAAAAGGGCCCTAATAGCGTGTTACTGCCATCTCGATGCCCAAGCTGTGACTCAAAACTACGACGTGACGGTGTCAATTTGCTCTGCGCTAGCCCAATATGTCGCGACAGAGAAATCCAACGAATCCGTCACTGGATTAAAATTACAGATATTAAAGGACTAGGCACCAAGAATGTTGCCAAATTGTATGACAACGAGCTGATAAGACATTTCGCAGACCTTTATGACAAAAACCTGACCGAGAGAAAACTGGTTTCATTATTAGGAAAAAACGGGTCCAAAATCTTCCAAAGTATTCAGGAGACTAAGAACATACCCTTCCACCTGTTTCTTGCAGGTTTGGGCATTAAAACTTTAGGAAATCAGATGGCTAAAGTTCTCACAAAGCACTTTCCTACATACGAGGCCTTGAAAAATGTAACTGCTGATCAGTTGATGGAAATAGAGGGGATTTCAGAGATCACCGCCAGGAAGATTCTTGAAGGGCTCCATGATCCCATGTTGGCTGATCACTTGCTTGAGAAGGGAGTAATGATTTCTGAAGGTCCGAAGATATCAAAGAGGGAGTCTCAATCCCCAACGCGACTAACGAATTTCTTTGAATCACAAGACAAGTCCCCAGAATACGAAATTCGATCTCAAGAACCAGAAAATTTAGAGGATTTACCCAAGGTTTATGTTACAGGTGCGATTCCTGGGATGACAAAGAAAGAAGTTCAAACTTTTCTAGAGCAACATAATTACGAATGGGCTGGAATATCAAAAAAACTAACGCTTCTCATCGTTGGGGAAAAACCAGGCAAGAATAAGCTAGAAAAAGCACAAAAATATGGTATACCTCAAAAATCCTGGGAAGATTTCATGAAAGAACTTCGCCAGCGATAAGAATCTTTGTTCTCAATCCTGGAAGCTCTTTTATGTACTTGAAATTGAGTTTATGATTATAGTTGTATACATATCTTATATTTTCAACTTTATTCAGAGAATGATAGACCAATGGGTCATTATAAGATCCAACCTTATGACTTATAGCATCTTTTCTCTCCAAAGCTTCCTTTTGAACAGTTTCATTACTTAAATCGTTACCTTTATTATGAACAGAAATCATCTGATGACAAGATTATTCGGTTTCACTGTAAGGAATTGATTCTCCGATGTCTTATGAGTATTATGGCGAAGAAGAAGATAGGCGTACTTGGAAGGCCATGCCACTCCTGCAGGCGCTTCTCGTATCTATTCTCATCCCTGTTGTTTTGGCAGTTGTTTTTACATTTGCTGGAGCGGCAACCAATCCACTCTTACTACAAATTGAACTAATTCTGGTCGCTATCGCGTTTTGTTCGATGGGAATTCTCACACGTTCCAAACTACGTGGCTTCCTTAACATTATAACGGCCCCTATCTCTTGGGGAATCCTTTATCTAGCAGACACGCTCACTGGCGGCTTTATTGCCAATCCATATGGGCTAATTTCAGGACTTGCAGAACCCTTGGCAGCAATCGCGCAAAGTCCTTATTTCAGTGATTTAGCTGCTTACATGGGTATAATAACTCAGATCGCAATTATCGTTGACCTGATCATTATAGAACTTTTTGCCTTCTTTTTGGGATATTTCCTTGCGATGTTGGCAACAGGCTTATGGAAGAAGGACGGGAGTTTCGCAGTTATTTCTATCCCCTTTAAACTAATTGCCGCGGCCTTTGTTATTGGGATTCTTGCAATAGTCCCCTTTGCGTACCATGGTATTGGAACCCTTGCTGATGGTGGAATATCATTAGGTGCGGGGGCGACCGAATTCATAGGTATGTTTGGGGCCGATCTCGCAGGCGGAGGATCACAAGCTGGGCTCCCTTTGGATTTAAACAATGCGACGGTTCTGGCTGAACTTAGCGCCGCAGCGGCACGAGCAGAAGCCTGGTTTCGAAGATCCAGTATCTCTTTCAGGCATGCCCAAGAGAATATCTTGATCCAAGCTGCGCTCAACGCCCTCTTTCCCGAAGGTTCTAACCTTCAGGGGCTCAATATGCGTGAAATCACCTCAATACTTTCGATCTCCGACATTCTCGTAGATATTTCTAGCGAACTACCTGCTCTCTTAGCAGGGTACCAGAACTTTGCTAACGGATTCGACATAACCTTTTCCATCCTTGGCCAAACCAGTATTGGAGGAGGCCAAGGGGGTTCAATTGAGACAGCTCTTGCGATTTATGACCCATATTTTGTGGTCGGACTCAATAACATGTCAGCCGCGCTCGAAAATTTTACCGATGCCCAAGATGGGATTTTAGATGCAATCGCTGGAGCCAGTGAAATTATCAATAAAATTATCGTTGACCAAACTAGTGATTTCGCAGTAATTACGGATATTATAGACGAAATGCAGGCATTTTTCCCAGTTCTTCTCGACGTAGCTCGTGGTGGAGTCTTCTTTTTGAATGGTACATATAAGACTGCATTATCGATAGAAGATATAGGTGGAAACGATTTTGATGGGGCAAGCACATGGTTAGGTAGTGCAGCTCAAGATCTAGGCAGTGCGAATTCAACTCTACAGAATGTGAATACTTCTGGTCTTAATCCCGATTCTCCTCTACCGTTTTGGGGTACGGTGGAGATTATCAGAGATCTTGTGAATTTGCTAGGATGGTTTACTCGCGCTGCTGCCAATACCACTGAATGCTATACGCGGATCGATGATGTACTTATAAGCTTGAATGACCTGGATTTCCAGGGCACCTCGGTTCTCGCTACCAACTGGGATAATCTTTCAGCAAATGTGTCAGCAGCTAATACCATTTTTGACGCAGCTCAGTTTAACATTGGCCAAGCTACCAGCCTCAGCAACCAATTAAGCAGTAAGAGCTATGGACCCATTATAGATGGAAGCCTCGGTTCTGCAATTACCGACTTTTCGACCATGATGATGCAGTTTACCCAAAATATCACGGAAGTGGATTATCTCTTGGATGCATTGGAAGCTACCGTATTCGCCATCCAATCATTCACAGAAGGATTTGCCTTGTTTAACAGCACCTTTAGTTATGCGAGTAACAACTCTGCGGACGGACCTACCTTCATATCACTTCTCACTGGGAACACAACGTGGAACCAAACAAAGGATAAGTTTGGGTACAGCATCGCCAACGCCTCCCTAGGATGGATTGCTATTGACACGACCACCGTCATAGCCGGGAGTGTTCGGACATCGTGGAAAAACATGCTTTACACCCCGTCTTGGCCGATTACTCCTCCTACTGAACCCTCAATTGCTGGGCTCTCTCAAACAATTTTGGACCTAATGGCCGCAATAGAATTGCTTGCTAATTATGCCATTAAAGAAGATAAAGCCGGATTGGTCAAGACTGCTTTCGAGAATATGGAAAACAATGATCTATCGACGATTTTCGGCGGTTGATAGGCCTAAGCCGTTCCCCTTCCTCCTTTTTTTTAATAATTCTTGAATTTCGATGGCACTCACTTTAAATACAGTGATTCTGTCTTCTTTCCCCGTTATGATTCATTTTCTTCAAGTTTCAGAATCAGATAGGCCAAAATCAAGGTGGAAATAAACATTGGAGAAACAACAGATACACATTGCACAATCTTTTAGAATTCATCAGGGTCCTGGAGCCAGCGTTCTGCGTCAAGTGCCGCCTGACATCCCTGTCCCGCAGCTGTAATCGCCTGACGATATCGAAAGTCAACTACATCGCCTGCAGCGAAAACGCCAGGAATGGAAGTCATTGTATGTTTCTTCTGAACAATGTACCCATTAAAGAGTTCAATATTTTCCTTAAATAGCTGAGTTTGGGGAATGTGACCGATGGCAATTAGCAAACCCCCTAGAGCGAGCTCTGACTCGGCCTGGGTCTCATTGTTATAGATTTTGATACCTGTAAGTTTCTGATCGCCCAAAATTTCTACTACTTTAGTATTATAGATAAAATCAATTTTCTTTTCACTATAAGCCCGTTTTTGAAGAGATCTGTTGGCGCGCATTTTCTCTTTTGGCCCCCGGTATATCATCCGGACACTAGTGGCGTATTTTGCTAGAAAAAGGGCTTCCTCGAAAGCGGTATCGCCAGCGCCTACTACGGCGGCGTCTACATCTTTGAAAAAGGGGGCATCGCAGGTTCCACAATAAGAAACTCCTCGTCCACTCAATTCTTGTTCACTTTTGAGGCCCAACCTTTTGGGTGTCGCCCCTGTTGCTATAATAATTGCTTTGGCCGTGAGCTGCTGCTGTCCTGTTGAGATAGAAAAGGGGTATTGATCAAGGTTAACGTCTAATACATCTTCCTCAACAAATGTTGTACCTAATCGCTCTGCTTGCTGTCGCATACTCGTGATCAAATCGGGACCTTGAATCTGTTCTGGAAATCCTGGATAATTCTCAACTTCCGTTGTAGTCATCAGTTGTCCACCTGCTTCCACCCCCGCTACGACCAGGGGATTTAATTGCGCTCGAGCCGCGTAAATGGCAGCAGTTAACCCTGCGGGGCCACTACCAATGATAATAATTTCTTGATTCGGATCGACTTCCTTGGATGGACTAGGCCTATGTAGATATAGTTGCATACCTGTACCCTCTGTTAAAAGGCTCAAATAGATAAAACCGTGTAATTTTCTACTGTTTTTCTGGTTTTATATCGTAATCGGTCTTTTGTATTTCCTTCTTAAAGAAACTGATTATTCTTATCTAAGCACTCAATTGCCTCAATTTAAGAGGTATCTGCCAATGATCTATGGTGTAAATCCAAACTGGCGGAAAAACTGCACCCAAGATGTTACAAGCTCCAATGACGGAGCAAAAGTTCTCATCAGCGGATGGGTTCAACAAATAAGGGATAAGGGCAGTCTGGTCTTCCTAACGATTCGAGATGCCAAGGGAATCTGTCAGGTAACGCTTCACAAGAAAAAAGCCACAGCTCAGGTCTGGGAAAAATGCCAAACCCTGACACTGGAATCTGTTGTTTCTATTGAAGGTCAGGTTAAAAGAGATCCGCGGTCCCGACTTGGGGCTGAGCTAATTCCCTCCAATATTTTGATTCACTCTCTGGCATCGCATAAATTCCCGATTGATCTGACTAAGAAAAAGACAAAGATGGATCTGGATACCATTTTTCGGTACAGGGAGCTGTCCATACGTGATCCCGATGTCATAGCTGTAATGGAAATGAAACATCTGATTGCTCAGGTTACACGAAAATTTTTTACAGAAAAGGGATTTGTTGAGATCTTCACTCCCTTGATCCTAGCTACATCCACCGAGGGAGGAGCTGAGCAGTTTACTTTAGACTATTATGGGGTTCCAGCTGTCCTCGCTCAATCATGTCAATTTTACAAACAAGCGGCTCTCGCCTGTCATGAGAAGGTTTTTGGGATAATTCCATCCTGGCGAGCAGAAAAATTTCATACTCCGAGACACTTGGCTGAATTCTGGCAGGTAGAAAATGAAATTGCGTTTGCCACCGATGCTGAGATTATGAATGTTCAAGAAGATTATATTGTTTCAGTATTAGAATACGTTGTGTCCCACGGTGCCCCCCAATTAGAGAGATTGGGGCGAGAAATTTCTATTCCCTCAAAACCGTTCAAACGCGTTCCTTTCGCGAAAGCAAAGGGGATGCTCACCGAATTAGGAGTGGAAGAAGAACCAGATGAAGATTTTGGAGCCCCTGGTGAACTGGCCCTGTCAAAGGTTTTCAAAGACCCATTTTTCATTATCGACTTCCCTACTAGAATACGTGGCTTGTATTATGCCCGCAATCCAACCAATCCAAATATCACGCGATCTATTGATCTCATTGCCCCTGAAGGGTTTGGCGAGCTTTCCAGCGGTGGGCAACGTGTTTCTAATCCTGAAACACTCAGAAATCGAATATCCCAAAAAGGGTTTAATGAGGCCGACTTTGCTTGGTATCTACGGATGTTTGAATTTGGGATGCCCCCCCACGCGGGATTTGGTCTAGGTTTCGAACGTCTTGTTCGCTGGATAACGAATGTTTCGCATATCAGGGAAACTTCGATGTTTCCGCGAACCCCAGAATTGTATCAGCCATGATAGCTGCGATTGCTTCTCTAAATTCCTCTAAAAAGTTGAAAATGCAGTCTTAATATAAACATCCACGCCCAGAAGGGGAAAAGGGGGTGAACCGGATAGTTATTACGGAACTTAAGAAATTCACCTATACACACATCCTCTGCTTTGTAAGCTTTAACAATTTGTAGAGGTGTAAAGTACATTGCATTATGGTAATTTCTCCATGTAAATAGGCTCCATTTAACGGCTTCCATTGAGAATTTGATGATTTGAGGATGAATGAGAGATAAGGCGAGGGCTCCTGTTGCTAGGAGCCATGTCATAAAAAAAGATTTTGTGATATCCCACTTTGTTAACGTTGGAAGCTTCGACCAATTAGCAAACACGTTTTTCCCCCAAACGATTCGATGTTGGCGTAACAACGACATCCAAACTGAATTTTGGGGCGCTAATACGGCGCTCAAGATCCGGTTGACATTAAACACTTTAGAAAATCTTCTTTGCTCAAAATCAATTAGTCTACAGACAAAACAATTCGCGAACATCCCAGTCGATGACTGTAAACTTCGTATAAGATTGATATCATACTCCTGATCAATAAGCAGCGCCCTTTCAATTTTAAAGACAGATTCTTTGATAATTTTTAGTTTTTCGTCAGAACAGTGATCATGCATGACAATAAGCAGGTCAACGTCAGTCGACCGAGAATCTTTACTTGGAAAAGAAACCGACCCGAATAGGATTACTGCTATGAGATCATGATGATGGTGGGTTTCTAAATAATCTATTACTGATTCGATATACCGACGGGTATGTGTGCGATTCATAAAAACACAGGATTTTATGATGAAAGGATGTTAATTGTTGACAGTACCCAATAAAACTTAAGTAGTGCGGATCACCGAATCCCTGGTGGCGATCTTAATGATTGAATATGAGTCTCTCAAATTTCGCTGGCTTGGCCACGATGGCTTTATTATCTCGAATGAAGCAGGAACCCGCGTCGCTATTGATCCATTTCAGATAGAAGGGGATTTCGACCCTGTGGATGTCCTTATCAGTACACACGAGCATTTTGACCATTGCCATCCCGATAGCATGAAAAAACTGGTTTCTCCAAACACCGAAGTGATAGGCATTCCAATGGCAAAGAAGACATTGGAGACCCTAAATTGCAAAAAGCTCCATTATGTTGCCCCTGGAGATACCTTAACCGTAGGAAACCTTAATTTCGAGTTTGTTGCTTCCTATAATGTAAACAAATACCGAGATCCTGATAAAGGTATCCATTTTCATCCCAAAGCAGACAAGAAGATTGGAGTAGTAATGGAAATGGATGGACACAGGGTTTATCATGCAGGGGACAGCGATCATATCCCCGAAATGGCCGATATCAAGACAGATGTTGCCCTATTACCTGTGAGCGGTACTTATGTTATGACGGCCGATGAGGCCATTGAAGCAGCGAAGACTCTCAACCCGAAGCTGGTTATTCCAATGCACTTTGGTACCATTGTTGGAGAGAGAAATATGGCGGAGAAATTCGCCAAGAGCGCTACCTGTGAGGTCAAAATCCCCGAACTAGAATAATCGGAATTATTATCCTTTCACTACACCAACTGGCTTAACCTGGACAACTTTTTTTACCACGCCAGAATCGTGCATGGCATCCACTACTTGTTCTACGTCCTTGTAGGCGCCAGGCGCTTCTTCCGCTACCCCCACGTATGAATGTGCTTTAACGACAATTCCGCGTTCAGCTAATTGTCGTACAATATCCTTACCATAGTACTGTTTTTTTGCTCGTTTGCGCGACATACTACGTCCAGCGCCGTGGCATGCACTACCAAAGGTTTCCTGCATACCCAATTCAGTTCCTGTTAAGATATAGGATGATGTACCCATGGTTCCACCGATAAGGACGGGATGACCCACAGCCTTATATTTTGAAGGAACTTGAGGGTGCTCAGGGCCGAATGCTCGCGTGGAGCCCTTTCGGTGAACTAAAACTTTTTGACCGTTGTGAGTCTCAAATTTGGATGTATTATGCCCGACATCATAAAGCTGGCGAACTTCAGTCCCTAGAACCTTGTGAACGGTCTCACGGACCAGATGAGCAATCACCTGTCGGTTTGCAAACGCGCAATTAATCCCTGAATTTACCGCCGCAATGTAATCTTGACCCTCCTTGCTTGTAATCGGGGCTGAGCCCAATTCTTTGTCAGGTAGTGGTAGATTGTATTTTTCGGAAGCCTGAACAAGAACTTTAGAGTAATCGGTTCCAATTTGGTGACCCAAACCTCGAGAGCCGCAGTGCATCGTTATCAAGAGCTGCTCTGGGAATAATCCGAATTCTTTGGCAATAGCCTCATCAAATAC
Organism: Candidatus Thorarchaeota archaeon; assembly: GCA_048882505.1. Classification (GTDB taxonomy): domain Archaea; phylum Asgardarchaeota; class Heimdallarchaeia; order Hodarchaeales; family Hodarchaeaceae; genus Hodarchaeum. The sequence goes on from JBHLRO010000002.1 coordinate 438,108, forward strand.
CTTACTTACCACTTGCAGCTCCAGATAGTGGTTACCTGACCCTAATGTACCGATCTGGTTATATTGCCGCTTCTTCGCTTTCAAACTGACTTTTTCGGGATCTGCTCCTTCAATACGTCCATTTTCTTCTGTGTACTCGAGATCCCCTTCAATTCCATACCCTTTTTCCACCATGTACCTTGCCCCTTCTCTCATTAGCTCATCTACTTGGGGAATCTCAAGCTCGATCTTTCCGGCTTTACCAAGTCCTGCCGGGATTGTCCGAAACAACTCGTTCATTAACTCTTTTTTCTGCGGGTTGAGATCAGACACAGTAAGGTCGGTTAACATGGTACGAACTCCGCAATTTATGTCGTAACCAACACCTGCCATACTTACTACCCCTTCCTCTGCATCAAATGCGGCTACACCACCGATTGGGAATCCATAGCCTGGGTGGACGTCTGACATCGCCAACATACCGCGCTGAATGCCAGGTAATGATGCTACATTCATAATTTGGCGAGTCGCACTCCAATTACGGGTATAATCGCGCTCGAGTTCCTCAATGATAGCCTGGTCACCATAAATATATGCTGGCACCCGCATATCCCCTCTCTTTTCGATCGTCCAGAGATTCTTTCTGTTTTCCACTTTTTTAAAAATATCAGATCCTTCTGTCATTTATACATCCACCAAACATTGAGCTATCCATTTGTTGTCCGTAGTTTGTTTTATCTGTAGCTGGGTCCAGGTAGCTGCTTTAACCTCCAGTTTGAGTTTATGGCGGTCAATATTTATCGGTTCACCATAAATTTTGGCGACCAGACTGGTATCACTCAATTCTTCAACCTTGAATTGACCGTACATTTTTCCTTCAACATCTTTCAAATACAGGAGTTCACTAAGCCATTCTAGAAGCAACTCCTCCTGGTTTGATGCCTTTATCTCGATTATCTCGGGTTCACCCAGCTGGAGGTCTTTTGTTTCCACCATAATCTCGAACATAGCAAGAGCTACCTGTTCAAATGCTTCTAACAAGGTTATACCGATACCTCTAACACCAATGTCCGCTTGATGCTCAAAATACTCATAAGACATAGGCATCGACTCCAACCACGCGAAAAACTCCACGGATTTACTACTTTATGAACTTAGAACTTGGGTTGGCCCTGAAAGCCTCTGATGAAGAGTATTATGATTCGAAAAATAAGGCCCTGCCTAAAAGAAGAGAGTCCAAAAAAAAAAGGGAGGGCATAAATGCCCTCAATATGTTGTGTAGTTTCGTGTTAGCGTTCTTTGCGCCTTTGTACGACTATCACTGCAAGAATGGGTAGAGCAATTACTGCCACGACTAGATCAAAGCCTGGAATAGGAGCTGTACCCGTTCCGTCACCACTTACTGATCCTGCGACCGCAGCATACGTGGGGTCATGTGTAATACTCTTACCACCCCACTGTGGATAAGAAACTGAGTATAGGAACGTTTTTCTCTCAACATTACCCCGAATTCCGCGGATCATATCGGCTTCACTAGATATCTGTCCATATGCGAAGTCGATCAAGCTCATCGGGATAAGTTGCCCTGTGGCATAAACATCAGTTGACCCATCCCATTTGTAGGGGATATCATCCAACCTGATCTCGCCAAAGGATGCTTGACTGTCACTAAATCGGATTCTTTGTACACGTGACGTGTTTTCAAACTGATCACTGATCTCGGTGTCATTATCGTCGGCCCGCCAGCGGATTACTTCTTGTTGTTTCGCATCTACCACAGTAGAGGCCATCAACTGATTGAAAGATAAGCCTGTGAGCTGACTAGATGTATCCCACTCGCCTATAACATAATCAAACTTAAGATTCGCGGTTCCATCGTCAACACTGAAATGAAACAGGGTCGACACTTCATCAATCGTGTGGAGTCCCGACACACTTTCATTAAACATGCTTATGTCTTGATTTCGTTCAATGGGGCGCAGAAAACCCTTCACATTGGCAAAATCGGAACCAAAATCCAAAATGTTGTTCGTAGTTGTCGGAGGGTGATAGGTTCGTGTATCTATGGAGTGTGTATCAAAACGGAAGAGAGCTTCATCCCCGATGGTCGGATAAACAAACGAATTTTGGCCGATTGTAACGTTTTTAACGCCAATGTCCATATATCCGTTATTGTTGGTGTCATTATAGACCAAACTGCCCAAGAGATGATGTTCAATATACTTATAGTCGAAATCGTTGATTAGTAGTCTTTGTCCGATCTTACGTAACGTGAGCTCATTAATTTGAAGTTGAGACACTGAAAATCGACCGCGTCGGAAGGTCCGAGCATCATTACTGACCCAGTTTACATCGGGATGCGCAAAAGTACGCATCTGGTTAACCGAAGGAAGACGGAAGAGTAATCCAAGTTCCCTGGCGAGCCATTCATGAGATGTCAGACGAAAAATAAATCGCTTCAATAGCGTAGCATTGGAACCATCGTTGTATTGCCACTCATTTTGAACAATATACTTTCCTCTAACTTCGTCCTGCACCAATGACATAAATACACTCGTGAGGATTTCATCGCCCGTAAAGGGTTGGGTATCTAGAGTTTCATTGTTAGCGATTTTGGTGAATGCCTCAATAACGGATCTATCCTGGTCATAAAAAATTGAAACTGCTTTACGATCGTGTGTACTGTTTATCGCTAGCTGTGAATCGACGTTTTGGTTGATGGAGAGTGTTGTCTTGCCTTGCACTTCATTGTACAGGTTTGTTAGATACGTTTTTGAGTCATTCTCTACCGCGGGATCGTTTTCAATGGCGTTTATTGTTTCGCTTAAAACGTTAATAAAACGAGCGAGGAATATGTTGTGAGTTCTAGTACGTACGCCAGTTACTTGGTATTCATAGGATCCAACGCTGTTATAAACATCAAAGTAAACGTTATCAGGCGTGAAATTCGCACTTTGCATACCATGTATTAACCAGAGTAGGTTGCTATGAAGTTGAGTTCGCATGATGCCTTGTGGACGCTCTGGAACGATGGGGCCAGTCTTAGTTTGACTTATTGTTCCTGTGCTTGGTAGTATTGCCGACGCAATAAGCAACCAACACATCGTTGCCAATATTAGACTTTTTTGAGTTTTACTCATTTTTCTGTCCCTATTATCCTGATTATCATTCTGTTGAATGCATGTGATAATGAAATGTTCCCTTCTTAAATCGCGTCTTATACGATTATTGAACACGGCCATAAGGAGTTTTTTTATTTATTTCAGCCATTTTGTATGAGTTTTTCTTCAGAGAAGGTCATATAAATCTGAATACGATGATTTAATTATAAAAACACGCTGAACAGGAACATCTGGCAAAAAAGAAGTTTCATTGAATGAGATAAAATTGGAAGTGGTGTTTCAACAGTAATAATTTCTGATGGTGTAAAAACCAGGTCAAAGCAGTGTCGAAACAACCAAACTCAGAATGGAAAACCCGTACAGGATAATAAACACGGGAACAAGGGCCCGCTCAAATGCAACGGTTTTGATAACCTGAAGGAGTTGAATCACAAAGACCGCAGTTATTATTTGAAGGACAAAGATGAAGAGAATAGAGACCGTTGGATTAGCTAAAAACGCAGCCAATATGATGAAATCTCTACTTAATATTATCACGGCTGGATACAGAAAGAGCGGGAGTAAGGCAAGTGGGATGCCACTCAAGAGTTCTCGTGAGAACCCCTTAATGGAGAAATAGCGTGTAATGATCTCGAGACTCAACCAAATAGCAAGAATTGAAACTAAATATTCGCCAAAACAGCCTATCAGGCCAAAATATAGATTACCATCGAGGTAGAAAGGAATCATCCCTAACTGGGAGAGATCAAGCAATAATATTTGAAGTAGGGTGACTCCAATGACTATCGCATTGAATTGGCGTGTAAATCCTCGTCTTCGGATAAATTCTCCAAAAAAAACACTAGAAAATCGTTTGGGAGGATGAAAAACGGGCGTGCTGTTATGATTATCAGCCCTTTGATCGCTCTCATGAAAAGTTTCACCCGATTGAATTAATCCATAGGCCGTTTTCCCTATTTCTGTAAGATAAAACCGTTTCTCCTCATCTTGAGCAACTAATTGACCCAACTTCTTGACATGAAAATAAAAAGAACCGGGTTTAATTTGAAGCCACTCTACTAGTTCTGTATATTGTACAGCTCGATGAAAGGATCCTAAGTATCTCACAATATCGTAACGGATGGCATGCCCAAGGGCAGAATAGAATTCATGCAGAGCTATGGGTTTCTCTGCCACGGGTGCAATACCTACGTCCATTGGGATGCCTCGGCTTACCTTAACAACTCGTAGTACATTGAAAGCTGATTTTATGGCTGTTTGGTAAATCTGCGAATAACCACTACGATTCCTAGGAGAAACCCAGACACCAAGATCATAAGACTGGTTGGTAGCAAAAACGAACGATTAGGTATAGGGAGAATCGGGAGTTCCACGGGATTGATTACCTCAATCAGAACCTCTGGATCATAAAAAATCTGGTTACCTTGTGGAAAAACGAAAATTCCCGTTAGGAACAACATGGAAACGAGATCGTATGGGGGACTTGGACTAACCAATCGGTTCTGTTCCCCAGAAGATAATGATTGGAAATAAACTGGGAAATCTGTACTATCCGCTAAAACAGTGGGAACCCATGTGAAGTTGAGAAAGTCACGATTGCCGTTTCCGAACGAGAACCGCGAATTAACGAATCTGTGGCGTGAAAATTCGGTTCCTTGGCTTTTGTTATGTTCTATCTCGTACGATTGGTTTATTGAATTGTCCCGTTCCTGAGTAACGAATTTTAAGCGCCCTAGAAGATTGGTTGCTTGCAAAACGTTTCTGGAGAGAGAAAGCTGAATCAGTGGCTTAGTGATCCGAAATTGCTCTCTTGCAAAAGTAGTGATCTTCAATGCTAGTTTAGAGGTTGGGCTGCTGAAATCCCAACCTGTAATATTCATTGAAAACTTCAATCGAGGAGTTAGGCGTAATGCTCTCAGGGGTAGTCTAGTAGGTTTCAACGTGACCTCCAAGTTTCGGCCTTGCGGGCTAATTTGAATCGTTGGAACCTGGATTTCCTCTATTATTTCTCGTATCATCGTCAGCTCAAAGGTAAATGCAATCTTTTCTAGTTTTGAAGAGGTGGTTGTAGAATTTCGAGACCTTCTATTATAGGAGACATTGAAAGCTGAGAAAATAACTTGATAGTGCAGAGCAGTTGAATTAATTGTTTCATTGAGCTTTTGAACTGAGAATATAATATTCGAGATGTTCACGCTGCGGATAAGGCGATCTGTTTGACGAGGATCATACCAGCTGTTGTCATTATTATCCTCAAATTCCACCAGATTATCGAGCTGGAATAAGATATGGTTTGTTGTGTTAAGTTCTAGCTCTTCCACCACCGTTCCACGGGTATTTAGGCGCTCAATTTTAGCGATTCGTTGTGTAAATTCCGTGAAAAAACGAATTGGCTGTGGATTTTCGGCGTTTCGATGCAAAATTCCGATTCTAGAGGAACCAATGAGGGCCTGGATCGATTTGACGCCGCCCATATAAGGAATTTCGTTTTGAACGATCTGAAGTGGCATGGCCTGGTTCAAATCATTAGGCCTGTTCGGGATAGCTCCGAGACTTACAATAGGGTTTAAACATAAGATAAAAATAACAGAAAATCTTGTGGAAAACCCAAAGGATGGCGTAAGTCTAAATCTCATTAACGAACTCTCAATTGAAGTTGGAAAAAACCTGATTAAAGCGTAGTGTTAAAGGTTCCCTGAACATATGCTCAAAATGGAGGAGAACAGATTTCCTAAGGATGGTACTCAAAACCAGGGTTAAGTTTCTCAAATGTACTGTTCAAGGCATAGATGAGCCCTGAGATAATGGGAGTTCAAAAAATATGGTAGTCCCAACTCCCTCCGTACTCTCCATCCATATTCTGCCGCCATGGGTCTCCACGATTTTCTTTACATGCGCCAACCCTATTCCTGTACCCTCAATATCTCGAGTTCTCATGCTAGGGGCCCGCGCAAATAAATTAAAGATACGTGACTGAAATTTCTCAGGAACTCCAATACCATTGTCTCTAACATAAATAGCAATGAAATTTTCATCAATGGCGTGTTTACCAATTTCGATTATAGGAGAAGGATTATCACCGCGATATTTAATGCTGTTCCCGATCAAATTACTGAATAATTGCATCATGCGATTCTCTTCAGCATGTATCTGTGGAAATTCGTCTGAAATAACGATCCTAATGTTATTTTTCTTGATTTGTGTTGTATATTGGCTAAGACATTCCTCTATGATTTCTCGAAGATCTAAATCACGTTTTGGAGTCGTAACTATCCTCCCGATACGCGAATACTCTAAAATTTGTTTTATTTGCGTCTCAATTATCTGTACATTCTTAATAATTCTATCTAGATAAAATTGAGCCTCCTCAGGCAGATCCTCTCCATATTCCTCCTTAATCGCAGCTGTAAACCCCTGAATCGAAATTAAGGGAGCCTTTAGATCATGGCTAATTGTATAGACAAACTCCTCAATCTCCGTATTTTTATTCCTAAGAGTTTTTGCTTGAACGCTCAATTTCCGTAATAATTCTCGTCGCTGTTCATATTCACGTCGTGCCCGTTCATCTTTTTCTTTAGCAGTCAGATCTAAGTCTGGAAGTGAACTATCGAGCTGGAAATGCTCAATTATAAAGAAAGCCAGATTTGAAACAGTTTTAAAAAAAGTGAAATCTTTGTGCAAAGGCCTAAAGGCGGGATCGAAACTAATATAGCCTAAGTACAAATCCTCGGAAAGTTTTTTTCCGTCTGTCCGAATAAGCAAAACCGAATGAATTGTCTTGCCATTTAAAAGCAATGAAAAACCTGGGGTCTCTTCTAGAGAGTAAAAGCCCACTTCTTCTTCAAATTGTTCGGTCTGAAGACTCTGTAAGAAGCTGCTTAACGAATTAAAGTCTTCCAATAATTCAGAATTTAGGCTGGCATGTGAAAGAAGCTTGGAACTATCTTGTAGAACAATTAACTCAATGGGGTAGATCTCTGATATGAGTTTAAGAAGATTTATCATGAAATTATTGAGATTATCAAAATCTAGTAACTCATATGAGAGTGCTAGAATGATCCTTTGCTGGCTTTCTCGTACTACAGTACTGTGGGCAGACTCTTTTTCTGGATTCATGATTCATCTTCTTAAAATGAATGTTTGTTTAATCTCTATTACTGGACTTATAAAATGCTCGGATGACTCATTCTTTCAAAGCGAAAGCTTACTTCCAGCCTTATCCATGCATTTGGATCAGGCCTGTAAAACCATGTGAAGATCCAGTCTTAAAGCTTCACCACGACCTATAGAACAATAAGAATTCTCCCTTCTCCCCCTTTGGGTAAAATTTTTTTAGGGGAGTTCATACATTCCTTATTTCTTGAAGATCAGGGTGTTTTTGTTGTAAGGCTCGTTTGATACCCGCGGCCAATGTCATCTGACTATAAGGACAACCGCGGCAAGCTCCTGTTAGCCGAACTGTGAGGGTTCCAGCCTCATAATCGACAAATTCAACGTCTCCACCATCTTTTTGGAGATAGGGGCGTAGCTCTTGTAATGATGCGATGATCTCATCTTTGGCTGCCATGGCAATATTCCTTCTACCAAAATCAGACAAATGACTTGGATGTTAGGTACGGGAAACCCCTTGTGTCTTTTTAGGGTTTCATTAACCATAGTTATGTGTTTGGAAATAGTCCCTTGCGATCGACCGCTCTAAAATCTGGTGCAGCGAAATAATGAGATCCAATCTAGTTAGATCAATTTTTGGACCTTCAGTCGAGAGAAGAGGAAGGAACTCTGTATATTAGGGTGTAGAAATGTCCATTCTAGTGAAATTTTCAGGTTCGTTTGCATCACTTTCATGAACCAGGTCCCCTATATCAATAGCAGTTTCTCGTAGGTCCCGCAAGAAATTAAGGAGGTAAGTGAGTTTCCAAACATCTTCTTTGGCGAGGCGTGAGATTTCCCTTTCAATCTCTTCGTGGATTCCCGACAACTGTCTTCTAATCCTCCCTTTCAATTGTTCTGCACCTTGCCCATTTTGTTCGAAGAAACAAACCAAGCTTTGATTCAAAACATCGGTTGTTAGCTCGCTGAGACGGTTGATCTTTGATAATGTATCGGAACTTAGTGCATCTTTCATTTTGGGATAATTTTTGACAACTCGTGCGAATTCCACTGAGGCATCCCCCAGATCCTCACTGTAGCTGGCAATCATACGCCAATCCAAGCACGCGGTCGATTTCAGGTAAGACATCTCCCGTTTATCATTGACCATGATTTTTAACATCCGAACAATCAAGAAATAAAGCCTATTGACCTCAACATCCCGTTCAATGACTTCTACTGCTAAAGACACATCTCCCTCCAGAAAGGCGTTGATAGCATCGCTTTGCATCTGGTTAGCAATCGAAAAACAGCGGTTCACGTATTCTGTAGGATTAGGGAGAGATGATGAGTCAATAAGAAAATGCAACTCGATTGATTTCTGGGTCTCACCGAGGATCTCTAATCCCACTAATTGACGGCTAAGTTCCTTTATAGATGCTTTATGGGTCAGAGGTTGTTTTATATCTGGTGATCTGACGGCAATTATATCGCTTCCCAATAAATAGGCCCCGAGAACATCACGACTAACATGATCTGATTCTATAATATTGGAAATTCGCTTTGATGGTATGGGAGATTTCTGCGGATAAATAATCAGATCCCCCGTTGATAATTCCTTGATTACTATATTGGAACCTTTGGTAAGTTGATGTCGTTCTGCCCAGTCCTTCGGGAGCGATATAATACGCGTGTCTCCAGCTCCTGTGACTTGTACTTTTCTGCTAAATTCCATCTAGCACCCTTCTAGCACCGTTTATTGATTAATTATACTTCCAGCATTTCATAACGTGGGATATTACTGGTTAGTATTCCATCGTCCGTCCTTATTACGTTATCCTCTATTCGAACACCAAATTCATTTGGTAGATAAATCCCTGGTTCTATGGTGAATACATTACCTGTGGACAGTGGAGATCGATTGGTTCCTACGATATAAGGGTGTTCATGAACTTCTAGACCAAGTCCATGACCTGTTCGATGAGTAAAATACTGGCCATATCCTCTACTGCTAATATATTCGCGGGCATGATTATCAACTTCGGAGGGTAACTTTCCTTCAGTGACCGCGTCTTTTCCGTAAGTATTGGCTTTGAAAACGATGTCGTAAATCTCTTTGAACCGAGAAGAGGCCTCCCCAAACACCGTAGTCATCGTAATGTCCCCCCAATAATTGTTTAAGGTTCCACCCGCATCGATTAAGACCACGTCGTCTTTTTTCAGTCGTCTTTCGCCTCCGTGATAGTGAGGAAGGGCTGAATTGTCGCCGAATTGCACGAGGCAGAATGTTTTTTCGCGAGGACCCCAGGTTAGACGTTCGATGAGTATTTCTTGGAGCTCCGTTTCTGTTATACCTGTTTCAAGTTCTTCTAGCGTTTTCACGATTGCATCTCCGCTTCTTTGAGAAGCCTTTAAGATAGTTTTCTGCTCTGTTTCATCCTTAATTGCCCTTCCTGCATCAAATATAGGAGCTGCTGATACTATCTCGATATTTCTAGGGAGATTTTTCACTAGAAGGGAGTAAACTGAGAACCACATTTTAGGATCTATCGCGATCTTCTGACACGTTCCGACTAAATTCGGTACCACTGTGTAGGGGTCTTGAAGTTCCTCCCAACCAATTACCTCGGAGACACCTGTTGTGCGTTTCATTCGATCTACTTCAAACGCGGGTGCCACAATTACAGGGGATCCTTCAGGTGTTAAAATGGCCAAGACAAGACGTTCGCTCGGTTCCTCAAGAATCCCGAATACCCACCTGAAATTTATTCCTAGGGGGATAAGAACACAATTTATGTTATATTTCGGGAGGATGTCACGGATCGTGGTGATTTTACTGGACTTTGTGCTGGAATGACTAGCCATTTTCTTTCATATAATTAAGAAAATTCTTTTATTCTTTTATTCTTCCTTGTTGCTCGAGGATTGTTCCATACAAGATGTGACGAAATGAAGCCAGTCAAACCCTTATTCTACGATGAGTTTAGACTAGCCACCTTGGAACAACGAGAAAACACGATATTGGCATATTTGGACGAGTTTTTCGATACAGAAAGTAACTACCTCGTCTATGGAAAATTGTTCTCTCACATGGTCACCGGTAGAATGGTCGAATTCGATGAAAGTCTGCGAGAGGCGTTTCATTTCCAAAAAAACTGTGCTCAAGTATTTAAGACTTTTTATAATCGAGTTTTGGCCCAGACAAAGAACGAGCGGGAAGCAGAAGTTAGGACAGCAAAGATCATGTGGAACTTTATCGATGAAAATCGATTTGATGAAGCCCTTCGACTTTGTCTTCCTGAAGACGATCCAAACCAACAACTCAGTCCAGAAAAACAACAAAAATTCATTCACCAGTTTGATGTCGTTCAGAACCTGATAAGAATCGTACAGGGGGATGCCTTAAAATCTGCGCCTCCACTTGCCGCCTATCTCGAGGCTGTCAATTTTGCTACCAAAGCTTTGGATAACTACCGAATGAACAAAATCAAGAGAGCGGTGGCTTTTTTTGAGCTTGCTGTGAATAAAATCATTGAATTTGACCGCGAAACAGCTGCCAAGTTTGCAGGCCTAGTAGGGGCTCTACTTGCTCAGAAATCAGGCTTGGCATCAAAGGGCTTGTATTTTCTCCATCGAACCGAACGTTTACTGCAATCGATGAATGATACAGCCAAAAAACTCCAATTTCAGGAGATGGCCTCTTCATACTGGACTCTAGGATTGTTCACGAAAACTCTGGAGAAACTAATGCAGGAATTGGAGCTTCATAAAGAGGCAAGGTCATCTATCGGGATACAACAAACCCAGGAACATTTGAGCATCTTTTACAGGAAGTTGAACCGATATTTAGATTCACATGATTGGGCTCTTCGGGCTTTAAGGTCGACAATTCAGGCCGAGGGGAAGGAGGATCCCACCAAGGGCTTTCGTTTCTTCCAGAGTAATGTGAATTACGCTAAATCATTGATCGGTCTTAATTCCTGGGATAAGGCAGAAAAACATCTAGACTATGCAGAAAAAGCCATAAGTCAACTAGAATTCACAACAACACCACGTCACCAAGCCCAACTTGAAATTGCACATTTAAAGGGACTGATCGCAATATTTACAGGTGATCTGGATAGTGCACAGAGCTATTTCGCCAAAAGGCTGACTTTTCCTCGCCAATTGGACCCAATACTCCCTTTGTACTCTCAGTTTTTGCGATCTGAGGCGATGATGTATCGTAATAAACGTGACTTTCCGAAAGCTATTGAAACTCTCCAACCTTTGTTTCAGGAAAAGCATGCTGTAAATCCTCAGAATGTAGCCCTTCTTTCGGAATTGCTGGTAATGCATTCTCACGCAAGGGAGGCACTGAGACTTCTCAAACATGCCCTAGATCTTTTGAATTCCAATTGGACCTCCATCCATACACAGTCACAGATCTATCAAAGCATAGCTTATGTTTATCTCTTAACAGGCGAATTCGAAAAAGCATCACAATGGTATCAGAGTTCCCTTGAAATAAATACTACTGATCTATCGGATCTCCGAATATCCCTTGATTCTCACATGAATTTGGCGTACATGGCAATAGAAGGACACAATAACATCGAACTGGCAACAAGACATTGCACGACCGTTGAGGAATATGCATCGGCTTCAGGATCAATCAGCGCGATTCTTGACGCTGGATTGCTTCGTGCCTATATTCTCAAACATCAGGGCAACGACGAAGCCACGGAACGGATGATTCAACGTGTGGCCAATGAGGCCAATGGGTTTCGGATCAGCTATATCCAAGAAAAAGCAAAATTCCTTCTAAGCCATTTAACTTAAATTTCCGATGAGAAAAAATCAGTGAGTGATTTTTCCTTTTTCTTTGCCCTTTTCTTCTTCTTTTTACGATTTTCATGGCTTGTTGGAGGTTGTGAGTTTTCTAAGTTCTTGTCATCAGTTGATAGATGGTTATTATCGATTCTGTTTGTTTCTTGTATAGTCCCAGGTTTTTGATCCGAGATTTTTTGCTGGCTGGTAATTTCTTGCAAGATAGTTGGATCAATCTCCCGCCTGATGACCCTTTCTACTGAAGGATAAAGTGTGCGGATGATCTTCTTTATTTCACGGTTTGTCTGTTTTTGTTTGCAGAGGTGATCAATCTCTCCATTCCATACTATTCTCATCTGGCGTTTTCCAGGCGCAATATCAAAGAATCGAAAATCGAGCGCAAGATGCGCCGCCATTTCAGCGTTATTTTCGAAAATAACCTTTATATATGGAAGATAAATGTTCAAAGCATCTTTTTCTGAGATATTACATACTCTAGCGACTTTTAACGCAATTTTCCTTTTTCTTCTTAATCTGGAAAGGAGGATCCAATATTGTGGCACCTGAAGACGAAAATCAGGAAATGTAGGGGAGTTCTCATGGGATGGAACGAAGTTTGCCAAATTTCGCGTGATAAAATTATAAAAATAGCTCAGTTGGTTCCAAAACCGTTGTCTTTGGGCACGTGTTAAGGCTAAATCAGCCTGTGCGAGGATGTCATAGATCTTGGCAATGGTGGTGTAGCTGTTTCGGGGCAGATAATCAATGGCGAGATCGCGGAGAATAAGCAGTAATTTACTGTAGGTCATATCACTAAGTTGACGAGTCAATTCGTGCGCTTTATCACCGTCGCGTGCAATAAAAATGGTATCAAGAAATTCCTTGGTAGCAACCATTTGATCTCGAAAAGAAAGCACGCTAATATCGTCTGGTGTGATCTGACTTCTTTCCGATGCGATTGTTTGAAAAGAATTGATCGATCCTCTGATGTCATTTTGGCTTTTTTCGATAATATCTAGAAGAACTTCATCCGAGGCTTGAATCAGTTCTGTATCAGCTATTCTTCTCAATATACGTGCGATTTCTTGCGGTGACGGGTTTTCAAATTCCCGAAGTTCACAATGTCTTAGGAGGCTCTTGAATTTCTGTGGAGATACATCATTGGCTGTTAGAATTATTGGAACACGGGTTTGTTCAATGATTTCAATAATTTCTCGGATTCCGCCTCTATCTGCAGTCCCGCTCAACCCGTCAATTTCGTCAATAAGCAAAATTTGCCCAATTTTGGCTTCCAAATCTTCCTTGAGAGATCTAGAAGAAGAAGCCTGACGGATGGCTTTCAAAGATCTTTTATTACGTTTATCACTTGCATTTACCATGACAACATCGAAATTCAATGCCGAGGCAATGGCTAGGATTGAGCTGGTCTTTCCGATGCCAGGTGGACCATGCAATAAGAGGGCCTTTTTTTCTAGCTTTTCCCGTAGGGATGGATTACGAAAGCGATTTAAATATACCACAATAGAATTAACGCTCTTCTCATTCCCCACAATTTCAGAACGCCGTGTTGGGGCATACTTCTGAACCCACAAGGGTTGATTCCTCTATCTGCTCTGAGCTGCTACAATGAATTTCGCTAGAAACGCATCAAACTGAACCAGAGGATTGCAACCAGCTGAGAGACGATAATCAATTTCTGATAACATTGATAGTGCTGTAAACCGCACTGTATCCGAAAATTTCTCGTTTGGAAATCGTATTAGTTCCCTATTAAGATATCTGACAATATCCTGTCCTGAGAGTCCGTACACTTCCATTAAATCTTGAAGCAGTTTCCTTGCGGTTAGGAAGTTGGGCTGGGGTTTGATCACTTCTTGGATGATTTTTCTTACTTGATCGGGCTTCACGTAACCTTGAACGGTCTGGACCGTTTTTGATGTTATCTTGGTATCCAGTACGGAGGCGGCTTGAAGCGCGTTGATAGCTTGCCGCATATCTCCTTCAGAACTATCGTATAGTGCCTCTAATGCCTCATCATCTATTGCTAAGTCCTTTTTACCAGCAATAAATCGTAAACGTTCCATAACTTCGCCTTTTTCTAGATTACGGAACCGAAAAATAGCACATCGCGATTGAATTGGAGGGATGATCCTCGAACTGTAATTGCAGATTAAGATAAAACGGGTAATTGCATTGTATTGTTCCATAGTTCGACGTAATGCATGCTGGGCTTCGCTGGTCATTTGATCCGCTTCATCGAGAATAATGATTTTGAAGGCCGCAGATCCTGAGGGGATGATTCGGGCAAAATTTTTGATATCTTCGCGAACTACTCCGATTCCTCGGTCATCTGAGGCATTCAATCTCTTAACATTGGCAGTTCGGTCCCCGGGTTGGAACATTTCATTAACTATGGCCTCTGCGGTGGTAGTTTTTCCTATGCCAGGAGGACCAGC